>CAWFMU010000011.1:0-64681 GCA_963816865.1 Terriglobia bacterium
CCCTCGCCGCCGTAACAACAGCGTCCGGGCGGTGGCCGCGAGCGCAGCCACACGGGCATCGAGTTCCTGATGAATTCCGGCAACATGCGGCGCACGTCGTAGTGCCGGACCACTGCCGCCGCCGACTCCAGCCGCCGCCGATGCTGCTCCAGAATCTGCCGCTCCGCACGGTCCAGCCGGTTCTTCAACTCATCGAGTCTCTGCTGGCGCCGGTTGATGACATCCACCATGCGTCCAAACGCGCCGTGCTGGGCGATTTCAGTAAGCGCCTGCCGCCCCATCAGCAAACGGTAGCGCACCGCGCGAACCAGTCGCTGGCGCAGTCCCTCAGCCTGATCCTCGACTTCCTGGCCGAACGGATCACCAACTCGGCCGCGGCGGAAGGCGTCGGAGCCCGCAGGTCAGCCACGAAATCGATAATGGTGAAGTCGGTCTCGTGCCCCACTGCCGATATCACCGGAATTCCGACGCGGCAACGACCGCGCCAACGCCTCGTTATTGAACGCGGCCAGGTCTCGGCGAGAACCTCCTCCCCGAGCCACGATGATGACATCACGCTGCGCGCCTGGTTGAAGTAGCGAACTACCGCGCTTACTTCCGCGCCCGCGGACTCGCCTTGCACCTGCGCCGGAAAGATCGAGAATACCGGCGGTATGATGTCGCCGTAAAGAATGTTGAGAATGTCGCGCAGCGCAGCCGCCTGCGGCAAAGTCACAATGCCGATCCGGCGCAGGCAAGGTAGGAATCGGTTTCTTACGGCGGCGTCGAACAACCCTTCCGCCTCGAGCTTGGCTTTGAGTTGCTCGAACGCAATCTGCAGCGCGCCCGCACCCTTGGGCTCAAGGTACTCAGCTGAAATCTGCAGTTCGCCGCGATCTTCGTAGATGGTGACTCGCCCGCGCAGCACCACCTGCATGCCGTTCTCGGGGCGAAACCGCAAGAGCCGCGCCTGCGACCGGAACATCACCGCACGAATCTGCGAGTTCTGGTCCTTCAAAGTGAAGTACAGATGTCCCGAGTCATGCGCACGGAAGTTCGAGATCTCGCCTTCGACCCAGGCATCGCCATATCTCGCGCTCAATGTGAGTGCGGACCGCCGCCACCAGATCGCGACACCGTCCAAACGCGGCGGTCGGGAGGTTTGAAGCTGAATCCAAGCTGGTCGGTGGATGACACTGCAGTGGAGTTTACAACAGGGGTAGCTCTGGCTCTGCTCTAGCTCTGCTCTGACTCTAGCTTATGCCGGTGGCGATGCGAAGCGCAGGAGTGGGGACAGGCGCCACCGGGTGCGGCGAGATGGCGCGGCCCTGAAAGGGCGAAAGAATGTCGAGCTACGGCTCAACGACCGGACAGCCGAGCGCGACAGGCACCGCTTGGTTCTGGCTAGCGAGGCCGACGAGCATTCTCCCGATTCCCAACGCCCCCCTGAACCGACGCTTCCCGCACACAATTCTCCCGCCTGCTTTGCGGCATACAAGCCGGCGTCCGCCGCCTTCACCAACTCCTCGCGCGTGCTCCCATGATCCGGACAGGTCGCCACCCCGGCACTGATCGTGACCGATCGCGGCACTCCGGGAAATTGCCAGCTATCCACCATTCGCCGCAGCTTCTCGGCTACGCCCAGGGCGTGCTGCTGGCTGGTTTGGGAGAGCAGGACGGCGAACTCTTCTCCTCCGTAACGGCAGACCACGTCAATCTTCCTGCAGCTGCTGCGAGAAGATCGAGGACACCTGGCGCAGCACTTCATCGCCCAGCAAATGGCCAAATTCATCGTTCAGCCTCTTGAACTGGTCAATGTCCACCATGATCACCGCCATGCCGGAGTTAAACCGGCGGGCCCGCTCCAGTTCTTCCTCGATTCGAAGTTCGAAGTAACGGCGGTTAAAGATTCCGGTCAGGCCGTCCAGATACGCCAGACGCTTGACCCGTTCCACGTAGTGAGCATTCTGAATCGCAGTCGCGCAGATGTCGGCTACCGATTCCAGTGATTGAATGTCGCTGACATTGAAGCAGCCGGACCGGACGCTGTCGAGCACGAGAACGCCCAGGGTCTGCCCAAAGGAAACCAGCGGAATGCACATCCGGGAAGCCCGATTCCAGATAGATGCCCACGAAATCCGGGTCGGTCTTTACGTCGTTCTCGATCACTGTCTTGCTCTCGCGCAGGGCCTGCCCCCACAGACCTGCCCCCGCCGGCACCTTTCCGCCCTCCGGGATGCGCAGCGTCAGGTCGCCATGGTGCGCCTGCAGCACCAGGTCCTCGTCTTCCTTGACCAGCATCGAAACGTGCGAAACCTCGAACGCCGGACGAATCTTCGCGCAGGCTTTCGACAGCAGTTCTTTCACGTCCAGCACGACCGTAGTTTCGCGCGCGACGGTGTTGATCGCCTCGAGTTGCGACGCCCGCCGCCGTTCCAGCGAATACAGCCGGGCATTCTGCAAGGCCATCGAGGCCTGGGTGGAAAACAGGGTCAACAGATCGACGGTTTCGGAATCAAAGTGGTCCGGGTTTTCGCTCTGACAATCCAGCACGCCGACTACTTCGTCCCGCACCATGAGAGGAATCGCCAGTTCAGAACGGGTCTTCTTTCCCCACGGCTTGTAGCGGCTTTCTTTGGTGAAGTCCGGCACGTACAGAGGACGCTTCTTCTGGGCGGCGGTGCCGATCAGTCCTGTCCCAATGCTCACCGTGACCTTGTCAAATCCCTGCTCGCCGCCGATCTGGGAGCGGGTGCAAAGCTGATCTGTGTCCTTATCCAGCAATAGGATAGCGACGTTCTGCAGATGGAAATAGTCCTGCGCAATCACCAGGATGCGCTGCAACACCTCGTCCAGGTCAAACGTGGACAGCACCGCCTGGCTGGCGTCGTAAAGGATGGCGATTTTCTGCATGAGCCCAGCCGGATTGTAACCCGCACGGGATGCCTGACCGATGTTCCCAAAGTAACGTAGGGCAAGCTGCGAAGCGGCGCAGATGTAGCCTGGGCAAGCCCGGGTGGCTGCACGGTAGTGTGACCCGATGACGTTCTGATTTCGCCCTTCGGCTTTTCAGCATCGATCCGTCTTACCCGGCTTCCGCCCTGGGCTACATTCTCCGCGCCGCTTTGCGGCGGGCTGAGGGCCCCCGACCAACTACTGATCCTGCTAACATCGCTACGATGCTGGAGCTTTCCACCTCGGTCCAATATGTAAAGGGCATCGGCCCTCGCCTGGCCGAGGTGTTGGGCGCCAAGGGCATCCACACGGTCGACGATCTGCTTCATTACCTGCCCTTCCGCTACGAAGATCGCGTGAACCCGCGTGGGATTTCCGAACTGCGTGTGGGCGAGATGGCCACGGTCATCGCCGAGGTCCGCACCTCGGGACTGTTCCGCACCCGCCGCATGCCCATTTTTCAGATGACCGCCGGCCAGGGCAGAAGCCGATTGAAGTGCATCTGGTTCAACGGCACTTATCTGCGAGATCGCTTCAAGCCCGGACAACTTGTGGCGCTGTACGGCAAAGTGGAGCAGGAACGCGGCGGAGAATTGCAACTGGTGCAGCCGCAGTTTGAAATTCTCGGCGACTCCTCCGACGACACCGAAGGCGGAGAACAGAAAGCCGCCGCATCGCTTGAAGTCGGCAGGATCGTCCCCATCTACGAGTCCGCCGGCCAGGGACGCCTCACTCCGCGCTGGTTTCGGCGCATCATCCACACCGTGCTGGAGAATCTCTCGCCGCAAGTCACGGATCCGGTTCCAACCGCCGTGCGCAACCACCTGAGCCTGATCTCGCCGCAGGACGCGCTGCGACAAGTCCACTGGCCCGATCCCGGCGAGAGCCTTCAGGACCTGCAGGCCTCGCGCACCCCGGCTCACGTCCGGCTGATCTTCGAAGAACTCTTCTTCCTGGAGTTGGGACTCGAACTCAAACGCCGCGAGCAGAAGGCGCAAACCGGAATCGCGTTCAACCTCGACAATCGGGCACGCGAAGCGATCAAAAAGATTCTGCCCTTCCATCCCACGGCGGCGCAGAAGCGCGTGCTCAAGGAAATCGCCTCCGACATGGAAAAGCCTTTTCCCATGCGGCGTCTGCTGCAAGGCGACGTCGGCTCGGGCAAGACCATCGTGGCCTTCGAGGCGGCCATCATCGCCATGGAAAACGGATACCAGGTCGCGCTCATGGCGCCCACCGAAATCCTGGCCCAGCAGCACTATTTTTCCGCCCGTCGAATTCTGGAGAATGCCGGATACCGGATCGTCCTCCTGACCGGCTCGGTGGAAGAAGACCGCAAACGCGAAATCCGCCGCCACATCGCCCAGGGCAACGCACAACTGGTCATCGGCACCCACGCCCTGATCGAGCAAAAAGTCGAGTTCGCCAAACTGGGACTGGTCATCGTCGACGAACAACACCGCTTCGGCGTCATGCAACGCTTCAAGCTGATGAAGAAATCGACAGACGAAGGAAGCAGCAATGGCCACCCGCCGCCACGAACCACGTAGGGGCGGACGCCCTCGTCCGCCCAGCCGAGCAAGGCTCGGCAACTCCGGGCGAGCCCGACGTCCTGGTCATGACCGCCACGCCGATCCCGCGCACTCTCGCTTTGACTCTCTACGGCGACCTCGACATCAGCGTCCTCGACGAAATGCCGCCCGGCCGCACCCCCATCGTCACCCGCCGCATCTCCGACGATCGCGCCGACGAAGTCTGGCAATTCGTGGGCAAGCAGGTCGCCGCCGGCCACCAGGCCTACGTCGTGTATCCGGTCATCGAGGAAAACGAAGAGACCGAACTCAAAGCCGCGCTCAAGATGCACAAAGAGCTCAGCAAGAAAATCTTCCCCGATCGGCGAGTCGAACTCCTGCACGGCCGCCTGCACCCCGATCAGAAAGAAGACGTCATGCGGCGCTTCCAAAAGGGCGAGGTGGACATTCTGGTTTCGACCACGGTGATCGAAGTCGGAGTCGACGTGGCCAACGCCACCGTGATGGTGATCGAGCACGCCGAGCGCTTCGGCCTCTCCCAGCTACACCAGCTCCGCGGACGCATCGGCCGCGGCGCAGCCAAATCTTTCTGCATTCTCATGACCGGCGGAAAAATCTCCGAGGATGGCGAACGCCGCCTCGACGCCATGGTCCGCACCACCGACGGCTTCCAGATCGCCGAACTCGATCTCGAACTGCGCGGCCCGGGCGAGTTCTTCGGCACCCGCCAGGCCGGCATGCCCAGCTTCCAGGTCGCCAACCTGATCCGCGACCGCCAACTTCTGGAAGCCGCCAAGCGCGAAGCCGCAGCCGTCCTGGCCGGCCCCAGCGAAGAAGTATCGCAGGAAGAAATCGACCGCGCCCTACGCCACATGCGCACCCACTGGCAGAAAACCTACGGCCTGGTAGAGGTCGGGTAGTTCGGGTGTGTGTGGAGCGGGCGCCCTCGCCCGCTGCTTTTGACTTTGAATTTGATTTACTTGACCTTCCAGCCTCGTTCTCCCTTCAGGCTTTCGCGGGCGGGGGCGCCCGCGCCACACAATCAATTTGACAACCACCCCTTAAATCCGGAAAGTGTTCTCTCCCGTATTTGATGTGGGCCCAAACAAATCACATCTCTGAAGGAGACGATCCGCCATGCCAAGAACTTTCCGGCATTCCCTGTTGGTGGCTCTCATGCTGGGCTTCATTTCAGCCAGCGTGCTGAACACCCTTGCCGCACCTCTCCCCCCAACCCCGGCTGCACCCCAGGCCGCTGCCCAGGACTCGCTGTACAAGCGCCTGGGAGGCTACGACGCCCTGGCCGCCGTCACCGACGACTTCCTCGGCCGCCTGCTCACTGATCCCAAAGAGAGCCGCTTCTTTGTGGGCCTGAGCACCGATTCCAAGACCAAAGTCCGCCAGCACGTCGTGGACTTCCTGTGCGTAGCCACCGGCGGCCCCTGCAAGTACACCGGACGCGACATGGAAACCGCGCACACCGGCCTGAACATCACGGAAGAGGACTGGAACATCGCAGTCAAGGCCCTGGGCGACACCCTGAACAAGTTCAAAGTACCCGCCCGCGAACAAGGAGAAGTGGTAAGCGCCATCGCCGGGTTGAAGAGCAAGATCGTAGGACGTTAAGCAACCTGTTTCACGGTCCAACCGAAAATTCGCCCAACAGCGAAATGGAGGGCACGAAGTATCACGAAGCCGTAAGCCTGCGAAGCTCCGCAGCGACTTTTAGCGCCTGAGCTTCGCACTCACCGCCCGGGTGGATTTCGTGCCTTTCGTCGCAAAGCGGCCTTTGGCTTCCAGCGCACCGGATGGGATAATCATCCCGGTGCCGACGACTTCCAAAGCCGATCTCTACCGCAAACTTCCATCCGTCGATGAGTTGCTGCACCGCCCCGATTTAGCCGCCATCGTTGCCAGCGAAGGCTCGCCCTCCGTAACCGATGCCGCCCGCGCCGTGCTCACCCGCTTGCGGGCTGAGATTGCAGCCGCAAGACTGGACGCAGCCGCGGTTGACCTCGCTCTTTCCGGAATCTCGGACGCAATCGAACGCCAGGTTCGGCAATCGCTGACTTACTCGCTGCGTCCGGTCATCAATGCGACCGGCGTCATCCTCCACACCAACCTGGGACGCGCCCCGCTGGCAGCCTCCGCGCTGGAACATATTCGCGATGCTTCCTCCGGATATTCCAACCTGGAGTTCGATATAGAGACCGGCGACCGAGGCAAGCGCGACGTCCACGTGGACCGTCTGTTTCGCAAGCTGCTGAATGAAGGCTTCGCGGGCGAGGGCACCCGCGCCCCACACGAGATCTCGACCATCGTCGTCAACAACAACGCCGCCGCCGTCCTGCTGGCGCTGAACACCCTGGCCGAGGGCGGAGAAGTCATCGTCTCGCGCGGAGAACTGGTCGAGATCGGTGGATCGTTCCGCATCCCGGATGTCATGTCGAAGTCGAACGCCACCCTGCGCGAGGTCGGCACCACCAACCGCACCCGGGTGGCCGACTACGAGCAAGCGATCAATGAAAAGACCCGGCTGTTGTTGCGCGTGCATCGCTCTAATTTCCAGATCACCGGATTCACCGAGCAACCGGCGATCGAGGAACTGGCTGCCCTGGCCCGCACACGAAACATTCCGCTGATGGAAGACCTGGGCAGCGGCGCGCTCTTCGACCTGCGCACGCATCGGAGTCAGCGGCGAACCAGGTGTGCTGGACAGCCTCCACGCCGGCGCGGATGTAGTCAGCTATAGCGGCGACAAGCTGCTGGGCGGACCGCAAGCCGGCATTCTCAGCGGCCGCGAGCGATCTTATCGCCCGTATGCGGGCCAACTCCCTGTTCCGCGCCCTTCGCGTGGACAAGCTGACCTACGCCGCACTCGAGGCCACGCTGCTGGCCTACGTGAAGCATGACCACGACGCGATTCCCGCGCTGCGCATGATGCATTTGTCCAAAGACGAAATCAGCCGGCGGACAGCGGCAGTCGCGACGAAAGTCCCGGTCGCGGAACTGACGGTTGAAATTATTGACGGCGAATCCGTGATTGGTGGCGGCGCAGCTCCCTCGGCAGTGCTGCCGACCAGGCTGCTGGCGGTGACGCGCGAGGGCCTGAGCGCGGATGAAATATCCGCACGCCTGCGGGCTTCGGAGCCGCCAGTCATCGCTCGCGTAGAAGAAGGCCGGGTGCTGTTGGATCTGCGCACCGTGTTCCCGGAGCAGGACGAGAACGTAATCGCAGCTCTGCGAGCGCTGTGATCACTTGGCGACCCTCTACACCATCGGCCATTCCACTCGCACTCTCGATGAATTGATCGAGGCTCTGCACGCCCATTCCATCTCGACGCTGGCTGATATTCGTTCGTTCCCGATGTCGCGCCGCCTGCCTCACTTCAACCGCGAATCGCTGGAGAAAACTCTGCCCGCGGCCGGAATCCAATACGTCTGGATGAAAGAACTCGGTGGACGACGCAAAGCCATCCGCGATGACTCCCCCAACATCGCGCTGCGCAACTCCAGCTTCCGCAATTACGCCGACTACATGCTCACCGAGGAATTCCAGCACGCCGCTGCCGACCTGGTCGGGATGGCCGAGATCTCACGCACCGCCTACATGTGCGCCGAGCGCGTCTATTTCCAGTGCCATCGCATGCTGGTATCGGACTGGCTGACAGCCCATGGACATGAAGTTCTTCACATTGACGGCACCGGCCCGGTAAAGCCCCACAAGCTGCTCGCCGAAGCGCGGATGATCGATGGCGAACTGATCTATCGCGGAGATCTCCTGCTCTAGCAACTTCCACTCTCGAGGGTGCGCGGTCCAAGCTCCGCTTGGGCCGGCGGTCTTCAGACGCAACGTGGGTCCTGCGAACCTCGCGTGACGCTACAATCGTTCCATGCCTCCGCGCATCGCCATTCCCGTTCCCCACTCGACCGACTCGGAGTACGCCGAGCGGGCCTTCCCGCAGTACGTGCATGCGGTCGAGATGGCTGGCGGAGAACCGGTTCGCATCCCGTTGGACCAGTCGCCCGCGGAAGTCACGAAACTAATCGAGGGCTGCGATGCTGTACTGTTGCCCGGAAGCAAGGCGGATATAGACCCGACGAAGTACGATGCACCCCGCAACGCCAGGACCGCGCCCGCTGATCCCGCGCGGGACACCGTCGATGATCTTCTTCTGCGCGATGCTTACAACCTGCGCAAGCCCATTCTCGGCATCTGTTACGGGTTACAAACTTTGAACGTGTTTCACGGCGGAACGCTTTTGCAGCATATCGAGTCGCCGGTCAATCATGAAGCCGGACGGGATGTGCGGATCGCCCACACCGTAGATGTTGATTCCGGCTCGAGAATAGGCAGGATTGTCGCTCCGGACGGAAAGGAAAAGCACGTTTCCGTCGCGGTCAACTCGAGTCATCATCAGTCAGCGGAGGAAATCGGCGACAGACTTCGCGTCGTGGCCCGATGTCCGCAGGACGGAATCATCGAGGCGCTAGAGGGAACGTCTCCCGATCACTTTGTCCTGGCCGTGCAGTGGCACCCGGAACGTTCAGTCGAAGATGACGAAGGCTCGCGGGCAATCTTTCGCGCCCTGGTAGAAGCGGCGCGTCGTTGAAATAAATGTGGCGCGAGCGCCCCGCTCGTGCGGCAGCGCCACGGACAGCTCAGCACGAGCGAGGACGCTCGCGCCTACATGATCATATGCCGGATTTCCTCGGCGCACGCTTCACAGCTGTCTTCTCCAGCAACACCACGGCATGCGCAATCGCAGCATTGTCCGTCCCCATGCCCTCCGGAGTCTTGGCTTTCACGCCGACGCAATCCGCAGGGATCCCCAGCAATTCAGCCACGTGGGCTCGAATCGCGGCCGCGTGCGGGCCAATCTTGGGTGCAGCCAGAATCAGGGTCGAATCCAGATTGACCACCGCATAGCCAGCCGCATGCACTCGCTTGACTGCCTCCGCCAGGAAAAGCGCAGAGTCGGCGCCCTTCCAGCGCGGGTCCGACGGAGAAAAGAGCGAACCGATATCGGGAGCGGCGACCGCGCCCAGCAAGGCGTCCGTGATGGCGTGCAAAAGCACATCGCCGTCAGAGTGCCCGCCCAACCCCTTCGGATGCGGCAGCGTAAGGCCGCCAATCTTCAACGGAATGCCGCGTTTGAATTCGTGAGAATCCCAGCCGTAGCCGATGCGAGTTTCTGGTTTCAAGGTTTCCAGTCTGGTCGTCAGTTGCTGGTCGTTCGTCGTTGGCACGAAAATCCGTGGCCGCTATTACCGTTTCAGGAAGAACTCCGCCAGTTCCATATCCGCAGGCGTCGTGATCTTGATATTTCGCGGCGAGCCCATCACCACCACGACCTCATGCCCTGAACGCTCGACCAGCGACGCCTCATCGGTGCCGAGAAACCCGTCCGCCGTGGCTTCATCGAAGGCCTTCTTCAGCACGCTGTGCCGAAAACCCTGCGGAGTTTGGGCCATCACCACTCGCTCGCGCGGGACCGTCGCCGTGATCACGGCGCCTTCCGCGGTGCGTTGCACTTCCTTGATCGTATCCATGGCCGGCATTCCGGCGATGGCCGCACCATACTTTCGCGCGGCTTCGATCACCTCGTGAATGATTTCTGCGGTGACAAAGGGACGGACCGCGTCGTGCACCAGAACAATATCGTCCGGGTCGGCCGAGACTGCGCCAATCGCGTTGGCCACGGATTGCTGGCGATGCTCGCCGCCCTCCACCAGTTCAATTTTCTTTCGCGAAAGATCCTTGTCCGCTTGCAGACGGGCGCGGAAACCGGCGATCTCGTTGGCCCGCAGGGCCACGTAAATTTCCGCGACCTCCGGGCTGGCGGCGAACTTTCGCAGAGTGTGGATGAGGATCGGCGTTCCCCCAATCTCGAAGAATTGTTTGGACGCCGCGGGCTTCTTGCTCTTGGCATCGGAGACGGGGCTCATGCGTGTCCCCAAGCCCGCCGCCGGAATGATCACTACGACCTTCATCGCGGGCTGCAAGTATAAGGCCCGGGGAGCGCAGGTTCAAATGTCAGACGGGTGAGCTGTCATCCTGAGCGTTTCCAATATCACTGTCAGGATTGGGATTCAGCTGACTGCCAGAGCCGTCGCATTCTCCGAAGTCGGGATCCAGGATCTGCGCTGTCTCGCATTCCAGCGACAGCTCTAACACGAACCGCGGCGAGAGATCGAAACCACGCGCGACCCGAGGCTTAGCTTTCCCAACTCGATTTCCACGATAATGGTTCGGATTGTCGGCAAAGTCCAACCTCGGGGGCGGTGCGATCTTCTCCCGAGAGGAACGTGCGGGCACACCAGAAGCATCGAGTCGCGAGACTTTTGAGGATGTCGCCATGAGAAATTCGGAAGGCACCAAAAAATTAAGAGTCCCGAAGTGATGTTGAACCTGTTCGTCTCGGCCAGTAGCTCGCTTTAGACCCTTGCTGACCTGCATTCGTGGTCTTCTTGCGAAGACGACGGCGCGCGATCTGTGCTTGGGCTCCGGGCTTACCGCCAACCGGAAAAACTGTTCAACGCCTCGGGACTCTATCTTGCCTTTGACGGGTGTTCCTGTTCGCCTCGACCAGCGCTTGGCTATAGACCCTTGCTGACCCTCCCTGACTCATCTTGCGATGCTTCAGAGTGACCTCGCTTGAGCCCCGGACGCCGCACCAACCGGGTAAACTTCAGAACGTGTCAAAGAACGAGGTTGTTTTTACTCCTTTCATTTTTATAGTCAATAAAAAATGCCCCGATTTATCTCGTTTGCATGCAATCGAGTGCAGCCTGTCCACAAGGGGGTGACCGGAATTGGTGCATCGGGCGCGGCGGGCCGTGCTGGCGGCGTTGGGAGCATTGCGATTTCTTGGACAATTCGGTTCGTATGTAGCGCGAAACGCTTGATTGTCGCCCAGCCGTGCGCTTGTGAAAATTTCCGGAGAAATCAATCGTCACGCGGGTTTTTGACATAGAGGGATGTGTTTGTGTGGTCGCGGGCAACTCGCCCGCCACTTTTGATTTTGTATTCGCGGGCGAGTCGCCCGCGACCACACGTGCCACTTGGCACATTCTCTAGTTGGCATACAATCGCCGGGGAGGGAATCCTATGACCATATTCAATGAGCCACGCGGCCACGTGATCGATGCCAATTCCGGCTCCGTACTGCGGCTGTTCGGGATCGCGGCGGCCGCGTTCGTGCTGGTAATCATGATCTTCGCTTCGGTCGCCCGCGTGGATTCCGGCCATGTCGGCGTGCTCACCTTGTTTGGACGGGTGACGGGAGAGGTGCTGCCCGAGGGCGTTCATCTGATCAATCCCTTCAAGGCCAGCCACGAGCTCTCCATTCGCACCCAGGAGCTCAAGGAATCCGCCAGCGTGCCTTCGAGCGAAGGCCTGGTGATGAACCTCGATACCTCGCTCATCTATCACCTCAATCCGGAGAAGGCTGCCGAGGTCTACCAGAAGATCGGGCCCAACTACATGGCGGTTCTGGTCGAACCAAATTTGCGCGCGGCCATCCGGGAGGCGACCGCTTCGCACAGCGCCAATGCCCTCTACACCGGCGAGCGGGAAATGGTGGCCAAACAGATTTACGAACAGCTCAGCGACAAATTGGGACAGCGCGGAGTCCTGGTGGAGAGCGTGCTCTTGCGCGACATCCAGTTGCCGGCCACGCTGAAGTCGTCCATCGAATCGAAACAGCAGGCCGAGCAGGAAGCGTTGGCGATGAGCTTTCGCCTGCAGAAGGAAACGCAGGAGGCGCAGCGCAAGCGCATTGAAGCCGCCGGCATTCGCGACTTCCAGCAGATCGTCGCCCAGGGAATCAGCCCGCAACTGCTGGAGTGGAAGGGCATTGAGGCGACCGAGAGTCTGGCCAAGAGTTCAAACGCCAAAGTGGTCGTGATTGGCAACAGCAAGAATGGCTTGCCGCTGATTCTGGGGCAGTAGATTCGGAGTGGATGGCACGACGCGCCGGGTGCCCCATCCTTTTCGCGCTATTGGCGAAAAGGGTGGGTGCTGGCGGTGTCCCTCCGGACAGCGGCGGAACGCAGGCGCACACTTGACATGGCTGATCTTCTCGAGGTCCGGAATCTTGTCGTCGAATTCCCCCGCTCCAGGCGCCGGGGGAAGCAGCAACCTCGTGGCGGTTCGCGACCTCAGTTTTTCCATTGCCCCGGGCGAAGTGCTGGGGCTGGTGGGCGAATCGGGCTCCGGAAAATCGGTGACTTCGCTGGCCTTGATGCGCCTGCTTCCTCCGCACGCGCGCACCCGTGGCGAAATCCGATTTGGCAACGGCGCCGGAACTCAAGACCTGCTGCAACTGTCCGACGCGGCGATGCGTCCTCTGCGCGGTTCTCAGCTCGCCATGATTTTTCAGGAGCCGATGACCGCCCTGAATCCGGTCATGCGGGTCGGCGATCAGGTTGCCGAGGCGGTTCTCGCCCACAATCAAGTCGGGAAAGATGAGGCCTGGAAGCGGACCCTGATCGCCTTGAATGAAGTTGGGATTGCCGATTTCGAACGCCGGGCCCGAGATTATCCGCACCAGCTTTCAGGCGGCATGCGGCAGCGCGTGATGATCGCCATGGCCATCGTCAACCGTCCCCGGCTGCTGATCGCCGACGAGCCCACCACCGCGCTCGATGTCACCATCCAGGCGCAGATTCTTGAACTGCTGGCCGAACTGCGGGCCAAGTTTGGCCTGACCATGCTGTTTATTTCGCACGATCTGGCCGTGGTTTCGCAGGTCGCCGACCGGGTGGCCGTCATGTATGCCGGCAACCTGGTGGAGTTGGGATCGAAAGCGCGACATATTCGAGGCCCCGGCGCATCCTTACACTCGCGGACTTGCTCAACGCCGTGCCCACCTTGAAGACGGATCGCAACCGTCCGCTCGAGACCATCGAAGGCAGCGTGCCACCGCTGCACGCGGTTCCGCCGGGATGCCCGTTTGAGCCGCGCTGCGAGTTTCGGGTGGAAGAGTGCGCCCGCAGTTTGCCGCCACTGGCGCAAGTTTCGGACGGACATTGGGCAAGATGCCCGGTAGTGAACGCCAGCTATATGGCGCGAACGGCCACACGTGCGGCGGCGTCCGCCCCACATCGGCGCGCTACATTTCAGCGCACAGACCAGCCCGACAGGTCTATAATCCCGAGTTTGTCCGGTGATCTGTGCGCATTCTTCTAATAAGCGACATTCATGGCAACCTGGAAGCTCTGGAAGCGTGTCTGACAGCGGCCCCGCCGCACGACATGGTGGTCAACCTCGGGGACATCGTCGGCTACGGCGCCAGCCCCAACGAGGTCATCGAGCGCTCGCGCGCCCTGGGGCACATCTTCGTGCGCGGCAACCATGACAAGGCAGCCAGTGGCGCGATGGACCTGAGAGACTTCAATCCCATCGCCGGACTGGCGGCGCTGTGGACCCGCGACCAACTCACTCCCCAAAACCTGAAATGGCTTCAGGGCCTGCCCCACGGCCCCATCCAGACCGGGGAACTGTCCGCGGTCCAGTTCGTGCACGGCTCTCCGGTGGATGAAGACGAGTATGTGGTTACCTTGCGCGATGCCATTGAGCCCCTGATGACTGCCGCCACGCCGCTGACTTTTTTCGGACACACCCATCTGCAGGGAAGTTTTTGCACCAACGTCGTGGCCAGCGATTACTATCGCCCGCAATACAACACCGTGGGACAGAGCGAGACTGCGGAGTTTCCCCTCAAAGAGAACATGCGCTACATGGTGAATCCCGGTTCGGTCGGACAGCCCCGCGATGGAGACTGGCGGGCCGCCTTTGCCGTGTTCGACTCCGACGCCCGCATCGTCACCTTCTGTCGCGTGCCCTACAACCTGAAGCAGGCCCAGGACCGCATCATGGCTGCCAACCTGCCGCAACGCCTGGCCACGCGCCTGGCCGCGGGAAGATAATCAGTCGCGCATAACTGGGAGCAATTCAACAAAAACCAAGTCAAAATCGGCGGGCGAAGGCGCCCGCCCCACACGGTCACACGATGTAAACTTTCGCCATGCCTTCACATCCATCTCGCAGTCTATTTCCCGCACCGCACGCCAAGAGTCCCCGAGCACTACCTGATCGCTCACAGCGACGGCGGCGCGCGCGGCAATCCCGGACCCGCCGGCTACGGCGTTGTGATCCAGGATGAAGCCGGAAAAAAAGTTGCCGCGCTCAGCCAGTACCTGGGCCACCAGACCAACAATTTTGCGGAGTATCAAGGCCTGATTGCGGCGCTCGAGTATGCCATCGAGCACGGACACAAAGCGCTCAAGGTCATAAGCGATTCCGAACTCCTGGTACGGCAGATCAAAGGCATCTACAAAGTGAAGAACTCGACGTTGCAGGAACTTCACGGCCGCGCCAAAGAGTTGATTGCGCAGTTGGAGTGGTTCTCCATCGACCACGCGCTGCGCGAACACAATCGCGAAGCGGACGAATTGGCGAATCAGGCGATGGACAAAGGCATGGGCCGAACCAGCAGTACAGCCCGTGTGGCCGCGGGCGGCTCGCCCGCGACGACCGCTGCCGGGCCCCAGGAGTTTGAAGGGATAGTGGAAGGCGGCGCAATCAAGTTGGTGAACGGCCGGCTGCCGGAGGGAACCCGCGTGCAAGTACGAGTGAAAAAATAAGTTAAGGGGTTGGGGATAGATAAAGGAGGCCAGGCGAGACGCCCGTCCTCCAGCAAAGTTTAAGCGCGGCCTTTTTTGGCGGCTGCAGCCGCCGCTCCCGCTTTTTCCCACGGACGCTTGGGGCGCTCCGCTGCCGGCTTGTCGCGGTCCTTGATGCGGTCGTAGTGATACGATTCGCTCACCGTGCCCAGCGATTCGTTGTACAGGACGGGCAATCCCGAGCCCTTCCTTCAACTCTTCGGTAAATTGCTGCAGCGCTTTCAGGTGGTCTGCGGTGGCCGGGACTTCGGTCTTGGCAGTCTTCAGAAACTGCTGGTAGCCGCGATTGACCAGCTTGGAAATCTCGCTGCCGATCAGGTATCCCGGATAGGCGAAGATCTTCACGCCATCGTCGCCGTCTTTCTGGATGGCGGCGGAAACACTGTATTTCTTGAGGAACACACGCCCCTGCGTGCCCGGCGCCTCGATCAGATCAAAGCCGTGCTCGCGCAGCCAACTCAGCGCTTCCTCGTAACTTCGTTGCTCTACTTTGGTTGCCATTCGTTTTGGGTATCCAATCCCTCTGATCTTAACCTCTACCCGTTCCAATCCATCAGATGCCGATTTTCCCGAAAAGAGTGCATTTCCATCTTTTGGCTGGATCAAAGTAGCCTCTTTTATAATCCAATCAACCGTTACGACGACCGTTAATTCGAGTTCGCAATACGTTACGATGGTCACGGCCTTAGTTCCGAGATCCATGCAGCCAGTCTCAACCAAAGCAACGGAAGTGCCTGATTCGCCGGCCACAGCGTCGGCGGCCAGGCCCGGCCAGTCGAGTCACGCCCTCGGCCGGCGAAGCCTCGAACTCATCGGCAACACTCCGCTGTTGCGCCTGGAACGTCTCACTCGCGACTTGCCCGGAATCGAGTTGCTGGGCAAAGCCGAGTGGTACAACCCCGGCGGATCGGTGAAAGATCGCGCCGCATCGAACATCGTCGCCCAGGCTCGCGCCAGCGGAAAATTCGGCCCCGGCAAAATCCTGCTCGATTCCACCAGCGGAAACACCGGCATCGCTTACGCCATGATCGCGGCCGCGCAAGGCTTCCCGGTAACTCTGTGCATGCCGGAAAATGTTTCGGTCGAGCGCAAGCGCATCCTGCACGCTTACGGCGCCAACATTATTTACACCGACCCGGCCGACGGCTCCGACGGCGCGATTCGTGCCGCCCGCGAACTCTTCGCCAGGATCCCGGCAAATATTTTTATGCCGACCAGTATTCCAACGACGCCAACTGGCAGGCCCACTACCATGGCACAGCCAACGAAATCTGGCAACAGACAGAAGGACGTGTCACCCACTTCGTTTCCATGATGGGAACCAGCGGCACTTTTGTCGGCACCACGCGGCGCCTGAAAGAACTGAATCCAGCGATTCGCTGCATCTCGCTCCAGCCTGACTCGCCCTTCCACGGAATCGAAGGCGCCAAGCACATGGCCAGCGCCATCGTCCCCAAAATTTACGACACGAAGCTGGCCGATGAGGACATCGGCATCTCAACCGAAGAAGCCTACCGCATGGCCAAGCGACTGGCCCGCGAAGAAGGACTGCTGGTCGGGATCTCGGCCGCCGCCGCAGTTGTAGGCTGCCTGCAAGTCGCACGAAAGCTCGGCCAAGGCGAGCGCGCCGTGTTCGTGACCATTCTGTGCGATTCCGGCGACAAATATTTGAGTGAGCGGTTCTGGGAAGAAGGCTGAAATCACAACCGAGAACTCCAAACTGACAACCGAGAACTGGTTTTCTTTATTCACGAATTTGCGGGACGCTCTCTGTAGCCCCAGCGGCAATTGACCTCTCCATGCTGAATATCCGTCGCAAAGATTACGAAGCTCTCAGACAGCACGGCGAAGAAACCTATCCGCACGAGTGCTGCGGCGTGCTGCTCGGACAAATGGATGAGGACGGCGTGCGTACCGTGACTTCAGTCGCGCGCGCCGGCAACACGCGCACCGATTCCGCCCACAACCGCTACAACATCGATCCCAAGGAACTGATCCGCATCCAGCGCGAAGGACGCGAGCGCGGCGAAGACATCATCGGCTTCTATCATTCACATCCCGACCATCCCGCCCAGTGGTCGCAGACCGACTTGGCCGAGGCCCACTGGTTCAGCTGCTCTTACGTGATCACCAGCGTGGAGAAGGGCAAGGCGGTGCTGACCAATTCGTTCGAGCTGACCGGAAGCGACGAGAACGACAAGAAGCTGGTGGACGAGAAGATCGAGGTAGCGTGATCTGTCTGTGTGGGGCGGGCGCCCTCGCCCGCCGCCTTTGACTTTGATCTTGGAGTCAGATCGCCGCCACTCTGATATTGGGACAGACCGATAGAAAACCCAAGTCAAAAGCGGCGGGCGAGGGCGCCCGCCCCACACAGTCCACACGGCTGAATCTCCCACCCCTCCTGTGGCATCATGTATAGCCTATGCCCAAGATCCAAATCCCCACCCCCCTGCGCCAGTACGCTGGCAAGCAGCCTGCGGTTGAGGTCAAGGCCGGCACCATCGGCGACGCCCTTTCCGATCTGGTCGCCCAGCACCCTGATTTGCGCCGTCATCTTTATACCGACGATGGAAAGCTGCGCGCCTTCGTCAATGTCTACCTGAACGACGAGGACGTTCGCTATCTGCAGAAGGAAGCCACGGCGGTGAAGGACGGTGATAGTATTTCGATTGTGCCTTCCATCGCGGGAGGCCGATAAGATTGCAGATTGTTGATTTTTGATTGTTGAATGAAAACCGAACCCAAATCCGCGACGTCCAGGTTGTTGTTGTCCCTCCTGTCGCTAGTCTGTTTCGCGTCAATCAACAATCAACAATCTGAAATCTTGAATGAGGTTTTTATGGCCACGACACTTGAAGTCAAACCCGAAGCCGTTACCCTGAGCAACGACGAGATTCTGCGCTACTCGCGCCACCTGATCATGCCCGAGGTCGGCATGGAAGGGCAGCTCAAGCTGAAAGCGGCGCGGGTGCTCTGCATCGGCGCGGGCGGTCTGGGTTCGCCGCTGGCGTTGTATCTGGGCGCGGCCGGCGTCGGCACGCTGGGCATCGTGGACTTCGACGTCGTGGACTACACCAACCTGCAGCGGCAGATCATTCACTCGACTGCCGACGTTGGACGCAAGAAGCTGGATTCGGCGGCGGAGAAGCTGAAGGCCATCAATCCGTTCCTGAATATCCGGAAATTTGACACTCGGCTCTCCAGCGAAAACGCGCTGGAACTGTTTCGCGAGTTCGACATCATCGCCGACGGCACCGACAACTTTCCCACGCGCTACCTGGTGAATGACGCTTGCGTGCTTACCGGGAAGCCCAATGTCTACGGTTCGATCTTCCGCTTCGAAGGGCAGGCCAGCGTCTTCGCGACCAAGGAAGGTCCGTGCTACCGCTGCCTCTATCCCGAGCCGCCACCGCCCGGACTGGTGCCGTCCTGCGCCGAGGGCGGAGTCCTGGGCATTCTGCCCGGGCTGGTCGGCGTGATGCAGGCGACGGAAGTCATCAAGCTGATCCTGGGCAAGGGCGAGCCGCTGATTGGCCGGCTGCTGCTGATCGATGCGCTGGACATGAAGTTCCGCGAACTCAAGCTGCGCAAGAATCCCGATTGCCCGGCTTGCGGAACGCATCCGACGATCAACCAAGTTGATCGACTACAACGAGTTTTGCGGAATTCGCGGCGAGGAGAAGCCAGTGGAAACATTAACAGCAGACATTCAGGTGGAAGAACTGAAGAAACGGCTGGACGCAGGCGAAAATCTGTTCGTGCTCGACGTGCGCGAGCCCCACGAATATCAGATCTGCAATATCGGCGGACATCTGATTCCGCTGGGCGACTTGCCGAAGCGCGTCAACGAACTGGATTCCAGCCAGGAAATCGTGGCCCACTGCCGCTCCGGCGTGCGCAGCGCCAAGGCTGTGGACTTTCTGCGCCAGGCAGGATTCAAGAAAGTACACAACCTGGCCGGCGGAATTCTGGCATGGGCCGACCGCGTGGATCCGAAGATGCCGAAGTATTAATCTCTCAGAAAAATGGGCGGAGAGTTCTGTCTCTCCGCCCATCTTCCACAAAACTAATTTCAACTTCTACTTGTTGGTTCCGCTCGATTCCGCCTTGGCGGATTCTGCGTTCACCGCGAACGCATACTTCTTTCCCGAAAAGCGAATTTCACTCAGCGACTTGTGCCCATCGCTGTTGGTGCTGGTGACCACCGAGTCCCGGCTGGGAGACTGCTCGAGGTCAACCATGCGCGCCGGCACGGTGGCGACAACATTCTTGCCTTTCAGGATGTTCAGTTCGACGTTCGGTCCGGCGCCGTCCCACTTCACGGTGTATTCGCCGGCGGCCAGCTGCTTTCCGTTTACGGTGACGGGATCGTCCACCTGCAGCGTACCCTTGTTGGCGGCAAACCCGCTTGTCGCCAGCAGCAAAGCCAAACCCAGCAGCAAGCCCTTGGAGATTTTCGATACGCTCATTGCACTCCTTTTTCTTTCCCGAAAACGTCGGGAACCGGTTCTGGGCGGCCTGAATTTGCCTGGGGCAGGAAAAACTTGCGTTTTGCCGTCGAAGGCCTAAAATGCTGCCTCGGGGTTAAGCGAAAAGAGTCCGGCCGCAAGGCCGCGCGCTTTCTGCTTCGGGGATTGTTCTCACCTGGGCCGCCAAACCGAGCGTGAGCCAGTCCCTTTAACCCCTGAAATTCTTTTCCAAAACCAGGTCGGCTGGTGGTTGTTCCCTCAGACCCAGCTTCAATCATTGCCTGATACGCAACGTGCAGTTGAAAAGTTCCGCTGCAATATTTTCATCTGCACTTCTTTGGACGACGTGCGCACGCCGTTGTTAGCAGCCACCTGGTTCGGCGAAAAGCCGCAACACAACAGCGATTTGTCTTGTCTATGATGTGATAGTGTGGAACGGACACTCTTGTCCGTCGCCTTTGACTTTGATTGCTAGCAGGGAAGCCATCAACGCAGAACAGATCAACCAGAAGAACTAATTCAACTTGAGCACTACTTTCCCGAAGTTCTTGCCCTCCAGCAGTAACCGGTACGCTTCGACCGCCTTCTCCAAAGGAAACACGTGACCGATCACCGGCCGCAAATGCCCGTTCGCAGTCCATGCCGAGAGTTGTTCCCAGGCCTGTTTCATCAGCTCGCGATTCCCCGACAAATACGTCAACCACAAACCATGCACGCTCGCGCCTTTTGCATAAAGGATGCGCGCATCCAGATGCGCGGGTTGTCCGGTGGCCGCACCGTACACGATCACCCGCCCGAAATCGCGCAGACAACGCACGCTCTTCGCGGTGTGCTCACCACCCAGCATTTCAAACACCGCATCCACACCTTCGCCGTGGGTCATCTCTTTGATCGCTTCTTCGTAATCGCGCTGCTTGTAATTGATCCCGTGCTGCAGCCCCAGCGTTTTCACTCGCGCCAGTTTTTCTTCCGAAGAAGAGGTCCCGTACATCTCGACGCCGAGCAGCTTTCCCAATCTGCACCGCGGCCGTTCCCACTCCGCCGGCCACGGCATGAATGAGAACTCGCGGCCGTTTCGAACCGGCTCCTTGTTCCTTGCCAATGTCGGTCAGCAGATCGTCCAGATCTTCGGGAGGGCGCACGTAGACGGAGGCCGGTCGATTTCTCCAGCAGACCCGCCTTCCAGTAGGCAAAGTATGCAGTGAAGTAGTTGACTGGAAACGCCGCGCCTTCTTCCGCGCTCCATGCCTCGGGCACCGGCCACAGCAATTGCGACGGAGCCGCCACGCGCTCCGCAAATGCGGCCCACTGTGTGTAGCCCATCACGCGCTGCCCGTCGCTCATCCGAGTTCCGCAAAATTCACGTCCCGCCACCAGCGGCGGTTTCGGGGTTCCGGGATATCCGCCTTGCGCCGACATGATGTCGGCGAAGTTGATGCCGCCTGCTTCCACCTCAATCAACTCCTGTCCCGATGTGGGCACCGGGTCCGGGACGGATCGTACTTCCAGCACTTCGGGGTCGCCTAACCGGCTGATGACAAGGGCCTTCATGAGCAGCAGTCTAACAGCGCCGCTGCATCCAATTTGCGGCCACCACATTTTCGCGGCAGGTATATACTCTGCGTATCAAAAGTTGGGGGCTCCCCGTTCCAGGCAGGCGTTGGATAGGGGAGGTCGGAGCGCTTTTCATAATCAATTCATAGGCTCCGCTTAAAAGATCACTGGTACCGCAATTTTTAGAAGCACCGGGTAACCAGTGCGGGACGCTCATGCGCGGAGGGGTCCGCGCGCGGGTTCCGGGGAGGTCCTTCGGTGGACTTGGTTGTGGTGCGTTTTTTATTTGTTCTCATAATTGCTGTTACCTGCTATCTGACTGATCCGTTCGACCTGCCCGCGAAGCTGGATGCCGGGGTGGGCGCGCTCATCGGCCTCGGCATCGTCCTGTTCGAATGGAGGCTGCGGCGGGTCAGTCTGAAGCGCCTGATTGGCGCCGCCGTCGGCAGTGTTCTCGGCATCTTCGGCGCCTACCTGTTTTCTCTCGTCATTCGCAACAGCGTTGCCCCCGGACACACCCAGAGCTTCCTGCAAATCCTGGTCATGCTCCTGATGGCCTACGTCGGACTGGTCGTCGGGGCCAACAAGGGCGACCTGCTGAATCTGGCGGCCCTCGGCGGCGTCTTCGGCGGGGAGAAGCAAGGCAAGAAGAGTTACAAGATCCTCGACACCAGCGTCATCATCGACGGCCGCATCGCCGACATCGCCGAGACCGGATTTCTCGACGGCATCATCGTCACTCCGCAGTTCGTGCTGCGCGAGTTGCAACTGGTGGCCGACTCCGCCGACTCGCTGAAGCGGAACCGCGGACGGCGCGGTCTCGACATCCTGCAACGCCTGCAAAAAGTGGCGTCACTCCAGATTCAGATCGTCGAAGATGACTTCCCCGCGGTCCGCGAAGTGGATCTGAAGCTGATCGAACTGGCCAAACTGTACGAAGGCAAAATCATCACCAACGACTTCAACCTGAACAAGGTCGCGCAACTGCAGGGCGTCGCAGTGCTGAACATCAACGAACTGGCCAACTCGCTGAAGCCGATTGTGCTGCCCGGCGAAACCATGCGGGTCTTCATCCTGAAGGAAGGCAAGGAATACAACCAGGGCGTCGCCTATCTCGACGACGGAACCATGGTGGTGGTGGACAACGCCAGAAAGATGATCGGCAAGACCATCGACATCTCGGTCACGTCGGTCCTGCAAACCACCGCCGGCAAAATGATTTTCGGCAAATGGGACGACCGCACCGGCAGTCGCAGCGACTCTCGCGCGGTAGTAAACGGCGTGCCGGTGGTGCCCCCGGTGTCGTCACCGTCGGCGCCCGCGGCAGATCCCAAGAAATCGCAGCCGATGATGGTGGAGCGGCCGGCGGAGTAGCAATATTTGGCAGATTCCCAGTGAATCAACCGAACTTCTTGAAGATGGTCACTTCTATGTCAGTGGTGGTCCAATTCTTTTGACGCGCCCAGATAAGAACGGCAGTCATGTAACGGGAGTATGCTTCAAACGTATTGCCGTCCCAATTTTCCAGACGTTGGCACGCCGAGATCGACCTGCAAAAAGTAGGCCACACTCGCTGCCGAATCACGGCGCCGTCAATCGCGACCGGAGGATCCTGCGTAAAAGGCTCGACAGAGGAAGTGTAGGGTCTTGGAGGCCATGACGGCGGACCACCTCAGTTGCCCTTCCCCAGAACCGGTCAGTCTCCTCCAGGAATCAGCGATCGACTGCGACTCTCTAATATTCTCTGCGCATTGGCGGAGGGTGCGATCAATTAGCACGATGGTGTCTTTTTTTCGGTCACCATAAATGTCCTTCGATCGACGTCCCATTCCTCCCCAGGACACCACGAGAGCCAGCGCTTGCGTGTAGCGCTCGCCGGCAAATTGTTTGATAATTTGATCAGGACTTGACCACAATGGTCCGTTTGGCCATGTCGATGGTTGAAGGATACGATCGTTCCAAGTCTCCGCGTTCGTGTGGCAGCCTCCAAACTGAAGCGCCGGTGCGTCTTGGTCTTGGAGCGGCATGTAGGCCATTGCCGCCAGGGCCGTGGCTTGGTCGATTTTCCAGATCACGCTTTTCCTCCCCGCCGTTGAACCTGATCATCGGGTTACTTGTTGAAAAGACACTATCTCCCCCAGCGCATTAGAGCATCAAATAAGATGCTTTTATAGTGCTATACTTACCTCATGATCGATGTGACTCAAGACATTCAAACTCTAACGACTTTCAAGCGCAATTCCCTCGGCCTGATGAAGCGCATGAAGAAAACGGGGCGTCCCCTGGTGCTGACCGTGAATGGCAAAGCCGAGGCTGTGCTTCTCGATGCCGCCGCATATCAGGAGGTCGCCGGGCATCTTGACGTTGTGGCAAGCATTCGCCGGGGCTTGGCCCAGGCCAAAAGGGGTTCAGGACGGGCCGCTGACGATGTGTTTGACGATCTAGAACGAGAAGATTCGAAACGGTAGATGACTTACCGCGTCATTATTACCACCGAAGCTGAGACGGATCTCCGAGCCGCTTATCGCTATATTCGCAGTTACGCTCCGGACGCTGCCCGCAACTGGATTCGACGCGCGCGTCAGAGTGCCAGGAGCTTAGCCCGCCGCCCCGAACGATGCCCACTTGCCCCAGAGAGCGCTTCTTTTGACCACCCGATCCGTGAACTGCTGTTCGGCGCTGGCAATCGAGGAACTTATCGCTTCCTCTTTGTCGTGATCGACAGATCAGTCTACGTTGTGCACGTCCGGCACGGATCAATGCTGCCGCTATCGCCACTGGACGAATGAAGGCTGCCGCTGCTAGCTCGCGAGCGAGGGCGCCCGCGCCACACCTACACTACAGCGGAATATTCCCATGCTTCTTCAGCGGGTTCTTGTCCCGCTTGGTCTCGAGCATGGCCAGCGCCTGAATCAGTTTCTTGCGCGTCTCGCGCGGCTGTATGACGGCATCCACATAGCCTCGCTCCGCCGCCACGTACGGATTGGCAAACCTCTCGCGAAACTCTTCGATCTTTTCCTGGCGAAGCTCTTCGCGCTTCGGGGCGCGGTCCAGCTCGCGCTTGTAGACGATGTCCACCGCGCCCTCCGGCCCCATCACCGCGATTTCCGCGGTCGGCCAGGCATAGTTCACATCCGTGCGGATATGCTTTGACGCCATCACGCAATACGCTCCGCCGTAGGCCTTGCGCGTAATCACCGTGATCTTCGGCACCGTGGCTTCGGCAAAGGCAAACAGCAGCTTGGCTCCGTGCTTGATGATCCCGCCGTACTCCTGCGTGATGCCGGGCAAGAATCCGGGCACATCTTCAAACGTAATCAGCGGGATGTTGAAGCAGTCGCAGAAGCGCACAAACCGCGCGCCTTTGGTGGACGCATTGATATCGAGCGTGCCCGCCAGAAACGCCGGCTGGTTGGCCACGATCCCGACCGAACGCCCATTCATCCGGGCGAAGCCTACGACGATGTTCTTGGCATAGTGCTCCTGCACCTCGAAAAAATAGCCGTCATCGGCGACCGAGTGGATCACGTCCTTGATGTCGTAGGGCAGGTTCGACTCATTGGGCACGATCCGGTCCAGCGCGGCATCGGCGCGGTCGGTCGGATCGCTGCACGCCCGGCGCGGCGGATCGTCCAGATTGTTGGACGGAAGAAAGCTCAGCAGCTCGCGCACCATGGAAAGACATTCCGCGTCGTCGTGCGCCATGAAGTGCGCCACGCCGGAAGTTTCGTTGTGGGTGTGAGCGCCGCCGAGCTGTTCTTTTGTGACCTCTTCGTGCGTGACCGTCTTGATCACGTCCGGCCCGGTGATGAACATGTAGGAGGTCTTGTCCACCATCAGGATGAAATCGGTGATGGCCGGCGAGTACACCGCGCCGCCCGCGCACGGCCCCATGATGGCGGAAATCTGCGGTACCACTCCGCTGTACAGCGTGTTGCGCAGAAAAATGTCGGCGTAGCCCGCCAGCGACACCACGCCTTCCTGAATGCGGGCGCCGCCGGAATCGTTCAAGCCAATCAGGGGCGCGCCCATCTTGGCGGCCAGGTCCATGATCTTGACGATCTTGGCGGCGTTGGTTTCGGAGAGCGATCCGCCAAAAACCGTGAAGTCCTGGGCGAAGACAAACACCAGCCGCCCCTCGATGCGCCCGTAGCCGGTGATGAAGCCGTCGCCGTAAATCTTCTGCTCGGCCATGCCGAAGTCGGTCGAGCGGTGCGTGACCAGCTTGTCGGTCTCCTCGAACGTGCCTTCGTCGAGCAGGAACTCGACCCGCTCGCGGGCCGACATCTTGCCTTCCTTATGCTGCCGCTCGCGGCGCTGCTCTCCGCCGCCTTCGGCGGCAAGGCGGTCGCGCTTCTTCAGTTCTTCGAGTTTCTGTTCCAGGTTCATTGCGGACCTCAGACGTCAGACCTCAGACCTCGGACCTCAAAACCAGGGCTTTGCTGACGTCCGAGGTCCGACGTCCGACGCCGGTTCACTGCTCCATGCTGGATCCAATAGGCTGGTAGCGATACTTCTTGCCGTCCCAAAAAGTGGCAGAGGTCATCCGATCGCCACCCGTCTCCTCGGCGTAGATGGCCATCACCGTCTTCTTCTTCACCGACAGCTTTTTCACCGCGATCTGTTTGAACGGCAGGTTGATGATCACGAACTTCGCCTTCGGGGTCGCCGCCCGCCAGGCCTCCGGGCCGGAGCCGTGGATGACCAGCAGCACCAAGCCCTCGGACGGCCGGGTCCTCCGAGGCAAACTGGGTGGTGATCTTGGTGTTCCCGTACCCGTAAAACGCGTTGTACGGATCGATCACCGTGAAGTTGTCTTCGGCCTGGTCGGTCAGCGGATTGGTGCAATGGCCAGCCACGACCAGGTCTTCAATGCCATCGCCGTCGAGGTCCGCCTTGAGCTGCGGCGGTCCCGGCATCAGCTTGCAAGTGGACCCAAATTGCTTCTGGATGAAGTCGTCGTCCACGGTGGAGCTGGGCGGTGGGGTCTGCTGGGCCAAAGCCAAAAATGACAGATGTGATCGCAAACAAGAATCAGCCGCAAAAAAGAAGACTGCATGGATCTACTGTAGTCCTGTTCGGAAGCAGAGAGTAGAGACACAGTAGGTGACAGGCACGGACCGTGTGGGCCGGGTCTCTCGACCCGGCCAGGTCGAGCGAAGCTCGACTAGGTTGCAATTTGTGGTCACCGGAGGCACAAACCCAGCCGAGCTTCGCTCGGCCCGACCGGGTCGAAGACCCGGTCCCACACAGTCTGTGCCGGAACCCTATTTCTTGAAGTGTTCCCAACCTTGCGGCTGCAATTCCTGCCTTAGACCCTTTTTGTCCACCAAGAACACTTGCCGCCCCGTCGTCACCACCCCAATCTGCTGGATGGGAACACCCGCAATTCGGGACGGAACTCTTTTCCTCGGCGGCGCAGTGAACAGCAACTCGTAGTCTTCCCCGCCGTGCAAGGCAAACTGGAGATCAACCCTCCGCGCCGACTTCCCCACCGCCGCGACCGGAATGGCTTCGGCTTCGAGCTCGGCTCCCACTCCGCTTTCCTCGCAGATGTGGCCAAGGTCGGTGGAGAGTCCATCGCTGATGTCGATCATGGCCGAAGCCAATCCCTTTTCGCGCAGGAAGCGGCCGACCGCAACTCGCGGCCTGGGATAGAAGTGGCTGACAAAATCCGACGGTCGAAGCTTCTTTCCGCCCGAGAGCAAATCGATCGCCGCCGCCGAAGCGCCGAGTTCGCCAGTCACATAAATCCGGTCACCCGGACGGGCGCCGGAACGCAGCACCGCCTCCCCCTTCGGCACCGAGCCCAGCACAACGATATCGGCCAGGATGCCGCCGGGAGACTGGGCGGTATCGCCCCCGGCCAGGCTCACTTTGAACTCGCCCGCCAGCTTCAGCAGACCGCGCAGGAATCCATCCACCCAGCTCTGCGGCAAGTTCCGCGGCAACGGCCAGCGAAAGAAACACTGCCAGCGGTTCCCCTCCCATGGCGGCGATGTCGCTAAGTCCGCGCGCCAGGCAGCGATGCCCCACGCTCTCTGGCGGGTGCCAGGCCCGTTTGAAGTGGACATTCTCCAGGCTGAAATCGGTCGTGACCAGGGCTTCATGACCGCGACGGAACGGGAACCACCGCGCAGTCATCCCCGATGCCGATTGCACCGCGAAGGCCATAGCCGGTTCGTCTTGCGGCTCGATCGCGAATACGGCGGATCAGCGCTTTCTCAGGCAGGGGCACGGCGCCATCAATATACAGGTAAATGTAGGCGCTAGCGTCCACGCTCGTGCGGGGATCATTCCCGGGACATCGGCCTCGACGAAAGGGCGTAGAATGAATCCAGGGCTGGGTACACGTTACCCTCCCTCCCAAAGTCACCACCGAGTAATACGTCCCTACGGGCAGTCCTCCACACCCGGCGTTGGTAAGCCCGCCAACGTTGACAGGGGGGAACCTACTTTGTTACCGTTGCCAAGCTGTTCAGAAGTACATAGCCGAACTAAGTGCTGCATCCAGTAGGGATTGCAAGCACAAGAATTTCGGCATCCAAGTTCCGGTAGGTTTCGGGCGCGTAAACAGCTCTGGTTCCAGAATGGGAAGCTGGCCCGGATTTCAGGATGGCGGTAGGGCTCTCGTAACCGCGAGCCGCCCTGTTGGTCCGATCCTGATCGACTAACGGAAGGAAAAAATTGCAAAAACGCTTTTACATTCTTTTTGTGGCACGCGGTGACGACGGTCAGCTCCGCAAGATCTCCATCCCCGTTCACTACCTGTACGTGTTCCTGGTAGGGGCGTCGATTGTGGGACTGAGCCTGACCGGCATCGCCAGTTCATATCTGCGCATGCTGCTGAAGGTGTCGCATTACAACGAGCTCCGCACCGAGCGCGAAGATCTCCGTAACCGTTACTCGCGGCTGGAGCAGGTAGCCAAGGAGCGCGACATTCAGGTCGCCTCGCTGGGCTCGCTGGCGGGCGAGGTTTCTTCGCTTTACGGATTGAAGGCCGATCCCAACCTGGTGACGGCGTCTTCTGAAAACGTCGCCGGCTCTCAAGTCGTCTCTTCGCTGGATCAGCTCGGCGCGCTCAAGACTTCGGCGCTCAGCGGCGCCACCATGACCGGTCTTTCTCTGGGACTCACGCGTAACGTGACCACGGCAGACTGGCTGCGGGCAAATTCCGCCCCCAATCTCTGGCCGGTGGAAGGTCCGGTGACCGGCTCCTTTGGCGAGCGCATCGATCCGTTCAACGGAGAAGGCGCGTTCCACAGCGGCATTGATATCGGATCAACCGACGGGCAGCCGGTAGTAGCGCCCGCCGACGGCATGGTCACCTTCGCCGATTTCCTGGGCGGATACGGACGCGCCGTCATGATTGACCACGGCCACGGCATCACCACCCGCTACGGCCACCTGGCAAACTTTGCCGTCATGCCGGGCCAGCACGTACATCGCGGCGACACCATCGGATACGTCGGTGAGAGCGGCCGCAGCACCGGTCCCCACCTCCACTACGAAGTCCGCATCAACGACACTCCGGTAAATCCCCACAAGTACCTTCGCCTCACGGTCGCAAACGTAGGCGGATTCTCAGCCGGCAGCTAACAGCGATCCGTGTGGGGCGGGCGCCCTCGCCCGCCGCCTTTGATCTGTTTCACTCGACGCCAATCCTCACTCGACGGCTTCCGACAGACACCGCGCGTCGAGGTGCCGCAATCCGGCGCACTGCAGCACGAGGGCGCTCGCGCCTACATGATTCATCGAAACGGATTCTCGTCCGCGCTGGGGCCGTAGATCACCGGAACCGGGACGTCGAGCAGTCTCAGGTAGACCGACAGTTGACCGCGATGGTGGTACCAGTGGTTCAACATGATCGAGCGCAGCACCACGATCCGCGGCTGGCTTGAGATCTGTTTCCCGTGCGCCAGCAGACGCCAGTTCGCGAGTGCCGTCTCTTCACTCATGCCGGAAAGAAAGTCCTCGGCCGTACGAACGCTTTGGTCGAGTGCGGACTGAATCTCTTCGACGTTCTTGGGCTGTGGCGGATTGAAGTTGCGCGTGAGCCGTGTCAAACTCATCCATTTGGAGAATCCTGGTCAGGCCGCCGGGAATGCTGGCAATGTGAAGCGCCAGCTGCCCGAGCGACATTGATTTCGGATGCGGCTTCCACGTTAGTTTGTCCGCCGGAACTCTTCCGAGGATCCGCTTGGTGATGACAGCCTCTTCGCGAATCTCATCCAGAGTTGGTTCAAGTGTCTTTGTAATGGTTGTCGTCATAGTCTGTCTCTCCTTCATTCTGTCAGATCGATTTCTCGGGGCGTCTCTTAGGGTGGAGCAGGCCTTTGCAGAGCCTGCTATCTGCGCACTGTTGCGGCTCAACGAGTCTTCAGCGGCTAAAGGACGCCAAGAAACCGCTCAATGCAGCGCTAAAGCGCTGCTCCACTCATCCAACTACCGTCGCTTCTTGTCGGCTGCGGAGAGGCTCGAAACCGACACTAGCCCATCGCTGTACTTGTCGTGATGGCGCACCCAGGCCATCGAGTGGGCCAACCCCTCTTCGTCGCGCCCCTTCGGCGTCAAGTCCAGAAAGTTGTAGGTGCCGACCAGGATGTCGAGGCCGCGGGCGTAGCTGGAATAGGTGTGGAAGATTTCGCCGGCGTCATTCTTGTAGAAAACGCTGGCACCCGGGGCTTCCTCGCTGGGAAACTCCATCATCTCGTAGTTGTAATAGACCTTGCCCTTGGCTTTCTCTTCCTTCGAAAACGAAACGTGGTAGTCAAAGTTGAAGTCGTTCCCGGACGACGACACCCACTTGAACTGCCATCCCATGCGCTTCTTGAAGGCTTCGATCTCCGGCAGGGTCGCCCGTGAAATCGCCACCAACGTCGTGTCGCGCGCCGGGAGATGGACCGAAGCGCCGTTGAAGGTGTCGGCCAGATATGAGCAACTGGGGCAACCCTCTTTCCATCCCGGCCCAAACATGAAGTGATAGACGATCAGCTGGCTCTTCCCGCCGAAGAGATCGGCCAGAGTCTCCTTGCCCTGGGGCCATCGAACTCGTACCGCTTTTCTACCTTCTCCCACGGCAGTTCACGCCGCTGCCGGCTCAGCTCGTCGCGCAGCCGGGTAAACTCCTTCTCCTTTTTTAAGAGTTCCTTCCGTGCCGCAAGCCAATCAGCTTGTGGCACGACCTTCGAAGTCTCCATCTTGCTGGTTACGGCAACCATGATCATTTCTCCTTATGAGTTGTATTGTCCAAACCGTTCTTCTTCGCACTCTTCTTGCATGAAATATCTTCCGACCAGGGCGGTAAGCCCGCCGGTCGTAATGACGGCACCCGCCGTCAACGCAGCGCTTGCTATACATGCTGGACACATAGGTTTCTCCTCATCCGCTCGGCTCGTGCCTAGTGCGGCCGGCCGCGCTCAACCCGTGCTTTCACGCGGTTGAGCATATGTGTCCAGCCTTTCCCCACACCCTGTTTGTGGTCATCCGGAATCAGCCCGAAGCGCCTTGTGATGGAACTTGATCAGGGTGACGCCATTTTCCTCAGTCAGCCGGTATTGCACATTCGAGACCACGGGATAGGACATGAACAGCGGTCCCGGAGATCTCGATCAGACGTCGGCCGCTTGATGGCCTGCACCACTCCCCAGAAATGGCCGTTGCCATCGCCCAGGTCGCGGAACCACCGGCCTCCCGGCCAGGGCTCGAGCTTCATCGGCATCGCCCTGCCGTCCGGTGTGTCATTCGCCGGCCCGAGTTGTTCGAGCAGATGCGGCGAAGGTCGTCTCCAGGTTGGCGCGCACTTGTATTTCCTGGGTAAGGTTCAACATCAAACTCTCGATTCCTGCTGCGGTCGAAATCATCGTTCCTCCTTGCGTGAATATCTGATTCACACTTTGTCCGCGGGTTTGACTCGAGCCTCGGCCCGCTCTTTGATTCGGCTCAATTGGTGCTGCCAGAAACGCTCGAACGTCTTGGTCCACTCATGAAGCGGACGAATTGCCTCCGCATTGGTTCGATAAAGCATGCGCCGCCCATCGCGTCGCACATGCACCAGGCCGACGTTCCGCAACACCCCCAGGTGTTTGGACACCGAAGGCTGCTCCAGGCCCAGGCTCGCCACAATGTCGCCAACCGGCCGCTCCTGCAGCGCGAGATAGTTCAAAATCTCCCGCCGCCGAGGCTCAGCCACTGCATTGAAAGCATCCGAAGTCGTAGCCGCCCTTGCCATGCCAGCTACATTACATTCCCATATAGGAATATGTCAAGCGAGATTTCGTAAGGGAAATTTGTGGGAATTTGCAGTCATGCTGGGCTGGACAGCCGAGGTCGGCTGTCCCCACGTGGGCCGTGGTGGCGTCTGAAGAACTAGAAGCCGGAAACGAGAAACCAGAAACTGCTACTTCACTGCTTCTTCGATCGCCTTCATGTCCTCTGCCGAGAGCGCAATGTCCGCAGCCTTCAGATTTTCTTCCAGGTGGGCGACCGACGAAGTTCCAGGAATCGGCAACATCACCGGACTGCGATGCAGAAGCCAGGCCAGCGAGAGCTGCGAAACCGTCGCTCCGTGCCGCTTCGCCACCTTGTCCAGCTTGCCGCCGGGCTGCGCCAGTTTTCCGGCCGCCACGGGAAACCAGGGAATGAAGGCGAGCTTATGCTTCTCGCAATATTGCAGCACGTCCTCATGCTGCCGGTCCCCGACGTTGTACTGGTTTTGCACGCTGACGATCTCGATCACCTTGCGCGCCTGATCAATCTCTTTCGGCTTTACCTCGCTCAAGCCCGACATGCCGAATCTTGCCTTGCTTCTGAAGCCGGGCGATCGCTCCCAGCGACTCCTCCACCGGCACTTTCGGATCTATGCGGTGCAGCTGCCAAAGATCGATCACCTCCGTCTTCAGCCAACGCAGGCTCATCTCTACCTGTTGCACCAGGTACTCCGGCCGGCCCAGCTGAATCCATCGGTCGGGCCCCTGGCGCGTGAACCCTGCTTTGGTAGCGACTACCAGGCCTTTGGGGAAAGGAGAGAGTGCCTCGCCTATCAGCCGTTCGCTGACTACTGGCCCATAACTGTCCGCGGTGTCGATAAAATTCACTCCCAACTCGACCGCGCGTTTGAGGACGCGCCTGGCCTCGCCGGGATCCTTTGGCTCGCCCCAAATTCCCTTGCCGGTGAGGCGCATCGCGCCATACCCCAGCCGGTTTACTTCGAGATCGCCGCCGATGGTGAACGTCTTCTTCAGTGAGCTCATTTCTTTTTGATGCTCCACTGATAGACACGGACGTAATTTCAGGAAGAGAGCTGCAACCGGAAGCTGAAAACTGGATTATTTCGATTTCAACATCTCCACCACGCGATCGAAATCCTCGAGCGTGGCGTACTCGATCACGATCTTGCCCTTGCCCTTGCGGTCGCGGATGCGCACTCGCATACCCAGCACACGTTCCATCTCGGTCTGCGCGGCCCGCACATTGGGATCGACCCAGCGCGCCCGCTGCGGAGTTTCTTCTTTCACCAGGGGAATGTTGGTCCGGTCCACCAACTCTTCCAGTTGCGTCACCGACAGATGCTTCCGCACCGCCTCGTCGGCAATCTTCTCCATCAGGCTAGGATCGAGCAATTGCAGCAGCACCCGGGCCTCGCTGAATCCGAGCCGCCCCTCCTGCAAATGCTGCAACACCGCAGCCGGCAGCTTCAGCAGCCGCATGTAGTTCGACACCGACTCCCGCGAGACTCCCACCCGCTGCCCGATCTGCTCCTGGGTCAATCCAAAATCCCGGCTCAGCTTGGAAAACGCCGACGCCTGCTCGATGCAGTTCAGGTCCTGCCGCTGCAGGTTCTCGACAACGGTCATCTCCGCCGCCTGCTGGTCGGAGACACGGCGCACCATCGCCGGAATCGTCGTCTTCCCCGCCAGCTTCGACGCCCGGCAACGCCGCTCGCCCAAAATCAGCGTGTAGCGTCCGTCAGCGCTGGGACGCACCACCACCGGCTGGACCACGCCGTTGGCCCGAATCGAATTCGCCAGCTCCTCCAAGCGCTTGATCGCCGAAGTGATAGCGCGTCTGGTACGGATTTTCGTCAATCAGCTCAATCGAAATCTGCACCACCGCATCGGACGGCGCAGGCACGTGTGGCGCGGGCGCCCCGCCCGCGACTGGCGCTGCAGCCGCTCCAGGTGAACTCATGCTCACCGGCGACAACCACCCGCGGCCCGCCCGGCAGCAACGACTCCAGTCCCCTGCCCAAGGCCTTCCGCTTCTCCGGAGCAGCCTTTTCCACCTCAGTCACAACTTTCTCCGCTGTCGTTGTCATGTTCCCTCGCCAATCTTCATGCTTGCACCGCCAACACCGCGTGGGGACAGCTGTCCCGGACTGTCCAGCCGAGCTAAAGCTCGGCTCTAGTGATCTCGTACTATATAGATGACAATCAATATACATCAGGCCGCATAACATTGATTACCATCAATCTACTACGCCGTCTTGTCCATCTCCGCCGCCGGCGTCTGCTCCTCCACCGGCAAATAATGCGCAATGATTTCCTTGGCCAGACGAATGTAGCTTTCCGCTCCCTTGGATCGCGGATCGTACAGCAGCGCCGGCCGTCCATGACTGGGCGCCTCCGCCAGCCGTATATTTCGCGGAATGGTCGTGGCACAGAGCTTGTCGCCGAAGTATCTCTTCAACTCCGACATAACCTGCTGAGCCAGGTTGGTGCGATCATCAAGCATGGTGAGGACCACGCCTTCGATGGTCAGCTCGGGATTGAAGCTGCCGCGGATCCGTTCCACCGTGTCCATCAACTCGCTGATGCCCTCCAGTGCGAAATACTCCGCCTGCATCGGGATCAGAACGGCATCCGCAGCCACCAAGGCATTCAGAGTAAGCAGATCGAGCGCAGGAGGACAGTCGAGAACGATGAACTGGTAACGCTCTCGTAAAGTAGAGAGCGCATCCCGCAGCCGGTATTCGCGGCGTTCTGCTTCCACCAGCTCCAGGTTGGCGCCAATCAGGTTCTTGTGCGCCGGCACCAGGAAGAGCTGTTCGAGCTCAGTCGGCTGTACGGCTTGCTCAGGACTTACCGCCCCCATAAGCAAATGATAGGTCGAAATCCGCTCCGGATCCCTGACCAAGCCGAGCCCGCTGGTTGCATTCGACTGCGGATCGCAGTCCACGAGTAGGGTATTAACTTCGGCGGCCGCGAAAGATGCGGCCAGATTGATGGCGGTCGTAGTCTTGCCAACGCCGCCCTTCTGGTTGGCTACCGCAATGATGCGTCCCATTTAATTGTAAGGAGAACCCAGAGATGTTCGAAGAATAGGCCGAACCAATGATCGATTGCAATGACGTTATTTGGTGCAACCAATGAATCTTGCTGTTGCGTTGAAAATATATGAGTTCCGGGGAAGCAGGGCGTATCTTTCCACAGAGTATTGCCACAAGCGAAGCGTGAAACCTGGTCCACAAATTACATTTGGCAGCCTATGTTCCACGTGGAACATCGAGCTGCGCTCATCCGATGGCGACATTCAAGGATCAAAGAAATTGAGAAATGAAGGACACAGGGGGAAGTAGATGGGCCCCCATAAAACCGTGCGGGACTCGCCACGGCCGAGTGCACCTGGAGCACGGTTGCAACGCCATCGACCATGTCTGCAGTCAGGTCCTAAGACACAGATCTGGAATTGAAGGGCGGGGCGCTCTACCGGGGCGCGCGCAGGAGGAAAGGTAAGCCCTGATCATGTTCCACGTGGAACACTGCTTCGAGCGTTAGCTCTAAACGAAATGCAACCTACGGTGGCCAAACTACGCACGCTTCCCACTTCGACATTAACAGTGGCATAACTATCACAAATAATGCCTCAGATGCGTAGTTCAACACCACTTTTTACTAGTTCGGTACCAAGGTATTTACTAACATTGGACCGCGCGCTCGAGCATAGCTCCGGCCCCATTGTTTCCACTGTCGCTATCAGCTAAGGACAATTTCACCCTCGCAACTCCACATCGCCCTGCTCAGGCTGATCTTCTTCCCACATTCGCAAGAATGCTAACGCTTATGGTTCTTTACTTCCAATGATCAGGACGCGATTCATCGACAGCGGTAGCTTCACCGGTTCGGACCAATGCAGACTCCGCACTTCCTCGCGAACGCCTCCAACCTGAGCCTCCCCGACCAGCAACGCTAGGCAGCCAGACGACGCCACCAAATCGGAAGCCACCGGCAAGATCGACTCAAAACGCTCAACCGCTCGAAGCGTAACAACCTCTCCTTTGGATCCTGTGAAGGCTTCAGCTCGACCCATAAACACTTCGGCATTAGTCAAACTCAGCCCGCGGATCACCTCGCGCAGGAACGTGGCCTTCTTTTGGTTTGACTCGATCAGCGTCAAGCGCACCTGCGGGGCCCATATCTTGATCGGCAGACCGGGGAAACCAGGCCCGGACCCTATGTCAACAACATGTGGAGTAGGAACCATTGACCACGACCTATGTCCCGCTGAGGCTGTCCCTGCATTCGCGCCAGGAAACAGCTGCCGGGCGGCAAAAATGGATTCGCCAAAGTGGCGGGTGACAATCTCTTCCGGCTCGCGCACGGCGGTGAGATTGATGCGATCGTTCCAGTGCAGCAATAGATCGATGTATATCGATATATATCGGAGCTGATCGGAGGAGAGAACGCCAATGTCAGCCGCCATGGCTGATCCCCCATGACCTCGGCGCGGGGTGCTATCAGTCAGGAAGGGCGCTAACAGCTCCGCGATGCGGGCTTCATTCATGTGAGTGCTGATTGTAGGCCGGGGAGAGATCTTAAGACGCCGACCGGTTTACCAGGCTGAATCTTGTCTCAAATACCAGTTCATGGTTAGCAGTTCTCGGTTCTCAGGTATTCAGCGAATTACTTTTTCGATGGCGGCCCTCAGGTCTTCGTAGGGCATCGCGCCGGGATGGTACAGGGCAACGCGCCCGGCTCGATCGAGCAAGACCAGAGTCGGCGTGGTGCTGGCCCCATAAAGATTGAAATTCTCTTTGCTGACCGGAACCGGAACGCCCTGCAATGCAGGATAGAAGTGCTGCCAGACGCGTTGGATGTAGGGAAGCTCATCCTTCGGCGCAGCGTCTTCTCCCTGGGCCGCGTAGCCGTAGAGTTGCGTGGGGGCGAGCAGCATCAGGCCGCGGCTGCCGAACTCGGAGCTCAACCGGGCGATGATCGGGCCTTCTGCCTTGCAGTCTGAGCACCAGTGCGCCCAGAAGAAAAGCAGCACCGGAGAGCCGCTGAGCTGGGACAGAGCCACCGGCTTCGGGCCCAGGTATGACGCAATTTTCAGCGGCGGCGCGGGCTGTCCCGCAAGGCCGAGCATATTCAGGTTCTTCTGCAACCGGGCCCGGATCGACGTATTCCGGTAGGTCTCGACACTGCGGCGGAGCAGGGCGACAGCCTGGGCGAGTCTCTCCCCGCGCCGCCAAGACCTGGGCCTGCACTTCGAGCGCGGCGCCGAGAGCGATCGGCAGATGCGGCTCGGCATCCAGAGGACGTTTCGCCAGCAACTGGCGCGAGAGCGTTTCGGTCTGCTTGGCGTAGGTGTCGGCGCGATCCAGTTGGTGAGAAGCTAGACTCGCGCGAGCCATCCAGGAAAGAGCTTCGACGTAGTCCGGGGTTACGCCCTGCCGGGCACGATAGCTTTGCAGTTCGGACTCGGCAGCGGAAGCATTGTTCCGCGCCAGGGCTTCGCGTACATCATCGGTAATTCCGGCAAACGAAACGGTGGAGAGGGCTAGAAGAACAGCAAGCAGGCGGGGAACCATACCTCATGATAAACCCTGGCGGCGGCAACCTTCTACGCGTTGATCGCCTGCTCCGCCGCAGTCAACGAGTCCACAAAGTGGAAGAACTTCTCCACATGGGTGACCTTGAGGGCGTTCTGGACCCGTTCGTTCACTCCGATCAGGTACAGGCTGCGGCCGTCCTTCTGATGAGTGACGTAGGCGCCGACCATCGCGCCGATCCCGGCCGAATCCACGTAGGGAACGTTGGTGAAGTCCAGCAGCAGAACGCGTGAGGTATTAGTGCGGACTTTGGACTGAAAATCGAACAGCGTGCTCATGGTCAAAGGCCCAGTCAGGCGCAGAATGCGCTGTCCATCTTTGGGCCCGGGGATATCTTCTATGACAAGCGGCTCCTGGGGCATCGGGAAATATTAGTCTCGAGAGGTTCGGAAAGTGTTAAAGCAATGTTAATTTTGATAGTTCGTTGGTGTGGCTCGTGTGGCCGCGGGCGGCCCGCCCGCGCTCCCGTCAACCGAAGCCTTCATCGCGTAACATGAACAATTAGGAGATAGCCATGCCCCTGAAGGTCGGAGACACCGCGCCGGATTTTGAGTTGCCGGCGGTCGAAGGCGAACGGCATCTGAAGATAAAACTGAGTGATTTCCTCGGCAAGAAGAACGTGGTGGTCAGCTTCCATCCTCTGGACTGGACGCCCACTTGCGCGGCCCAGGTGCCGGCATTTGACGCCGACCGCGAAAAATTCGCCAGCCTGGACGCCCAGGTAGTCGACATCAGCGTGGATTCCATTCCCAGCAAGATTGCCTGGCAGAAGAAGGAAATCGGAATCATGCACACGCCCATGTGCGCGGATTTCTATCCCCACGGCCAGGTCTCCGAACAATTCGGAATTCTGCGCAAGGAACAGCCTTTCCCCGGCATCTGCGAGCGCGCGGTGTTCATCGTGGACAAGAAAGGGAAGATCGCGTTCGCCAAGATATATCCGCTGGACCAGGCGCCGAATAATGAAGAACTGCTGGCAGCGCTGAAGAAGATCGATGGTTAACCACCGGCAGAGCAAAAGAACCTGACAGCGGGACTCTGAGGCGAGCCAAACCGAAAACTCGTCTGGCTGAGATCCGAGAACTGGTTTCTATCAATGCCCTTCGAGGAGCTATCGCCCTAACTGCGAAGGCGGTTCAGAACCGTCCCCAGCACCAGCAGGCTAAAAGCAGAGATCACGCCGAGGGATGCCACGCAGTAAACGCACCAAACTCCCAGAAGATGCGCTTCAATGTGCGCCAGGTAAAGAGAGAACGCGAGCCCTGCCAATGACACCGGCAACAGGATGCCATACCAGCGCTTGAGAGCCAGAATCCCCAGCAGCAGATAGCCTGCGATCCCAATGGTCGCCACCGGTACTCCCCAAAGCACCGCATAGGGACTGTGGTTCACGATTCCGCAATCCCACTTCTCGTTGATGCTGCAGGGCGACGTATCGGTCCGGTAGTGCTCGCGCAACGCCAGCGCGGAAGCTGCAATACCGATTACAGCCAGCAAGGCCAGAACGAATCTCATCAGGATCTCCGTGTTTCCCAATCCTAACCCAGACCTCGGACGTCAGACCTCGGACCTCAGCCATCTGACATCGAGCCTCAACATCTGAGGGCTGAAGCCTGAGGGCCGAGGTCCGACGCCCGACGCCGCTTCTAGAAGTGAAACCTGTACTTCACCTGCACCGAGATCTCACGCGGATTCACGAAGTGCGTCCCTCCGAAGGTGTTGCTGTTGTCCAGCAAATAGCGGTGATTGGACAGGTTGAGTCCCGTCAGCCGCACGTCCCAGTTTTCCCCAAACGATTTCCCCAGCGACAGGTCGAAGGTTTCATGCGAGGGCAGATGCTCCGGTCCTTCGCCGTCAACGAAACCCGACCCGTAGTTCGCGTTGAAGTCGGCCCAGACGCGCCAGGGCAGCGCGAGATTCACACCGGCCGAAAGCGTGTTGCGCTGGTCGTGGTCGAGGAAGAAATAGCCTTCGTCCGGCGGCTCGAAATCAGTAAGGCCACCGGTAACGCCGCCCGCGCCCTCTGCGTACTGGTGGGAATAAACAGCGTGGAACTGGGCACGTCCGGCGATGCGCGGCGAGGTCGCCGTAGCCTCCCAGCCGCGGATGCGGGCGCGATCGATGGTGAGCGGGAAGAAAATATTGGAATTGCCCAGGATGTCGTGATCGAAAAAGTTTCTCGCGCCGGTGCGGAAGTTCGAGACGTCGAAAGTCCAGCCCGCGAGGGGAATCGTGAGTCCGAATTCGTGCTGCTCGTCGCGCTCACCCCGCAACGGCAGGAAACCAAATCCCTGCTGGGCAGCTTGCTCCAGCAGCGGACCGTTTACCGTAAGCAGAGGCGGAGCCTGATAGTAGCGTCCGTAGAAACCGCGCAGCACCCAGTTGAGACGCGGAATTCGGATGGCAGCCCCGATCCGGGGATCAACCGCATTTTCGCTGATGGTCGAGCCGAAATGCGTAAGCCGCACTCCGCCGTTGATCGTCAGCCAGCTGGTGAGCTTGTACTGATCCTCCAGAAACAGCGCTTCGACGTTTCCCCAAACTATTTCGCGCTGGCTGAGCGGCGGATTGCTGCCGTCGCTGGTGACAACTCCGAAGAGCTGATTGTCGCGGGCCCCGAAGACCTGGAAACCGGCGCGGGCATTGTGTTTGCCGTGATTGACCGCCAGAGAAGCCACGCCGCCAAAGTAGTTGGAACCCCGGTCATCTTCGGGAATTACGACGTCGGGGTCGGGCTCGCCAACATAGCCGCCGATGTAGTGGGCGCGATTGAAGTGATAGAAGGGCGAGACGGTCAGTACCGTCCCCGGATCGAAGGTGTGCAGCCAGGAAAAATTGACCAGGTCATCGCGTTCATCTTCCACGTCGCGAATGCCGAGGGTCTGCTGGTCGGGATCGTTAGGAACCTGGTAGTGGTCGCCGCGCGCGGAAGCCACCAGGCGCAGCTGATCACTTGGAGTCTTGTTGAACGTCAGGGAAGTGAAGGCGCTCAGGCCCGCGCCCAGATCGTGCAGCACCTCGGTACTTCCAGTCTCAAGGCCGAGGTCGGTGCGATTGCCGGAAACGCTGCCGTAGTAGGCGAAGCGGTCGGTGTGGTCGCCGATACTGAACTGATCTTCGGTGCGGTTAAAGCTGCCGTAGCTGGTGACCAGTTCGGCCTGGCGATCGCGTTCGAATCCGGAGCGCGTGACCACGTTGAAGACGCCGTAGGTGCGGTCGCCGTATTCCGCGGAGTAGCCGCCGCGCTGCACTTCGAGATAGTCAATGTCCTTGGGATCGAACTGGGGCCCGACGTTCGAAGCAATATTCGTATTGGGGACAGGAACGCCGTCAATCAGCCAGGAGACTTGATGTCCGCCGCGAATGTGGAGCTGGTCGTGGACCATGTACGCGCCGGGAACGTAGTTGGTGATCATGTTCAGGCTATTGGTCTGATCGGCACCCGGTGTCTGCGCAATCTGCCGCCGGCTCACCAGGGTAGTGGTGGCGGAGGATTCAGTGTTGATCTCCGCAGACACGTCCTTGACTTCGATCGTCTCTTTGGCCTGAGCCACGGTAAGCGAAAAGTGGGTTCGGGCCTCGCGGCCAGAGCTGAGAACAAGTTTCTGCTCCTCCGATGCGAAACCGGCTGATTCGACTTTCACCGTGTACTCGCCGAGAGGAACTGTGTCGAAGCGAAATTCTCCGGCATCGTCGCTGCTGACGGTCTTCGTCCAGGCGGAGCTGGCCGCGCGCAGCGTGACCTGCGCCCCCTGCACCGGACGGTGCTGCGGGTCGTGAATGAGACCGCTGACCGTGCCGAAGATGGTGGCAAACGCGGTCAGGCTGCTCAGCAGCAGCCCGGCAAGAACCAACAATTTCTTCGCTGTATAAGTCATATTCTCCCCAATCCCGATGTTCTAGTGCAGGCTCGAGGCCGCATCTGTGCCGATTTTGACTTCTGCCGCGTGCAGCGAACCGTCATGGTTGTGGGCGTGGATTACGACCCGGCTTCCGACCTGAACGTCTTTGATCGTGGCTGGCGCTTCGCCCTTGACGAACTTGGTTTCGCTGTCGAACTCGACCGTTTTGGTAGCTCCTTCGCGGGTTTTCACCGAGAGAGAGTGATCGGTCATCGCAGTCACGGTGCCTAGGACATGTTCCATACCGCCGTGGGCGAAAGTCACCGAGCTCAAGAGCAGGGTGCAAATCAGCAATTGAATAAGAATTAAAGAAGTCCTCTTCATTTTTTCTCCCCAGATCTGTTCATTGAATTCATCACGGTTTTTTGGCCGCATCTCCAGACTTCCCGCCATTCAGAAATTCCTGCTCTTCTTTTTCCTCTTCACGATCCATATCGCTTCGCGGATTGAAACGCTCCATGTCGTGAATTTCAGCGGCCGTCAAATGGGGGAGGTGGCGTATGAAGAAAACCAGCTTCCAGCTGTCCAGATCGTAATCATTGCCGGGCTCTCCCCACGCCGGCATGCCGGTCCAGCGCACACCGTTGTGAATGATGTAGATAAAGCTCTCCGTCGCTGAGTTCCTGCGTCGCCGCCAGCCGCATGTCAGGCGCGGGTGGATAAAGATTTCGTCCTGTCTCGGTGTTGCCGCTCCCGTCATTGCCGTGACAAGAAGAACAGTGATCGGCGAAGTGACGGGCCGATTCCTGCAGTACCTCGGGCGAAGCGACTACGGGGTTTTGCCTCTGCCTCGCACTGGATGGCAATGACCACGAGCGCAACCGGCGAGCCAAAGCCTCTTCAGTCCTGCTGGGCGCTTGGCGTGCTCCACAACAATTCCGCACCAGGCCGGAAAGCCAAAGCCCAGCCCCCAGCAGCAAAACGACAATCAGTCCGGCCCAAAGCACTCGAGACATAGGCACTCGCAAAACAGAAATCCGCGCCGCACGGTCTTGATGCGTTAACAATACGGAACAGGACGCGCACCCCGGATGCGCCGACCAAAGTTTTGTCAGAGCGCGCCGTCCAAAAACAGCCGGACGGAAGACAGCCCCGACGAAACGCGAAGTCACAGATACGGGGGAAGAGTCAGAACGGTTTTGTCAGCTGAGCGGGGGGCCGCGGACGGGCCTAAGGGCATTGGCCTGATTGGTGAGGCGGGTCGGCTGCAGATCGGAAGACAGGCAAGCTAGAAGCGGATGAACACTCGAGTGGATCCCTGATCCCAGTTCGGCCCAGTGAGCCATCGTCACTGGAGGACAGCAATTGCCACTCCGGCTGTCCACCGCTTGTACTTGCAGCGTGCCGGAGCCGTGATCATGCATCGGCTTCCGCATGCAGCAGGCATGCGGCGCGGGAGCAGCCACCGCCGTCGCCACCGGGACGAACGTGCCCGCAAGCAGCAGCACAAGCAACAGTCTGGCGGTCAGGCGATACATAGCTGGAACCGAACCTCTCGCCCCCTAAGGATAGGGGACCAGGGCCCGGCGCGCAAGCATTTGCAGGTTACGGTAGTGTTGGGGGGATTGACCGCCCCATGTCATCCCGAGCGCCGACTCGAGTCGCGCTTGCGCGGTGAGAGCAAGTCGAGGGGACCCTTACCGCGGACTGATCAGCTTTGTAAGGGTCGTTCGACTGCGCGGCTGCTTCTCGGAGCGAGGCAGCTACTCCGCTCCGGATGACAGAAGTTACCGCAGCAGCACCCAACGCCCGCCGTCGGTAAAAATGATGACGAGGTTCATTACCACGAACATGAGGTCGTAGTGCCAGCCGTACGTCTTTTCACCCCAGAACCCGGTGCGCCAAACAGAAATCTTCTTCTGGATCGCTCCCAGCGAGATCGCAATCAGGCCCAAAGAAGCCAACTGGGTCAGTACCCCGAACATCACGCCAAGGCTCCCGGCAAGTTCGGCAGCACCCAGGAAAATCGTAAAGCCCTTGCTGGTACCGAGGTTCTTGCTCCGCGCCAGCGGATCCTTGAGATCATTCCAGCCGCTGGTGATGAAAACAACGCCGACCATGAGCCGGAGAAGCAGAAAGCCGAAATCGGAGAATCGAGCGAGTTGAGGAAACATGGCCCCCTCCTGTCTGGAACAACGCGCCGATGATGTTACGCCTCTAAGCCCGTCGCGCCCCACTGCTCGGAGCCCCACAGCCGTATTTTTGTTGCACAAGTGGAAATCACACCGCAATTTGAGGCAGCATAGACAACCATGACTACGATCGTTCTGCTCACCATCTCAAACATTTTCATGACCTTCGCCTGGTACGGACACCTGAAGTACCGGCAGGCGCCCTTGTTCAAAGTCATCCTCGTCAGCTGGGGCATCGCCTTTTTCGAATATTGTTTTCAAGTCCCCGCGAACCGCATAGGATCTTACGAATTCAGCGCGGTCCAGCTCAAGACGATTCAGGAAGTCATCACCCTGACGGTATTCTCCGTCTTTTCGGTTTACTACCTGGACCAGCAGATCAAGTGGAACTATATTCTGGGGTTCGCCCTGATCGTGGCAGCGGTGTTCGTAATTTTCAAGAAATGGTGAAGATGATCAAACTCGGGCGCGCATTTTTCGCCATTGCGATGGCGGCATTCGGCATTCAATTTCTGATCCATGGCCTCTTCTCGCTCGGACCGGGCTCCGGGCCTCCATGGACTCCGGCGCATCCTTTTTGGGCGTACTTCACGGCGATGGTTTGCCTTGCCGCTGCGGTCTGTTTCGTGGCCAGCATACAAGTACGCTGTGCGGCGATAGTGCTGGCAGTCACAATCCTCATGCGCGCGCTACTGTTCTACGCTCCGAAGCTTGCCGCGAATCCTCACGATCCGGGCCCGTGGACCAGCGGGTTCGAACTGCTCGCGATGTGCGGCGCGGCTTTGGTGTTGGCCGGCACGCAAACCACAATCAAGCTGGGCCGGCTGCTGTTTGCCATTGCCCTGGTAGTATTCGGCGTTCAACACTTCCTGTACGCCCGCTTCGTGGCAACCCTGGTGCCCTCCTGGATTCCGGGACATCTGTTCTGGGCAATTTTTGTGGGTGTAGCGTTCGTCGCTGCCGCGCTTTCTATCGCTAGTCAGATAAAGGGCCGCTTAGCCGCCACCTGGTTGGGAATCATGTTTCTGCTGTGGGTACTAGTTTTACATCTGCCGAGGGTAGCCGCATCTCCACACAATGGAAACGAGTGGACGAGTGCATTCGTGGCCCTGGCCATGAGCGGTGGAGCTTTCCTGCTGGCGGGACTCTAAAGCTGCCAGATCGAGGACGCGCTGCAACCATTCGCGCGGTGCTAGAATTCCCTGCAATCCTGAGTGCCGCCTGAACCTGTACTTCACCGAGCAGCACAGTACTGAACCGAAGAGTCCAGCGTCACGCTGAAAGATCACCCATGGAAGAGGACGAAACCTCTGCGCGATCAAAGTTTGTGTGCCCCTCTTGCGGCACGGAAACTGCCGGGCATTTTTGCAGCGACTGCGGCGAGAAGGAAGTCAGCGATCAGGAGTACTCCCTGAGACACTACTCGAAAGAAATCTTTACGGCAGTCACGCTCCTGGAATCGAAAGTTCTTCGAAGTGTGTGGTTTGTCCTGAGCAGGCCTGGCTATCTGAGCACTGAATATTTCAGCGGACGCAGAGTTCGCTACATGAGGCCGCTGCAGCTTTTCGTATTCCTGAACGTTATCTACTACTTCTCGCTCACGTTGTTTTATGCGACCACATTTACCACGCCGCTCGCCACCCAGCTTCACATGAATGACTACTACCCCAGTTTTGCGAATGCTCGGGTAGAGCAGAAACTGCAGAAGGAGCGGATCAGTTACGATGCGCTGGAGACCAAATACAACCGGAGAGCCAGCGTTCTCTCGAAGACGCTCATTTTCCTCCTCATACCGATCTTCGCTTTGCTGTTCTACGCGCTATTTTTCAAGAAGAGAAAGTACCTGGTCGAGCACACTGTGGTGGCGACTCATTTTTGGTCATTCAATCTGCTGCTGCTGGGAGCAATCCTCCCTTTGGCAACGGTCGCGCTAGTGCGTTTGTTCAAAGCGCTGAACTTCCCGGCTGCATACGTTACCAATGACGCAATCACCTCGAGCGTTCTCCAGGTTTGCCTGGGAATTTACCTCTTCGTCATGGTGAGGCGTTGTTATGGGGTGACCAAGTGGTATGGCGTGCTCACCGCCTCAATGATTGCCTGGTCGTTTTTTCATATCGTGTGGCTGTACAGGTTCTTTCTCTTTGAAGTCACGCTCGCGGTTGTCTGAGCTGTCCCACGATTCCAACGATCCCGGAAGAGAGCAGACTAATGGACGCACGCACGACGAACGAACCAACAATTGATGCCATCATGCAGGTCGGCCTCGGATTCTGGGCTTCGAAGACCCTGCTTAGCGCAATCGAAATGGAACTATTCACCGAACTCGCCGGCCATGCCGAAGATCTGAACACCCTGCAGGGCCGGTTAGGATTGCATCCCCGATCGGCGCGCGACTTTCTGGACGCACTGGTCGCGCTCGGTTTCCTGCAGCGAGTCAACGGGAAAGTATTCGAATACTCCGTCCACCGAGAAATTTCTGGACAAGCGGAAACCATCCTATGTCGGTGGAATACTGGAGATGGCGAATCGCCGGCTCTATCCCGTTCTGGGGCAATCTCACGGCGGCGCTCCGCACAGGAGAATTGCAGAACGAAGCCAAGGCGGGCGGTCCCAATTTTTTTGGCGCGCTTTACGCCGATCCGGAAAACCTGAAAGGATTTCTGAAGGCCATGACCGGGATCAGCACCGGCGCGAACCGCCTCATCGCCAGCAAGTTTCCCTGGAAGAACTACAAGACGGCGGTGGATGTGGGCACGGCCCAGGGAGATCTGATCGTGCAAGTCGCGCTGGCAAACCCCATATCTCGGGCATCGGGTTCGATCTGGCCGGAAGTGGCTCCAACCTTCGAGGAGTACGTAGCCGCCAACGGTCTCAGCTCACGCGTCACATTTCGCGCCGGCAGTTTCTTCGAGCAAGATCTGCCCAAGGCGGATGTCGTCATGATGGGACACATCCTTCACGATTGGAATCTGCAGGAAAAGAAAATCCTGATCCGAAGGGCTTTCGACGCGATCCCTGCGGGCGGCGCCCTGATTGTCTATGACAGCATCATCGATGACGACCGCTCCAAAAATGCTTTCGGTCTGATGATGAGCCTGAACATGCTGATCGAAACTCCTGGCGGCTTCGACTACACCGGCGCAGACTGCACAGGCTGGATGAAAGAAGCGGGCTTCCGCGAGACCCGCGTGGAACATTTGATCGGTCCGGACTCGATGGTGGTCGGGATCAAGTAAGCGTGGTCGTCGGTCGTTGGCCATTGGTCGTTGGCCGAACGGCACCAAGCGACGCCTCGAACCGAGGCCAGAGACCTAGAGGCCAACGACCAAGGGCCAACGACTAACGACCAAAGACATTCAGAGAAACTTCACCAGGGCCGCCATCGTCTCCTGCGGACGCTCCTCCATCACCCAGTGCCCCGTGTCCTTCAGTACGACGAAAGTCACGTCGGAAGCGACCAGCTTCATCTGATGCGCCAGCACGTCTCCGTTGGCCTTCTCGCCTCCAATCGACAGGACCGGCATGGTGAGCTTGGTTTGAGAGAGTACGGCGAAATCCTGGGCGGCCTGCTGGAAGGAAACGAAATAGGCCCAGCCCGCGCGCATGCGTCCCGGCTTGGAGTAGGCCTCGGTGTATGCCATGCGGTCCGCCTCCGGAATCGAGTGCGTCTTGTCGGCGGCGAAGTCGTTCCAGAAGTGTTCGAAGTAAATACGCTCGCGGCCCTGCACCAGGGCTTCAGGGGTCGGCCCGTTGAAGCGGAAGTGCCAGATGCCGGGATTGTTGTAGACCGCCTCCCACCCGGCCACGCCCGGCAGGAACGCGTCCATCACCACCAGCTTTGTTGTTTCCGCGGGAAACTGCGCGGCGTAGGCATAAGCCACCATCAAGCCGATATCATGCCCCACCACTTCAGCATTCTGCGCGCCCAGCGAGCGGGCGAGCGCATGAATGCGGATGGCCGCTGTCTTCATGTCCAAACCGTCCGCCGGAATCGCTGAGTCTCCAATGCCGGGCAGGTCGGGCGCGATCACCGTGAACCGCTCCGCAAGCTTCGGGATGAGCGGTCTCCACATGCGCGAAGTCTCGGCATAGCCGTGGATCAGGACCACCATCGGACCATGGCCGGCAGTCAGGTAATGCAGGCTGACGCCCTCGACCGTCGCGTTGCGCGAGTCGATGACGATGGTCTCTGCTGCGGCAGCGTGCGCGGTGGCCGGAAAGAAAGACGAAAGCAGCACCAGGCCAAACAGGGCCGTCCTCGGGAAAATAGCAAGACGCTCGTCGCATAGATCTCGATACCTTTGGAAAAGGAGTTCCCTCAAACACGTACATCTTATCAACCAGCGTCTCTGGTACAAGCCGGTTACGCGGCGCTTGTAAGATCCTTGTTGCCGGAACTAAGATCGGCGCGGAGCTGAACAATCTGTAATCAGCCAAGAGTGCTCGCATGCGCAAAGTAGGATCGCGGATCGCTATCACCCTGACCCTGGTCGCGATGACTGGGACGGTATCGAGCCAGCAGGTCAAGCGATCTATTTAGGTTTGGGTCCCACCCTTGAGCCCCCAAATTCCGCTGTGGTAGCATCCTAGCGTTTTGACAGGCCGCCGGGCTTCGGTCTATAAGTTGTCCTCTTCTTTGAGTCTCATATGAGCCCCCTTCTTTCTCAAGGAGCGAACCCGTGAAGGCTTACGAAGGCGCGAACATCCGGAATGTAGCGGTGATTGGGCACGGACACGCAGGCAAGACCTCGCTGGTTTCCGCCATGCTGTACGCCGCCGGCGCGAACCAGCGCATGGGCCGCGTGGACGATGGCACCTCGACCACCGATTACGACGAGGAAGAAATCGCCCGCAAGATGTCCATCTCCGCCAGCCTGGCCCACGTGGAGTGGGGCAAGACCAAGATCAATATCGTGGACACGCCCGGCTTCAACATGTTCGTCCACGAAGCCAAGCTGGTGCTGCCGGTGGTGGACGCTGCCATCGTCGTGGTCGACGGCGTGGCCGGCGTGGAAGTCGTCACCCAGCGGGTGTGGAACTACTGCGAGGAATATCAGACGCCGCGCCTGATCGTGGCCAGCCGCATGGACCGCGACCGCGCCGACGCCGAGCGCGTCCTGGAATCGCTGACCAACGCCTTCGGACGCTCCGTGATTCCGCTCGAACTGCCGATCGGAAAAGAGAAAAACTTCCGCGGCGTGGTCGATCTGGTCACCTTGAAGGCCTACAGCTACGAACTGGGCGGCAACGGCAAGGGCAAGGAAATCGAGATTCCCGCCGACATGAAAGACGAAGCCCAGGCCCAGCACGAAAAGCTGGTGGAACTGGTAGCCGAAGGCAACGACGCGCTGCTGGAGGAATTTTTCGAAAAGGGAACCATCCCGGAAGAAGACCTGATCCCGGCGCTGCACAATGCCATCCGCGAGGACAAAATCTTCCCCGTAATCTTCGGCTCCGGCCTGGGCAACATCGGCGCCGACCGGGTGATGGATTTCATCGTGGACTACACGCCCGCGCCTTCGGAGCACGAGTGGGTGCAGGGCGACCCGGCGTCCTCCAGCAACGGCGAGCCGCCAAAGCGGCACGAGACCGACTCGGAGCCCGTGTCGCTTTATGTGTTCAAGACGGTTTCCGATCCCTTCGCCGGACGGATTTCCTACTTCAAAGTCTTCTCCGGCGTCCTGAAAAATGACGCCACGGTGCTGAACTTCAGCCGCGGTTCACAGGAAAAGCTGGCGCACATCTCCATCATGCAGGGGAAGACTGCGGTGCCGGTGACCGAACTGCACGCCGGCGACATTGGAGCCGTGGCCAAACTGAAAGACACGCTGACCGGCGACACTCTGGGCGACAAGTCAGCCCCCATTCAGTATCCGCGAGTGAAGCTGCCCGAGCCCGCCATCACCTTTGCCATCGAACCCAAGAGCCGCGCCGACGAGGACAAGCTCGGCCCCGGCATCCACAAGCTCATGGAAGAAGACGCCATGCTGCGCTTCTTCCGCGATGCCCAGACCAAGGAGTTCCTGATCGCCGGCACCGGCCAGCAGCACATCGAAGTCGTCGTCTCCAAGATGAAGAAGCGGTACCACACGGAAGTAGTTCTGAAAGCGCCGAAGGTTCCGTACCGCGAGACCATCCGCGGCAAGGCCGACGTCCAGGGCAAGCACAAGAAGCAGACCGGCGGACACGGCCAGTACGGCGATTGCAAAATCAAGATGGAACCGCTGCCGCGCGGCGGCGAGTTCGAATTCGTCAACGACATTTTCGGCGGCTCGATTCCCAAGAACTACATTCCCGCCATCGAAAAGGGAATTCAGAGATGCGGCCGCGCGCGGATATCTGGCCGGATTTCCCATGGTGGATTTCCGGGTGATCCTCTACGACGGGTCATATCACGATGTGGACTCGAACGACATGTCATTCCAGATGGCCGGCCGCATCGCCTTCCGAAAGGCCATGGAACAGGCCAAGCCCACGCTGCTCGAACCCGTCATGGCGGTCGAGATCACGGTGCCCGACGATTTTGCCGGCAGCATCATGGGCGACCTGAACAGCCGCCGCGGACGCATCCAGGGCATGGACAACAAGGGCGGCAACACGGTCGTGAAGGCCGAAGTGCCGATGGCCGAAATGCTCACCTACGGCGTCGATCTCACTTCAATGACGCAAGGCCGCGGCAGCTTCAACATGGAAATGCATCACTACGACGCGGTGCCCGGACATGCTGCAGGAAAAGATTGTCGAGAAGGCCAAGGCCGCGCGTGGGGATGTGAAGGAAGAAGAAGAGTAGTGGCCCGTGTGTGGGCGGGCGCCCTCGCCCGCCGCTTTTGACTTAGACTTTGAGTTCGCGACCAGTCAACATCAAGATCAAAGCGGCGGGCGAGGGCGCCCGCCCCACACTTGCTACCGGCGCTTGAGAGACTCCAGCGCCTCCAGCGTCCGCGGCCAGTCCGATTTCAATAGCCGGGACAAACTGCGATCGGCAAGAAGTTTCCCACCCGTCTGGCAGCGCGCACAGTAGTTGGTTTCGTTGTCTGCGTAGCGAATGCGCTGAATCTTTTCGCCGCACCTCGGGCACGGCTCTCCGTAGCGTCCATGAACCGCCATCTCCTTGCGAAACGCAGTCACTTTTTCTGGAAAACCAGCCTCCGCCTCGGCACGCAGCCGATCCATCCAGAGCTTGAGCGTATCGCGGGTCGCAGCGAAGAGCCTTTCCCACTCCTGCGGCTGCAGCTTGTGGGTCAGGGTGATAGGCGACAGTTGGGCTGCGTGCAGGATTTCATCCGAATACGCATTGCCGATGCCACTGACGATGCGCGGATCGGTAAGCGCTCTCTTCAGCGTGCGATTTTCGACGCGTCAGCGCTTCGCGAAACGAGTTGAGATCGCTGGCGAAGACATCAATTCCTCCCGGATCCACGGAATGTAAGGCCTCCTCGCCAGCGAGAACGGATAACGATGCGCGGTGTTTTGTGCCGGCTTCGGTAAGCACGAGTGAGCCAGTGGGAAAATCGAAGGCTGCCAGACTCTTGCGCCCAGCCAGCTTTGCCTCCGGCAGGCCGCCAGTGCAGCCGGCCGGCAATCATCAAGTGCAGCACCAGCCAGAGATCGCCTTCCACTCCAATTGCGATTCGCTTGCCGATGCGCCGCAATTCCCGCACCAGGCGCCCCTCCACATCCGTTACCGGAGGTTGTGCGGTGCGAAGCAGAAAAGGGCTGGCCAGTCGCACATGTTCAATCCGCTGCCCGACGATGCGCGGCTCAAGCGCGGCTGATGTAAGCGGCGATATCGGGCAGTTCCGGCATGCTTTGTAAGCTTCACGAAGGTCCGCTTCATGCACCGTCGTGCCCCTTATGGTCAACGGTTTCTCGAAATCGGGTCACTACGCGAGCGGACAGACTTCAATGTCGGTGGCGGCGAAGTCAGTCCCCTTCGCCAGCAGCGGTTCGCCCGCGAACTTCGCCAGCGCATACGCGAAGCAGTCTCCGAAGTTGAGGGCTGCAGGATGGCGGCCTTTGCCGTACTTGCGCCAGGCGGAACGCGCAATCTCGGTTTGCTCGCTGTCGACGGGAACGATCTGCAGATTCGCGCGGACAAGAAAGAGGTCGAATTCCCGTCCCGCAGACTCGCCACGCCTGGCTTCGAGCACGATACCGGTTTCGAGCACGGTGGCGGCCGAGATCATCCGCGTTTCGGCCTGCAGGACCAAATCGAGTAAGAGTTTGCGCTCGGGCTCGGCCAGAAAGATAGCGACCAGTGCCGAGGTATCGATGACCATCAGCGCGGTATCCCGTGCTCGTCGTAGCCCAGGATTTCATCCTCGGGCCGCGAGTCGAGAGTGGGGAGAGCGTCCACGCGCCGCAGCAGATCTTCAACCTGGCCGGCCAAAACATGGCTGCGCCGCCTCGATTTCAGCCGCTCCCAACGCTCCTGCAGCGCCTTCTGTATGGCTTCAGTCAGCGACTCGCCAGTTTCGCTGGCAACCTGCCGGGCGAGGCGCTCGGTTTCGTCGTTCTTGATGCTGAGAGGCATGAATACTGATTATATACCATGCATGACATCTTTATATACTTATACCTAACTACTGTAATATATTATGATAAATATAGCACTTAATGCGTCACGTCTTGGACTTTACTGTCGAAGATGGCCTACTTCGCAGCGAACGCTTCCCCCACCGGCTCCTGAAAGAGATACCAGACGATCATCACCCGCACGATCGTTCCGAAACCCTCCCAGACCAGCTTGCCGATGCGGAAATCCAGCATCGCGCTGGAGACGCTGGGCAGCAGCATCACGACGCCGATCATTGCCGCCAGAATGGCCAGCCAGCGGGCCCATCGGTGCAGCCGCCAGAGCCCGAGCGCGATCACAGCGCCCAACCCGCCCACGAGCAGAAACATGTAAGGACCGGCGAGCTCCAGACCGCCGAGTAATTCTGCGCCCGCCGCCATGGACACCAGGCCGGGACGGGCCAGCATCGTGAGCCCGACGACCACCAGATAGCACCCCGGCCAGAAGAAACGCAGCCGCCACCGCGGTCACTCCGGCGGGACGCTCAACCGTCATTTCTTGGGTTCTTCCGGCTTCTTTTGCGCCGTCGGCGGCAGCAGGCCATTCAGCCGGAGATACATGGCAGCGGCACCGTAGTGGTCCGACCAGCTTCCGGCGAGAGCCAGCGCCGCCCAGGCGCGCGGCCGCGTCTTGCCGGCGAAATCCTGGATCGGGTCGCCGAGCTTCGCGTCTTCCGCTTTGGCGAGCGCGGTGCCGCAGAAGTCGAACGACGCGGTTACCGCCGCGACCAATTTGTCCTTAGCGGCGGTTTCCGGGAGCTCTTCGACCTTCGGCTGGGGAACGTCGCCGACCTTGGCGCAAAAGAAATAGTTGGCTTCGGCGATGTGGGTCGCGAGATGGCCGAATGACATCTGGTCCGGCGTGGGCTTGAAGCCAAATTTGTCGGCCGGCATTTCGTCAATGGCCGCGACAGTATTCTTTTGACGGCCGGCCAGTGAGTCGCGCAAGACATCGGTGACAGGATTCTTGGATTGCTGCGCGAAAGCGGCAGCGGATAGCAGAAGTACGGCGAATGTCAATTTCATAATTGCCTCCACAAAACGCAGGATATCAAACGGATAGCCCCGCCGGACAACCGGCAGGACGCCGGCGCTACACTGCGATTTCCGGAGTCGCCTCCAGCAGGCTTCGCGTATACGGGTGCTGCGGCTGCTCCGTAATCTGCCGCGTATCGCCAACCTCGACAATCTTTCCGCGATACATCACCGCGATGCGCGTCGCGAGATAGCGCACTACCGGCATGGAGTGCGAGATGAAGAGATAGGTCAGGCCGAATTCGCGCTGCAACTGCGCCAGCAGATTCACAATCTGCGCCCCCACGCTGACGTCGAGCGCCGACACCGGCTCATCCGCCACAATGAATTTCGGACGCAGCGCCAGGGCGCGCGCGATCCCGATGCGCTGCCGCTGTCCGCCGCTGAATTCATGCGGAAATCGCGGCAGCACCGACTGGTCAAGGCCCACGGCGCCGAGCAACTCGGACGACGCGAACGCGGCGCGCCGTCAGGCTCATCGCTTCATGAATCACCAGCGGCTCGCTGATGATGTCTTCCACATTCATGCGGGGATCGAGCGATCCGAACGGGTCCTGAAAGATGATCTGCATATCGCGGCGCAGGCGGCGCATCTCGCCATGACTCGCGGCCAGCAGATCGCGCCCGGCAAAGCGCACGCTGCCGGAACTGGGCTCGATCAGCCGCAACACCAGGCGGCCCAGCGTGCTCTTTCCCGATCCCGATTCGCCCACCAGGCCCAGAGTTTCGCCGGCGTGAATGTCGAGCGACACATCGTCCACGGCGCGAACTTCCCCCTTGGCGCGAGCGCCGAACATCGACTCGCCCAGGGGGAAAACTTTCGTCAGATTGCGGATCTCAACGAGAGGCATAAGTGATGTAGCGCGACGTGCCTACACGACCGAATCAGCGTGTACGGCGCTTGCTGGCAATCAACTGGCGCAACACAAATTGCAGAATGCCGCCATTGGCGTAGTATTGCGCCTCCTGCGGCGTGTCGATGCGCACCAGCGCGTTGAACTCTTTGGTCTTGCCCGCGCTCGTGGCGCGAACTTTCACCTGCTTGCCGGGCGCAAACTTCCGGACCAGGTCGCTGACGGCGGAAATCTCAAAGATTTCTTCACCGGTCAGGCCCAGCGACTGCGCATTTTCTCCTGCCACGAATTGCAGCGGCAGAATGCCCATGCCGACCAGGTTCGAGCGATGAATGCGCTCGTAGCTTTCCGCGATCACCGCGCGCACGCCGAGCAGGAGCGGGCCCTTGGCCGCCCAGTCGCGAGATGAACCGGAGCCATATTCTTTCCCGGCCAGGATCACCAGCGGCACGCCGTCCGCAATGTACTTCTCCGAAGCCTCGAAAATCGACATCTCCGCACCATCGGGCAGATGACGCGTGAATCCGCCTTCAAGGTTAGGAACCATCTTGTTGCGCAACCGCACGTTGGCGAAAGTGCCGCGCACCATGACTTCGTGATTTCCCCGCCGCGATCCGTAGGAGTTGAAGTCCGCAGGCTTTACGCCATGCTCGATCAAGTACTTGCCGGCCGGGCTGTCTTTCTTGATCGAACCGGCGGGTGAAATGTGGTCGGTGGTAACGCTGTCGCCGAGCACGGCCAGCACTCGCGCGCTCGTGATGTCCCCGACCGGCGCGGGTTGCAGCGTCATGTCATCGAAGTAGGGCGCGCGCCGAATGTAGGTTGAATCTTTTTCCCACGCGTAGGTCTCGCCTTTGGGCACCGGCAATCCGCGCCACTGGGCGTCGCCCTCATAGACTTCGCCATAGCTCTTGGTGAACATGTCGGAAGAAATAGATTTCCGAATCGTCTCTTCCACTTCGCGCTGCGGCGGCCACAGGTCCGCGAGATAGACTTGCTGACCATCTTTTCCCTTGCCAATGGGATCTTTGCGCAAGTCGAGATCAATGCGCCCGGCCAGCGCGAAGGCCACCACCAGCGGCGGCGACATCAGATAATTCGCGCGGACTTCGGAGTTGATGCGTCCTTCGAAATTCCGATTACCGGACAGCACCGAGGCCACAACCAGATCCTTCTCGTCGATCGCCTCCGATACTTCCTTGGGCAACGGGCCAGAGTTTCCAATGCAGGTGGTGCATCCGTATCCGACGATGTGAAACTTGATTTTTTCGAGATAAGGCAGCAGCCCCGCTTTTTCCAGATAATCGCGAACCACTTTCGAGCCGGGCGCGAGCGAAGTCTTCACCCACGGCGGGACGGTCAATCCTTTCTCGACCGCTTTCTTGGCGACCAGTCCGGCAGCCACCATCACCGAGGGATTCGAAGTGTTGGTGCACGAAGTAATCGCGGCGATCACCACGCTGCCGTGGCGCAACGCCTTCTTCACGTTGGCGGTGACGTGCTCCTCGTGCAATGGATCTTCGACTCCGACTGCGGCGGGACTGCCGCCTTCCTGCTCCCACCGATCCACCTGCTTGGGAACGCTGCCCGAAGGCGCGCTGCCGGATGCGACGGCCGCGGGCGCCGCCACTTGCGCCGAAGACTTCGGCTTGATCAGCGAGGGCAGCGCGACGCGGAACGACTCTCCCGCTTGCGAGAGCGTCACGCGGTCCTGCGGACGCTTCGGCCCGGCGAGACTCGACTCGACCGTGTTCAGATCGAGCGTCAGCAGTTCGGAATACTCCGCCTCGGGCGTTTTCTCGTCGTGGAACATGCCCTGCTCGCGGCAGTAGGCCTCGACCAGCGCGATCTGCTCTTCGGAACGGCCGGTAAGACGCAGGTAGGTGAGACTTTCTTTGTCCACCGGAAAAATGCCGCACGTGGCGCCGTACTCGGGAGACATATTGCCGATGGTGGCGCGGTCGGCCAGCGATAGTTCCGGCAATCCCGGGCCAAAATACTCAACGAACTTGCCGACCACGCCGTGGGTGCGCAGCATCTGGGTGATGGTGAGCACAAGATCGGTGGCAGTCGCGCCCTCGTGAAGGTGGCCGGTCAGCTTCACTCCAACCACCTGCGGGATCAGCATGGACACAGGCTGCCCCAGCATAGCGGCCTCGGCTTCAATTCCGCCGACGCCCCAGCCCAGCACGCCCAGGCCGTTAATCATGGTGGTGTGCGAGTCGGTGCCGACCAGCGTGTCGGGATACGCGGTGCGCTTGCCGTTCGACTCCTGCACAAACACAACGCGCGCCAGATATTCCAGGTTCACCTGGTGCACGATGCCGGTATCGGGCGGCACGATCGCCAGATTGCGAAATGCGGTTTGTCCCCAGCGCAGGAAGGCATAGCGTTCCTTGTTGCGGATAAATTCGAGCTCTGCATTCAATTGGAAAGACTGTGGCGTGCCGAATTCGTCGACTTGCACCGAGTGATCAATCACCAACTCCGCCGGTTGCAGCGGATTGATCAGCGAGGGATCACCCGAAAGCCGCTTCATGGCATCGCGCATGGCGGCCAGATCGACCACCGCCGGCACTCCGGTAAAGTCCTGCAGCAAGACGCGGCTGGGCGTGAATGCAATTTCCTTGTCCGGCTTCGATTTGCTGTTCCAGGCGGCCAGCGCCTTGATGTCATCCGCGGTCACGTTGCGCCCGTCTTCGGTACGCAGCAAATTTTCCAGCAGAATACGGAGAGAGTAGGGAAGATGCCTGGTGGAAACGCCCTTTTCGTCCAGCGCCTTGAGACGGTAAATCTCGTATTCCTTGCTGCCCACCCGCAGGACCGACCGGCTGCCAAAACTGTTCATAAAATAATTGCCTTCCTCATCTCTAGTTTAATCCTTGCGCATGAAATCTGCCGCGAACCACCGCGAACCACGTAGGGGCAGGTGTCCCATCTGCCCAGCCGAGCGAAGCTCGGCAACTTTCTACAGAAACCAAACCGACGGCGAGCTGCGCTCGCCCACCCAGATGAGGACATCTCGGCCTGCGTGGATCGTGGCGAATTTACGTGGCTCGCGCCGCCTCTACCGCCCGCAACACCGCCTTCGCCTTGTTCATGCTCTCTTCAAACTCGCGCTCCGGATCGGAATCCGCCACAATCCCCGCTCCCGCCTGCAGGAATGCCTTCTTCCCCTGCATCAGCATGGTGCGGATCGCAATGCAGGAATCCAGGTTGCCGTCAAAATCGGCATACAGCACCGCGCCGCCGTAGATGCCGCGCCGCGTCGGTTCCAGTTCTTCAATAATCTGCATGGCGCGAACTTTCGGCGCGCCGCTCAGCGTGCCGGCGGGAAAACAGGCCGCAAACGCATCGAGCGCATCCAGATCGCCGCGCAGCTTGCCTTCGAGCGCGGACACGATGTGCATCACGTGCGAGTAGCGCTCCACGTACATCAGATCTTTCACTTTCACCGAGCCGTATTCGCTCACCCGCCCCAGATCGTTGCGTCCCAGGTCAACCAGCATCACGTGTTCGGCGCGTTCTTTCTCGTCGTGCAGCATCTGCTGTGCCAGTCGCTGATCTTCGGCTTCGTCGCGGCCGCGCGGACGCGTGCCCGCAATCGGACGATATTCCAGCTTGCGGTCCCGTCACCCGCACCAGCATTTCCGGGGACGAACCCAGCACATGCGTGTCCCCCATACGCAGGAAATACAAATAAGGAGAAGGATTCACGGTGCGCAAGGCGCGATACACGTCGAACGGCGCAACCGACGGAGTAAAGTCGAGGCGCTGCGAAAGCACCACCTGGAAGATATCTCCGGCGGCAATGTATTCCTTGGCCCGCTCGACGGATTCGATAAAACGCTTCTTCTGCGTCGCTGCGTGGACTTTCAGCTTGCCCCGGGCCGGGTGTGAGGCTTTGTGCCAGTGCGCCGGCCGCAGTCCCGCCGCCAGTTTCTTTTCCAGGACGGCAATGTCCGCTGCGGCCCGGTCATAAGCCTGGCGCGGACTCTCGCGCGATACATCGGCCGTGGCAATAATGTGGATCTGGTGGCGCAGGTGATCGAACGCCAGCAGGCGATCGAAAAACATCAGTACGCAATCGGGCAGCGAGAAATCATCCTTGGTATGCTCGCCGATATTTTCCAGTTGCCGCACTGCGTCATAGGCAAAGTAGCCGACCGCGCCCGCGGTAAACGGCGGCAACCCGGGCACAGCCGCGGGACGATGCTGCCGCAGCAATTCCTTGATGACCTGGATCGCGCTTCCCTGGCGCTTTTCCTTCTTCTTGCCGCGCTGCACCTCAATGTCTGCCGCCGCGCGCCCGCACCTGCATGTAGGGACGCGCTCCCAGAAACGTGTAGCGGCCAATCTGCTCGCCGCGCTCCACGGACTCGAGCAGGAAAGCGTCGGGCTCGTTGGCTGCGATGGCGAGAAAGGCGGAGACCGGCGTCAACAAATCGGCAGCAACCGATTTCACCACCGGCACCAGGGTGGCTTCTCCGGCGAGCCGGGAAAATTCCTTGTAGTCGGGACGAAGCATGGGCGGCGTCATTCTGAGTTCAGTCATTATAGACAAGCCTGCACAGACACTCGTCGGCAGAGCCTGTAAAATTAAAATGAGCGTGAGATGGAAGGCCGCGGGTTGTGTGATTTGTGTGGTCGCGGGCGACTCGCCCGCGGCTTTTGACTTTGACTTCAAGGCCTCGCGGGCGAGTCGCCCGCGACCACACAAACCCACGTCCTCCATCGCATACCAATTCGGACTTCTTATGCGCCGTCCTCCCGGGCCCCCGCCGCGATTCCTGATCGGCAATCTGCCCTTGTTCAACGCCGATCCCCTCGCGATCTATACCCGCTGGGCCCGCGAATTCGGCGACATCTTTTACTACCGCGCTGCCTGGATGGATGTCTATTTCCTGAACCATCCCAGCCTCATCGAGTCGGTCCTGGTCTCGCAATCGCAGAATTTCGCCAAAGACAAAGTGATCCAGAACAGCCGCTGGTTTCTGGGCGAAGGCCTTCTGACCAACGAAGGTTCGGGATGGCTGCGCCAACGCCGCCTCTGCCAGCCTGCGTTCCACCGCGAACGCATGTCCTCTTACGGCCGCACCATGAGCGGATATACGGAAGAAATGCTGGCCACATGGCAGGACGCCGAGGTCCGCGATATTCATCAGGAAATGATGCAGCTCACCATGCGCATCGTGGCCAAAGTGCTTTTCAGCGTGGAAGTGAAGGAAGACACGGAGCGAGTAGCCGCCGCACTCAACACCCTGATGCGCCACACTTCCGGCGGCCGCATGATTCTGCCGCCCATCATGCGCCACGTGCCTGTGCCGGCAATGATCCGGGTAAAGCGCGCCGTCCGCGAACTCGACGAAATTGTGAACCGCATCATCCGCCAGCGCCGCGCCAGCGGACAGGACACCGGCGACCTGCTCTCCATGCTGATGGCGGCGCGCGACGAAGATGGCAGCGGCATGACCGACCGCCAGTTGCGTGACGAAGTCCTGACTTTCCTGCTGGCCGGGCACGAGACCACCGCGGTTTCGCTCTCCTGGACCTGGTATCTGCTGAGCCAGCATCCCCAAGTCGATGAGAAACTCCGTCAAGAATTGAGCCAGGTTCTGGGCGGCCGCACGCCGCAACTGGAAGACCTGGCTCGTCTCCCTTACACCGACAAAGTGGTGAAGGAATCCATGCGGTTGTATCCGCCCGCCTGGAGCCTGGCCCGCACCGTGGCAAAAGAAACGGACTTGGCCGGCTACAAGCTTCCGGTCGGATCGAATGTCGTCATGAGCCCATGGATCCTGCACCGCGATCCCCGCTTCTTCGATCAGCCTGAGCAGTTCAATCCCGACCGTTGGACGGCGGACTCGGTCCAGCATCTCCCTAAATTCGCTTACTTCCCCTTTGGAGGCGGCCCGCGCCTGTGCATCGGGGCATCTTTCGCCATGATGGAAGCGAACCTGCTCCTGGCTGCCATTGCTCAGCGTTTCCAGTTGCGGCTGGTTCCCGGGCACCCGGTGGCGGCGTTGCCCAGCATTACCCTCCGCCCCCGGCACGGAATGCGTATGTCGTTAACCAGATGTCCCTGACGAGATGTCCTCCGCTTGACGCAAGCCCAATCAGGAGTAACCAGCGAAAGGATTGACGTATGGGCCCAACCGTTGGAAGATGACGAGTTAGCTCAAGTCTTTCCATGGGAAAGTATGCGTATTAAGTTCTGGGGCGTGCGCGGGTCCACGCCGACTCCCCAGTCCGACAACCTGCGCTATGGAGGCAACACCTCCTGCGTCGAAGTGCGCGTCGGCGACAGCCTCTTCGTCTTCGACTGCGGCACCGGACTGCGCTCGCTCGGACAGCAACTCCAGCGCGACGCCCAGGGCAAGGCGGTCCGTGCCCACATCTTCGTCTCTCATTTTCACTGGGACCACATTCAGGGCATTCCATTCTTCGGCCCGCTCTACGACAATCCCGGAAAACTGTTTCTCTTTCCACTCCTCCAGCCGCTTTCATACTCTCAAGCAGGTCATGGAAGAACAGATGGCCGCCCCGTATTTTCCGGTCGATATGAGCGAGATGAAAGCCCAGCGCGGCTTCTACAACCTGGAGCAAGGCCGAGTGCCGCTGGAGGACGTGATGGTCGAAGCCATGTGGCTCAATCATCCCCAGGGCTGCATGGGATATCGGCTCGAAACAAAAGATGGAGTGCTGGTCTACGCCACCGACAACGAGCCCGGCGATCCCCAGTTCGACAAGAGCGTGCGCAAGCTGGCCGCCGGCGCCGATGTGCTGATCTACGACGCGCAATATCTGCCGGAAGAATACGAAGCCCGCAAACGCGGCTGGGGACACAGCCACTGGCGCGAAGCCGTCAACGTCGTCATGGAGAGCGGAGCGAAAGAGCTGATCCTGTTTCATCACGACCCCGACCACGATGACGCCTGCATCGACAAAGTCGTCGAGGAAGCGCGCAACCACTACCCAAAAGTGCGCGCGGCGGCCGAAGGATTAGAGATAGAACTGTAGCCGCAGCGCCACCCTCTGGATCGGCTCGGTAACGGCAGTGGTAAACTTTGCAAAAGGACTCTCCGTCCTCTCCATGAACCGCCCTGTCACAGCCAACCCAGCACGAAGATCCGGTACAAGAGTGCAGGCTCTTGATCGCGGACGGAAGTCGGTGCAAAACCAGTCGTGGCGTGCTGCGTTCGATCATCTTTCGGCAGCGGACCGCGAGGCCCCGCTCGATCCCGTGGATCTGGTGGAACTCTCGAAGGCAGCTCACCTGATTGGAAGGCAAAACGCGAGCGTGGATCTCCTGGCCCGCGCGCATCAGGGTTTTCTGAGCCGTGGCGAAATCCGGCCGGCAGCGCGCTCCGCCTTTTGGCTGGGTTTCATATCGCTGGTGAGCGGCGAACCTGCCCAGGCCAGCGGCTGGCTTTCGCGGGCCGACCGACTGCTCCACGACCAGCCCGATTGCGTGGAGAAGGGGTATCTGCTGCTGCCGGTTGGGTATCGTTCAGTCCACGGAGGCGACGCCGGGGTGGCCTATGGAGCATTTGTCGAGGCTGCCGCGATAGGCGAGCGCTTCAGTGACTCCGATCTTCTGACTCTGGCCCGGCAGGGACAAGGCCGCGCCTTGATCCGGCAGGGTGAAATCGCGCGGGGCGTAGCATTGCTCGATGAGGCAATGGTTGCTGTCAGAGCGGGAGAAGTCTCTCCCATGGTTGCCGGAGGCGTGTACTGCAGCCTGATTGACGCGTGCAGCGAAATTTTTGATCTTCGGCGCGCCCAGGAATGGACTTCGGCGCTGGAACAGTGGTGCACATCGCAGCCTGACCTGGTTCCCTACCGCGGTCAATGCCTGATCCATCGCGCCGAACTGATGCAACTGCACGGCGCCTGGCAGGATGCAGTCGCCGAGTCGCAGCAAGCATGCGAGCAGTTTTCCAAGCCCAACCCCAGGCCGGAAGCGGGGGCCGCGTTCTACCGTTTGGCTGAACTCTATCGGCTGCGCGGCCAATTCGCCGAGGCTGAGGACGCATACCGGCAGGCTAGCGGGTTGCAGCGCACTCCTCAACCTGGCCTGGCACAATTGCGTTTCGCGCAAGGGCAGCTCGACGCGGCCAACGTGGCAATCCGTCGGGTATTGGAAGAGCTGCTGGAACCAGCCGATCGCGCCGGCGCTCTGGACGCATATGTTGAAATTGTGCTCGACGCCAAGGATGTCTCCGCAGCACGCGTCGCCGCCAGCGAGTTAGGAGAGATCGCTCGCCGCTACAATGCTCCGCTGCTGCATGCCATGTCAGATCGTGCCCTGGGAGCCGTATTCCTGGCGGAAGGCGATGCGAAAGCAGCGCTGGCAGCGCTCCGGCAATCCTGGAACACCTGGTGCGAACTCGAAGCGCCGTACGAGGCCGCGCGCGTCCGCGTACTGACGGCGCTGGCGTACCGTGAGTTGGGCGATCACGATGCTGCGGACCTGGAACTCGACGCAGCGTGCCGGGCCTTCCAGCAATTGGGCGCCGCGCCTGCTCTCGCTCGCGTGGAAGCACTTGCGCACAAAGAGTCGCCCACTGCCGGCTCGCTGACCGAGCGCGAAGTGCAGGTTCTCAAACTGGTCGCGTCGGGAAGGACCAACCGGGCGATCGCTGCCAAGCTGGGAATCAGCGAAAAGACTGTCGCGCGCCATCTCAGCAATATTTTCAACAAACTCGATCTCTCTTCGCGAGCAGCAGCCACCGCCTACGCCTACCAAAAACAACTAGTGTAACCACGATCCACGTAGGCCCAGATGTCCTCATCTGGGCAGGCGAGCGAAGGCTCGCCAGGGTTCGGGGTTCGCGCACCAAAAAACCGCCGGGCATTGCCTGGCCGGACGGGTGGGGACACCTGCCCTTACGTGGTCGGTGGTGCGACACCTGCTGACTGTCTTCTACATAGAATTACCCATTTCATGTCGCTTTTCGCTATGGGTACTTCGCCCGATGCGGACACATTCCCGATCCTCTTATTCTCTAGTCCGTGGAGGTGAATTTATGACGAACCAGTACAGCTCAAGACGCACTCAAACCATTGTGATCGGCGGCGGACAGGCCGGGCTCGCCGTAGGCTATCACCTGGCGAAAAGCGGAATCTCATTCCAGATTCTTGACGCTAACCAGAGGATCGGGGACGCCTGGCGCAACCGTTGGGACTCACTCCGGCTGTTCAATCCGGCACGCTATGCCGGTCTGCCCGGTATGCCGTTTCCGGCTCGAGGCGACACATTTCCCACGAAAGACGACGTGGCGGACTATCTCGAGTCCTATGCGCGGCATTTCAATCTGCCGGTGCAGACCGGCGTGAAGGTGGACAGACTCTCGAAAGAAGGGAACAGATACGTCGTCAGCGCGGGCGCCCAGCAGTTCGAATCGGACAACGTAGTCGTCGCCATGGCCAATTACCAGGTTCCCCGTTTGCCGGCATTCGCCGCAGAACTCGATCCCGGCATCGTTCAACTGCATTCTCACGATTATCGCAACCCTTCCCAATTGCGAGACGGAGGTGTTCTGGTCGTGGGCGTGGGGAACTCGGGGGCTGACATCGGCATCGAGGTGGCACGCACACATCCGACCTGGATGTCCGGAAAAGAAACGGGTCACGTTCCGTTCCGCATCGAAAGCGCCCTGTGGCGCTTCTTCCTGGTGCGCCTGTTGCGATTCTTCGGCCATCACATCCTGACGGTGGACACGCCGATCGGCCGAAAATTGGGCCCGAAGATCATCTCCCGGGGCGCGCCCCTCGTCCGGGTGAAACCGCAGGACCTGATCAACGCTGGGATCCAGCGCGTCCCCAGGGTTGTCGGAGTGCAGAACGGACAACCATTGCTGGAAGGCAGTCGCACTCTTGAAGTGCGGAACGTAATCTGGTGTACGGGTTATCGTCCCGGTTTCTCGTGGATCGACCTTCCCATCTTCGGCGAAGATGGCGAACCCATACACGAGCGCGGAGTGGTAGGCCGAGCGCCCGGCATGTACTTCGTCGGCCTGCACTTCCTTTACTCGATGACCTCGGCAACGCTTCTCGGCGTCGGCAGGGACGCGGAGTATGTCGTCCGGGCGATAGAGTCGCGGACCGTAGCCAGCCGGAGTCAGGCTGGTAGTTTCTCGGCTCGGCTGAAGGCGCCGGCTGCGGCGATGCGAAGTGAATTGGTGGGTGCGGATGCTTCCAGCCGTGACGCGCGAGTTGCGACAATATCGTAAGTGATCTGAGCAAAGCCGACCTGGCCCCTTGTCATTCCGAAGCCGGCTTTATCGGCGAGGAATCTGCTGACTGGCAGCGAAACAGCAGATTCCTCGCGCGAAAAACCCGCGCTTCGGAATGACAATGACTAAAGAGCGGGGATTCTTTGGAGATTGTCCGACAACACCACCGTAGTCTCCTCGTAACTTGCCTCCCCGCCCCGGCCCTGCATATACTTTGAACGTTTGCCCGCCCACTCCGGGATGTATCACCCGGCGCCGGCCAGGCATCTTACTGTCTGACCGCACCAACGGAGACCGCACAATGGCACTGAAGACCATTTCCCTCGAGCAGGAAATCAACCCTTGGGAGGCACAAGCCGCCCGTTTTGACTTTGCTGCCCAGAAGTTGAACCTGGACGAGGGGTTAATGAAGGTCCTGCGGTATCCCACCCGGGAAATCATCCTGCATATTCCGGTCATGATGGACAACGGTCACCTCGAAGTCTTCACCGGCTTCCGGGTGCAGCACTCGATTGCCCGCGGTCCGGCGAAGGGTGGGCTGCGCTACTCGCCTGACGTCACCCTCGATGAAGTTCGCGCCCTGGCCAGCTGGATGACCTGGAAGTGCGCAGTCGTCAACATTCCGTTCGGTGGTGCGAAGGGCGGAGTGATCTGCGATCCCCACAAAATGTCGCAGGGTGAACTGGAGCGCATGACCCGCCGCTACACCGCGGAGTTGATCGAGTTCATCGGGCCGGAAAAAGATGTGCCCGCGCCTGACATCAACACTAACGAGCAGACCATGGCGTGGATGATGGACACATATTCCATGCACATGCGCCAGACTGTGACTGCCGTCGTCACTGGCAAGCCCATCAATATTGGCGGCTCCCGCGGACGCCGCGAGGCCACAGGCCGCGGCATCATGATCGTGTGCGACGAGGCGGTCAAGAAATTCGC
>CAWFMU010000012.1:0-67294 GCA_963816865.1 Terriglobia bacterium
CGACCAATTGCTGTCCAATCTCCACGCGTATTTTGCTAGACAGAGCAGCACGCGCCGGCCCGAGTGCTTGATAAGAAACACAAGTAAGCGCGGAATCGTGAGCCGCTTCTTGTCCACCATCGATATACCAGTGGCTGTGAGCAACGGGATGCGCCTTGGCCCGAGCGGCCACCGCTTCCAAAATCTGCTTCAACCCGTTTTCCGGTTGGACGCGACGGTAATACACGCCGTGGGGACGAAGTTTGCGAAATAGCGGCTCTCAGGAGTGGTGACGCCCTGACCGATGACAGTGATTCCCAATCTGGGAATCGCTGGAGGTTCCGGCTTGTTCTTCGCTGACTTTGCCTGCGCGATAAGCCTTGTAGCGTTCGCGCGCCCACTCGCCGACCTCGCGGCTGACGATGCCGTGTTCGATCTCCCAGTAGAAGAAGTCAGCGCCGGCATCGCCGCTCCACAGCGTGCCGTCGCAATCGAAGACCGCAAGCGTCGGCTTGAGGGCGAGCACCGAATCAATGAACATGAGTTGTTGGGAAGTGAGGGACGGCGAGCTCAAGCCTGCCTCTCCGCGTAAACTGCCTCCGATGCCGCCAGCCGCTGATAGTCCTCAGGCGTATCAATGTTGAAGGCGATGCGGGAGTCGATGACCGGTACGTACAGGACGTGCTGCTGATGCTGATGTTCGACATCACGAGCGGTCGTAGTGTCGGGAGCGCGAAGAAAGGCTTCCATCATCTCGCGGCGAATCAGGATGGGATGTCCGTGTACGGGCTTGCCCTCTCGCTGCACCTCGGGCACCACCGACCACACGTCCGGCACGGTTTGCAGAAACGTCTCGCGCAACTGTCGCAGAGTGCCCGGCAGCACCGGCGGACGGTCCACCAGCGCAATGAAGGCCGCGTCGCGCCCCTGGTCCAGCACCGCCTGCAGCCCGATGCGCAGGGAACTGAACTGCCCGCGCTCCGGCTGGGGATTCACCGCCAGGAAGCCGGCATGCTCATAGATGACGGGCTTGATGTGATCAACGTTCGCGCCCGCGACTACGATCACCAGGTCGCAGAACGCCTGCAGCAGATCAATGGTGGATCCCAGGAAAGTGTTGACCGTCGCGGTGCCCTCAGCCACGGGCGGCCAGGGCAGCAGCGCCTTGTCGCGACCCATGCGCGTGGAAAACCCCGCCGAAAGCACTACGCCGCAAATGCTGGGAGCCATCGTCATGGCTCGAAGATAGCAGAGGCAGTAGCCAGTAGCCAGTAGTCAGGTGGGGGATCGCTCTTCCTGATGGCAGAAAGCTGACGGCTAATTGCCCGACGATTCTTTCACCGCATCCTGCGCCTCGCGATCGGCGTCGGCGGGTGCGACATGGGAGAACTTCTTGCTGGTGACATTCAGGCTGGCGTGGCGGCGCACGGCGATCATTTCGGCCACAATGGCGACGGCGATCTCTTCCGGCGTGACCGCGCCGATCTCGAGGCCGACCGGGGCGTGTACGTTGGCGAACTTCTCGGCCGGGATGCCTTCCTTCTCCAGCTCCTTGTAGATCGAGATGGTCTTGCGCCGCGAGCCGATCATGCCCAGATAGCGCGCGCGGGCGTTCACGCGCCCAGCGCAGCACGCGCATGTCGTCGCGATGTCCGCGGGTGACGATGACGATGTACGACGACTTCGGGCGGATTCGAGTCGCGCCGTCACCGCTTCGAAGTCGTCGGCAATCACCTCGCGCGCGTCGGGGAAGCGCTCGCGGTTGGCGTACGACTCGCGGTCGTCGACCACGACTACGTCGAAGCCGGCGATGGTCGCGACTTTGTACAGGTTGTAGGCGACGTGGCCGGCGCCGAAGATGTAGAGCAGCGCCGGCGGCAGCACCGGCTCGATGAAGATTTCCAGCGTGCCGCCGCAGACCAGGCCGGTGTCGTACTTGGGATTGTTGTTGAGGTTGAAGGTGAGCGAGCGCGGCTTCTCCTCTTCCATCACCTCGCGCGCCGCCTGCCAGACCTCGGCCTCGACGCAGCCGCCGCCGATGGTGCCCACGATGGAGCCATCGTCGCGCACCAGCATCTTCGCGGTCTGGAACGACGGGATCGAGCCGCGAACGTTGGTGATGGTGGCGACGGCGCCGCGGCGTCCCTGGCGGCGAAGCTCGACGATTTGTTCGTAGATGTCCATGGAAGGAAGCAATTAGCAATTAGCAACTAGCAATTAGCAAATGCATCGGCGCGTGGCCAGCCTTCATTATTAAGATGCTGACGGGTGAAGTCAAAGTGCAGGTTATGAGTGAGAGCGTGAAGGAAGCTTTCTTCGGAAGCGTATACGCCGTGAACGGCTGGATGATCCTCAGTTCACTGAAATCCTGACTCAGCTAGACGGCGCCCATCCACGCGCGGAGCTCGTCTTCGCTCGCCCAGCCGGACTGACTGCGCTTGATTTTGCCGTCCTTGCCGATAAGCACCAGCTTCGGGACGCTGCCCACGTTATAGGCCCGCGCGATATCGCCATCGGAGTCATAAAGCGAGGTCAGGTCGATGCGGTTGGAGCTCAGATAGTCACGCACTCTGTTCATCGCCCAGAAGGATGGTGACCACGGCGATTCCTCTGCTGCTGAACTCAGGTTCCATCCGGTCGAGCATCGGGAGTTCACGCCGGCAAATGGGGCAGGAGGTGGTCCAGAAGACCAGCAGCACCGGCCGGCCGCTATAGGAGGCGAGATCGACCCGGCCGCCGTAGGGCTTGGGCAGCGAGAAAGCCGGCGCGGGCTTGCCGTCGCGCGCAAGGTACATACCGGCGAACAGGGCAGCGACGAAGAGTACGTCCCAAGTGTCGATTTCGGCAAGCTTCGGCGCTCAGGTGTGGAATACACCCGATGGAATTGTAGGCAATTCCAGAACCAGGCCCGCAGCCATCTTTTTCAAACGTTTCGTAACCTTCAAACGGTTGTAACCATCCTCCCGTACCTCGGCAGTTCATTGTCTGAGGCACCTGGTATTCATGGGTAGGTAATTGCTCAAGACGCGACCGAAGTCAACGCCTGTCACAGACTATTTACGGGCTGGGCGGTTTATAGTCATTCATTGATTCGCAAACATCCCGGTAAGGAATGCACTATGAAAGCCGTTCGCATTCATGAGTTCGGTGGTCCGGAAGTTCTGAAGTACGAAGACATTCCTGATCCCGATGTTGCGCAAGGACCAGGTTCTGGTCCGGGTGCGCGCCTGCGCGCTGAACCATCTCGATCTCTTTGTCCGCAAGGGCCTGCCGGGCGTGAAGCTGCCGCACATCCTGGGCAGCGACATCGCCGGCGAGGTGGTCGAGTGCGGCGAGTACATCACCGACCTGAAGCCGGGCACGCGCGTGCTGCTGGCGCCCATGGTCTTCTGCAATCACTGCGAGCAGTGCAACACCGGACGGCACAACTTCTGCCCGCAGTTCAACGTGCTGGGCAACGGCGTGGACGGCGGCAACTGCGAACTGATCGCCGTGCCGCGCGTGAATGTCATCCCGATTCCCGATTCGCTCGACTTCGTGCGAGGCCGCCAGTGTGCCGCTGGTGTTTCTCACGGCGTGGCACATGCTGGTGGGCCGCGCGCAGCTTGCGGGCCGGGACAGACCGTGCTGGTGTTGGGCGCGGGTTCGGGCGTGGGCTCGGCCGCCATCCAGATCTGCAAGATGCTGTCGGCCGAGGTGATCACCACCGCCGGCGATGAGCGCAAGCTGGCCAAGGCGCGCGAACTTGGCGCCGACCACACCATCGACCATTACAAGCAGAAGATCGCCGACGAAGTGAAGCGCATCACCAATCGGCGCGGCGTGGACATCGTCTTCGAGCACGTTGGCCAGGCCACCTGGAAGGAGAGCATGAAGTCGCTGAAGCCTGGCGGCACGCTGGTGACCTGCGGCGCGACTACCGGCTTACGAGGGCGACCTCGATCTGCGCTTCCTGTTCTCGCGGCAGCTCTCGCTGCTGGGATCGTACATGGGAGCGATGGGCGAGTTGGACGAAGTGCTCAAGCACGTCTTCGCCGGCAAGCTGAAGCCGGTGGTGGACCGCACCTTCCCGCTGAGCGAGACCCGCGCGGCGCATGAGTATCTGGCCAAGAGCGAGCAGTTCGGCAAAGGTGGTGCTGACGATCCGTAGGATGCGGCGACGGTTAGGCAAGCGGCTTACCGCGTCACGCGGCTAGTCCGGACACTGCGTCTGGGCTGCAGAACGCATCACGAATCAGACTAGGTATAATTGAAGTGAGACTATGGACTCAGCCGGAGTATCGACCGCCACAGCATCTTCGACGACAGCCCTGAGCCCGGCACGGAGCGTTTCGACAATCTTGTCGGCTCGGAGCAGAGCCGCGGCCAGATTCTGCGCGCCACCTTCGGCGAGCAGCAGCACGAAGGCGTCGTCCTGGCCTCGATGGATGCGGTGGTCAACTGGGTGCGCAAGAATTCGATTTGGCCGATGACCTTCGGCCTGGCCTGCTGCGCCATCGAGATGATGTCGATGGGCGCGTCGCGCTTCGACATCGCCCGCTTCGGCGCCGAGGTGTTTCGTCCCTCGCCGCGCCAGTCGGACCTGATGATCATCGCCGGCCGCGTCTCGCAGAAGATGGCGCCCGTGATCCGCGAGCTCTACATGCAGATGCCCGAACCCAAGTGGGTCATCTCGATGGGCGCGTGCGCGACCTCCGGTGGCGTGTTCAACAATTACGCGCTGGTGCAGGGCGTGAATCAGTGGATTCCCGGTGGATGTTTACGTGCCCGGCTGCCCGCCGCGTCCCGAGCAGCTGATTTACGCCATCATGCTGCTGCAGGAGAAGATCAAGAACGAGCGCGGCTCGTTCCGGCGCGCGTTGAACCTGGAAAAGTCGTAAGAGTCGTGCGCCAGTTGCCGGTTCGCGTGCAGCGCGCTCCGATGCTGAGCAGCTGATCAGCGCGCGTGAACCGCTGCCTGTACAATTCACCATGCCTGAATCTCTGACCACGCGGAAATCATGCAATGTCCGGACGGACAATCCCTTCTGCATGAAGATCGGAATCACCTGTTATCCCACGTACGGCGGCAGCGGCGTGGTGGCCACCGAGCTTGGACTCGAGCTGGCCGCATCGCGGCCACGAGGTCCATTTCATCTCCTATTCGCAGCCCATCCGGCTGCACCGAGCCGCATCCCAACATTCACTATCACGAGGTCGAGGTCTCGCGGTATCCGCTGTTCGAGTATCCGCCCTACGATCTGGCGCTGGCGACGCGCATGGCCGAGGTCGCCGAGATCTACGATCTCGACCTGCTGCACGTGCACTACGCGATTCCGCACTCGGTGAGCGCGATGCTGGCGCGGCAGATGCTGGCCTGCGACCACGCGCGCAAGCGCCGCCGGCTGCCCTACGTGACCACGCTGCACGGCACCGACATCACGCTGGTCGGCGCCGATCCGTCGTATCTGCCGATCACGCGCTTTTCCATCGAGCAGAGCGACGGCGTCACCTCGATCTCCAAGTACCTGAAGCAGCGGACGCTCGAAGTCTTCGAGGTGCAGACGCCGATCCAGGTGATTCCCAACTTCGTGAACTGCGATCTGTATCACCGCACGCGCGAAGTGCATGCGAGCAGCGCGCCGACTACGCCAAGCCCGACGAGAAGATGCTGGTGCATCTGTCGAACTTCCGGCCGGTGAAGCGGTTGACCGATGTGATCGAGATCTTCGATCGCGTGCAGAAGAAGATTCCGGCGCGGCTGCTGATGATCGGCGACGGTCCGGAGCGCTCGCGCGGCCGAGTGGCTGGCGTGCGAGAAGGGAATCCACGACAAGGTTCACTTCCTGGGCAAGCAGGACCGCATCCACGAGAAGCTGGCGCTGGCCGACGTGATGCTGCTGCCGAGCGAGACTGGAGTCGTTCGGACTGGCGGCGCTGGAAGGCGATGGCCTGCGAGGTGGTGCCCATCGCGACCAACGTGGGCGGCGTGCCGGAGGTGATCGATCACGGCAAGACCGGATTTCTGGCGACGGTCGGCGACGTGGACACGATGGCGAACTACGCCATCGAGGTGCTGTCCGACGACGCGAAGCTGCGCGAGATGGGCGAACAGGCGCGCGCCAGCGCGCAGGCGCGCTTCTGCGCCAGCAAGATCATTCCGCATGTACGAGAGACTACTATCGCGAGGTGCTGGAGCGCGCTTCGTAGATCGCGCCGGCCACCGAGCCGCCCATCTCTTCCGCCTGCAGTACCGGCAGCACCAGCCGGACCAGGGTTCCGCGTGCCGGGCTGGCTCTCCACGTTGATCTCGGCCGCATCGCCGTAGACCACCTGCAGGCGCTCGGTGACGTTCACCATGCCGATGCCGGTTCCGGACGAGCTGCTGGCGCCGGACTGCGGCATGCCGACGCCGTCGTCTTCCACCTCGATGACCACGCGATGTTCGGCGCAGCGGCTGCGCAGGTAGATGCTGCCGCCCTCGACCTTGTCGGCGAGGCCATGCTTGATCGCGTTCTCCACCAGCGGCTGCAGGATCATGCTGGGCACCAGATGATCGAGCGAGGCCGGCTCGAGTTCCTTCACCACCTTCAGCTTGTCGCGTCCGAAGCGCACGACCTCGATGTCGAGATAGTCGTCGAGAAATTCGAACTCCTCGCGCAGCGGCACGAACGAGTCGCCCTTGCGCAGCAGGCGGCGCAGGATGTTGCCCAGCTTCACGATCATCTCGCGCGCCGAATCGGGATCGCGGCGCACCAGCGACGACACGGAGTTCAGCGTGTTGAACAGGAAGTGCGGATTGATCTGGCTTTGCAGCGCTTCCATGCGCGCCTGCAGCAGCAGGCGCTCCTGCTGCTCCAGCTTCATCTCGATGCGCACGTTGTTCAGCACCTTGAGCGCGATGGCGACCGCCATCACGGTGCCGGCGTAGATGGCGAGCTTCACCCAGCCAGTTGTCGGAATCGAGCGCGAAGATGCGGCGCGGAAAAGCGCGATGCAGCTGGATGCGCACGAACTCCAGACCGAGGATCAGGAAGAAGAACGAGGTCTGCCAGTCGATGAACGACTTGCGAATGCTGCGCCGAATCCAGTGATAGATGCTGAGATCGAACAGCGGCGAGAACGACCAGATGGCCTCGCGCTCCGGCGCCAGTGGCGCAGCAGGCCCGCCAGAGACGCCGGCCAGAACGTTCATCGGCAGGGTCAGCCACTCGCCGAAGAACAAGCGCTGGCAGCGAAACCAGGATGCCGCCGGCGGTGCCGACGAAGCGGCCGCCGATGACGCCCATCAGGATCGCGCCCTCGAAGCGAGATGTCGGCGGCGTAGAAGTTGTGCACCCAGTCGCGCACCAGCACGCCCAGCGCGATCGGCGTGCCGACGATGAAGACGATCTCGATCTTCTCGCCGAGCGTGCGCTCCTCGCGGAAGAGCAGCACGCGGAAGCGCCGCGCGCGCACCAGCACGCTGCTGATGGCCGCGGCGACGCCGAGGCGAATCAGCAGGGTGACGAGAATGAGTCTGGTCCATGATTGATAGTGTCAGGGCTAGAGGCAGCTCACCGCGAGTCAGCAAGTGCAGAGATTACTGGCCTACTGCCTATCCGTCACCGTAGCGCGCTGGCAGACCTCCGTACGCAGATCCTACTCGCTGCGCTTCGCGCGGCTCGGCGCGGCGCATCCGGCGCGCCGCCCTGCGCCATGTCGCGATTGCCGCCGCCGCGCGTGCCCAGCTGCTGCACCGTCTCCTTCATCAGCGCGCCCATGTCGTTGCGGCAGCCCGGGCGTCTGCGCGAAGACCAGCGAGGGCTGCGCGCCGCCGCAGCCCAGCAGCGCGACCGCTGTGCCGACTGCGCGTGAGCTTCTGCGCCAGCATCTTGATGAAAGTCGAGATCGCGCTCGGCAAAGAACTGCGACCACCAGCTTGTGCCCGCCGCGGACGCTGCTCGGCCGCGTCGCAGCAAGTCGTCGGCCTGCAGTTCGGCAACCTCTTCCAGCAGCCGATGCTGCGCCTTCTGCGCTGACTTGACCTCGTCCAGCGACTTGCGTGCCTGCTGCGGCACCTCCCAGATGTGGGTGGAGAACAGCGCAGCGGCTTCGGTCAGCGTCTCGAAATCGCGGCGCGCGGTGCGCGACCGCACGCAGCCCGCAGACGAATTCGACGCGCATGCCCTGCTTCACCTTCTCCGTCTTGCGCAGCAGGATGACGCCGATCTGTCCGGTGCTGCGCACGTGGGTTCCACCGCAGGCATTCAGGTCGAAGTCGCGGATGTCGATCAGGCGCAGCTTCTCGCGCTCAGCCGGCGGAATCTTGCGCACGCCCATCGCTCGCGCTTCGTCGCGGGGTGGCGAAGCGAATCTCAACCGGACGATCCTCGGCGATGACCTCGTTGGCCAGCGCTTCGGCGGCTTCAATTGCTTCGCGGTGACTGCGTCGGTTGCGAGATCGATGGTGCAGCTCTCGTCGCCCATGTGGAACGAGACGGTCGCGAAGCCGTACAGCTTCTCGAACGCGGCCGAGAGCACGTGCTGTCCGGAGTGCTGCTGCATGTGATCGCGCCGGCGCTCGGCGTCGATCGGTGCCGCGCACCGGTACTCCGAGGCTGCAGAGCCGGGCGCGGCCTTCGACGAAGATGCAGGACGTCGCCGCGTCTGCTCGTTCTCCGACGACCTCTTTGACGCGAACGCGTGGACGCCGTCGGCGATGCCAGACTTCCAGCCAGCCGGTGTCGAAGATCTGGCCGCCACTGGTGGGATAAAACGCCGAGCGGTCGAGGATGACAGCCGGCGAGCCTTGAGCCTCTGGCTGATGCCGAGCACCGGGCGTCGAATTCGTGCAGGAAGGAGTCGGTGTAGTAGAGGCGTTCGGTCAACCGTGTCACTCCGTTCACAGGCGAGCTTGCTGACAGACAACGCCCGCCTTGGCCGCACAAAGCTGGAAAATTGGGAATCCAGCGCAACCGGCTTTTATAATTTTAACCAATGATCCCTATCGTTCCTCCAGCGCACGTCGAAGTTGACGACAGTCGAAGATATGTCGCGGTAGATGATGCCGCCTGCCGGCTGTTGGGTTACAGCCGCGAAGAGTTGCTGGCACTGCGGATTGACGACGTCAGCGCTCCCTCCGCTGCTCATGTTTCGCCGATGTTCGACAAGTATGTGGACGATGGCGTCATGCAAGGCATATTCGCGTTGCGTCGCAAGAATGGGGAACTCATCCTGATTCGCTTCCAGGCCCATATTGAGGACGGCCGGCAAGTGGCTGATTGGATAACGTCGAAGCGGTGCCACGTTGATCCCCGACCTCTCGGAATGCCGCCAGCCCGGCCTGCTGCATTTTTAGTGCTTCAGGGAGACTGCCCATGCTGTCAAGCACATTAGCCAGATTTCCCAGCCCGCCAGCCAGTCCAGACTTATCGTCAATCTCGCGATACGCTGAAATGCTTTGCTCGTAATACTGACGCGCCTGCTCCAGATCTCCATGGTCGTAATAAATGTTGCCGATATTGTTAAGCGAAGCCGCGACCCGGGCCTGATTGCCCAGGGTGCGAAATACGGCAAGCGCATCCTCGTAGAACTTGCGGGCGTCCGTGAAATTTCCCTGGTCATAGAGCAGATGCCCAGTCGATTGCAGGGCGGTTGCCGCCCCCATCCGGTCACCCGCCGCCGTGAAGAGTCTCTGGGCTTCGGCGAGAGCGGCGGCGGCATCGCTCGACTGCCCCAGACGCTCCATCGCCCAACCCTGCCGGGAGCGGGCGAGTGCGACCACGAGTTGAGTTCCCTGGGCGCGCCCTTTCATGACGGCCTGCGCTGCCGCCATTTCTGATCGTTTGAAATCGCCGATGGCCGCGGCTGCGTTAGCTTCAGCGAGATCCATGCGTGCATCGTCTTTCGCCGGAGCGGGCAGGTTGCGCAGTCCCTCGATCGTGGCCAGCGCATCTTTTCCCGAGCCGCCCGCGGCCTGGCTTGCGGCCAATCGCAATCCATACTCGAGGTTGTCGGGAAAGAATCCGGTTAGCGTGCGATAGATCTCAATTGCCTTCGGCCACTCGTGAGAAAACTCGTGATGCCGCCCTTCGACGAACAGCCGTTCCTCGCGAGAGAGATTCTGCGATAGCTCGAGCGCGCGCTTGGCCTCAGCTGCCGCCCGGCTGTCATAGCCAAGAGCGGACCACGCTTCGGCGAGGGCGGCGTGTGTCGGGGCGTGTTTAGGATCGGCCTGCGCCGCTGTTTGCAGCAGGTCGCGCGCGGCGAGTGCGTTCAGCACGTGCAACTGGGCCAGTCCCTCGGAATAGAAACGGGCTGCTTCTCCATTGCTGGGAAGGGAAGCGCGCACGCCGGAAGTATCGAAATCTGATACCTGTCCGATGCCGAGTTTGCGGCGGATCTCGGTTCCGCTGCGCGAAACCAGGTCGAGGAGTTCGTTCTCCGTGCCCGTCTCCGACACGGAAGCGATGGTCTCGCCGGCCACCGCGTCCTGCAGGCGAAAATCGAGCCGGATCTTGCTGCCTGCGGCCTTGCCCATCGCCAGGTAGGAACCTACGACCACGAGATCGGTGCCAAGGTGATTGCGGATCTTCGCCAGCGAATCCTTGCCAAAGCTGTCCGCGTCGGTTAGCGCCAGGTCAACCTTCATGCGCGCAACGTTTTCCCCGGGAATGGTACGCACTTGTTCTCCCGCAGCCAGTTCGGTGCTCAACATCTCCGCCAGGGCTGTCGAGATCCAGGCTTCGTCTGGCTTGCCGGACAGGTTTTTGAAGCCCAACACGGCCACGGAACGCCGCGCCTTGATCGGCGAAGCGACCATGGCTGAACCGCCGGTCGCCCCTGCCGTTTGCCCTTGCTTCGCCGGATGGAACAGCCAGGTGCGAATGCCACTTACATCGAGCGCCAGCAGCATTAGAGCGGCGATCACCACAGCCGCCGCCGTTGCCGCGATTAGTCCCTTCCGTCGATGGTGGCGCTGCACGACCGGGGTCAGGCCGCTACTCAACCGCTCCAGATCAATGTGCAGTTCGCGCGCCGATTGATAACGGCGATTGGGATCTTTATCGAGGGCCTTGACGATGATGCTGTCGAGAGCCGGCGTGATCTGGGGGTTGTGCAAGCTGGGCGCCGTCAGCGGGCGCTCCAGAATCGCGGAGATCAGTTGCGGCCCAGATGTCTGAAGATGTGGCCGTTTGCCAGTGGCCATTTCATAGAGCACGGCACCCGCGGAATAGATGTCGGTACGCCGGTCGGCGCGCTGCCCGCGGAGTTGCTCCGGCGCCATGTAGGGCAGGGTGCCCATGATCTCGTGCGCCTTGCTTACGGTGATGGCCAGGTTGTCCTGGTCGCCTGTTGGAATCCACTGCGCCAGGCCGAAATCCAGGATCTTCAGGCGATCGTCTTTTGTGATGTGCAGGTTGCCGGGTTTGAGGTCGCGATGGATGATTCCCTGCGCATGCGCTGCTTCGAGGCCGTCAGCCAGTTGGGCGCCGAGGCGGAGGACTTCTTTCTCGGGCAGCGCTCCGCCCGCGAGTTTGTAGTGGAGGGCGACGCCGCTGATCAGTTCCATCACCAGGAAGTCGATTCCGTCTTCGCTGCCAAACTCGTAGACCGTCTCAATATTAGGATGGTTCAATTTGCCGAGAGCGAGTGCCTCGCGGCGAAAGCGCTGGCGTGCGGATTCATTGGCGAGCGTGCCCCGATTCAACACTTTCAGCGCAACGTCGCGTTCCAGTTGCTCGTCATGGGCGCGATACACCACGCCCATGCCGCCGGCGCCGATCTTGGCGACAATACGATAGTGCGATATGGTGCGATCGAGCATGCAGGTTCTTACGCTCGCCCCGATTGGCTAAAAGAATCGCTGATCTGGACAGCTGGTACAGAGACTGTATCAAGAGTGCTTTCCATAGATGAAAGCTAAACCTCCTGACCGAAGGCCGGATTTTCCGAGGAGCTAGGGATTGAAGCGTTTGGGGTGGGAGACGGGGATTGAACCCGCAACGTCCGGAGCCACAGTCCGGTGCTCTACCAATTGAGCTACTCCCACCGTTTCCTAGCGATTATAGCAACTGGGGTGAGAGCTGTCAGAGATGGCGGAGCCGATAACGTGTTTACAACAGCTGTCAGAGAGCTTTCCCGTCCTGCTTCTGTGCATCAACCACAACCCCGCATTATCTCTGCGGGCGGGGTAACTAGTATGTCCTTTTCCTGTTAGTGAATGGTTCAATCGTTTGCCTGATGAAGCCCGGCGAAATTTGTTCTCCGTCCAAGCCATAAAGTTCCGGCCATTCATCGGGAAGGTAATAGGTACCGAAGATCTGGTCGATCCAGGGAAAATGAACGGCGAAATTTTTATCGAGGCCTTCTTTTTGAGAAGTATGGTGCCAGTGGTGGTATCTAGGCGTGACCAGGCATTTTGCAAGCCATCTCGGGCTAGGCGCGAAATTGCAGTGCGACCACGTAGCCTGAAGTGTCACAAAAATCAGATACCCCAAAATGATGGATTGAGAAAATGCAATCATGAGAGGAGTAATAATACATGCGCGCACGATTATGTCTTCGAAGAAGTGACCCCGCGACCCCGAGAGCCAGTCAAGCGCCGTGGAAGAATGGTGAACGGCATGAAAACGCCATAGAAACGGGACTTTGTGAAACGCTAAGTGAATAAAATATTCGGCGACGTCAGCCACCAGAACGGCCATAAAGAACTGTATAAGCCAAGGCAGTCGTGCGATGAGAGTTTGAAGGCCTGGAACGCTCAAATATTTTGCGAACTGGACCGCGGGCAACAAAATCAGAAAAGATAGGATCTGGATTGGGAGATGAGTGGACATGAAGTAAACCACATCCAATGTCCACTGGTTGCGAAACGTTCCTTGCTCCTGACGGAGCGGCCAGAGCCTTTCGAGGGGCACGAAAACAACTGCTGTCAAAAGGAGATCAAGCAAAAACCAGTCGAGGCCAATCGCAGGCCCATCATGGAGGGTCTGGTTAATCTGTACGCTTGAGCCGCCCGCAGCAGTCAGGGCGAGCAGAACTCCAGTAAGCGCCAAGACCTTTTTCTTGCGAAGAATTGAGGAAAGGATGCCGAAGGCGGCTGCGCCCACAATGAGGCATTCGATCAGGGTCCGGATGGTGTGTACGGGATAATGCGAACGAAATTGGGGAACGGTTAGTAACTGAGGGAAATGGAGGCACAATACTGCTCCGAATGAGAGAAACCCCAAAAAAACTGATAATACCCCGCTCCACCAACCGGTCCCCATCCCAGTAGACTCGGCATCACCGAAAGCCTCATGGATTTTCTGCTCGATCACGATTTCTCAGCTTACATGACTTTCAATGATCCCGGAATCTGACAATCGGAACGATGGTGACATGGGGAGTTCAACCAGGTGCGCGGCCAGATTCTCACTGGCCTTAACCCGCCCGCACTTCCGAAGAGATAAAAAGGAGTGGTGTAATGGCGCTTCTCCGTGGCTAATGCCGGATTCTCATGAGCCTGTTTGCGGCACGACTGAAGTCGTGCCCTTCCCGCGGCGACGCAGTCCCCGGCGTTTTAGTGGCGGCCTACACCTACGTACTGGAATCCCATGGCGCGCAGACGGGTGGAGTCGAGAAGGTTCTTGGTGTCCACGATCACCGGGCGCTTTAGGAGGTGCTTGATGCGATCGAAATCGAGGCCGCGGAACTCGGGCCAGCCGGTGCCGACGACGAGGGCGTCCATACCCTCGCATGCCGCGTACGGCGTTTCGCAATAGTGCACGGTGCCATTCAATTCCATGCGCGCTTCCGGTATGGCGACAGGATCGTAGGCGCGGACCCGGGCGCCGCGTGCTACCAGGTTCTGGGCCAGCCGCAGCGACGACGATCCGGCGACCGAGTTGGTGTTGGGCTTGAAGGCCAGGCCGAGGATTCCGACGTCTTTGTTCTGTACTGACTTCACGATATGCGAAATCTTGTCCACGATGCGGTCGGCGAGACTGAGATTCACTTCCCGCGCCGCGCTGAGCACCTTGAGTGAGACTCCCTTGCCGCGCGCCAACTCGGCCAGCGACTCCATGTCAGATTCGGCGAAGATTCCACCCATACCGGCTCCCGGTTGCAGGCAGCGAGGCGCGATTTTCTTGTCGAGCCCAAGCGCCATGGCCAAGCTGACCGCGTCGGCGTTCACGTGCTCGCACAAACTCGAAAGCTCGTTGATGAAAGAAATTTTGGTGGCGACAAACGCCGTCGCCGATTCCCGCACCAGTTCCGCGGTTTCGTGATTGGTCACGATGACGGGCACCCCCCGCATCACCAGGGGATGGAGAATCTGTTTCAGCGCCAGCACAGCGTCGTTGGCGGAGGTGCCGAGGATGATCCGGTCGGGCCAGTTGAAATCTTCCACCGCGCAGCCCGGAGTGAGAAACACAGGTTGCGAAACGATGGTCGCCTTCAGGCCTGCATCCTTCAGCCGCTTTTCTACGCTGGTGGCGGTTCCAACCGAGACCGGAGTCATGATGGAAAGAATGGGAGGCTTCGGCGCCAGGCGAGCGATGCGGACAGCCAGATCGGCCAGGTGCTGCGGTGTGTCCTCCGCCAGAAAAATTACCTGGGCTTTTCGCGCAAAAGACTCCATGTCGGTGGAGTAAGCCAGGCGGCCGGAGCGTACGTTACGCTTGATTACTTCCGTGAGGTTCTTCTCAAAGAAGGGCACGTTACCCTGTGCCATTTCGACCATGCGGGAACTATCGGGATGGCAGCAGGTTACTGGAGTTCCGAAGTCCGCCAGACAGGCTGAAACAATGGTCCCGAGATAGCCTGACCCGTAAACTCCTGTCTGCATAAGCCTCCTGGCCTGAGTATCCCGAAACCCGCGCGGGCAGCGGCTTTACGCAGCAACCCCACATCTTATGTACGCCCAGATAGAGAGCTTGGCAATAGACGGGAAGGCCATGTACTTCGGAGGATGGAATCGGACGTCAGGCGGCGGACTTCGGCCCTCGGAGGTTGGAATGCAGACGTCGGACCTTTGCCCTCGGGCGGCCGCGGAGCTTTCGCGAGCATCAAGAGCAGCCACGGATTTTGGCGAATTCACACGGATAAGGAAAAACAAGATCAAGACTTGATCCGTGGAAATCCGCGGCTGACTTTCCCGAGGTCCGAGGTCTGACGCCCGACGTCCGTGTTACGGAACCAACTGGCCGCCGAGCGGAACTCCGGCAAGATCCACCCAGCAATTCGTTTCTCCCTCACGCACGAAAGTCAGCTCGCTTACCAGAATCTCGCGACTGCCTTCGAAGTGGGCCCAACGCTCGCGGGCCACGCGATACGCCCGTCGCGCCTGGGATTCATCGCTCATCTTCACGATCGTCAGATGAGGCATGTAGGGCCACTCTTCCTGGGCGGCCAGGGCCTTGGAGTTGAGCTGGTCGTGAAGCTCGCGCATACGGTAGGACGATTCGGCCACACGGATGAAAACCGTGGGCGTGCGGGGGAAGAAAGTTTCGACATCACCCAGGGTGACGGTAAAGGGCGCAACCTGGCTGCACACTTCTTCCAGGGTCTCCACGGCCGAACTCTCAGTTCCTTGCAGGAGACGCGGCGGAAGCACGGTCAGATGAGCGGCAAGATGAGGCAGTTCGGGATGCAGCTGACGGCGGAGGCGTTCGACAAATTCCCCGACAGGATTTTTTACGTAGGCCACCAGGGCGTAACGCGGGGTCATCATGATCCAGTGCTGAATTATACGCCGGGGCGCGTTAACGGGGCACCGGGTTGGGCTTCAGAGCAATCAGTAATTTTGGATCCCACCACATTGTCATTCGAAGCGCGGCTCTATCGCGCGAGGAATCTGCTGTTCCGCTGCCGGCAGTAAGCAGATTTCTCGCCGATACAGCCGACTTCGGAATAACAAGGGATGGGGCTTGAAAGCGAGGTGAAGTGAAAAGGTCGGCTATAATCGAAGACGGAGTTCCTTCACAGTCGGGGCGTAGCGCAGCCTGGTAGCGCACCTGCCTTGGGCGCAGGGGGTCGTAGGTTCAAATCCTATCGCCCCGACCAATTCAACAACATGCGCGGTGGTACGCCGCGGCATCCCGAAGCCCATAAAAGGTGAGGTCACAAACCGAATTGCCGGCGAAGGAATTGCCGCGCATCAGGGAGTCCACCCGTCGATATGAGCGCGGTAACGCCGTAGCGAACCTCGCCGGCATGATTCGTCACTTGAGTCTGCACGGAGTCCGCGAGCTTCTTGGAATAGACATAGCGATCACAAATGCTAATCACGCTCTGGTGCAACTCCAAAAGCGTAGCCTCACTTATTGTGTTGGGGACCGGCCATTCTCCCATGGAAAGACAGGCGTCGGGTGCCAAGGCGAAGACCGACACCGAGCCCTTAAAATTGAAACCATAACCGGGATGCAACTTCCCGTTCTGTAGTGGAAGAAAGGTGACGAGCGGATTGTCAGTTGTGATGAACTCTTTACCTTGTGGCGGCCTAAGAACGCGCCATGGCGCCTTCTTCAAGAGCATTTCTGCTTTGACTTCTGAATGGTGAATTAGGCTTTTGAGAAACCCATTCTTCGCGGCTACTCGGTCGGGCGGTTTCCTAGCCCATTGTTCCATTCCTTTGCGAATAGCATCCGGCGAATCCAGGCCCAAGCTGTCCGCAATTTCCTGAATTATGGATTCATCGCTTGCCGCTTCCTTCAGGTGATTAAAAACGATTGTGAGATTCCTCGCGCTGAAGTCCCTGGCTTGCGTAGCCCGCGAATGCAGCAACGCCGCATAGAAAGCAAGTTTGTCTTGGGATCCCACAGGCCAGTGAAACAACTCACTCCTAGCGCAAGCTAAGACTTCGTTACACTCGCCTTCGCGCCTTGCCAACTCGGCCTCAAAGGATTCATTGAGGCGGCCATCAGGAAGAATGAAACCGAAATATCCGTTCTCGCGCCCTTGCACGGAAGTGCTCCGGTGTTTAGGCTCCTCGCCCCTTTCGTAGACCCATACGCGGCCCGCCTTAACTTTCCTACCGCGCCTTTTCCTTCGGTCGGACGGCGTGGAGAATTGCTCCAGGTAAAAGGCCGGAATTATGTGGGACCCAATCATCTATACGCGATGTTACTCCCACCCCATGTGATACTATTCCCGCCGTTGGAAACTCCCGAGTAGCGCGTTGATCCTAGTCAGTCACCGAGCCGCCGAGTAAATTCAGGTTCGGGACCAGGGGGTCGGAGGTTCAAATCCTTTCGCCCCGACCAATACATTTCAAATCGCGCACACAAGACGCCCCTTCCTTGCGATGTTTTTGCGCGGGGTGCCGGGATTACTCTTTTAGACTCTTCGGTGCCTTGCCCGAAAGACTAAGGAGACCGGATATGAAACCGGCAGTCATCCCCGTATTTCTTAGCCTTTCCCTCCTGCTTGCAGGATGCGGAACGACGGAAAAAAACACCAGCCTAAATGGCAACGTCGACAGTAGCAAAACGACCGCGGCGGCGCCGACTGGTGACGTCCTGCTCGCACTCGAGAAGCAGGCTAATGAGGCCTATATCAAGAGTGATTCGAAGTTTTTCGAGCGAATGCTTAGCGACAAGTTCGTTATGCGCGAAGGCGGCCAGCAAATGGACAAGGCGGCGGTTATCAGGATGATCGCCGGCAATAAGTGCGATGTAAAAGACTGGAAGCTTGAAGACCCGCAGATGAGCAAGATCGATGCGGATACCTACGTGCTCAGCTACAAAGGAACGTTTGACGGCAGCTGCACCGCCCCGGACGGGAAGTCGATGAAGGTCCCAAGCCCGATCCGTGCTGCGACTGTTTGGGCTCGAACCGGCGACACGTGGTTGGCGGCGTTCCACGGCCAAAATCTAATTTTCGATCCTAAGAACCCGCCGCCCGCAAAGGCGGGGGGCAACAAGGAGAAGCCGACGAGGGACAAAGCCCCGACAAAGCCAGCCGCCGACCCAAGTACCGCCGCTATGATGGCGATTGAAAAGAACGTCTGGGAAGCTTGGCAAGGAAAGGACGCCGCGAAGCTCGAAGACCTGACGGCAAAGGATCTTTCGTTCCAAAACATATTCGGCCTATATTTTGCCAACAAGGCGGATACGATAAAAGACTGGACCTCGGCAGAATGCGACATCAAAAGCGTCAGCGTAACCGACGGTGTAGGCGCATTGCTCTCACCGACCGTTGGCATCCTCAGCCGTAAGGGAACCGCCGAGGGAACGTGCGACGGGCAAAAGATCACGTCGGTGCCGGTGTATGGAACGTCGGTTTTTGTAAGAGATGGCGACTCGTGGAAACTGGCGTTCAGCCTGAATCGCCTTGATTAGATAGGCAAGAGAGAGCGGAGCGACCGTACCTGTCAGCGGCCGGTGGCGGATCTGGCCCGTCATCTCTGGCCTGAGGATTCCTAGCTCGTCATCCCGTATACATGCCTTGATTTCAGGCTGTGTGCTGCAGAAAAGTTCGAAAATCGTCCTCTAGGGCCGACCAAAACTTTCATCCTCAGAGCGTAGGCGCGAGCTTCTATCGTTCGCGCGGCATCTCCACGAACCACGTAGGGGCAGATGTCCCATCTGCCCAGTCGGGCGAAGCTCGACAGCGCGTTTGCGATATCGGGAAAATCAGGCTGGGGTTCGTGCACCCCGGCGAAAAACCGACCGGAACCTTGCTCCGCCGGGCAGATGAGGACATCTGCCCCTACGTGGTTCGTGGTGGACCGCTCAGGATTGGGGTCTTGCCAGCCACCAGCGTCGCGGTGACGGCAAAGAGGCCGAAAAGCGTGAGTCGGCTCATGGCTCGACCCCCGACGCGGCTCTTCCAGCGAGTGAGGTTGGGTTGTGATTGAGAATTTTTCTATCTCACAACTACCGGGACGCCGAATCAAGGCTCAAGTTCAGTTCCAGTACATTCACGCGTGGCTCGCCGAAGAAGCCCCATTGCCGGCCTTGGGTGTGGCTGGCGACGATAGCTCGCACTGCGTCTTCGCTGATGCCGCGCGCTTTGGCAATGCGCGGGATCTGGAACTCTGCCGATGCGGGGGTGATATCGGGATCGAGTCCTGAAGCAGACGTTGTGACCATGTCGGCCGGGACGGGCTTGCCGGGATTCTCCGCCTGCGCGCTGGCGACATCGCCGTTCACGCGATCAATCAGCTTCTGATTCGTGGGTCCGAGATTCGTTCCGCCTGAACTGGTGGCGTCGTATCCGTTGCCCGCCGCCGAAGGCCGCGGATGAAAATATCCTGCGCCGACGAAGGGTTGGGCGATGATGCGCGAGGCCACGATGGTTCCGTTACGCTGGACCAGTTGACCGTTGGCCTTGTCGCGGAAGAAAAGTTGCGCGAGGGCGGTGACCACCAGGGGATAAACCAACCCAAGCAGCACGGTGGTGACGATTGTCATGAGTACGGAAATGATCAGGTTCTTTTTCATGGCGACTCTCTTACTCAGGCCATCCCGATGCGGGTGATGACCATATCAATCAGCTTGATACCGATAAACGGAACGATAATCCCGCCTACGCCGTAGATCAGCAGGTTGTTGCGCAATAGAGCGGCTGCACCCATGGCGCGATACTTCACGCCACGGAGCGCCAGCGGGATCAGAGCGACGATGATCAGGGCATTAAAAATGACGGCGGACAATATTGCCGAGCCCGGCGTCTTGAGATGCATGATGTTGAGCGCGTTGAGCACCGGAAACGTGCCGGCAAACATTGCCGGGATGATGGCAAAATACTTGGCCACGTCGTTGGCGATGGAGAACGTGGTAAGCGCGCCGCGTGTCATCAGCAATTGCTTGCCGATTTCTACGATCTCAATCAGCTTGGTGGGATTCGAATCGAGGTCCACCATGTTTCCCGCTTCTTTCGCGGCCTGCGTGCCGGTGTTCATGGCGACGCCTACGTCGGCTTGCGCCAGAGCTGGAGCGTCGTTGGTGCCGTCTCCGGTCATGGCGACCAGTTTTCCGTCCGCTTGTTCGCGTCGGATCAGGTCCATCTTTTCTTTGGGCGTGGCCTGGGCGAGAAAGTCATCTACTCCGGCCTCGCGGGCGATGGCGGCGGCGGTGAGCGGATTGTCGCCGGTGATCATAACCGTGCGAATGCCCATGGCGCGCAGCTGGCTGAAGCGCTCCTTAATGCCGCCTTTCACAATGTCCTTGAGATAAATCACGCCAAGGGCGTGCTTGTTCTCTGAGACCACGAGGGGCGTGCCGCCGGAGCGCGCGATTTGCTCGACCGTGGCCTGGACTTCCTTGGGCAGACCGTTGCCGTTCACCGCGGAAATATACTTTGCGATCGCGTCGGAAGCGCCCTTGCGAATTTCGCGGCCGTCCAGATTGACGCCTGACATTCGAGTCTGTGCGGTGAAGGGCACGAAGTGGGCTTCGTGCGCGGCCAGGTCGCGTCCACGGAGGCCGTATCGTTCTTTTGCCAGGACCACGATCGAGCGGCCTTCCGGAGTTTCATCCGGAAGCGATGACAACTGCGCGGCGTCAGCGAGTTGGGCTTCGGTCACTCCAGGTGCGCAGACAAATTCGGCTGCCTGGCGGTTTCCCAAAGTGATGGTGCCAGTCTTGTCGAGCAGTAGAGTGTTGACGTCGCCGGCGGCCTCGACCGCGCGTCCTGACATGGCCAGGACGTTGTGCTGCACCAGGCGGTCCATGCCGGCAATGCCGATCGCGGAAAGCAATCCGCCGATCGTGGTTGGAATCAGGCAGACCAGAAGCGATACCAGCACGAAAACAGTTTGCGGCGATCCGGAATAAATCGCGAACGGCTGCAGCGTAACTACAGCCAGCAGAAAAATAACGGTCAGGCCAGCCAGCAGGATGTTGAGCGCGATCTCATTCGGCGTCTTCTGGCGCTCGGCGCCTTCGACCAGCGCGATCATGCGATCGAGGAATGTTTCTCCGGGATTGGAAGTGATCTTGATCTTGAGGTGGTCGGAGAGAACACGAGTACCGCCGGTTACGGCTGAGCGGTCTCCTCCGGCTTCGCGAATCACGGGCGCGGATTCGCCCGTGATGGCGGACTCGTCTACCGACGCGACTCCTTCAACGATTTCGCCGTCACCCGGGATGAACTCGCCCGCGGAGACCGACACCATGTCGCCGGAGCGCAGCTTCGAGCTGGCGATCTTTTCGATCTTGCCGTCGGGCAGGACACGATTGGCGACCGTCTCAGACCTGGCTTTTCGCAGGGCATCGGCCTGGGCTTTGCCGCGGCCTTCGGCCATGGCTTCCGCGAAATTGGCGAACAGCACCGTGAACCACAGCCAGAGCGTGATCTGGAGGTTGAAGCCAAACTGGCCCTGGTGGCTCATTACATCGCGCACCAGCAGGACGGTGGTCAACACGCTGCCTACTTCCACCACGAACATGACGGGATTGCCCATCATCTTGCGCGGATTCAGTTTCAGCAACGAGTCCCAGATCGCGCGTTGCACGATCTTCAAATCCCAAATCGCTTTGCCTTTTTTCTCTGCCATATTTCCTCAGAACGTCTTTCCGGCCTGCATCAACAGGTGCTCAAGAATCGGTCCCAGACTCAGCGCGGGAAAGAACGTCAATGCACCCACGATCACAATCACACCCACCAGCAGAATGCTGAACAAGGGCGTGGTTACCGGGAACGTGCCCAGCGATGGCGGAACATATTTCTTCTTGGCCAGGTTTCCGGCAATGGCCAGCATGGGAAGAATCATGAAAAACCGCCCGATCAGCATGGTCATTCCGCCGGCGATGTTGTACCAGGCTGTGTTCCCATTCAGTCCGCCGAAAGCGGAGCCGTTATTACCCGCCATCGAAGTGAAGGCGTACAGAATCTGAGTAAGGCCGTGCGGCCCCGCATTGCTGATGCTGGAAGTCCCGAATCCCTTGACCGTCGAAATTCCGGTCAGCACCAGGATGATCAGCGGGAAGACCAGCGTCACCAGCATCGCCATCTTCACGTCGTAGGCTTCGATTTTCTTGCCGAGATACTCCGGCGTGCGCCCAACCATCAGGCCCGCGATGAACACGGAGAGCACGACGTAGATCAGAATTCCGTAGAGGCCCGCGCCCACTCCGCCAAATACGGTTTCACTGAGCATGATGTTGGCCAGCGGTACCATCCCGCCCAGAGGCGTGTAGGAATCGTGCCAGCCGTTGATGGCGCCGCAACTCGCGTCGGTGGTGATGGTGGCGAACAGCGTGGAGTCGGCAATGCCGAAGCGGACTTCCTTGCCTTCCATATTGCCGCCCGACTGCATCAGGCTGGCGTGCTGGTCCACTCCCTTGAGCAGAGGATTGCCCTTGGCTTCCGCCCAGTACGCCGTGGTCACGCCGGCCACAAACAGAATTGCCATGGCGGCCCAGACTGCCCAGCCGTGACGCTGTGATCCCGTCATGCGGCCGAGAGTGTAAGTGAGGCCGGCGGGGATCACGAAAATTGAAAGCATCTGCAGATAGTTGCTGAGCGGTGTGGGATTCTCGAAGGGGTGGGCGCTGTTGGCGTTGAAAAAACCGCCGCCGTTGGTGCCCAGCATCTTGATCGCTTCCTGGGAAGCAACTGGTCCCTGCGCGATCACCTGGTCGGTGACCGTATCCATCACCGGCTTGCCATCGGTGCCTACAACCGGTTTGCCGTCAGTGACTCGTTGCACCTGCTGCGGTTCGACTAGTTTCACGGTGTCATACGGTTTGAAATTCTGCACCACGCCTTGCGAGACCAACAGCAGCGCGAAGACGATGCAGGCCGGCAGCAGGACCCACAGGGTGGTGCGGGTAAGATCCACCCAGAAATTGCCGATGGTGTCTTTTTCCCGGCGTGAGATGCCGCGAATGAATGCAATCGCAAGCGCGATGCCGACCGCAGCGGAGGCGAAGTTGTGATACGCCAACCCAGCCATTTGGGTGAGATAGCTCATGGTGGCTTCGCCGCCGTAGTTCTGCCAGTTGGTGTTGGTAGTGAACGAGGCGGCCGTATTGAATGCAAGATCGGAACCTACCGCGGCGAACTTCTGAGGATTCAACGGCAGGATCTGCTGCATTCTTTCGATCAGGTACAGCACCAGCATGGAAACGCCGCTGAACAGCAGCATGGAGAATGCGTATTCCGTCCAACGCATTTCGTGCTCTTCGTCCACCAGGGTCAGGCGGTACAGGAGGCGCTCGAGGGGGCGCAACACCGGGTCGAGAAATGTTCGCTCGCGACTGAACACGCGTGCCATGAACACGCCCACCGGCTTGGTGACCGCCAATATTACGGCGAGATAAACGATGATCTGGAGCCAGCCATTTACAGTCATTGGAATTAGAACCTCGGAACTAGAACTTCTCCGGTCTCAGCAGTGCGTACAGCAGATAGACCATCAGCGCTGCACTGACGACCAGCATGATGATTGATTCAGCATCCATGGCAGTTCACCTCAGCGAATGCGATCGCAGAACTTCACATACGCGATAGAAATCAGAAAGAAAGCAACTGTCAGTGCGACGAAAATAATGTCTCGCATGTTTGTATTCTCCGATTCGTGCTCGGATTCAGCCTGAGCGATAGCGGTGTTCGGCTGTGAAGTTAAGTCGCTGTGTCGGCGTGCCGAGCTTCAGCACATGAAGCGGGCCAACCGGGGCTTGCCGTCTCCTCAGGCCGCCGTCGGAGGCGAGAGCCGTAGTGATTCGGACGACTCCAATAGCAAGATGGGCTGCAGAATTTACCGCTGTCCTGCGATATCCAGCGCCGGCCAACGACGTATCTGCGGGGTAGTGTAGTCCGGAACGGTGACGCGCGTACTCTGCGTGCATCTTCCTGTCGTCAAGAGTCAGTGCGACCAGAAAGCGGACCATGAAGGCTGCCCCCAGAACACACGCCAGGAGCATAGCGAAGGTTGCGGGACTCGTAAATGTGCCTAAGTGAAGCATTGTGATATCTCAATAGCATTGGATTGTTTTGAACATAAAGTTTGTATAAGAAGTGCGTAAAAAATTCGTAAGGGAGCGATCCGATTGAGCAGGCGAGAGTTAGTCAATGTGGGCGCGAGCGCCTTCGCTCGTGCCGCAGTGGCAAGAACCGCGTTGGGACAGCCGCCCTTGGCTGTCCGGGCGAGCTGCGCTCGACGGATGTTTGTGCGCTTGAAATTTCGCAAGTGCGGAGCTTCGCTCCGCCGGACAGCCGAGGGCGGCTGTCCCCACGCAGTTCTTGCCGGGTTCAGATCCTCCCGGCGGACAAGTCCGGAATTTCGGTAGGGGTCCTTCGACTCCGAACGAGCCGCTCAGGATGACAGGGGAAAAATCAGGCTTCGCCGGCAGGTTCGAACCTGTACCCGACCCAGGGTTCGGTAATGATGTAGTGTGGCGTGTCCGCGGCGTCTATTTTCTTGCGGAGTTGCCCGACCAGCACGCGCAAATGCTCCGGCTGTTCGACACTGTTGGGACCCCAGATGGCAAGCAGCAGGGTCCGATGCGTGACCACCCGGCCGGCGTGCCTGGCCAGGAAAAGTAAGAGCTCGAATTCTTTGGGTGTAAGCCGGATTTCGCTATTCCGCACCATGACCCGGAATGCGTCGGCATCAATTTTGAAATCGCCAATCGAGATGGTTCGCTTGGATGCATCTTCGGTCGGCTTCGTACGGGCCAGGTTTCGGCGGACCCGTGCCAGCAACTCGTCCATGCCGATCGGCTTGGTGACGTAGTCGTCTGCGCCGGCATCGAGCGCCTCAACTTTCGTTTGTTCCTCGCCCTTGACGGAGAGCACGATGACCGGCAGCGAGGACTCCGCTCGCAGTTGTCGGCACAGTTCAACCCCGTTCATGTTCGGCATGGAAACGTCGGTGATCACCAGGTCGGGCTGCCACTCTCGCGCCACTCGAAGACCGCTGTGACCGTCGTCGGCGGTGCGGACGTCGTAGCCGCTTCCGGTCAAAGCGGTGCGCAGGACCCGCGTGATCTGCGGCTCGTCATCCACCACCAAGATGCGTTTCTTGTCAGCCATACGAGATCAGGAGGATTGCTGGGTGACGATGTGGACATCCACCGGCGGTGCGTCCCGAAGAAATTTGTGGATGGCATTCAGATACAGGTATCGCTTCCAGCCTTTCACGGCGGAGTGGCCGAAGACTACCTGCGTGATATGTTTCTCCCGCACAAATCCGGCTACCGCTTTCGCAACCGTCGGCGACTTCAATTTGACTACCTGGGCGCCCACCGCTTCGGCAAAACGAATGTTGGACGCGAGGGAGCGCTGGTTGGCTTCGTTATCGTCCACTCCAATGTCCACGTAAACGACGTACAACTCTCCATCCAGTCGTTTCGCCATGCGGGCCGCGCGAGCAATCAGTTGTTGTGCCGCCGGATTGGAACTGATCGCGACTGCAAATCTTTCCCGTATCCCAAGGTTGCGCTCGCCGCCCTCCTTGTCGAGATAGGTTTCGAGACTGCGATCAACCTCCTGCGCCACTTCCTGCAGAGCCAGCTCGCGCAGCGCAATGAGCGTCCCGGGACGGAAGAAATTCGAGAGCGCCTTCTCGACGCGGTCTAACGGATAAATATCGCCGCGCCGCATTCGGGTCTGCAGCGCTTCGGGCGTGAGGTCCGCCATGACAACTTCCCGCACCCGCTTCATCACCCAATCGGGCACGGTCTCGCGCACGGTGACGCCGCTGATTCGCTGCACGCTGGGAGCGACGCTTTCCAGGTGCTGGACATTCATGGTGGTCAGAACGCAGATGTCATTGTCCACCAACTCCAGAACGTCTTCGAAACGCTTGCGGTGCCGGCTGCCTTCGATGTTGGTATGGGCCAGTTCATCCACCAGCACCACCGCCGGTTTGCGGGCCAGAATTGCGTCCAGGTCCATCTCCTCGAAGACCGTGCCTTTGTATTCCAGCTTTTTCCTGGGGACGGTTTCGAGCTTCTCGGCCAGCTCAACCACGCCCTTGCGGCCGTGGGTCTCGACGATACCGATGACTACATCCTCGCCGCGGCTCTTGCGCCGGATGGCTTCGCTCAGCATGCTGTAGGTTTTTCCCACGCCGGGCGCGTATCCAAGAAACAGTTTGAGCGTGCCACCTTTCTTATCCGGCGCGGCTTCCTCAAGCCATTGTTCTGGAGTCTTGGCCACTGCCGCCTATTGTCGTGGACGGCGTTCAATTTGTCGATATCGGCTACAATCGCTGATCGTGAATCAGTCAGCGCTCAGAATGGGACTTCGTTTTGCTGCGTGCGCAGCCGCGCTGCTTCTGGTGGTGTGCATTTATACCCAGGTCATTCACGTGAACCCCACCACGGTGGCGCTGACATTCCTGATTTCCGTTCTGATCGTGTCCGCGGTGTGGGGTCTGCGTTACGCACTGTTCAGCGCATTCGTCGCGGCAGCCGCGTTCAACTACTTTTTCCTGCCGCCCACCGGCACCTTCATCGTCGCCGACACGCAGAACTGGATTGCCCTCTTTGCACTTCTGACCACGGCCGTGATTGCCAGTGAACTGTCAGACCGCGCACGAAGGCAGACGGAAGAGGCAGTGGGCAGGCGGCGTGAGCTCGAACGGCTTTATAGCTTCAGCCAGCAATTGCTGACGGCGGACAATGTCCTGCAACTGCTGAATGCAGTGCCGCATCATGTGGTTGAGTCTTTCGGTGTATCGGCAGCAGTGGTCTATGTTCCGGACAAGGACAACATCTATCGCTCCGGCGCCGAAGTACCCGAGTTGGATGTAGATCAACTCAAGTCCATCATTGCGCGCGGCGAGCCGATGGTGGATAGCGCCCGCAACCTGAGCTACACGCCGCTGAAAATGGGCGTGCGAACAGTGGGGGCGATCGGCGTGGCTGGAAATCTATCCCGGCAGACCCTGGCCGCCATGGGAAGTTTGATCGCCATCGCGGTGGAGCGCGCCAATGCAGTGGAGACCCTGGCCCGTTCTGAAGGGGCGCGCGAAGGCGAACGGTTGCGTTCCGCGATTCTCGATTCTGTCACCCACGAGTTTCGAACTCCGCTGACTTCGATCAAGGCCTCGATTACCAGCCTGCTCTCCACCCCCGGCTTGAGCCCCGACGATCGCCAGGAGTTGATGACGGTGATCAACGAAGAGAGCGATCGCCTGAACCGGCTGGTGGGTGAGGCCGCGGAGGTGGCACAACTCGAGTCCCACCAATTTCAGCTCGACCTTCAGGATTGTCGTGTGCTTGATCTGGTGCAATCCGCCGTGGCAGAGGTCAAACAGAGTCTGGGCAAGCATGCCATGGAAATCAGGGTGCCGGAAGAGATTACAGCGCGTCTGGATGCCGACCGCATCAAGGAAGTGCTGGCGCAGCTGCTGGAGAATGCCGCCAAGTATTCTGGGCCAGAATCTCCCATCCGGATCACGGCCGAGTTGAAGGGTACCAACCTCGAAGTCAGCGTCGCCGACCAGGGCGCTGGAATTGACGATATGGAACAGGTCCTGATTTTCGACAAATTCTATCGCGGCAAGAATCAGCGGTACCGGGTGCAGGGCACGGGTATGGGACTGGCCATCGCGCGGGCGATTGTCGAAGCTCACGGCGGCAAAATCGGGGTTACCAGCCAGCTGGGGTGTGGCTCGGTATTTTATTTTCTTTTGCCAGTGCGGCCGTAGGCGGCCGGCTTTGGTCCCAATGCGCGTCTTCCCGGCTGGCCGGTGGCATGGTGGCGCCACAATACCAGCGCCGTAACGTCGTTGTGAGCGGGCGGCGCCTCCATGAATTTCTCAGCGGAGCGAAGAATCTCCAGACACAAGTTCTGTGCGGTGAGGGCAGACGCTTCCCGGAAACTCTTCTTCGCGCTTTCCAGACCAAATTCCTGATCGTCGTGTTCAGCCTCGATAATTCCACGAGATACCAGTAGAAGCGCAGATCCCGGCTCCAAAGCGCAGGTCGAAGCACTCTGAGTGGCGTGGGAGAAGATACCGAGCGGCAGTCCGCTCGCCTCCAGCTGCGTGATCCCGGAGTCGTCGCGGAGCAGTGCTGGCGTGTGACCCGCGTTGGCGTAGCAGACCGTCCCCAGGTCCTCGTTGTAGCAGCCGATGAATGCAGGACAGCTGCGAATGCCTTCGGCAGCCTCCAATATGGTACGGTTCACTTCGTGGCAGAGACCTACCATCGCCTCGGCTTCGTTGAAGTCCTTCCCGGCGAAAAGCTTGGGAGCGATGGTGCGGAATGTATTCTGAGCTGCGACCAGGATCTCTCGCGTGTCCTTTCGCCGACCCGCAAGGTCGAACAGGCCGAACAGCACCCGCGACGTGCCGACGCGCAGGAATTCGTAGAAGTCGCCGGCCACGCGCTGGCTGTGATAGACGGCAGCGACTTCCGCGCCGCGCAGCAACGGCACGTCCGAATGCCGCGGCTCGGCAGGCGGTACAATTTCAACGCTCTTGAACAGGGACCGTACCAAGGCTCCCGGCGGCGCGTTCAGTACGCGAATGAATTCGGATCTTCGGGTCATAGGTTTGACTGTCCTACCTTCTTGCTCGACGCTTCGAGCAAGACCAGCGACACGTAGCCGCCCCAGTGCGGTATACCGCCCCGTACAGCCCTTTTCGGCACTTTTCGCTGGGAGCGTTAGTTGGAGACCGCTCGGCGGGGTCTTCGCGTTCGTTTGATAACAATATGCATGTCAGCGTTGCCTGTACTTCTAGTGATCTGGGGACGTCGGGAAACCGACCTGGAGTAATTCTTGTGATTGCGGAATCCGGCGATGAAACAATCCGCAGGCGGTCCTGGCTTGAGGCTCTACATGCAAGATGCTGGGAGATGTGGGGCCTCAAGCCGCTCCTAATCCTTCCCGGCGGCAGAGTTTTACTTCGTTTGTCTCCCTTAACTTCCTTTAGGCTCCGCCGTTGTTTGGTAACGGCTCGTAGCCCGGTGGTGCCGGTTGGCTGGCACGACCGAGCTATTTACGGCCATCAGAAAGGAATCTAGGCTGCGATTGAGCAGTTCTGGGGGAGGGCTGTTCGACGGGCGTCCCAAAGACTCAAACCTGGGTCTGGGGCGCTTTCGTTTTTCTCCTGAGAAACTAGCGGGGAGCCGCACGCCGCCTGTCTGGTGTCTGACTCGTCCACCCCTTCCCGCCGGCCGGAGGCTGGCGCTACCTGGGCTGGAATGTGCAAATCCCAAAGTTGGAGTAAATTGCGCGGATACGAGAAGCGCTTTGAAGTCCGGGCTGCATTCTGTCCTAAGAGGCACCATTTCAGCGGGTTACGGTGGAGCTAGCCTCAGGTTGTGGTCCGGCGTCTCATCGCAGGTGACGTCCAAAAACGGGACTGACCATCGCTTCCACAAGCTTTCCACAGGATGTGGAAGTGGAGTTGTAGTGAAAATTCAGATCGAGGAGTTTCCCTATTCCGTTTCTCCCATGCCGTCCTGGGCCATCGATTCGAAGCGGGTGGACCGCTTCGACGAAGGCCATCTTTACCCGGCCGGTGGGGCCGTTGCGCTGCTTGGCGATAATGATCTCGGCAACGCCATCCAGTTCGGGTTCGTCAGGCTTGTAAACCTCTTCCCGGAAGATGAATGCCACGACGTCGGCGTCCTGCTCGATCGATCCCGATTCGCGCAGGTCGGCGAGTTGAGGACGGTGGTCGCCGCCCCGGCTTTCCGGCGCTCGGCTTAGCTGGGAGAGTGCCACCACCGGCACCTTGAGTTCCTTGGCCAGTCCCTTCAGACCGCGCGAGATGGCGGAGACTTCCTGGGTGCGGTTTTCGTAACGCCGGCTTCCGCCCGACATGAGCTGCAGGTAGTCCACGATAATCAGATCGAGTTTGCCCTGCGACTGTTGCAGCCGCCGGGCCTTGGCGCGCATTTCGCTGAGGCTGATGCCCGGCGTGTCATCAATGAAGATAGGCGCGTGCGCCAAGTTGCTCCATGGCGTGGACGACTTTGTCCATATCGTCGCGCCACAACGAACCGGTGCGCATTTTGTGCGAGTCCACTCGCGCCTTCGAGCAGAGCAGGCGAAGCAGCAGCGCCTCGCGCGACATTTCCAGGGAGAACATGCCGACCACTTTCTGGTCTTCGATGGAAGCGTTCTCGGCAATGTTCATGGCGAAAGCAGTCTTCCCCATGGAGGGGCGGGCGGCGATGATGATCAGATCGGAGCGCTGCAGACCGCTGGTCATCTCGTCGAGATCGGTGTAGTGCGTGGCCAGTCCGGTAATGCGCTGGCCGCGCTGCAGCAAGGCATCTACCGATCCGAAGGATTCCTTGACGATTTCCTGCACGCCCATGAAGCCGCGGCCGATGCGTTTTTCCGACAGCTGCAGGATGGCGGCTTCGACGTCGTTGAGAACTTCTTCGGCGGGATCACTCTGATCGGCGGCGCGGGCAATCGCAGAATTGGCGGTGTGGATCAGTCCGCGCAGCAATGCCTTGTCGCGAACAATCTTTATGTAGTGCTCGATGCTCGGGCGGTCGGGGACGCCGTCCACCAGGCCGGAGATGTAGCCAACGTCGCCGATGGCCTCGAGTTCCTTGTGGCGGTCGAACTCTTCGACCAGCGTGATCATGTCGATGGGCCGGGAAGACTCGGCCAGGTCCATCATGCGGGTGTAAATGCGGCGATGCGAGTCGAGTGAGAAATCTTCCGGCTTGAGATGCTCGGCGGCCTGGTTGTAAGAAAAATTGTCCAGCAGGATGGCGCCGAGAATGGAGCGTTCGGCTTCAACGTTGGCCGGCAGGCTGTGCGCGAGACTGTAGTCGGTGGTTGCCAATGCTTTTATCTGTAAAGAAAATCACATTCGAAATGCGGAAGTGATACTAGCGGCCTCAACGGTTGTGGACGCCCGCAAAGTCTTCGGAAAACCGGGACCAAACATATTTTTTTCGGCGGCATACGTGCAACGCCAGTATAGGAGAACAAAAAGCGAATTATCAAGTTGCAAGTATGGTGGCTCGCGGTTAGACGGGAGTTCGCTTGATTCGTATGAATCCGCGAAAATTCGTGGCAAGGGAAAGCTCAAAAATAAATGCGGCCCAGGCCAGCCACCTGGGCCGCATTGCTCGTGAGTGAGACGCCAACAGGTTTCACCGCATTAAGCGGCAAAGTGTGAACTCAGAAAACCGCACTCCCGAAGGAGCGCAGGTTTGGCGAGGCACCCTGCGGGCAATCCATCCGCGAATTCTAGATTCGCGGACATTGGCCCGTGGCGATTGTGTAAGCGGGCGGCGCCAGTCCACCTTTTTGGGGAAGGACTCTCTGAGGAGGCCGCAACGCCCGAGTTTCCTGGAACGCGCCGAAGCGCATTTCTGAAAACCCTCCCGGTGATTCACCCTCGAGAACCACCGGTCACCGCCAGCTCTGCAACAGTCGCGAGCAGGCTCAATGCAACTCACGCTTGCACTGTGAGCACTGTGCGCGAATTCGGAATCATGCGCAACGGAAAATCGATGCTTGCTTGTGCAGAAGCTGTGGAGGATGAGACTTCCTTGTGGAAAGAGAAGGAAAACGCGGTGGAAAATTCGCAGGGCGCGCATTTCGTGGAGCTGTTGGAAGTATTGCCGGAGAATATTGCACCAGACCTGTCACAATTCAGCCTTGGGAGGCGTTGTTCTCTTGTGAATGCACTCACTGAAGCCGTGGTTGAGATGAAGGTCAACGAGCAGTTCGACCTGGAGTCCATTTTTCTCGCGCAATACGACCGCATTGCCCGCGTCATTGCCAGAGTGGTGCGGGATCATGCACGTGCGGAAGAACTCGCGGTCGAGGTATTTCTGAAGCTGTGGGGAAACCAAAAGGCACAGGGCAATCAGGCCGAAGGCTGGTTGTATCGAGTGGCGGTGCGCACTGCGTTGGACGAACTTCGGCGCCAAACCCGGCGGGCACGCTATGAAAGACTCTCTTTGTTCGCGCGCCGACCGCCCACGCCGGAAGAAATCCATACCGTGGCCCAGGAGCAGGAGCGAGTCCGACTGGTGTTGAGCGTGCTTGCCCGTCGGCATGCGGAAATCCTGCTGCTGCGCAGCCAGGACCTCAGTTACAGCGAAGTGGCACTGGCTCTCAATTTGAATCCCGCGTCGGTCGGCACGCTTCTGAGCCGCGCTCAGCAGGCATTTCGAAAGGAGTACATCCAGCGATATGGAGAAGCATAACGATTTGCGCGTCAGCAACTGGGTGAACGAGCGTCTGGCACGAATCGGTCCGAGTCGTGAATGGCAACCGAATGCTGTTCGAGGACTTGAGCGGTTCCGGGAGCGACAAGGCATCAGCCACCCGGTTCGGCGCGGACTGGTATGGGCGGTCGTCGCAGCCGCAGGGCTCGCATTGTGTGTGGCGGTACTTCCTCAGCCGAGAGTGCTGGCCTACCGCTGCCTGGATTGCTCGGTCGCGCTGTGGCAGAGTTTGTCAGCCTCGAACCCGGTCCACGCCAAGGTGAAGCCGGAAGAAGACCGCAAGATGGCGCCAGATTTTGCCAGCGTCGACGCCTCCGCCAAGCCGGTCAAGCTTTCGGACTTTAGAGGGAAAGTTGTCTTGCTGAACTTTTGGGCGACGTGGTGCGGCGGTTGCCAGGTTGAGATTCCGTGGTTTATAGAATTTCAAAAGAACTATAAGGGCAATGGCTTCGTTGTGATCGGCGTTTCGTTGGACGCTGACGGATGGGAATCGGTGAAGCCTTATGTAAAAGAGAAAGCGGTCAACTATCCCATCGTGATCGGCAGCCGGGACGTGGCGCAGCTCTATCGAGTCACCGCTATGCCGGTTACGCTGCTGATTGACCGGGAGGGTAGGATCGCAGCTTCTCATGTCGGGGTGGTCGGCGAGGGCGATTACAAAGCCGAGGTGGAAGCGCTGCTAAGCGAGAGGGCATTATCCAAACAGAATCCACTTAAATAAGCCGGCAGCGATTCGTCGACTTTGGCCAGCCGAAACGCCCCGGAAAAGCAAAAGCCCCGAGAGTCACTCGGGGCTTGGGCACTTGTACTGGACGCTGCCTGCGCTTAAATCATAAACCTGCGGATGGCCTTGTCAAGCGTTCTCATTCAATGAGAGTGACCGCGGAGGGCGAGGGATTCGAACCCTAGTGGCTGACTAGGTCACTCGACTGCTTCGCAGGCAGCGGCCAGTACCCACTGGCAACACCCTCCAGACGCTGTCCTGCAGGACATGATCATATTTCCTATTTGCACGTTGGGACATGAGTCAGCCAGAAATATTTCGAAATCGGTGCTGATTCGGGAAAAAACAAAGAAAGGGCACGACCGAAGCCGTGCCCTTTATTGGCTTAGATTTTCCACGTGTCTCCGTGGCGAAAAACTAGTCTCGCACTCCGTCGAGGAACGCCCGCAACTTCCGCGAGCGCGACGGATGCCGCAATTTCCGCAACGCCTTCGCCTCGATTTGGCGAATGCGTTCGCGAGTCACGGCAAACGACTGGCCTACTTCTTCCAGCGTGTGCTCCGAGCCGTCTTCCAGACCAAAGCGCATCTTGATGACTTTTTCTTCGCGCGGCGTGAGCGTACGCAGCACCTGCGAAGTCTGGTCTTTCAAGTTGACGTTGATCACGGCCTCTGCCGGTGAGACTACAGCGCGGTCTTCGATGAAGTCACCGAGATGCGAATCTTCCTCTTCGCCGATCGGCGTTTCGAGAGAGATGGGCTCCTGTGCGATCTTCAGCACCTTGCGCACTTTCGCGACTGGAATATCCATGCGCTTGGCGATTTCTTCTGAGGTCGGTTCGCGTCCCAGTTCCTGCACCAGCTGCCGCGAAGTGCGGATCAGCTTGTTGATGGTCTCGATCATGTGCACCGGGATACGAATCGTACGCGCCTGATCGGCTATGGCACGGGTGATGGCCTGCCGAATCCACCACGTGGCATAAGTCGAAAACTTATACCCGCGGCGGTACTCGAACTTGTCCACGGCTTTCATCAAACCGATGTTGCCTTCCTGGATCAAGTCCAGAAATTGCAGACCGCGGTTGGTGTATTTCTTCGCGATGGAAACTACCAGGCGGAGGTTGGCCTCGATCAGTTCTCGCTTGGCCTGTTCCGCATCCATGTCTCCCTGGATGATTTCCCGTTGGGTGCGCTTGAGTTCCTGAAAGGAAACTCCTGCTTCACCCTCAAGTTTTTCCAGTTCCGAGCGGACGGATCGTGACTGCCGGCGATATTCTTTTTTTTGGTCCTCGCTGCGGGTGGCTTCCGCTTTGCGTTCGAGGTTCTGGGATTGCCGGTCGAGCGACCGCATGGTGTCGACCGTCTTGTTGACCCGGTCGATCAAGCGTTTGCGCTCAGCGTTGGTAAAGCCCAGTTTGCGGACGCACAGGGAAACAGCCACCACCGCGCGCGCCAGGTTCAAACGATATCGCCGGTAATCCTTGGGCCGCTTCTTCTGCGAGATGGTGGCGAATTTTTCGATCAACTGGCTGGCCTTCTTGTAGGCCTTGGCCAGGTCGTCGATCTTCCCGGTGAATTCCTTCAGACGGTTCTGGAGGATTTCGTCCGTGATCTCTTCCTCGTCGAAGGTGACCACTTCCTTGATGGAGCGGACACCCTTCTTGAGATCCTCGCCCATCGCCAAGAGTTCGTTGATGACGATGGGAGAGCGCGAGAGAGCCTTCAGGACGCGCAGTTGCCCACGCTCGATGCGCTTGGCGATTTCCACTTCGCCTTCGCGGGTGAGCAGCGGCACCGTACCCATCTCGCGCAGATACATGCGGACGGGGTCGTTGGTCTTTTCGAGAGCGCCGGGGGTGAGGTCGAGTTCGACATCTTCGCCGGCTTCTCCTTCTTCTTCGAACTTCTTATCGAGCGCGGAGGAGGGAAGTTTCGGTCCCTCAAGCACGTCGATGCCCTGCGTTCCAATGGTGGTCAGCAGATCGTCCAGGTCCTCGGGAGAATGCACGTCGTGCGGGATAAGGTCGTTGACCTGGTCATAGGTCAGATATCCCTTCTCTTTACCTGTGTCGATCAGCTTTTTTATGTCGTCGTACTTGTCGTCAAGAGCCAAGACGGATTACCTTCTTTTCGTCCTACGGAAAGGACAGTGAGCGTTTTTTAGCGGTGGGAACGTGAAGCGGCGAGCTGCGCGCCGGGCACAAACCTACGAATTATAGCATCGGATGGGTTTAGTGGATAATCAGCGATGGGCTGATTTTTGACACACCCCGTCCATGTTCCCGTCAACTGTTGAATTAGATGTTATCGCACTCCATTTAGTTTCATAGTGTTTTGGTGGCTACGCCGGGCGGGCCACTGGACCGTCGTCAGCCAGGCTGGGGTCCATAAGGGCCCGCTTAAGCCGCATTTTTTCCTCTAAAAGGGCCTGAATCTGGGTGGCATCCTGCCCTCGGGTCGTCTGCAGTTCGCGCTGCACCCGTTCCAGCTTCCTTCTAAGTTGGATGCGCCGCAGGGCACGGACCGCGCCCTCCAGCCGCTCCGCGGAAAGCTCTTCGTCGTCTTTCATCAGGATGGAAGCCAGCAGGTTGCGCTCGCTCTCCGGCAAGGGCAGGTCGGTTACGTGGACGGCTTCCGAGCGCAGCAGGACTTCGATTAACGACTCGGCAGCCACTCCCTGGTGCAGGCTCTCGTTCTTCAGCGCAAACTGGGCCTGGCGGCACGGATCGAATTCCTCCTCCACTCCCTCGCGGGTTGAAAGATGTGCTTCGGAGGTCGGCATCTCGGTGGCCGAGACCAGCGCCCGGATCAATATCTTCTCCGCGTCCGTGATTTGCGCCTCGGCCGGGGCTTTCAGAGTGGCAGTGGATCGGTTGGCGGCGGCGTGTTTCAACTCCTGGCGCAGGACCGACGAGTCGATGCCCAGCTTCTGCGCCATCTCCCTCGCCAACTCATCGCGAACGATGCGGCTGGGAACGCGCTGGATGTGGGGCAGCAGATAGTTGACTGCCTTTACCTTGCCTTCGGCGCTGCGAACCGGGAAGTGGGCGCGGGCCCGCTCAATGAGATAGTCGAAATACTTCTGCGAATTCCTCAGCGCGCCGGCGTAGGCATCTTTCCCTTTGCGCCGGATGAATAGGTCAGGATCGAATCCTGATTCCAGGGTAAGCACTTTGAGTTGAAATTCTTCTTCGACCAGCAGGCCGAGGGTGCGTTCGGTGGCTTTGGCGCCGGCGGTGTCCGGGTCAAAATTGACCACAACATTCTTAGTGAAGCGCCCCACGAGGCGGGCTTGCAGCTCCGTGAAGGCAGTGCCGGAACTGGCGATCACATTATGAAAGCCCGCGGCGAATACCGATATGCAGTCCATTTGTCCTTCGACCAGGATGGCGTAATCCAATTTGCGAATCGCTTCCTTCGCCTGGTCGAGATTGAACAAAATCCGCGACTTGGAATAGATCGCGGTTTCGGGCGAATTCAAATATTTGGGTCCTGCCTTCTCATCGGCTGAAAGGGTGCGTCCCGTGAAGGCGATCACGCGGCCGGCCTCGTTGGTGATGGGAAACATGACGCGATTGCGGAACTTGGAATACATGGCAGCAACGGCTGCTGGCTTCTGGCTGCTCGCTTCTAGCTCCCCCAGCTCACTCTTGTCACCCCGAGCGGAGTCGAGCGACCTGGTGTTTTGCTGAGGGCTTACGGCCGACGTCTGACGTCCGCCTCCCTCTTTCCACGAAAACACACCGCTCTCCCGCAGAACTTCTTCGTCGAACTCGCCTTTCAATCGGTCGCGCAGAATAAACCCCGAGTCCGGCGCGAAGCCGATGCGGAAGGTTTTGATCACGTCCTCGCTGAGGCCGCGCCCCGCCAGATATTCGCGCGCGTGAGCCGCTTCCGGCCGTCGCAAATATTCCTGAAAGAAGGCACAGGCACGCTCATGCACATCGAGCAGAACGGTGCGGAGTCTGGCTTCCTTGGCCTCGGCGGGACTCGAGTAGCTGATTTTGGGAAGAGCGATCCCCAGCTTCTGAGCCACCGTCCGCACGGCTTCGGGGAATGTGATGTTCTCGACCTTCTGAACGAAACTGAAAACGTCGCCGGAAACGCCGCAGCCGAAGCAGTGATAGAACTGCCGCGTAGCATGGACCGAAAACGACGGCGTCTTCTCGTTGTGAAAGGGACAGAGCCCGGAGTAATTCTGCGCCCCCGCCTTCTTCAGCTTGACGTAGTCGCCGACGATGCGGACGATATCCGCCTGCTGCTTGACGGTTTCCTTGAAGTCGCTGGATTCGGTCATGGATGGGGGCACGTGTGTCCGCAGGAATTGTGAGGCAGAAAGCCGCTGATTTGAATATACCGGAACCAGATTGTTGTGGAGAAGCTGTGCAAGGCGAGCTTATCCCGTTGATTGCCGAGGAAAACATGAAACAAAACGCGCTGTCATGTTGAGCGGAGGACGAGCGGTCGCTTGCGACCGCTCTTCTGCAGTCGAAGCACTCCGAGGATCGGCACGTCCTTGCGTCGCTTTTGGCGGTGAACTGGCGCAGTGCCGACTTCGCAGAAGGGTATAGGGGTCCTTCGACTGCGCGAAAAAGTTCGCGTAGCGAACTTTTCGCTCCGCTCAGGATGACAGAGATTGGCTGACGTCTGAGGTCCGACGCCCGAAGTCCGATCTACTCGTAGGCCAGCGCGTCGATGGGGTCTTTCTGTGCCGCTTTGTAAGGCGGGGTACAGCGCCCCCAGGACTGGCGCCGACGATGGCGATGCCGGTGGATCGCAGGATCCATCCGCCGGTGACGACGACCGGCAGAGTGGGCAGGCGGTAGTGGATAGCGGCGCGCGCGGCCAGGCTGAACAGGACTCCGACGACAATGCCGCCGACGGCCAGCAGCACGGTTTCCCGCAGAATCACGTTCACGATGTAGAACTTCGATGCCCCGATGGATTTCAGGATCCCGATTTCGCGGGTGCGTTCCATGACCGCGGTGTACATGGCCTGGAAAATGACGATGAAGCCGATGACAACCGAAATACCGATTACCACATGGATGAACGTCGACAGGCCGGGGTAGCTGTTCACGGTGAACATAGAGAGGTATTCACGCATGGAGCGTACCGAATAGTTCTCCAGTCCCTGCACACTCTTCACCTCTTGCACGACCGCATCCGCGTTCGCCGGATCGTCCAGTTTCACGTAGAAAACTGAGGCCTTGCCTTGGCCGCCAATCAGATCCTGCAGCGTGCTGATGGGCAAAAACTTGCGCGATCCTCGCCCCTGCTCCACGATGCCTGCGACCCGGAAGGGATGATTGAGAATCTCGATGGTTGAGCCCACCTTCACATGCTGCGCCTGAGCAAAATAGTCGTCCACCAGGCAATCGTTGGGGCCCTGGAAGGGGCCACCCTGAACGTAATGGAACGGGACCAGAGCCTCGAAGGTCTTGAGATCGATCCCGTAGATCACTTCGAGGCTTTTCGTAGTTGTGAGCTGCCAGATGACCGGCGCCACTACGCCGACGTGGGGTAGCTTCTCAATCACTCCGCCGATTTTGATCGACATTGGAGCGTTGCTTACGCCCGCCATGAAGGAAGTGTTGGGCGGCTGCACGATCACGTCGGCACCGATGCCGGCCTGGCGCTGCCGGGTGTCATTCAGCATGCCGACCGACAGGCCCACGATTAACAGGATCAATGTGACTTCGAGAGCAATGGCGACAATGCTGATCAGCGACCGGATGGGTCGATGCACCAGGTTGGCGACGATCATTTTGTTCATCATTACGGTCGTCAGTGTTCAGTCGTCGGCGGGAGAATAAGACTCGCTCTTGCACAGGAAACCGGTTCTCAGTTTTCAGTTCCTGGTTCTCAGTAGTCTGCCACTGCGGCGTTCTCTCCCAATTACTGAATCGCTACTTCGGATCTGTTCCGTTTACCCGGCTGGCCTGGGGTTGGTCCAGGTGCACGATTTGGGCGCCGGGAGGCTGGTCGAGGGCAAATTTGTCATCGTTGAGCGCCTCGTTCAGTTGCAGTTTTATGATGGTCAAGGTGATGTCGTACTCCTCCTGGGGCCTCCAGATTTCGATCTGCGACGGGAAATTCAGGCCATCGTGGTCCTTGTAGCCTTCATAGCGAGAATCTGTGGCCAGGTTTCCGTCCTGATCGAAGACGAATTGGCGATGCGGTAGGAGGTCCGTCCGGCTAAAGATGATCTTGCGGGAGAGAAACCAGCCACGATCTCCCCTGCGGATCACTTCGATTTCATAGTCGGCCTGCTGCACCTGGTGATTTTTGCCATCGGTCACGATTTCGACGTTGTTCTGCATCACCGCGATTTCGTTGCTGGGATCGACCTCGCGCAGAATTAGGGCCTCGTAAATGTGTTGGGGGCGCAGATTCTCCATGGGCTGTTCCGGATTGTGGGTCTCGACGTCATTGCGGCCCATTACGAAGCGGTTCTTGGGCGGAATCCAAAGTTTGAAGTCGCGACCATCGCTCACCATGTCAAAGGCTTTGTTGCGGACGATGGGTAGCAGCCCGATCATCCGCAGCATGGCGGGCTTGCGCAGAAGTATGTAGCCGCGGATCTGCTGATAGTCGGTGACTTTGCCCTTTTTGACCCCGCCGACCGAGGTGTCGATATCCACCGTGGCCTGCAAACTCTTGATCTTGGCGGCCTGGGAGTTCAGGTACTCGATCAGTTCCGCCTGGGTGGCGGTTTTGAGGGGCGCGGTGCTGAGTTGCCTCTCAACCCGACGCGACCGGAAAAGGCACCCAGTTAGCGGCAGGACAACCAACAGGATGAACAGAGCCCGATGACGGGACGAAATAGGCATTGAGACTGGATTGGATTCCTTAACAGGCAGTTGGGTTCACCAATAAGGTAAGTATATGCGAATAATAGGCGGCCCGACGGCCTGGGGGTTGTCAGATGAGCAACTGGCGGGCACTTCAAGGGACTGGAGAGTACCTATCTGCTTTGCACCGCTTGCCTTAGCTTGGCGACATTCTGATTGTGTTCCTCGAGGCTGCGGGAAAAACGGTGATGTCCGTTGCCGTCGCTGACGAAATAAAAATAGTCGGTTTGCGCCGGATGGAGGGCGGCTTCGAGAGAACTGCGGCCGGGATTTCCGATCGGCCCCGGCGGTAGTCCGGGGTGAGTGTAGGTGTTGTATTCCGACTGAAACCGCATGTCGGAATGATGCAAGGCTCCGGCATAATTCCCGTTCAGCAATTCGGCGTAGATCACGCTGGGATCGGCTTGCAGCGCAATGTTTCGCGCCAGGCGGTTGTAGTAAACGCTGGCCACGACAGAGCGCTCCTCGGGAACGGCCGTTTCTTTCTCGATAATGGAGGCCATCGTTACTGTCTTCTGCACATCCGTTCCATGCCCGCCGGTGGTGAGGCCGATCTGCTCCGCGACCTGGCGGAACTGTTTCACCATGGCGGCCGCGATGTCCTTCATGCTCTGAGTCTTGGTGAATTCGTAGGTATTGGGGAAGAGGTAGCCTTCCAGCGTCTTCGCTTCGGGGGCCAGGTCGGAAATCAGTTCGGTGTTCGATTGCGCGACCGCGAGAAATTCCTTGCTTGATCCCAGGCCGGCATCCTGCACCGCCTGCGCGATGTCGAACATGGTGAAGCCTTCGGGGATCACAACCGTGTGCACGTAAATGTCGCCGCGGACAAGGCGATCGTGAACGTCGAGCGTTCTCGCCGTCTTGTCGAAAAGGTATTCGCCGGCTTTGAGCGATTGCTTGCGGTGGATGCGGTGCCAGAGAATGAAACCAACGCGGCTGCGGATCACTCCGGCAGCCTCGAGTTCAGCCGCAATTCTTCGGGTGGAATAGCCGGGCCGCAGCATGACAAATTTCTGCCCGCCGGGCGTGACTGGCGTCATCAGCGCCCACGCCATCCAACCTCCTACTCCGAGGACGGTGAGCAGCACGAGTGTGAAAAACTTGCGCAAATTGGCAATAGTTTAGATGAAGACTGGTCGTCGGTCGTTGGCCTTTGGTCGTTGGCCTTTAGGAGCAGTCATCAGTCGTCAGTCGTCGGTCTTCAGTCGTCAGCTCGAGACCAATGGCTGACGACTGAAGGCGGACGACTGACGACTACGGCCCGCTTCTAGCATCCATCCAGGATTGCAATATCAGCACTGCCGCCATTTGATCTACCACTTCTCCACGGCGTTTGATTGACATGTCGGTTTCCCGGAGCAGCCGGTTGGCTTGGGCGGAGGTCAGGCGTTCGTCCCACAGGTGGACCGGCAGGCGGAAGCGGCGGCGGATTTCTTCCGCGAACGCTTGCATCTTCTCGGCTTGGATCCCTTCTCCGCCGATCATGCGGAGGGGCAGGCCGATTACGATCTCGGCTACCCGGTGCTCGCGAATGACCTGCTCCAGGTGCGAGAAGTCGAAGCGCTTGTTCTGCCGGTGGAGGGTTTCGAGACCTTGCGCTGTAATGCCCAGCGGGTCGGAAATGGCGAGGCCGATCCGCTTCGAACCAACGTCCAGTCCCAGAATTCGCTGGGCACGTCCCGCTGGGGCAACAGTTTGGTCAGAAGGCACCTGGCGATTATATGTCGCATACACATTTTTGCGATTAGGCTACGATAGCCCTATGGCCATTGATCAGGCAGAGGTCGAACGGGCTCCGGCTCCAGCTCTGGTGTTGCCCCCGCCCAAGCCGCAAAAGCCTCACTGGGCGTTTACTGCCATTGGGATCGCGACGATTCTGGGCCTCTGTTATTGGGGAGAACTGGTGCTGGCCGTCATGCTGGTGTCGGTATTGCTGGCTTTCATCCTGGCGCCGGTGATGGAATTCTTTATTCGCTGCCAGCTGCCCCGTGGTCTGGCCGCTGCCGTTGCCGTGATTCTGTTGCTCACTCTGATTGCGGGGCTGGTTTATTACTCTTCGAATCAGGCAATCAGTTTTGTGCAGGACCTTTCCAAGTATGCGCAAACCATTCGGCAGAAGATCTCGCAGGTCCGGCAACAGGCGGAGTCGCTCGGAGGCGCGGAGCCCAGCGGACCGGCGAAAACTGGAAACCCGAGTACCAGCGCCAATTGGGAAGATCTTCTGACGCGCGGCTTTGGCTCGGTTTCGCAAGCTTTGCTGGCTGCGTCGTTCGTGCCTTTCCTCGTGTACTTCATGTTGAGCTGGCAGCATCATGTGCGGTCCGCGACGGTTATGCTTTTCTCGCTGGAGAACCGGAACACCGCCTACGTCACGCTGGGACTGATTTCCGCGATGATTCGCAGCTTCATGGTAGGGAATCTTTTGATTGGCCTTTTTCTGGGGACAGCCAGCACCATCGCGTTCGGTATTTTGAATTTGCCATTCTTCTATTTCATTGGTTTCATCAGTGGCTTTCTGAGCCTGGTTCCTTACCTCGGAGTGGTGTTGGCCATGGCGCCGCCGATCTTCGTAACCATGGGGCACGTCGAGTCCGGAAACGCGGTCGCGATCGTGATGATTGTGCTGGGTCTGCACCTGGTCGCGCTCAACGTTCTCTACCCCAAGTTCCTGGGCAACCGTCTGCAGTTGAACCCCCTGGCGGTGACCATAGCGCTTCTGGTCTGGGGATGGCTATGGGGCGCAATGGGCCTGGTACTGGCGGTCCCAATCACGGCGGCGATGAAAATTGTTTTTGATCATATTGAATCGTTAAAGCCGTATGGGGCGTGGATGGGGGAATAGCAGTCGTCAGTCTTCAGTCGTCGGTCGTCAGCCTGAACAACTTGCCTTTGCCAACCATTGCGTTTGTTCATCCGTCACAGACAAGACATACAGCGACTCGTTACAAACGTTCGGTCACTATGAGCGGTTCGTATCGGGACATCAAGGTCTGGCAGCGAGCCATCGAGTTGGTGGTGGAGATTTATTCCTGCACTCGTAGTTTTCCTAAACAGGAGATGTACGGTCTTGTCGGTCAGCTGAGGCGCGCATCCGTTTCAATTCCAAGCAACATCGCCGAAGGCAAAGGTCGCCGCACGGACAGAGAGTTCCTGCTGTTTCTGCACCATGCCCGCGGATCGCTCTTCGAGGTCGAGACCCAACTCATTATCGCGGGACTGCTCGGTTACATCACGGAAACCGAAGCCCGTCGCCTGGGGAGTTCCGCCGGGGAAATAGCCAGGATGCTGACCGGTCTTATCAAGGCAATAGGCTCTGACGAGCGTAAGGAAGCCGCATGAAGAGCGAAAATTTAGGATTGGCTGACGACCGAAGACTGAAGACCGACGACTGCACCTACGCTACGAAATCGGAAGCTTCCGGGAAGCGGAGTTTGCTCTTGGAAAGCGCTTTGGAGAGCATTTCTTCGATCAGGACTTCTTCGCAGTTCTTGGCCATGGCCAGCTCGCTTACCAGGAGGTAGCGGGCGCGTTCCAGCATCTTCTTTTCGCGGAAGGATAAAGGCTTGGATTGGTTCAGGAGGAGCAGGCCCTTCAGGACTGCGGAGACTTCCAACAGGGAACCGGTGCGCATCCGCTCCGAGTTCTCCTTGAAGCGGTATTTCCAGTCGGCATTGTTGTCACACTCGCCATCTGTAAGAAAATCAACGATTTTCTGGATTTCGCCGTTCTTGACCACCCGCCGGAGGCCCACGGTGTTCACGTTGTGGAACGGAACCATGACCTTGAGGCTGTTAGCCTTGATTTTGAGCAGGTAGAACTTTTCCACAGTCTCGCCGATAGTCCGGCTGCTGATTTGTTCGATAACTCCAACGCCATGATTGGGATAGACGACCTTATCGCCTATGTGGAAATTATCGCCGCTGATCATGAGGGAACACCCACGAGGGCAGGGCAAATGAAGAACTGCACTCTTTTAGTCTATCCGAAGCGGGGTCGAAAGGCAATCTAAAGCCGACGTCGGACCTCGGACGTCGGACGTCGGCCTCAAGACGCTCGAAGCGGATTTCCTGCGTTTGGACCGGTGGGCCTTTGCATCGGACCGTCGAGTTGGAAGGCCCGACGTCTGAGGTCCGAGGTCTGACGTCCGCGGTCTGCGGGTTTATAATCCTCGAGCACATGACTGAGCAGATCAAACGGAAATTGCAGGAAGAAATGAACGTGCTCGAACACGAGCTGGTCCATGAACTTCCCAAGGAAATCAAGAAAGCAGCCGCCCTCGGCGACCTCAGCGAGAACGCCGAGTATCACATGGCGAAACAGCGCCAGGAGTTCGTTAAGGCACGGCTCCGGCAGCTGGGCGCGCGCATGGCTGAACTTGCCCTTATCAACATGGAGAATATCCCTAAGGATAAGGTTGGGTTGGGCTCGACGGTGCGGGTTTACGACAATTCCAAGAATGCCGAAGTCGAGTACAAGCTGGTGACCAGCGAAGAGTCGGACGTGACCGCGGGCAAGATTTCAACCAGCTCTCCGATCGGCCGCGCCCTGCTCAACAAGAAAGTAGGAGACAGCGCGGTCGTGGTTACACCCAACGGCAACCGCGAAATGGAAATTCTGAACCTGACCACAATCCACGACCAGACGGAAGCCAAGTGACGAGGGTTCCATGAGCATGACCTGGACCAGCGCCTTTGGACGGGCTTGCGGCGTCCTGCTCGACGCCATTGTGCGCTGGCTCGCCCTGGCGCAGATCAACCCTAATGTCCTCACCTTTCTGGGGCTGGTGGTGAATACGATCGCAGCCTTCCTGTTCGGCTACGCCAACGGCGACAACCAGGCGCGCATGTTTCGCTACGCCGGGCTGGTCATCATAGGCTCGGGTTTCTTCGACCTGGTGGACGGACGCGTGGCCCGGGCCAGCAACCAGGTAACCCGATTCGGCGGTTTCTTCGATTCCGTCATTGACCGCTACAGTGACGCTTCTCAATTCTTCGGACTGCTGGTGTTTTACGCCCGGGGCGACCGCTTCTTCTACGTGGTGCTGACAGCGTTCGTTATGGTGAGCGCCATCATGGTCAGCTATACCCGGGCGCGCGCCGAGTCGCTCATTGGCTCCTGTCGCGTGGGGTTTATGGAGCGTCCCGAACGGCTGGTGCTGGTCATCATCGGGGCCCTGTTTAACCGGATGGCGCCGGTACTGTGGTTGATTGCTGTGTTGTCCACGATTACCGTTATCCACCGCATCCGCTACACCTGGACGCGGACGGAAGGCGTGGATGCGGTGCCGCATAAGGCAGGGCAGGCGGCTTAGTTGATGTAGGCGCGAGCGCCCTCGCTCGTGCTCTAGCGGCATTCGGCTTGTAACGTCTTAGATCGGCTGCCTAATCACAAGAACAGCCGAGGAAGATTGACCCGAAACCAACCACCGCGAATTTCGTGCCGGGTTCGCACGAGCGAGGCGCTCGCGCCTACATCAAACACAACCGCCGAGCTTCCGCTCGGCCTGGACGGGTCGAAGACCCGTCCCTACACAGTTCTTTCCGGGGCCTTCTCCCTGCTATCCTACTTTCCTCTTTTCCCTGAGGACTTTTCTTGACTGATCCGGTTCTGGTAGTGCATGGCGGTGCCTGGGCCATTCCGGATGACATGGTCGAAGCTCATCTTAACGGCGTTCGCAATGCCATGGCCGCGGGTTGGCGCGTGCTCGAACGTGGCGGGACGGCGCTCGACGCGGTGGAGGAAGCTGTCGTCATCATGGAAGATGACGAAACCTTTGACGCCGGGCGCGGCAGCTTTCTGAATCGCGATGGCAAGGTGCAATTGGATGCCTTCATCATGGATGGCGCTACGCTGCGCGGCGGGGGCGTGGGCTGTGTGGAGCGAATTGCCAATCCCATCCGCGCTGCAAGCAAAATTCTCAGCGACAGCCCGCATGTGTACTTCGTGGCAGAGGGCGCGGAGCGGTTCGCGGCGGAGCATGGCATCCCCCTATGTCGCAATGAAGACTTGATCATTCCGCGCGAGGTTGAGCGTTTGCAGGAATTTCAGGCGCGGGCGGCGGACGCCAAGGTTGATCTCTTCGCGCCCACGATCTCGCACGATACCGTAGGTGCCGTGGCACTCGACAGCGGCGGGAATATCGCGGCCGCAACTTCGACCGGGGGCACGCTCAACAAAGCTCCGGGACGGTTGGGCGACTCGTCGCTGATCGGATGTGGGTGCTATGCGGACAATCAAACCGCGGCTGCATCGACGACCGGCTGGGGGGAGCCGATCATGAAGCTGGTCCTGGCCAAGTGGGCCGCGGACCGGGTTGCGACTGGCAGTCTTCCCGAGTGGGTGGCGGATGAGGCGATCAATTATTTGAAAGACCGGGTCAACGGGCATGGTGGAATGATCCTGCTGGATGCTCGCGGGCGCTTTGGCATTGCTCACAATACGCCGCGCATGGCTTGGGCGCTTAAGGCATCACAGCATGAGAGTTACGGGATTGAGCGCAAGAAATAAATCAGTTCTCGGTTCTCAGTTGTCAGTTCTCAGGGCTAACTAAGCCAATTCCTCTCAGTGATTTAGCTTGATTTAAGCGGCCTACCTGATGTAAAACCCGTGCGGCGTTTGCGTGTTCTAACGTGCTCGTTCAAATCCTGCCTACGAAGGGTTATCGCTGCCGCCAGCGAGAACTCAAGGTCCTTCAGTCCACGGAGAAACTCTGATGGTAGTGCGAAAGCTTGTCTCAGTTGTGTGTCTGATCTTCATGCTCGCTGCCTTGGGCTTTGCTCAGGGGGCTTCAACCGGCGATCTGCATATCACCGTGAGGGACCCTAAAGCTGGAGTGGTGACCAACGCCAGCGTCACGGCGCGGGATGAGACCAAGGGACTGGAGCGCTCCACCACCGAGAATGCCGACGGCGAGTACCACATTTTGCTGCTGCCTCCGGGCCAGTACACGGTAACCGTGCAGGCACCGGGTTTTGCCACGGCGACGGTGAAGAATGTGTCAATCACTGTGGGACAGCAGGCGGAAATTCCCATCACGGTGTCTGTGGCGGGAACGAAGGAAGTGGTTGATGTGAGTTCAAACGCGGAACTGGTGGAGACGCAACGCACTTCTTCCACCGACACCATTGACCAGCGGCGCATTGACAATCTTCCGATCAACGGACGGAATTACATCAATTTCGCACTGACGGATTCGCGACTGGCGCGCGATACCGCCCCCAGCATTGGGGCAGCGCCTACGTCCGGTCTGAACATGAGCGGGCAGCGAGCCCGGGCCAACCTGGTGAACGTGGATGGCGCCGATGCAGTGGACAATTCCACCAACGGGATCCGCTCCACGGTCTCACAAGAAGGGGTGCAGGAATTTCAGATCATCACCAATGGATATGCGGCGGAGTATGGGCGCGCGTCCGGTGGGGTGGTGAACATTATTACGCGTTCGGGAGCGAATGACTTGCACGGTTCGCTCTTCGGCTATTTGCGGAACCGGAATTTCCAGGCGGTCAATCCGTTCAGCACGGTTTCGGATCCCGCGTTCACTCGGGTGCAGGCGGGAGCGGCGATCGGCGGGGCGATCAAGAAAGACAAGACTTTTTACTACTTCTCTTATGAAGGCACATGGAGGCAGGAGACGGGATTTTCCTCGATCGGCGCCAACAACTTCGGATTGGTTCCGTTTAACACTGCGCAGGTCCTGCTACCGTTCGGCACGGTGCAGCTCACGCCGCAACAAGCCGCATTTCTGACCAACCCGGCCGTGCAGCAGCAGGAGGCCCTTAATCCGGCTTTTGCCGTCGAGGTGGCGAATTACACGGCGCTAGCGGCGTCTTCCTCCGAGATGGCGCTGAAAGGGGCGTGGCCGGCGACTTTGGGAGGCTTCAGTGGTTTCCCAACCTCGTGTCCGCCACCTACACCGAATTGTTTTGTGCCGGCCTCGTATGTGCCGCTGAATAGCCTGGTCGGCAACTTCCCGGTTTCGGAGCACACCGATCTTTACTCGCTCCGCCTCGACCACAATCTCAGCGCCAACAACCGGCTGACGCTGCGCGCCGGTGTAAGTCCGAGTGATCAGACCGGCATTCAGGTGCAGGCGCAGGGTCCGCAGAACTTCGGGCAGAATTCATTTTCCCGGACTTCGGTGCAGAACTATCACGACTGGAACATTGCCGGGCAGGACACGTGGACCATCGGCACGAACAAGATCAACGAACTACGCTTCCAATACGCCCGCCGGGGCTTGCTCTACGACTTCTCGCGGGCCGCGGGCGGCAGTAACGTGGCGGTGAACATTCCGGGCTTCGCTTTTTTCGGGCGCGAACCTTTTTCCTTTGTGCAACGTACCGAGCAGCGCTACCAGTTCACCGACAACTTCACCTGGGTGAAGGGTTCGCACACCATCAAGTTTGGCGTAGACGGTAACTTCATCCCGATCGTGGCCAATTTCACGGTGAACTTTGGCGGAATTTACAACTTCGGGCAGCAGAGCCTGGGATTCGACAATCCGACTGTTGCGCCTCCAGCGGGCAATCCGTTTCCGGCGTTCAGTCCGATACAGGCTTATGGCGCGGGGATTCCGTCCAATTTCATACAGGGTGTGGGCAATCCGCATGACTCGTTCAGCAATACCTCCGCGGCTGGCTTTCTGCAGGACAGCTGGCGCATCACGTCGGGCCTGACGATGAACTATGGCGTGCGTTACGACGTGGAATTCACGCCGACGTTCCGGGCGATCAATGCGCTTTCACAGGCGGCGGAGAATTCGCTCGGGATCACGCAGGGAATTCCGCGCGACTTCAATAATTTCGCGCCGAGAATCGGTCTTGCCTGGGATCCGAAAAAAGATGGCAAGACCGTGGTCCGCGCCTCATACGGAATGTTCTACGACCATCCCCTGCTCGGCCTGGCGTTTGACTCCGACGTGGCTGACGGTTCGCAGGCGCCACAACTGGTGTTGACGCCGGGAGCGCCGGGCGGTTGTAACGCAACCCTTTCGAACCTGAATGCCACGAATGCCTTTCAGGGATTGCTGGGCTGCCTGCCCCCGGCATTCGACTATCTCGCCAACCAGCAGCGTTTCAATCCGGCACCGAATGCGCCTTCCATTTTTGTAGGCCAGGCGTTTCTGAATCCGGCTGCTCCTGTGCCGCTGTCATTCCTGCCCTTCAGTTTTCCCACGGCAAAGAATTTTCAATATGCGGTGTCACACCAGGCCAACCTGACTTTCGAGCGCGACCTCGGCCACGACGTGTCGTTCAGCCTGGCTTACAACTTCAACGGCGGCCGCCACCTGAACCGTCCGATCAACGCCAACGCGGTGAAGACAGGGCCGCTGCTGGCGAACTGGCAAGTGGCGCTGGGCGATCCGACGTCGGGTGCGGCTACGCTCGGTCCGGAAGGAGTGGGCGCGGCGGGAACGCCTTGCGGATTCAATGGCAGCGGCCAGCCCTGGGTGGCGGCGGCGCTGACGAATTTTTTCCGTCCTTCCGGGTTGAATCCCGCACTGGGTCAGGCTTTGCTGCTGTCACCTGCGGCGGGATGTGTGGGTCTGGCGCAGCAGATCATCCACGCGGATGGTCTCAGCGCTGCCTGCGATCCGGCTACGCTGGCAGGGTGCGTACCCTTCAGCGACACGCCGGCCAATTTTTCCAGCGGGAGTTCCGTGTATCACGGCCTCACCGCCAACCTGCGTAAGCGCTTCGGGCAGCATTACGAATTTCTAGCCTCCTATACCTGGTCGCATACCATCGACGACTCCACCGACCTGCAATCGCCGCTGGAACCGCAGGACAACTACAACCTGGCAGCGGAGCGCTCCAACTCGGCCTTCGACCAGCGGCATCGTTTTGTGTTGAGCGGCGTGTACCAGACGGGCACGCTGAACGGCAGCGGCTTTGCCAGCAAGTTTTTCTCGGGATGGACGCTGGCGCCGATTCTCGAAGTGGCTTCAGGGCGTCCCTTCAATATCATCTCGGGCGACGATCGCAACCTCGATTTCAGTACGCCGACCGACCGGCCTAACATAGCGGGGGCGGGCGCAACCGACGGCTGCGGCGATACTGCGGCGCCATCGAAGTTCTCGCCCACTGGTTTTTTGATGCCGGCCTGTTTCCTGAATGGAACACTTGACGGCAACCTGGGACGTAACGCCGGTACCCGGCCCTACAATCTCTTCACCGACATTCGTATCTCCAAGCGCATTCCTTTCGGTGATCGGGTGGCGCTGGAAGGGATTGTGGACGCCTTCAACTTCATCAACCGCTTCAACGTGTCGGACGTGAACCCGCTTTGGAACAGCGGGCAGACGGCCACGGCGGCATTCGATCCGCGGCAGTTGCAGTTTGCGTTGAAGCTGACCTGGTAGCGGACCTCGGACCACGTGGGGACAGCCGCCCTCGGCTGTCCGGCGGAGCAACGCTCCGCTGTTTCTCGCGGCGTCAAAGCTGTCGAGCTTCGCTCGACCGGACAGCCGAGGGCGGCTGTCCCCACGTGGCCGCGGGTGCTGCCCGCACGAGCGGGGCGCTCGCGCCTACATTGCTCTGTTACACTTTCTGTCTATTCTTGGCGCTTGCCGGAGATTCCTTCCATGTCTGAAACCCATGTTCCCACGGCGCGGACTCGTGTTGTCCGCGAGGCCCATCGTGGGGTGTATGAGCGTGCTCCCGCTTACGAGATTCTCGATGAAGGCTTTATCTGCCACGTCGGGTTCGTGTTGGACGGGCAGCCGTTTGTGATTCCGACCGGCTACGGACGGTCGGGCGACAATCTTTACATCCACGGTTCGGCGGCCAGCCGAATGCTCCGCAGTGTCAACAAAGGCATTCCGGTGTGCATTACGGTGACCCTGCTCGATGGGCTGGTGCTGGCGCGATCGATTTTCAATCATTCGATGAATTACCGTTCGGTGGTCGTGCTGGGCACGGCGGTGGCGGTGCTGGATGCAAAAGAAAAACTGGAAGCACTGGAGTTGCTCTCGGAGCATATCTTGCCGGGGCGCTGGGCGGAATCGCGCCAGCCCAACGAGAGGGAACTCAAGCAGACGCTGGTGTTGCGTTTGCCGATCGAGGAATTCTCGGCGAAGGTAAGACAAGGCCCGCCGATTGACGATGAGGAAGACTATGCGTTTCCCACTTGGGCAGGATTGATTCCGCTGCAAATAGTGCCGGGAGCGCCCATCAACGATCCGCGGTTGGATCCGAATACGCCGGTGCCAGTTTACGCGCGAGAGTATTCGCGCACAAAATAGCGTAGGCAAAAAAGCGTCGTTGGTCCTTGGCCCTTGGTCGTTGGCCAAACAAAAGCAGCCACGGATTTCGCGGATTTACACGGATCGAGCAACAGAAAAAAGACTCCATCCGTGTAGATCCGTGGAAATCAGTGGCTGCCTTTTCTTGGTCTTGGCCAACGACCAAGGGCCAACGACCAACGACGCCTTTTCTATTTTGCGTTCAGCCAGTCTGCATAGGCCTGGAACGAATACGGGCGTCCCAGAAAATCGCGCACCATTTCGGCGGCGGGTTCGGTGCCGCTGGCGCCCAGAATCGCTTCGCGGTATTTCGCCGCAACCTGGGGATTGAGCAGTCCATCTTTCTTGAATTCGGTGAACATGTCTTTGGCGATCACCAGTGACCACATGTAGGTGTAGTAGGTCGCGGAGTAGCCGTTGAGGTGGCCGAAGGCGGTCTGCATGTGGGTGCCTTCGACGAACTGGAAGGGCGTGTACCTGGCCTGCAACTGCGCCACCAGCTTGTCGGTATCGAGACCCTGGGGATCGCGGTTATAGAAGTCGAGGCTGATGGCGGCGTAGAACATTTGGGTGCGCACGTCCAGTGCGCGGGCGAATTTGTCGGCGGCCTTGGCCTTTTCCGCCAGGTCCGCCGGAATGGGTTCGTTGGTCTTGTAGTGGCGCGCGAAGAGCTTCAGGATCGCAGGGTCCTGCGGCCACTCTTCAAACATCTGAGACGGCGCCTCGATGAAATCATTTTCCAGGTCGCCCTGTGCCCACTTGGTGTTTCCCCTCATGATGCCGTGGATGAGGTGTCCGTACTCGTGGAAGAAGACGATGACGTCGTCACGTTCCATCAGGCCGGGCCCGCCGGTGGCCTTGGGGAAGTTGCAGACCAGGACGTATTCGGGAAGGCTGAAACCCTGCTTGCCGGTCGCCAGGGTGAAGGTGGCGTAATGCTTGTACTTGTTTTCGCGCGGAAACATGTCGAAGTAAATTCGGCCGATGAGCCTACTCTTGTCGAAGACGTCGTAGGCGGTTACCTCCGGATGCCAGACCTGGGGCGAAGCCACGGGTTTGTAAGTGATTCCGTACATGCGGCTGGTGATATCGAGAATGCCCTGCAACACCCGCGAAAACTCGAAATAGGGGCGGATGACTTGAGAGTCGTATCCGAATTTTTCAATCACGGCTCCGCGCCTTAGATGTGCCACGTCCCAGGCGTTGACGCTCTCTGCCTTCGGATCTTCCTTCTTCTTGAACGCCAGCAGTTCTTCGTAGTCGCGGCTTGCGCCCAGTTGTGCTGCCTCTGAGATTTTTTCGATAAAGTCGGCGGTATTCTGCTCGGTTCCGACCATCTTGTCTTCCGTGATGAACGCGGCCCAGTCGGGGTATCCCAAGACGTTCGCGAGTTCGTGGCGCTTCTGCAGAAGCTGGCCCATCACGTCAATGTTTTTGGGATAAGCACGTTGCCGGTAGAGCACGAAGAACGCCTTGCGCGCGGACTCGCTCTTCGAATAGTCCATGAACGGAAAATAGTCAGTGTTGTCGGTGCTGAGCGTGACATTGCCCGAGGCGTCGGGAGGATGGGAGCGTTTGAAGTCGTCGGGAAGTCCGTCGAGATCGGAGGCGTTGACCTGGAGCTTGCGCACATCGCCGGCGATGTTTTCGTCGAATTGCTGGCTGATCTTTACCAGTTCGTCCTGCAAGTTTCGGATTTTGTCGCGGGTCGGGTCATCGCGGTCGACACCGGCGCGATGGTAGTCGCGGAGTGAAGTCCTCAAATAGTAAGCGCCGGCGGGATCGAGCTTGGCGCCATCGAGCGACGCCAGAACGTTGTACATCTCCTTGTCGAGTGAAAGGTCGGTGAGCATGCGGCTGACTTCCTGTTCACAAACCTGGGCGGCATCGCGAAAAGGCTTGTCGGGGTGCACTTGTTCGGCTAAGCCGGCGCGATTTTCGGCATCAACGGCAACGAGAACCGCTGTATCGAAGGCTTGCAGCGTGGTCATGGCGTCACGCGGCGGCGGGCTGGCTTTGATGGCGGCGATCCTCTTTTTGGCGTCATCCAGATCGCTGCGGCAGGAAGCGAGGAAGGATTCGGCGGTGCCCGCCAGATAGCTGGAAGCGCCCGGCGCCGGCATGGGCTCTTGGGCTGCAGAGAAGAGGCTCACGCCTGCGAGCAGGAAGACAGACAGCAGTCCGGCAAACTTACGACTCATACCTTTTCTCCAATCGACTTCTGGAAACGCAAGACGTAGGGGGCCAGCACAAGGCCAGCGCAGGGATTAGACGTGCGCAAACCGGTCAGGTTAATCAGGGCGGCTGATTAGGTCAAGGAAACACGGGTGGCTGGACTGGTTATCGAGCCCCCACCCTCCTGAAAGACCACACATAACAATTGTTGAGCAGCATTTACCAACCGGTGGCGAACAGCCGCCGTGCCCCGCGTAAACCACATTTTTGGTATTTGTCGTAAGCAGTTGCGGCGCGTTCGTGGACCTGTTCGTTGTCCTCGTGATAAATCCATCCGTCGAGCGCGCTTTTTAGCGTGTACGCCTCGGGAGCCATCAGGCCGGTGGTCCAAAGAAGAGGATATGCGCCCGACGATTTTAGCGCCGCCGCGAAATATTGTTTGCTGGCACACGCCAGAATGATTGCGTCACGATGAATTTCGTTTCTCTGCCGAGGAACGATCGGCAGTTGGAAATCCATCAAGCCATCGTGTCCGACGTACGCCACCAGGCTCGATCCGCCGCGAACGGTCAAGGTCACTGCATGCGAAGCGGTCGGCGCATGAATCGTCTCGGGACTGGCTCCCGCGGCCGCGTCCAAAAAATCGAGGATCGCCTGCCGTATCTCGTCACCTCGATAAGCATCGGCTACGAGATAGACCTCCGCCTGGCGATACTTGAATACGCAGCGTTCCATGACTTCTGGCTTCGGCTTTACCCCGCAAGTCAACAACGTCCACTCTGAACTGCGGGCGAAGTAGGTCTTCACTCCTGCGGCGGCGCCCCAGTAGAGATTGCGTGCAGGGTCCAACCCGTTCCCCAAACGGGCCGGCACTGGAACGATCCCCTGATTTTGATTGTCGGCAAGCGCCACGAAAACGTGGACGGTGCGCGGCGACGGAGTTTGAGCGTGAACGACAACGCCTGTGAAGAGACAGCAAAGGATGGCAGGAACGAAGATCTTGTGAATCTTCAATTGGTAGGGCGGGTTTCGTGCTCGGCGGTGGCCAGTTCGGTAGCGTCCCGTTCGCACTGGCGGATTTCCAAAATTCGCGACGTGACGATGGGCGTTCGATAACCGGGATGGCGAAATTCCAGGTGCATGCCGCGACCTACAAAACCTATCTTCAGCATGGAACCGCCCCAGGAGGAGCCTTCAATTCTTACCAGGACCGGCTCGGGGCAGAATGCGGGATGACCCCATATCCAGGCTTCGCCGCGACCGCGGTGCACGACTGTGTACCAGCGGTGCTGGGTTTGGATCTGCAGCATTGCCCGGGCAGGGAGGTCTTCGAGAAATGCGCCGCCTTCGATCTCCGACTCGACGATGTTGCGATTCACTTCATCGTCGAGATTAGGATGACAACGAAAGAACTGCGGGCAGGTGTCCACCGAGTCCCCCTGTAACTTAGACGAGTATAAACCCGCAACGTTAATTGAAAACCGTCATTGGTACTAGCCTGCCGGTTTCAGATCAACCCGGTTGCGCGACGCGAGAGGCTGCGAAGTATCATGCCGCCCCTGTCCCTAAAGTAACAACGGGGGTCCCATTACGGATTGACCCTTCAAATTCAGGGAGGTACGATTCATAATCTCAGGAGTCTGCGCTGCCCCAAGTTCCCGGCATGGGGAGGTAGCGTGGATCGAAATGTAAGTCATAGATAAACATGGGGATTAAGAGGCTCACGCTTTTCATTGCGCCCTTGACGGCACTGCTTCTTGCCGGCACGGCCTGTCATACCGACCAGCGCCAGGCGAAGCTGCCAGCACCCCAGGCTAATGCTCCCGCCATGACTGCCGCGGCTCCGACGGCTTCGGCGTCTGTTCCTCAGAAAGAATCAGACCCAAAACCCGCCCCGTCTGAAGCGGTTCAAGCTGCACCGCAGCCCAAACCCGATCCGGCCGCCGATCTTGTCGCGAGCGCCGACAAGGAATACCAGGCGGGAGAGGACAAGTTCAAGGCTGGCGACCTGGAAGCCGCCAAGCGGAGTTTTGATCATGCAGTCGACATGCTGCTGCAAAGTCCTGCTGAGGTTCGCGCGGATGAACGAGTACAGCACGAACTGGAGCGGGTTCTTGAAGGTGTGAACCGTCCGGAGATGGCGGCGTTGCAATCGGACAACCCGGCGCCACAGCAGAAAGCGGAGCCTGCGCCGATTGACGAAGTCAACGACGTCACGCCTCCGGTTGATCCCAACGTCAAGGCGCGAGCTGAAGCGGAGATCCAGGCCACGCATTCGGACTTGCCGCTCATGCTGACCGACCAGGTGGCGGGCTTCATCAACTATTTTTCTACTCCGAAGGGTCACGACATCCTGCAACACGCACTGGAGCGGGGTGGCCGTTATCGCGAAATGATTGAGGGCACGCTGAGAGAAGAAGGCGTTCCCCAGGAATTGATCTACCTGGCGCAGGCGGAGTCGGGCTTCCATCCGCTGGCGCTATCGCGCGTCGGGGCACGGGGCATGTGGCAGTTCATGGCCAGCCGCGCCCGGGGATATGGCCTGCAGCACAACTTGTGGGTGGACGAGCGCCAGGATCCGGAGAAGTCCACGCGGGCCGCTGCCCATCATCTGAAAGACCTGTACAACCAGTTCGGCGACTGGTACCTGGCGATGGCAGCTTACAATTCCGGACCGGGCACGGTGCAGAGCGCGGTCAAGCGCACCGGGTACGCCGATTTCTGGGAACTCTACCGGCGCAATGTGCTGCCCAAGGAAACGCGCAACTACGTGCCGATCATTCTGGCCGTGACCATCATGGCCAAGAATCCGGGGCAGTATGGGCTGGACGATATTACTCCGGAGCAGCCGGTTCCCTATGATGCGGTGAAGATCGACTATTCGGTTGACCTTCGCCTGGTCGCTCAGTGCATTGACGTTTCGCCGGCCACGCTTCAGGACCTGAATCCGAGCCTGCTACGTTTATCCACACCCAACGAGCAAACTTTTGAGCTTCGTCTGCCGGTGGGCACCAGAGACCGTTACCTGGCGGCGATCGAACCTGTGCCGATTCCGATGCGGGTGTGGTGGCGCTATCACGAAGTGGCTGAAGGCGACACGGTGGCTTCGATTGCGCGCACTTACCGCACCACCCCGGCGGCCATCGAAAAAGAAAACCATCTTGCGGCCGGCGACGAGTTGAAGTCGGACAGCAAGCTTATTATCCCGATCCCGCCGGGCAAGCATGCGGCCACGGAAGACGGCGCCAGCTACGCCCGCCACACCACTCGGTACAAAGTGCGTCGCGGAGACACGGTGCAGACTGTGGCCGACAATTTCAGTCTTCCGCCGACCATGATCCGGCGCTGGAACCATCTGCGGGGAGACAGTTTGCGCGGCCGCCGGATCGTCTATGTACACCTGCCGGTGACCCCGAGCGCCCTGAACGGCGAAAAATCGGCTACGTCTAAGTATAAATATAGCAAGGAGTTACACCCGGCGGTTCCTAAAACCGTCCAACATTACAAAGTGCAGCCTGGCGAGACCCTGATCTCCATCGCCAGCACTCACCACACCACGGTAGAAGCCTTGAAGCGCGACAATGGCAACCCGGTCATGCTGCGTCCGGGGATGGTTCTGGTGATCAAAGCCGTCCGGTAGAACTTGCTTCGAGCTTCTGGCTGCTGGCTTCTGGCTCACTCCCGCCACCAAAAATTCTGAGATGAAATACTCTCCACCTCTGCTATTCGACTTTGCCTGCTCGGTGTAATATGCATCCTGCGACCGCTGGTTCTGCGATGCGATGTTGCGAAAAACGCTGTGCTATAATCGCGCCCCGTTCGGCCAGCACATTAGTCTTTAGTCGGCAGTTGTCTTTTTATTTCCTTAGTACCCGCAGCGCTTGCGCGGCGGCCCGCGCCCGGCGCGGCCCAAAATCCAGGAGGAAAAATGACCTTTAACGAGACCCTCTACGCACGTGACGACGAGATGGATGAATTTGGCGACAGCGGCGCCTATGGCGATTCGCTCGAAGAAGATTACGAGGAAGAAGAGGAAGAGGAAGCCGAGGTGGCAGGCGTGATTGAACCGCAACCGGAGCCGGTTGCACCGCCTCCAGCCGCACCCAAACCCTCCGGAGGGGGAGGTTCGCCCAAGCCGCCGCGCAAGCCAGCAGCGAAAAAGCCTGCCAAGAAAAAGCCGGCAAAGAAAGTCGCCAAGAAGAAGCCGGCGAAGAAGAAAGCCAGCGCGCAAGGCTGCGAAGAAGAAGGTCGCCAAGAAGAAGCCTGCACGCAAGGCAGCCCGGAAAAAAGGCAAACGCGGCCGACGGTAGGTAGCGGACTATTCCATCGGCTTTGCTGGTGGATTGCCACAATACCGCGTGGGATAGCCGTCGGCTATCCCGCGCGGTTCAGATCCATTGTTTCGCTTTCGGCAAAACCGGGTCGAGCATTGCTCGACCGGACAGCTGAGGGCAGCTGTCCCCACGTGGTTCGTTGTAGAAGGGCGAGAGACGCCTCAGCTTCCCGCTAGTTCCCCTAACGCTGCCGCTATGCCGCCTTGGGCAGACTTGTCGTTTGCGTCAGCTTGCGTATCCCCAGCGACATCATGACTCGGGCTACTCCGCTCATGATCATGCTGACGCCTACCAGGGTACCAATCGCCCAGGCTGAACTTGACGGCCAGTGCATGGCGATGAATCCAGCCAGCACCAGGGTCACAAGACCATCGAACAAGACCCATCCGGCGCCGCGCGCGGGACGCAGGTTGAAATAGAGCATTACGTCCAGCACGCCTTCGATGAGGAACAGCGACGCAAGTATCAGCGTCAGTGAGGCTACTCCCAGGAGTGGATGCAAGAGCAGATATCCACCGAAGGCGATGTAGGCCAAGCCGACCAGCATCTTCCAAAGCAAGCTACCCGCGCCGTGGGCGTGAAACGCCACTACGAGGTGAACGACGCCGGCGAGAATGATGAGCCATGCGATCAGCGCGTTGACTGCCACGGCCGCCAGCAGGGGCGAGCCAATGGCTACAATTCCGAACAAAATAAGCAGGACTCCCCAGAGAATCGACCACCCGGAAGCCTGCTTTAACAGAGACTGGGTTGATGGTATGACCATATGTGCCTCCTCGGTCTACTTTCAGGACGGCACATTCTGCTCCCTGGACGAGGTTTTGGCAAGCCGGACGGGAGGTGGTTTTCCGTCGGAATTCCGGCGCTTGCGCTGGACGTTTATTGGGCCAGATGAACAGGTAAGCGCACTTCCAAGAGTGCAACTTTTTGCACGCGACAGGCTACTTCTTCGCCGCGACCGCGTGCAGGCACTTGCCGTAAAGCTCGAGAAGATGTCCAGCGTACTCTTCCGGCTTGGCGGCCGCTCCGGTGCCCTGGAACCCAACCCCTGTCGAAGTGGTCCGGCCGTATCCAGTGGTCATGGCGACAAACTTCATGAGATCGAGTGCAATATCTTCGTTGCGGCGCGATCCAGATCCTCCGCCAGGTACTTCCTCCATGAAACGCCTCCCGTGTGACTGAAAATTGGTTTTTGGTCTGTCAGAGAAAAGGAAATCCGTTAAGAAGGCGATGATAACAGAAGCCTTTGATGCTGAAGGGCGAGAAGCAGCATTCAAGGATCGGGACAGTTTGCCGATACAAATAGTAACCGCAAATTTGTCCTGGCCGGTCCTCCGCAGGGAGGATTCGAGGGAGTGGATTCGGATCCACTTCCTCCTCTGATTCTTCTCGAGCCGTGTGGGGTCGAAACTCGCGTCCGCCGTCTTTGACTTTCCTCTGCGTTTAACGGTTGCACGCAATGCTGTCTAGCCAGAAAATCAAAATCAACTTCAAGAGCAGCGGGCGAGGGCGCCCGCCCCACATGGTCGCGATCAGTTTACGTCTTGCAGCATGGCGTATGTGAAGCCGCCGGACGGATTGTTCAATCCTACGAATGTCCGAATTTGGCCGGCCCCGAAGGTGAGCGAGCCGGTGTCGACGACGGCGAACTTCTGCCCCACCGAGGTGAGTTCAATTTCATAGTTGGCGGCGGCCAGAGACTGGTAAGCGGCGGTCGCGCCAAAACCCAGATTGCTGACGGTGGGGCTGACGGTGGTCAGCGCGGTCCCCGGGGCGACGATGTAGACATCCGCTGGGCCCAGGTTCGGCGAAGCATTGACCAGGCGAATTTTGAAGTCGCCCGAAGCCGGCGCCGAGTTGTCGTCGGTAAGCACCAGGTTCGCGATGGATGAGGAAAAGTTGTTAGAGATGACGGTCGTGTCAGAGCCGGAGGCGAAACTGATGGACTGCTGGAGGAGCGTGGTACTCGATCCTGAAGGCTCGATACCGACCTGATGGGAGCCGGATTTTTCGGAGAGGTATCCGGTGCTGGTGCCGTAAGCCAGGTTGCTTGACACGGAGGTGTTGTCCACCAGGACGTTGAGACTGGATTCGTCCGGAACCGCATTCATCAGACGGAAGCGAGTGTTTCCTCCCGAACCACATCCCACCAGAAGGAAGATTGTCCCCAGACCCAGGATGCAGACGCACAACGACATCAACCGTACGATTCGTCCCACCGTTTCACCCCTTGGCTTTGAAAGTTTGGAATTACGCGCGAGTAAAAACCGACTGATGCAGAGGGTCGAAGGCGGAGTTGCAATGCATGCGTAAAGAGTGCGTCAAGGCAGGTAAAGACTTGTAAAACAGTCGTCGGTCGTCGCGTCGTCAGTCTTCAGCCGTCCGTATCGATGTGGACTCGACGACTGACGACTGACGACTGACGACTGCTTTACGAAGTTTTACGTGACTTTACCAAGTCTTTACTCTGTTGCGGTTTGCGAAGTGTTCTAACTAGCAGATATGCATTTTTCCGGGAGCCGAGAGCTTCCGAGTTGTTACGCGAACAAGAATTGGAGAGTACCAACATGTGGAATTCAAAAACACCGAAGGGAACTTATTTCGGTCGAGGCGGGCGCAGATCGTGGTTGGCTATCGCATTTCTGGCAGGGGTGCTGAGCCTCGGTTTGGCCGCCGGTAATGCCTTGGCTCAAGATACGCAGGATGCACCGCCACCACCGCCGCCAGGTCAGGGGACCGGACAGGGTATGGGGCGGGGCATGGGCCGTCGTCCAATGGAGAGCGTGGACGATCAGATCAAGCATTTGAGCAAGAAGTTAAGCCTGAGCGATGACCAGCAGGCGAAACTGAAACCAATCCTGGAAGATCAACGCAAACAGATGGAAGCGATTCACAGCGATACGTCACTTTCCCGCGAGGACCGGTTCAGCAAGATGCAGGCCCTGCGGCAAAGCTCCGACGCTCAGATCAAGGGCGTGCTGAACGAAGAACAGCAGAAGAATTTCGACAAGATGCGCGCTGACCAGCAAGACCGGATGAAGCAGTGGCGCAAGGATGCTCCTCCACCGCCTCCGCCCTCCGGCGGCGCTCCGGATCCGCAATAAGTAGCGCGTATCCGAACCAAGTTTTCTCCCAAGCCTCTGGGCCCGGCAACTCTTTTGCGTCGCCCGCAAGAGTTGACGGGGTCAGGGGCTCCCTTTTTGTGTGGGCGCGAGCGCCCTCGCTCGTGCCGGGGTGGCACGGACGTGCCGGACGGTTCTTGGCGGGAATAACGGCATCGAATTCACCATTCCAGCAACGGCCTTCGAAAAGTCTTGGCATCTTGCCGATGCCGCACGAGCGGGGCGCTCGCGCCTACATTGCTTTTGGCAGTCTCGCACATGAGGGCCAGCAGGTTCTGTTCCGGGTCGCGGAAGAAAGTCATCCACAAATCGTGAGTGGGCATTCTGGCAATCAGGTGAGGTGCGTCCTCAAAGTGCACGCCGCCACTGAGCATCTGCCGGTGTGCGCTGTTGATGTCAGGTACAGTAAAGTACAGAACCGAGCTGGGATGGTCGAACTCGGGCTTCTCCGGAGGGCTGAGCATGAGGCGAACGCCGCCACAGTCGAAGAAAGACAGGGCGCCAGTGGTGAACAAGAGTGGCAGCCCGAGAATGTCCCGGTAAAATGCGGTGGCGCGGTCGAGATCGTGCACGTTGATGGCGATCTGGCCGAGTCGCGAAATTCCAATGGGAAGAGTTGTGGCAGTCATGGCGGTCAGCCTCCAGGAGAATTGTTAGTATAGCTAACTATATTTCATGACTGAACGCAAGCCAAAAAAAACAGCCGTGCCGGAGACGTCCGCGATTGCCGACCGGCTGCATTCTGCCGCCATTCATCTTCTGCGCCGGGTACGAAAGCAGGACGCTGCCACGGGCGAAGGCCCGGCCCGGCTCTCGGCATTGTCTGTGCTGGTTTTCGGGGGTCCGATGACGCTCGGCCAGCTGGCGGCGGCCGAGCAGGTGAAGCCTCCGACCATGAGCCGCATTGTTACCGGGTTGGAGAGGAGTCGCCTGGCGGAACGCCTGCCGGATTCGAAAGATGCCCGCCGGGTACGGATTCGCGCCTCCCCAAGTGGCGAACGCCTGCTGCACGAGGGCAGGCGACGCCGGATCGAGTATCTGGCTCGCCATCTCGGCGGACTGACCCGGCAAGAGCTGGCCACGCTCGATGAAGCGGTCAAATTGTTGGAGGGAGTTCTGCGCGAGTGGCCGTCGGAAAAGTGACGGGCAGATTTTGAAAGCCTAGGTCTCGATGCCCACGTAGCAGATGCGTCCGATCAGGTAGTCGTGGACTTTCTTGCCCGGCTCCATGGCCATCACTTCGACAGGGTAGGCCTGGTTGTGGGGCCGCAGAACCAGGTGATTTCCGGCTACCTCGACATATTTTACCGTGCAGTCTCGATTGCGGGCGACCGCGTACATATTGGACTCGCCCTTGCGATACGGCTTGAGGGAATTGTAATGGCGGTCAATCAGCACGGTGGCCCCGGGCAGAAGGCGAGGGTACATGCTCATGCCCTCGCGTCCGTCGGCGCGGATGATCACGAAGCGCTCCCAGCTCTCCCGGTCACCCTCCATTTCGGCGCGCAGCTTGCGGAGAAAACTACGCTTGAACTTCAGAATGTCCTTTACCTTCATGCTCATGATCAGGGGCTGACGGGCGGCGACAGCCCCGTCTACGAGGAGGACGTTGTCGAAATCATCTTCACTGGGGGGAATGATGCTGGCGCGCTTGTTGATTTCGCCGGGGTCGAGCAGATCCAGAATTGACAGGCGCTGCACGTTTAATACCTTGTCCATACCCTCGACGCTCAGGCCCCGCTTGCGATTGAGGAAGTTGGAAATGTGCGCCTGCTTGAAACCGGTCTCCCGGGCGAGGCGCAGGCCGGTCAGTTCGCCTTCTTCGATGCGCTCCCAAAGAGCTTTCCGCAGATTTTCCTGCAGGGCGCGGAACTTCATACCCGAAGTATAGCACCGTGGGTATAGCGTGTTGCTATTCACTTAGTGAGAAGAACATCTGTAAGGAAATATTTCTTGACTTAGGGAAATCAAGGGCTATACGATGAGCGCCTTGTGAAGCCTTTTTTTGAGGGGGAATTTCAGTCACAAGAGCCACAACGTCATGTTAAGCAACTCACAATCCGAGAGCGAGGAAAACAGCTTCGTGGAATTCCGCCGCAAGGTGCGGGCCGCGGAGATGCTCTCCTCTGCCATGGAGCGGCTATTGCGGGAGCTCCAGTTTACGGGCCGGCTCAGCGTCGTGGTGCAGAATGGCCGCGTGCTGAAATCTGGCTATGAGGAGGGCTATTTCCGCCGGCCGACGGTTTCCTAAGTCAGGTTTACGCGGATAGTTCCCCATCCGAACACTACCAGGCACTCATAACTAAATAATCCCAACAGGTCATCGTAAGAAAAACGAGCCCTGTGACCGAGAAATCGGCACAGGGCTTTTCTATTTGCTCTCAAGACCAAGCTATCAGCTGTCAGCTCTCAGCCGTCAGCACGAATGTTCAACGGCAGACGGAGGCAAGAGAGTCTTGGCGCGGCCGATAGCTGACAGCTGAGAGCTGAAAGCTGAGAGGCAATCATGAGAATCGAAGATCCGGAAGCGATCCAGCTGGAACTGAAGTATTGCGAACGTTGCGGGGCTCTGTGGCTGCGGCTGCGTGGTGCGCAAGAGATCTATTGCGCACCGTGTGATCTGGAGATGCTGGACTTGCCGTCTCCGCGGAAAGTGACCAGCAAGCCGCGCCTGCCGGGAAACCACAAGGTCGAGATCAAGGCGCAGCCCAGAGATCTGTCGGGCTTTGTCGGAAAGGGAGGAGCAGCATGACCGGCATTCCGTGCTTTCCCCTCAACGTGGCGCTCCCGAGGAAGGCGGGCCGGGAGAGCGCAGGCATGGGCCGCGATCCCGACTTATGGTTGTACCGGGAGCGGACGCTCGGCATGCTGAGACGGTACCAGCGCCTGTCGGTGGAAGTGGGGCGACTGCCGTCGTTATTGGGAAGGGAATTTTTCCGGACTCGCGTGACTTCTTATCACGCCGGGACCTTTGAAGATGCGGTGATTTTCGTCCATGATGTGGCGAGCGGTCTGGCGCAGCTAGGTGGATTCGAGAACAAGCTGATTGCAAAGATTGCGCTGCAGGACTACACGCAAAGCGAAACGGCGCGTCTGCTGGGTTGCTGGCGGCGCACCGTGGGGCGGCGCTTTCCGGAAGCGCTGGACCGGCTGACAGAAATTTTTCTGGAAGCGGGTCTGTTAATTCGCCTTCCGGAAAACGATGTGGCGCGGGCGAGCAACTGTCAAGAGGGGAGAATCGGAGAAAGGCCCGCAAGTGCTTCTGCTCAGAGGGAATAAATTTTCTGAAGGCATGTCCCATTTCCTGGAGTGGAGTTGTTATTCTAGATTTAGAGATTGAGAAGGGCGATGTCAGTGGCGCGCTGCGAAGCGCGCCTTTTTTTGTTTACGACGAATTGCGGCGGGGATGAGCGCAGGCATGAAGAAGGCGAAACTGCGAACGGCAAGGAAGAAGGTGTCTCCGTCAGCAAAACCCGTATCAGAAAAGACAGCGCCGGCAAAGACAACCCAAGGAAAAGTGATGGATCTGCCGGAAATCCGGCGGCAGATAGCGGACCTTGTCGGCAATGGCGCCGTGGGGATGGTCAAAACCACAATGGAAGAAGTGGGAAAGGGCCACTACCTGGGGATGAAATACCTTTTCGAGATGATCGGGCTCTACCCGTCGACTGCGGCGGCGGACGCGGCTGTTGAAGATTCGTTGGCCGCGACGCTGCTACGAAGGCTTGGCCTTGCTGAGGAGCCACCGGCGGAACCGGGAGTTACCAAAGATTCCACATCGGCCACGGCCGCAGCGGAGGATGTTTTAGAATGAAAGCCAGCAGTTGGGTGACAGCCGCCAACCGCTTGTCCGCGAGCTTCAACAGTTGCAGCGGGATGCGGACACGACGGCTGGTGACGTATCCTCTTCTTCTGCACGGGGCTTTCAGAATGGACATGACGTGGGTGACTGGCCGGATCGCGCTGGGCGGCGGAATCTGGACGGCAGAGAACATGGCGGCGGTGGCGCGGGCGGGCGTCACCCACATCATCGACATGCAAATTGAATTTGACGATACCCAACTCGCCGTGCCGCATGCGATCGAGGTGCTGTGGAACCCGATTGACGATGATTTTCAGCCCAAGCCTCCCGAGATATTCCAGCGCGGAGTGGAGTTCGCAACCGAGGCGCTGGAGCGGGAAGAGACGAAGCTTTTCATTCATTGCGCGGCTGGAGTGCATCGCGCGCCGATGATGACCCTGGCAGTGTTGTGCTCGCTGGGCTGGGAGCCGGAGGCGGCGCAGGACTTGATCGAGAAGGAACGTCCGGTGGTGGATTTTGCGGATGTGTACTTGCGCAGCGTGGAGCGGTTTCTGGATCAGCAAGTGAGGGCGGCGGAGTAAGACCAGTTCTCGGTTGCCGGTTCCCAGTTGTCAGTTAAGTTCTTAGTAAACCCAAAACATTTTCAGGTGAGGTCCGTTCCCGCTCGGGTTGAGGGAAAGGTCTGCCTCCTGATGGTGAAACTCGGCAAGGGAGGAAACATGTTCGACGAGCATCGCCGCCCACAGGGGCGGCTTTTCTACTTGCTGGCGTTTGTGATGGTGGGGCTCGCGGTGTCGTGGGGGCAGGGGCCGACGACTTCTACGATCAGCGACACGGTTTACAGAGCTGACGGATCCCTGGCTGGCGGAACGCTCCTTATTTCCTGGCCGACATTCAGCACGGCCGCGGGGCAGGCGGTGGCGGCGGGGAGAAAGAGCGTAACCCTTGCACCGGGCGGAGTCTTGTCGGTGGCCCTGGTTCCGAATACAGGTTCGACGCCGGCGGGAACCTTCTACACGGTCGTGTACCAGCTTGACGATGGAACTGTGAAAACTGAATTCTGGATTGTGACGTCATCTTCTCCGACGACCATAGCGGCGGTTCGAACCACTCTGGGGTCGGGAAATCCTGCAGTGACAGGCTCGGAAGGCGGTGGACCGTTCGTGAGCAAGGCGGGAGACTCCATGTCCGGACCGCTCCAATTGCCGGGCGATCCAGTTTTGCCTAATCAGGCGGCAACCAGGCACTACGTAGATGGTGGGCTGGCGGTAAAAGCAGATTTGATCGGTGGAGTTGTCCCGAGCGGTCAGCTGGGAAACGGCGCGGCGAACAGCGGTGTGTGCCTGCATGGAGACTCCAGTTGGGCAGGCTGCGGGAGCAGCAGCAACGCGGTTTCGATACAAAACGTTCCGGTGGACCCAACGGCGCCGGTGGACAACCAGGTCATCACTTATGTGGCCTCTGCGGGACGATATGAGCCGCGGGCGGGGAGCGGAGTGACAGCGGGCATGGCTGCGACAAAATATTCGTCCGACTTCAATTGGTCGCAGTCACCGTCGACCAGTCTGACCACAGCCGGAGCGAACACTGTAAACCTGGCGTCGTGCGTGGCCGGGGTCCTGGGCTCCGAGCCTCAATATTACGTCTACATAGCCGGTGCCGGGACTGCGGAAGCGGTCCTGGTAACGGGGGGAACTTGCAACGGAGACGGCCAGGCCGGGACCTTGCAATTCAGCACGACCAACCCCCATACGACCGGATACACCGTCGGCAGCGCATCGAGTGGATTGCAGGAGGCTTTGATTGCTGCCCGATTTACACCAACGAACCCCACCGGCAGCCCACAATCCGGAAAGGTCATTGTGCCGCCGGGAGAATACAAGGCGTTCGCACGGGTCTCGATTCGCGCTTCCAACATGACGGTGGATTTTTCGGGGTCGATTCTGGAATGTTGGATGAACGACACCTGTATTTTTGTTGGCGATCCCTCCAGTGCCAACTCCTATGACGACATCACGCTGATCAATCCGCGCGGGCGTCCGACGGTTGTAAACGGGCAAAAGCCGTTCATCGAAGTGAATGCGCAGAAGACAAGATTGTTTAACGTATCCACACGGATTAATTCCGGAGGCGGAACATTCGGCAGCTACGTGCAAGTGGACGACGATGAGGCGTTTCTCCTGGACGGGCTGGATACGACCTTGGGCGGCGGGGCGGGGAATTTCGGAGTGCGATGCGATGCGACCGCGTGCAATCCGGTGATTTACGCGCCGGGACCGTTCGCTACGTTTCCCGGCGTGGGGTGGCTGAAGAATCTGAACATCTCTTTGCAATGCGGGGGCAATGGAATTGACTGGCAAGCCGGCAACACGTTGCGGATTTCAGACAGCGTCATTCAGGGTTATGCGCAATACGGAGTCCGGGCGGGCACGAAGCGTGGCGGCTTTGGTGGTTTTGAGTTAGCCAACGTGTATGAAGAGGTGGGACAGTGCGCCAATCCCTCAGGGGCAATCGGACAGGCCGGCGTGATCGCGCAAGGCGGCACGGTGAAGATCCAGGGAGGGGAGGCGCCGAACGGGACGGTTCCGCAATTTGCGAACACCGGAAGCACGGACTACCGCTATTACGTGGTGGCGCACAACGCCACGATTGGCTCCTCGAATCCTTTGTACGCGGGAACCGCGTTGAGCAACGGCAGTGGAAACATTACGGTGACGACGCCGGACATCGCCGGAGCCAGCACGCTCGATTTATTACGAGTTACCGCAATCGCGGGCCTGCGGGACCAGGCGCCCTTCGGGGCTGGGAACTTTGCGGTGGCGGCGAACGTTTCCCGCAGTTCGGTCTGTTCGAACGGTGTGTGCGCTTTCACCGACACCCAGGCCGCGCTGCAGTCCTACACGGTGGCGGCTCCAACATACTTTCCGCTCCTCGACTTCTGGCCGGGAAATCTGGTGCTGGGTGCGAATTCGGACAACAGCAGTGTTCTGGCCGCCGCCCGAG
>CAWFMU010000013.1:0-135243 GCA_963816865.1 Terriglobia bacterium
AGCTTGAATCGCTGCATCCACCGCACGTGGTCAGAGAGGCGTAAGGCTACTCCTTGACGCTGACGCCGAGGGCTTTCATCTTGCGGTAGAGGTGGCTGCGTTCGAGGCCGAGGGCTTCGGCGGCGCGGCTGACGTTGCCGTGGCACTCGTCGAGTTTTTTGAGGATGTAGTCGCGCTCGTAGGCTTCGCGGGCCTGGAGGAGGGAGGTGAACTCTTCGCTGCGTCCGTTGGCTTTGCCGGCATCGCGGGCGGAGTCGCGGTAGACGAGCATGGGCAGGTGCTTGCGCTCGATGCGCTGCGTCTTGGGGTTGAGGATCAGGACGCGCTCGACGAGATTGCGCAGTTCGCGGACGTTGCCGGGCCAGTGGTACTGCTTGAGCGCGGCGAGGGCGTCGTCGGTCATCTCGACGTGGGGACGGCCGTACTCGGCGCCGAACTGCTGCAGGAATTCCTTGACGAGGAGAGGGATGTCTTCCTTGCGGTCGCGCAGCGGCGGGACGAAGAAGGGGATGACGTTGAGGCGGTAGAAGAGGTCTTCGCGGAAGTTGCCGCGGGCGATCTCTTCTTCGAGGTCCTTGTTGGTGGCGGCGATGACGCGGACGTCGACGTGGACGGGGTGCGATGCGCCGACGGGGAGAAAGCGCTGTTCGTCTAGAGCGCGCAGGACCTTGGCCTGGGTCTTGAGGCTCATGTCGCCGACTTCGTCGAGGAAGAGGGTGCCGCCGTCGGCGCGCTCGAAGGTGCCGCGCTTTTCGGTGGGGCCGCCGGGGACGGCTCCGTGGCGGTAGCCGAAGAGTTCGGATTCGATGTAGTCCTCGGGGATGGCGGCGCAGTTGAGTTCGACGAAGGGGCGGTCTTTGCGCAGGCTTTCGGCGTGCATGGCGCGGCCGATGAGTTCTTTGCCGGTGCCGGATTCGCCGTAGATGAGGACGCGGCCGTTGGTGGGGGCCATCAGCTTGATCTGCTGGCGGAGGGCCTTCATGGGGACGGAGTTGCCCGGTGACCGTTCCCTTGCGCAAGCTGGCGGGAGAACTCCTGGTTGTCCTCGCGCATCTGGCGGGCCTTCATCGCGTTCTTGAGAACGATGAGGGTGCGGTCGAGCGAGAGCGGCTTTTCGAGGAAGTCGTAGGCGCCGAGTTTGGTGGCGCGCACGGCGGCTTCGATGGTGCCGTGGCCGCTGATGATGACGACCTCGGGGACGTTCGCCGGCTCCATCTGGCGAATCTCGGTGAGGGTGTCGAGGCCGTCGCGATCGGGCAGCCAGATGTCGAGCAGGACGACGTCGTAGGCGGCGTCGCGGAGCAGTTCGAGGGCCTCGGCTGCGGTGGCGGCCGTGGTGACGAGGTAGTCCTCTTCGCGAAGGATGCTCTCGAGCGATTCGCGGATCTCGGCTTCGTCGTCGACGATGAGTACGTGGTTCATTTAGGTCCTCGGACAATGGTGGAGGCGAGATCGCCTCTGCCTGCGTAGCTGTGGTGGCGGACTCCGTGGATTCAGCTGATCGATTGGGCGAGGTGTTGCCGTTCTGCGAAGCGGCGAACGGACCGATGGCAGAGACGTGTCGGAGTCGCTGTCGAGCGACGATCGCGGGGCGGAGTTCGACGATGAACTTCGCGCCGGCGGGCTCGTTCTTTTCCGCGCGAATGGTGCCTTGGTGCTCCTGGATGATCTTGGCGGCGATGGCGAGACCGAGGCCGGTGCCGCGCTGCTTGGTGGAGAAGTAGGGCAGGAAGAGGCGCTCGCGCATCTCGTCGGTGAGGCCGGAGCCGGTGTCGGCGATGGTGAGTTCGACCATGCCGTTTTCGAGAAGGCTGGTACCGATGCGCAGCTCGCGGAAGAGGCTCTGCTGCATGGCTTCGGCGGCGTTGTCGATGAGGTTGCCGAGGGCGCGCTTGAGGGCTTCGGGGTCGGCCATGACGAGCGGAAGGTCGGGAGCCATCTTGCGGACGATGCGGATGGTCTGCATGCGGCCGGCGAAGAGGGCCAGCGAGTTTTCGACGATGGTGTTGAGGTCGGCCGGCTTGGGCCGCGCGGTCGGAAATTCGGCGAGCGCGGCGAACTGGTCGACGAGCGAGCGCATGCTCTCGACCGAAGAGGTGATGACCTCGCTGCAGCGGCGAATGACCGCGATGGAGGGCGGTTCTGGACGGAGCTTCGGTGAGCGATCCGGCCAGCAATCGCATTGGCGAGGCGATCGATGTGGCGACGAATCTGTTCAGCGCTGAGGCTGATGGGGGTGAGCGGGTTCTTGATCTCGTGGGCTACGCGGCGGGCGACCTCTTTCCAGGCGGATTGCTTCTGCGCGCGAAGCAGTTCGGTGGCGTTTTCGAGGACGAGGACATAGCCCTGATGCTCGCGGCGCAGGCGTTCGGTGGCGGCGGGCATCTCGAGCAGAGCGACGGTGGCGAGCAGGTTCATGGTGCCGCCGAATCGGCCGTTCGAGCATGCGTGGGTGCAGTGATTTCGATCTCGCTGGAGGCCGAGCCCATGCGATGGCTGCGCTTGATGAGGCGGTCGAGGACCTCGACGACCTCGGCGGGAAAGACCTCTTCCATGACGCGGCCGTAGAAAGGGACGCTGGCCGCCGGGGTCCATCATCTCGCTGAGGGCGCGGTTGGCGAGGACGATGCGGCGGTCGGCATCGAGCGTGGCGACGCCGTTGGGGATGGTTTCGAGCATGGTCTCGAGTTCGCCGCGGCGGGCTTCGAGGGCGGTGTTGGCAGCGCTCAGCTGGACGGTCGAGTGCTCGACGGCGCGACGGCTGTCTTCGAGGTCGGCGGCCATGTGGTTGAAGCTGCGGACGAGTTCGCCGAGCTCTTCGGTTGCGCTCTCCTGCACGCGGTGGGCGTAGTCTCCGGAGGCGATGGCTTCCATGGCGTCGGCGAGTGCTTCGACGGGCTTGGTGACCTGCTTCGAGAGATGCAGCGCGAGCCAGCAGGAGGCGAAGAGAGCCAGGCTGGTCATCATCAGCAGCAGGAGCATGTAGAGATCTCTGATCTGACGGCGTTCGCTGTAGAGAACCCAGTAGGCCTCCGCATGCTTGCGCAGACGCGTCATGGTCGCGGCCATGCCGAAGGGCATCGGCAGGCCGACGACGACGGTGTTGCCCTGCTTGAGGCTGGTGGCTCCGAGCGCGTAGTCGGTCTGTGCCGAGAGAGAAGACGGGCTGGTCGTTGCGTTGGGCGGCGGCGAGAATCGCGGCGTCGGTCGGGATCGGTTGGCGCGAGTCTTGGTCGGATCGTCTGGATCCTCGTCGCCGATCTGATCAGGAAGCCAGGTCTTGACCTGCGCGGTGGCTCCGGCGCGCTGCGGCATCTGGAAGGACGCGACGACGCGGCCCTCGTGGTAGACGATGGCAAAGCCGTTCTGCAGGGTGATCTCGTGCTGACGCAGCACCTGGTAGATCGCTTCGCGATTCAGGCGCGAGGCGGAGAGCGCGGCAGTGTGAGCGGAGCCGCGTGTCGAGGCGTGGATCGACCGGTGAGACTGCTGCGTTGAAGCGGAGCCGGCGAGTGACCGGCGCTTTGGCTGCGGAGACGGCGGTGGCGTCTCGGGCAGGCTGGAGGCGATCGAGTCCGCTTCGGCGCGCGCGTTGGCGGTGGTGTAGCGAGCGAGTTCGAGCGCCATGTTGTTGCTGTCGTCGCGCATCTCGGTGACAGGCTGCGAGAACCAGCGGTCGACGGCGCGGTTGAGCAAGCAGGTAGCTGAAGGCGATACATCGAGGCGATGGGAATCAGGCTGACCAGCACGCGCTCCCCAGAGCATGCGGGTGCGGAGACGTGTGCCCATGACGCGGCTGCGCTGATCGGCGTAGAGCTTGAGCACATTGCGGACCAGCAGAATCAGGACCGCAACGAAGAGAAGAAACGCCACGATCGACAGGCCGGTGAAGATGACGATCTGCTGGGTGGTGGCGGGCTTGGGAAGCTGCGTATTGAAGGCGTTGAGGGTGGCGAGAGCCACGAAGAGGACGAGCAGGGACGCACCCAGGGCGGCGATCCAGATCTTTCGCCGGTTCGCGGGTGTGGCCATGGCGGTGCCCTCCTCAGTCACCTGATTATAGGCGTTGGAGGGCTCTTCTTCGCTCAGTCGAGCGCTGCCGATAGGGTTAGACGAGCTTCGCCACGGCTTGCCACTCGCGCTTCTGCGCCGCAGCCACTGCACCGTAGGTCAGGACTCCGTTGAAGGTGTTGACGCCTTCGGCGATGCCCTTGTCTTCGCTGATCGCGGCATTGGCTCCCAGACGCGCGAGCTTCAGGACGTAGGGGAAGGTTGCGTTGGTCAGCGCGAGGGTGGAGGTGTTGGGCACGGCGGCGGGCATGTTGGTGACGCAGTAGTGGACGACGCCATCGACCTCGTAGGAGGGGTTGGAGTGCGTGGTGGGGTGGGCGGTTTCGATGCAGCCGCCCTGGTCGATGGCGACGTCGACGATGACCGCGCCCTTCTTCATCTTGGCTGACCATCGCCTTGGTGACGATCTTGGGAGCGGCGGCGCCGGGGATCAGGACTCCGCCGATGACGAGGTCGGCCTCGCGGACGGCGTGCTCGATGTTGTAGCTGTTGGAGGCGACGGTGTGGACGCGTCCGCCGAAGATGTCGTCGAGTTCGCGGAGGCGGTTGAGGTTGAGGTCGATGAGGGTGACCTTCGCGCCCATGCCGAGGGCGATCTTGGCGGCGTTGGTGCCGACGATGCCGCCGCCGATGATGCAGACGTTGCCGGGAGGAACGCCGGGGACGCCGCCGAGCAGGACGCCGCGGCCGCCGTGCTCCTTCTCGAGGTAGGCTGCGCCGACCTGGACGCTCATGCGGCCGGCGACTTCGCTCATGGGGGTCAGCAGCGGCAGCGCGCCGGCGCGGTCGCGAACGGTCTCGTAGGCGATGCCGGTGACCTTTGAGGCGAGCAGCGCGTCGGTGAGCTCGGTGAGCGGGGCGAGGTGGAGATAGGTGAAGAGGACGAGGCCTTCGCGGAAGTGCTTGTACTCCTTCTCGACGGGCTCCTTGACCTTGACGACCATCTCGGCGAGGCGCCAGACGTCGTGGGCCGAGCCGACGATCTCGGCGCCGGCGGCCTGATATTCGTCGTCGGGCATGGCGGAGAGCGCGCCGGCGTTGTGCTCGACGAGGACCTTGTGTCCAGCTTCGACCAGGGCTTTTACGCCAGCTGGGGTTACGCCTACACGGCTCTCGTGGTCTTTCACTTCCTTGGGTACACCGATAATCATTCTTTATCTCCACAGAATCAAAGCTGTTTCGATTGTATCTATTCGCGGTCGAAGATGTGAACCGCGAAAGCGTATTCTCCAAATAGTTCCCGAATGCGACTGCGAATGAAAATGTAAGATACGACGTTGTGCTCTTACCGTCTTGGATTAGATTGAGCAGATGCCAGAGATTTTCGCGGCCGGGCCGAATCGAACACATGCAGGACCGTCGCCTGTTGTGGCTGCTCTTGCTTGTGCCGGTCGTGATGTCGCTGGTTGGGGTGTGGGTTCTCGATCACGCCAAGGCGAACAAGCCGCTGTTTTCGATGACGAACCTGGTAGGGCCAACGACGCAGAGCCTGCTCGCAGGTGATGGCCTGACGGCTTGCACCGAGGACATGGGCACGCGCGGGCAATCCGATCTGCTTTCATGCGGCGCGAATGCCGATGTCGGCGCTGGTGGTGGCGCTTGGCATGCGGCTGTTCGGCGACCACTATCTGCGCGTGGCCTGCTTCAAGACGCTGTCTGCTGCTGTTGCCGATCGGACTTGCATCTACCTGGTTTGGCGGTGCATGCCGCGTTCTGGAGGTCGCAGGCTGGCTCGTTGTGCTGCTGCTTCTCGCTCCGTTTGCGATGACGGCGTTTCTGGCGGATGTGACCAACATACTGGTGGATGAAGGGTACTCGTACAGCTTCCTCGCCATCGCGGTGGCGCTGCTGTTATTCGATGTGAAGTCGCGGCCGGCTGATGAGCGGGTGGGGTCGCGCGGTGCTGTTTGCGGTCGCTGTGGACGGTGTGTACCTCTCGAAGAGCGGGACGCTGCCGGTTGTCGCTCGTGTTGACGGTCGGGTTCCTGCTGGTGGAGCGACGAGCGGCGCTGCGGTGGCTGGTTGTGGGGCTGGTTGCTGCGGCTCCGCTGGGATGGGCGCTGCACCAGCATCATGCCAGCGGGCGGTACAGCGTGGGCACCAGTCTTCGACGGCATCAATCTGCATAAGGGCAACAACGCCGGGTTTCTGGAGCACTATCCGCCGCGGCGATGGAGACTCGCTGGACTGGTACGACTTCGAGCTGAACCGCGGTCTGCACTTCGGCGACGAGTGGAGCTTCAACGACTATCACCAGAAGGCGGCGCTCGAGTATCTGCGGACTCATCCGCGAGAGACGCTCGAAGGCGACCTGCGCAAGCTGAAGGTCCTGTTCTTCTCTGTGGAGAAATATGGAGGAACTGCGACCTACGGCGTCAGGCGAGATGATCGAGGACGCTGGGAATGGTGGTCTTCCGGCTGATGCTGTGGACTGCGATCGTGTGCGCGATGTACCTGCTGTTTCGCGGACTCGAGGGCCAGAATGACGGATCGTTGCGAGTTGCTTCGGGCGTGTTTCTTGCGGTGGTCGCGGCTTGTGCACTTCCCTACCTTGCAGGCTTTGCTTATACGAGACATGTGAGCATCCTGATCTATCCGGCGGCGCTGTTCTGCTGCCGTGTGTTGTGCGAGTGGGACGGGAGCCTGTACCACAAACGAGTGATGACTGGTTAGATGATGGGCCTGAATTACCACTTGCGAAAGAGATACACTAATGGGAGTCTCTTTTCAGGAAACGACTGCAAATACCTATGTCTTCGAACACTTTTCAGATGCGTTATTCCCGCATTCACAATATGCGGTCCCTTTTCAGCCTCTTTTCCAGCGACCTGGCCATCGACCTGGGCACGGCGAATACGCTCGTCTTCGCGCATGGTAAAGGAATTATTGTCAACGAGCCTTCCATCATCGCGGTGAACAAGATCACCAACGAGGTGGAGGCGGTGGGCAAGGAGGCCAAGGACATGCTTGGCCGCACTCCGGGCAATATTGTCGCCATCAAACCGATGAAAGACGGCGTGATCGCCGACTTCCGGCACACCGAGAAGATGCTGAACTACTTCATCCAGAAGGCGCATAACCGGAAGATGATGGTGCATCCGCGGATCGTGATCGGTGTTCCTTCCGAGATCACTCAGGTTGAAAAACGAGCGGTTATGGACTCGGCGTACCGGGCCAAGGCCTCTGAGGTGCATCTGGTGGAGCAGGCCATGGTGGCCGCCATCGGCGCCGGGCTGCCGATTACGGAGCCGGGCGGAAACATGGTGGTCGATATCGGCGGTGGAACGACCGATATTGCGGTGATCTCGCTGGCCGGCATCGTCTATTCGCGTTCGGTGCGCATGGCCGGGAACCAGATGGACGAGGCCGTGATGACCTACCTGAAGCGGAAGTACAACCTTCTGGTGGGCGAGCGGACGGCGGAGCAGATCAAGATCTCGCTGGGCTCGGCTTACCCGCTGGACAAGCCGATCACGATGGAGGTCAAGGGACGCAACCTGATCGAGGGCGTGCCGAAGACCATCACGATTGAAGATTCCGAGATTCGCGAGGCGTTGAGCGAGTGCATTGCGACGATCATCAATGCGATTCGCGTGGCGCTGGAGCGGACTCCGCCGGAGCTTTCGGCCGATATCTCCGACCGCGGCATCGTGCTGACGGGCGGCGGTGCGCTGATCAAGAATCTCGACAAGCGGATTCGCGAGGAGACAGGGTTGCCGGTGTCGATTGCGGACGATCCGCTGGCGTCGGTGGTGCTGGGGACGGGTGCGATGCTCTCGGACTTCAAGCTGCTGCGGAAGATCTCGATCGATTAGGCTGGGTTCACTTTTGGTTGAGGCGAAGGCTCCGAGTGATCGGGGCCTTTGCTTTTTGTTTGGTTTCCTGGTGCTCTTCGACTTGGGGGGTACCCCCTCCCCCTTACCCGCGTGTAAATTCCTTAGATTCAATAGCTTAGGCGAAGGCTCTCACTTGCAAAATATTCATTGCAAAGGGGTTACATCCAAAATATTCCAAATAAAAGAGTTAGGGCTTTAGCCTAGCTATCCGGGTGCTTTTTTGATCTATATCCAGTGTAACGGATCGAACCTAACTAATACGCCACTCGGATCTCGCTGATACGCAATGAGTTAAGCTGGATCAGGGACTTGACATGCGATTTTTGGGCAGAAAACGGCAAAAAATATTTTCAGGACGTCAGAGCAATACTGAAGTTTTCACTTGACAATCATTCCATACCTCGTTCAATACTGAAGTTGTTACTTCACTATTGACGGGAGGAACAATCATGGAACAGCAATCGGTCATTCACAGCACATTCGTTATCGAGCGCAGTTTTGCGAAGCCGCCGGAGCGGGTGTTTCTCGGCCTTTGCCGATGCAACGAAAAAGCGTCGCTGGTTTGCGGACCCGGAGACGTCAGAGGTCGAGGAGTTTGGGATGGACTTTCGCGTCGGGGGCACGGAGCGCCTGCGCTATCGCTTCAAGGAAGGCACGCCGCTGACGGGTCAGGAGCTGACGAACGAAGGACGTTTTCTGGAGATTGTCCCGGAGCGGCGGATTGTCACCGCTTCGACGATGGCGCTTGGCGAAAGGCGCATCTCGGCTTCCCTGGTGACGATCGAACTTGTGCCGACCGACAAAGGGACGGACCTGATCTGCACGCATCAGGGGGCGTTCTTCGAGGGGGCGGACGGACCGAAGATGCGCGAGGCGGGTTGGCGTACGCTGCTCGATAAATTGACAGCGGAACTGGCGTGATGGCCGACGCGAGTGTGACGGAGAAGGGTCCGAACTATGGCTAGTCCTGAGATCGACATCGATCGGTTGTTTCATGCTCTCGGCGATCCCACGCGCCGGATGATCCTGGACAGGCTGAGTGAAGGACCCCTTTCGGTGTCACGGTTGGCGGCGCCACTGGCGATCACTCTGACCGCAGTGGCGCAGCATTTGCAGGTGCTGGAGGAGAGCGGTCTGGTGCACACGGAAAAACTGGGAAGAGTGCGGACCTGCCGGATCGAGCCGGCGGGGTTTTCGGCGCTGGAGCAATGGATACGGGATCATCGTTCGCTGTGGGAACGACGGCTTGATCGGCTGAATGATTTGCTGGCGGAACCGGATGATGAGGGATAGGTTGGGACTTATCGCGAAGCTGACCGCGCCATTGGCTGCCAAAGCTCGATCGGATTCCCTTCCGGATCATGCAACCGCGCAAATCGTCCGTTTGGGTACGTCTGCGGATCGATCTTCACCTCGATCCCCGCAGCTTGCAGTTGAGCCGCCATCTTTTCCAGGTCGCGCACACGGAAGTTGACCATCCACGCCTTCTGCATCTCCCCGAAGTACTTCGTCGTCTCCGGAAACGGAGCAAACGCGGTCGGCCCAGCCTCCTGCTCCCAGGCCTGGTCGTTCTCGCCAGACGGAATCGTCGTTACGCCGAGGTACTCCTGATACCACCGCGCCAGCCCCTTTGGGTCGTGCGCCCGAAAGAACAGCCCACCGATACCTGTCACCTTCTCCATACCCGCTCCTTCTTTTGAAGGATTTGTCGCCTGCCCCGCCACAGCGAACACACTCCCCCCGGGTAGGAACTTCGCCCCAAGGCCAAGACACAGGAACCCCAGCAATCGCCTTCGTGGCGTTCGCATCGCCGCAGACAGTTTTGCGCTGATCGGTGGCATTATCGCTTTCTCCTTTTGGAGTTGCGATACTAGCAGGTTTTGAGAAGTACGCAATGGTTAGAGCAAAGACAAGGGCAATGGCAACGGCACGAGGCGGCTCCGGTCCTTGTCATTGTTCATGCTGGCTGCCTCCTCTAACAAATGAGGGCCAGACAAAACACAAATCCCGCAGTGTGGAACAGCGGATCCCCAATGGATTCGGGATCATCGATCGTTGTGGGAGCGACGGTTGGATCGGCTGGAGGATGTGCTTGTGGAGCCGTATGATGAATAGCTGTCGGCCTTTTAGACAGTAGCCCAGATTCCCCCTTTTGGTTTCTCTAGCTTTTGTGGATTGTTTAGCCTAGCCCACTGCCATTTCCGGTGTCTAAGTTGGTAGCCGGCGGCGCCGCCGATCACGATGTTGGACGCGGTCCGGCGCTTCAGCCCGAGCGTGTAGACGAACACGTAGAACGGCGAGCGCGGCGTCGGCCAGCGCGGCGGCCAGCCAGTTCGCGAGCAGCCCGAGCAGCAGCGTGGCCGCGATCCCGAGCACGATCCCGAAGACCAGTGCCTCGGCGGGCCTGATGGCGGCCTCTTCCCGCTCTTCGCGACCAGGGGCCGCCGCGAGGTGCGCCGCATCACCGCGTCGATATCGCGGTCGATGTTGACGTTGATGGTGTTCGCGCTGCCGGCGGCGAGGGCGCCGCCGACCAGCGTGATGGCGATCAGCGCCAGCGAGGGCAGCCCGCGCTTGGCCAGCAGCATCGTCGGCAGCGTGGTCACCAGCAGCAGCTCGATGATCCTCGGCTTGGTCAGCGCGAGGCGCGAGCGAGCGATCAGGCCGGGCGACCGGCGGCCGGTACGCGGCGAGTCGGTCCCGACAGGCGCAGCTTCACCTGCTACCGCGTCAGGTAGCGCACTCGCCGCCTGGGTCACTCCTGATCCTCCGTGCCTGGGTCCGCAGGGCTCGCCTGCTCGGTGTCGGCCGCGGCCGCCAGCACGTCCCTGCGCTGCGGGGGCGGCGTCCTCGGTCTCGATCGATGCGTGCACCGTCGCATCGCCGAAGTTCGCCGTACTGGCGCGTCAGGCGCGTGCCCACCGGCTCGACGTGAAGGCCACGTGCCCCGGCACGTGGTGCGCGCCGCGGAAGAGCAAGTCGAGGGCTCCGGCGATGATGATGAACATCAGCATCGGAAATGCGAACGTCAGATTGTAACCATGCGGCGTATTACCAGGATGGATTACCGCGAGTAGCGCTGCATGCACTGCTACCTCCTGCTGCACGTCATCGGGGCCTGGCCCCTGATACAGCCCCCGTCAGTGAACGAGGTAGAAGAGCACCCACAGAATGAACGAGACGATCGCCAGGTAGTTCCAGAACAGCGTGAAGGCGCTGAGCGAAGCCTGGAACCGCTGCACCTCGGCCGCCTCGACGAAGGTCGGCGGCTGCTCGACGAACGAGATCGCGGGAATGTGCCTGGAGTTCATCACGATGGTCTCGAGCCAGACGAGCGACCCGAGCAGAAGCACCGCGAAGACGGCGGTCGCGCCCACGAAGACGCTCGCGAAGGCGTTGTCGCCTGGCTGGAACGACAGCGACTGCAGTTCGGCGATCAGGATCGCGAACGCCGCCACGCCGAGGACCAGGGCGGCGAGCGCCGCGCTGAACCAGGGCTGCTTCCGCCCGGCCTTGATCCGGGTCAGGCCGAACGATTGCACCGCGGCGCTCGCCACGATGAGGACCATGGCCGTCACGCCGAGGCCCATCGGCGGACCGCCGAACCCCTTCGGGTACCACAGGCCATAGTTGTTGACCGAGCGGAGATAGAAGAACGCGAACACGAAGGCGCCGAGGCCTGAGGTCACGACGCCGATCATCAGGCGGACGCCGGTCCAGGCGGTGTTGAGCGCCGCCTCGTGGTAGAACGCGGCCTCCTCCTGACCCGGCTCACGCCGGCAGCGCCAGCGGGGGTTGTCTCGAGCCATCTGCCTATGCCTCCGCTCGTGCGGTGTCCGCGTCGTCCTGACCGGAGAGCGCCGTGGTGAGAACCCCGACCGGCGGGTTCATGTCGGCGACCGGCGGCACGCCGGCCACTCCGTACTCGTAGGGACCCGAGAGCACGACGGGCACGGCGCCGAAGTTCTCCGCGGGCGGCGGGAGGTGGTCTGCCACTCGAGCCCGCGCGAGTCCCACGGGTTGCCGACCTCGGGCACCCTGGCGACGACCGTCGACCAGACGAAGTTGATCACGAAGATCAGGATCGATGCGCCCAGGAAGAACGAGGAGATCGACACCCAGTCGTTCAGCGTCTGCAGGTTGTGTGCGTACTCAAACACCCGCCGCGGCTCGCAGGCCAGCCCCACCGCGAACAGCGGCAGGAAGGTCGAGTTGAACGCGAGGAACATCAGCCAGAAGTGCCACTTCCCCAGCGTCTCGTTCAGCTTGACGCCCATCATCTTCGGCAGCCAGTAGTAGCAGGCGGCCATGAAGGCGAAGATCAGGCCGCCCATGATCGTGTAGTGGAAGTGCGCCATCACGAAGAAGCTGCCGTGCTCGGTGGTGTCAGCCGGGACGTCGGACACGAACACCCCGGAGATGCCGCCGATCAGGAAGTTGAAGAAGAACGCCAGGCAGAACAGCATGGGCACGCTGAACCGGATCTTGGCTTTCCACAGCGTGCCCATGCCGACCAGGAAGATGAACCCGGTCGGAATCGAGATCAGTTCCGTGGTGAGCATGAACAGCGGCCGCATGTCCGGGTTGATCCCGCTGTCGAACAGGTGATGCTGCCAGACGAAGAAGCTCAGCAGCGTCACGCCGATGATGCCGGCCGCGGCGACCTTGTAGGCGAACAGCGGCTTGCGGGCAAACACGGGCAGCAACTCAAGCACCACGCCGAACCCGGGCAGGGCGAGGATGTACACCTCGGGATGGCCGAAGAACCAGAACAGGTCCTGGTACAAGTACGTGCTGCCGCCGAGCCGCGGCGCGAAGAAGGCCGTCTGCGCGGTCCTGTCCATGATCAGCATGTACATGCCGCCGACCAGGATCGGCGCGGCCAGGGTCATCATCACGGCGGTGCCGAGGATGCCCCAGACGAACATCGGCAGCAGGCCCCAGCGCATACCGGGTGCCCGGTAGCAGATGACCGTGACCAGCAGGTTGAAGCCGGCCAGGATGATCGAGATGCCCATCAGCCCGAACGCGAACGCGTAGGCGTCGGCACCGATCCCGTCCTGGACGGACAGCGACGGGTAGCCGGTCCAGCCCATGTGGAAGCCGCCGAACAAGATCGCGGACAGCAGGATCAGGAACGCGATCGGTGTCAGCCAGAACGACAGCGCCTCGAGCCGCGGGAACGCGACTCGCCTGGACCCGATCATCAGCGGGACCAGGTAGTTGCCGAAAGGCCCGAGGATGACCGAGGTCATCAGCATCATCATCATCGTGCCGTGCTCGCCGACGATCTCGATGTAGACGCTCGAGCTGAACACGTGATTGACCGGCGACAGCAACTCGGTCCTGATCGCCATCGCGAACAGGCCGGCGGTGCAGAAGTAGACGACCATGCCGACGAGATACTGAATCCCCACGACCTTGTGGTCATGGGTGAACCTGAAGTACCGCGCGAGCCCGGTATCGCCTCCGCTGCGCAGCTCGATAGTCCAGCAGCCGCTTGCCGCGCATCTGGTTGAACAGGTCATTGAAGAAGCCGAGCCCGATCAGCCAGCCGATCACCATGAACAGGTAGCCGAGCACGACGGGGGTGTCGTTGGTGTCAGACGAGCCGCCGCCGGTAGCGGCCTGCGGGTAGCCCGACGTGATCAGGTTGCCCAGCCAGTGACCGAAGACGTAGCCGAGCACCGCGCCGATGATCGCCGTGTGCACGGCGGGGCACATCCACCAGGCCCTGACCGGCCCTGGGGCCCCAGGATCCGCGCCCCCGGGCTGCTCGGGTCGTGCCAGGCTCTGTCTCGATGGCCATCAGGTCACCTCTTGTCGTTCAACAGGGACGTAGGCGTGCATGCGGCTCGCAGCGCCGGTCATGGCTGCACCGGATCCTGCGGCGGGTAGTAGCCGCCGCCCGCCGAGGTCAGCCCCAGCTTCTTCATGACGGGGCCGCTGCGGAACGCGGGGATCACGGTCGGGTCATAGGTGGTCGCGTAGGCAGCAGCCTGGTGACGTCGGCCATGAAGGACTTCGTCGCGGCCGCCCAGGACTGGAACTGGGCAGGCGTCACGACCTTGCCGTAGTCGAACATCGCGCCGTGCCACAGGCCGCAGAGCTCGCGCAGCGGACCGTGAACGGCCCGGTGTGCGTGGGCTTGGCGTAGGCGATGTTGTTGACGTTGGGGTTCGCGTCGGCCTTCACCCCGAGCTGATAGGCCCAGAAGCTGTGAATCACGTCGAGCGAGGTCACATTGAACTCGACCCACTGGTTGTCAGGGATGACCAGCTGAGTGGTCTCGAACCCGCCGAACTGCGGATACCGGTAGGTGAAGCGCCATTGCTGTCCGATCACCTGCACGACGAGCGGGGAACCGGGACTCCACGAGGTCAGCGAGACGGTGCCGGCCGGCTTCCAGATCGGGGCGGGACCCTGGCCAGCGCAGGCGCCGTGCGAGTCGATCAGCTCGACGGTGCCGAAGACCGCGAGCGCCAGGACGATCACCGAGGTGCCGGCGATCCAGGCCGTCTGGATCCTGGCGTGACCCTGCAGCGGCGGGCCGTCCTCGTCGTCACCCTCCCTGCGCCGCCAGACGATCAGCGCGTAGCCGAAGTAGATCAGCACGAACGCGACGACCGGCGCGGACATGAGCGCCATCGTGGTGATGGCATCCTGCTGGTCGTGCGCCGCCGAGCTCATGTTGCCTGGCGGCAGGTGCGGGGCGAGCACGAACCCGATCAGCAGGTCGGCGACCACGGAGACGACGAGCCAGAGCACGAAAATCCGCATCCCGTGGGATAGGCCGCGGCGGCTAGGAGCGGTCGCCGCCGGCTGCGGTTCGGCGGCCATCAGGACGCCACCTCCATCTGTCCTGTCATGAAGCCGATGGTCTGCATCGGGCCGCCGAAGCCGGTCACGAAGCCGCCGCCGCAGGGCACCCGGCATTGCCAGAAATAGGCCCCGGGCGTCGTCGGCGCGTGGAAGCTGAACTTCATCGTCGCCTTCGGACCCGAGGTACACGGCGAATCAGTGCACAGGCTGTTGTTCTCGGCCACGGTCGTCGGTGATCCCATCGGCACGTTGAGGCCGATGCCGGGGATCGAGAACGTGTGCCCGACCGAGCACGTACGCCAGGAGTCCAGCGCCCTCACCGTCTTGCCGTCGACGGTCTCGGTGTTACCGATCGTGCCGGTGACCTTGCCCCAGAAAGGGTTGCGCAGCGGTGTGCAGCCGTCATAGCCGAGCACGGTGACGTGGATCGTCGCCCCGGCCGGCACCTTGAACAGCGTGGTGTGCACCCACTGCTTGGTCTTCGGATCCTGGATGAAGTAGGACACCCAGTCCGGCTTGGTCGTCACGGTGTTCTGGGGGTCCTCCTGCAGCACGATGCTGACCTGCTGGCTAGCCGCTGCCGAGCCCGTGGTGAAGTCGATCACGGGCGGCCCGGCCAGGAAATAATGGATGACGACGAAGATCGCGCCACCGACCACGGCGAGGAACGCTACGAGCAAGGTTCCTACGCGGACCGGCAGGGACATCGGTCACCACCTCGCTTCTCCGCGGCGCGTAGCGCGCACGATTCGGTCCGGGCTGCCGATTCCTGCAGGCAGCACCGGAAGCAAACGACTGCACCGATAGTGCTGTGCGGGGATACCCCCCGCAATACTTAGGGCCGCGGATGACGAAACTGTCATTATCCGCAGCGGCATCGGAGCGACGGGCCGGGGAACGGCGCCCAGACAGCACTTTCCGGCCGCGCTGATCGACGGCAGCAGGCGAACGTTATACGGCCTTTGAGTTCTTTAGTCGTGAACTCTTGACTCGGTCTCGCCGTAGGAGTAGACCACATGCCAGCAAGCACGTCGTGAGCGTCGGGCGCGTTGTGGCGGCGAAAGGTTCCGCCCGCCGCTTACCTTGGCCATGAGGGCCGCTACGAGAAACGATCGAAGGCGTGATGACCGCGGCACGTGAGGTTTCACGGACCGAGTTCTCCAGGACCGTCGGGCACAAGCAAGAATCGGTGAGTCATGCCTTGCCGGGGCCTGGCTGGTCCGATGCCGCGGTGGCGAGGATCCTGCTCATCGACGATGAGCCCCAGATCAGCGGGTTCGTCGGCCGGGCGCTGGAGAAAGCCGGATACGCGGTCGACATCGCCGCCGACGCTGCCGACGGCGTGCGGCTAGCCGGATCGGGCGGCTACACGCTGGTGATCTTGGACCTGATCATGCCGGACATGGACGGCCGTGAGGTGCTGACGGCGATCCTGCGGGCGCACCCGGCCCAGTCCGTGCTGATCCTGTCCTGCACCGCCGACCCGGTCACCAAGGCCGAGCGCCTGGACCTCGGCGCGAAGGACTACCTGACCAAGCCGTTCTCGCTGGCCGAGCTGACCGCCAGGGTGCGGGCCAGGCTGCGAGAGAGCGCGCTGCGCAGCGAGGTCATGCAGGTCGGCGAGCTGACGCTGGACGCGGGGCGCCTGGTGGCCGACAGCGGCGCGGGCCCAGTGGCTCTGACCAGGCTCGAGTTCCTGTGCCTGCGGGCGCTGATGGATCATGGCGGCGACTCGGTGACCAAGAGCGAGCTGCTCGCGTGCGTTCGGGGGATCGAGTTCGATCCGGCTCCAATATCGTCGACGTCTGCATCAGGCGGCTGCGGGCAAAGCTCGGGTTCGCCCTGATAGAAACGGTGCGCGGTGAAGGCTACCGGCTGGCGTCCTGAGCGGCGGCCCGCCGTTGTCCGCCGCCGCCGGCGCGTGCCGACGGTGGAGATGCAGGCCGCCAAGGCCGATCACCCTTGCCGGTCCGCAGCAATGGCTGGCCGACCAGGCGAGTGCCCCGCTGGGGCCTGGCCGCCGCGGCCGTGCTGCTCGCGGTCGCCGTGGCCGTCGGGCTCTCGCACCGGCCGACCGCCGGGCAGCGAGGCGCTGATCTGCGCACCTTCCTGCATCAGCTCAATGCGGACGTCGAGTCCTGTTCGGGGGGCGTTCGCGAGTCGCTCTTCGTCCTGCGTCAGATCGACAGCGGCGCGAGCCACGACACGCAGACGGCACTCAGCGTGGCGAACACGGCAGCCGCGAACTGCTCGCAGCCCAGGCGGGTGACGTGCCAGGGCACACCGAAGTCAGTTGATCGTTTTCTGTACTCCGGCGGTCCAGCGTTCAGCCGGAGGGATCATGCGCGCGAACGCATCCTTGGTGAGCACTTTAGTCAACGTGGCCCGCATCGCGGCAAGCGAAAGCGCGTTGCCCGCCAACGTTCCACCAATGCCTCCGGTATCGCAATCCTCCAGGCTCTGGTCTTTGTTGATGGCATTTGCGACCGCTTCGGTAAATCCGTATGCCGCGCCTGGAACACCGCCGGCGATGGCTTTGCCGAAAATGAAGAAATCAGGATCGAGATTTTCAGCGCGAGTGTAGCCGCCCGGCCCGGCACAGATAGTGTGAGTTTCATCGATGATGAGCAGCGATCCGAATTTTTTGGTGAGCTGCCGCAACACCTGATGGTAGCCGGGTTCGGGATGCACGATACCGACGTTGGTCATCACGGGCTCGGCCAGCACGCAGGCCACGTCGCCCGGGGCAAGCGCCTGCTCCAGGGCTGCGACGTCATTGAACTCAACCACCTTGGTGGTGACTGTGGGATCCACGGGCGGACCGATGTTGCCGCGGCGCGCTTGGGCGACACCGTCTTTCAGAGTGATGAAACTTTCGTCCACGGTACCGTGATAGCACCAGTTGAAAACCAGAATCTTGGGACGCTTGGTAATCTGGCGCGCCAGCCGTATCGCAAAACGGTTGGCGTCAGTGGCGGTGAGTGCGAATTGCCAGAAGGGCAGGCCGAAGCGTTGCTGTAACTCTTCCGCGACAAAAATCGAATCTTCGGTGGGCAGCATCAACGTGATGCCGCGCCTCATCTGTTCTTCGACTGCTTTTACCGTCGCGAAGGGAGAATGTCCGGTCATGGCGCCGGTGTCGCCCAGGCAGAAGTCAATGTAACGGTGCCCGTCCACATCGTAGAAGTGGGCACCCTGGGCCTCGCGAACAAAGGGCGGGAAGGCGCCGGCCCATTTGATCATCCAGTTCATGGGCACGCCACCCAGCAATGACTTGCCCGCGCGTTCGAACAGAGCTTTGGACTTGGGGCGCTCGTTCACATAGCGCTGCTGCTCGCGCTGCATGAGGGACTTGAGGCGCTGCCGGTCAATAGCTCTCATGTTCCGACAATCTTAACCACAGAGGACACAAAGGACACAGAGAAAAATCTTATGATTTTCCCAGCCCCCGTGTCCTCTGTGGCTGAAGCTTTACAGGATGTAGCGCGACAGGTCTTGGTCTTTCACTATGTCGGCCAGCATCTTGCGGACGTAGTCGGCGTCTACTTTGATGTGTTCGCCTTTTTTGTCGGGCGCGTCGAAACTGATTTCATCGAGCACGCGTTCCATGATGGTGTGCAGGCGGCGGGCACCGATGTTTTCCGTGCCTTCGTTTACGCGGAAGGCGTAGCGCGCGATTTCTTCCTGGGCTTCGCGGGTGAATTCCAGCTTCACGCCCTCGGTTTCGAGCAGCGCAATGTACTGCTTCACCAGCGAGGACTTCGGCTCCGTCAGGATGCGGATGAAGTCTTCCATGGTCAGCGATTGCAGTTCCACGCGAATGGGGAAACGGCCCTGCAACTCGGGAATCAGGTCGCTGGGTTTTGAAACGTGGAATGCTCCGGCGGCGATGAACAGGATGTGGTCGGTGCGCACCATGCCGTAGCGCGTGTTGACCGTGGTGCCTTCGACGATGGGCAGGATGTCGCGCTGCACACCCTCGCGGGAGACGTCGGGACCGTGGCCGCTTTCGCGTCCGGCGATCTTGTCGATTTCGTCGAGGAAGATGATGCCGGAATCCTCCACGCGGTCTATCGCCAGGCGAGTGACCTGATCCATGTCAATCAGGCGCTGCTCTTCTTCCTGGATCAGGTACTCGAAGGCCTCGTTGACCTTCATCTTCCGCTTCTTGGTGCGCTGGCCGAAGAGGTTGGGAAGCATGTCCTTGAGATTGACGTCCATCTCTTCGACGCCCTGATTGGAAATGATCTCGAAAGACGGGAAATTGCGTTCGCGCACATCAATCTCGACGGTGCGGTCATCCAGCTTGCCTTCGCGCAACTGCTGGCGAAGTTTCTCGCGGGTGCGGCTTTGCGACTCGTTGCTGGGAGAAGCTGCAGTCGTCCCTTCGAGCACCATGCCGCCGGTGGATACCTCGGCCGGGCGCGGCGTAGCGGGTGGAAGCAGAATATCCAGCAAGCGCTCTTCGGCGTTGAGTTCGGCTTTGTCGGAGACGTCTTCCAGCTTTTCTTCGCGCACCATCTCGATGGCGATCTCGACCAGGTCGCGAATCATGGACTCGACATCGCGTCCCACGTAGCCGACTTCGGTGAACTTCGAAGCTTCCACTTTCAGGAAAGGCGAGTTGGCCAGCTTGGCCAGACGGCGGGCGATTTCGGTTTTGCCCACGCCGGTCGGGCCGATCATGATGATGTTTTTGGGTATCACTTCTTCCGCCAGATCGGGCGTAAGTTTCTGGCGGCGCATGCGATTGCGCAGGGCGATGGCCACGGCGCGCTTGGCGTCCTTCTGGCCGACGACATGCTTGTCCAGCTCGGCGACGATTTCGCGCGGAGTCAGCTCGTCGAGTGCGATCTGTTCTTCTTCAGCGGTAGCGGGTAGGTAGATAGCCATAAATCAGTCGTCGGTCTTCAGTCCTCAGTCGTCGGCTCAGTCATTTGCTGACGACTGACGACCGATGACTGACGACTACTAGAGTTCCTCAATCGTTACCTTGTCATTAGTATAGATGCACATTTTGCCCGCAATCTTCATTGCTTCTTCCGCGATCTGGCGGGCGATCAGCTGGGTGTGGTCGGCCAGCGCCTGCGCCGCTGCCTGGGCATAGGGACCGCCGCTGCCGATGGCGGCGATGCCGCCGTCGGGCTCGATCACATCGCCCTGGCCGCTCAGTAAGAACGTTTGTTCCTTGTCCGAAACCAGCAACAAGGCTTCCAGATGGCGCAGGAATTTATCGGTGCGCCAGTCTTTGGCCAGCTCGACTGCGCCGCGTCCCAGGTTGCCGTGATACTGCTCGAGCTTTGATTCGAAACGGCTGAAAAGGGTGAATGCGTCGGCCGTGGAGCCGGCGAATCCGGCCAGGATTTTGTCCTGGTACAGGCGGCGAATCTTCTTGGCGGAGTGTTTAATAACGCCTTCGCCGAGCGTGACCTGGCCGTCGCCGGCCATGACAACGGTGCCGTTGCGGCGGACGCTAAGAACTGTGGTGGATCGAATCAGACGCTTCGTAGGCATGAGCGCAATTCTTGATTATAGCAGCTTGAATGTGGGCGCGAGCGCCCCGCTCGTGCGGAAGTGGCAATCAAAGTGTCTGCGAATATCAGCCGGCAGACGCTGCAGGAATGACTTACGCACGAGCGTGGGCGCTCGCGCCTACATTACTGCAGCGCAATCAGCGGCACTGCCAGCAGGGCGGCGAATATGCCTATCGTCTTCCATCGCGTGAAGTGTTCGTGTAGAACCACTCGGGCGAGCACAACCGTGATCACCGGATACAGAGAACTCAGCACGACCGCCGTGTCCAGGCGGCCGGTCTGTTCAGCGCGGATGAAGAGCGCTGTGCCGCTGACGTCGAGACATCCCGCGAACAGGGCGAGGGCGGCGCCGGCTGGCTGCAGATGAGTCGGTCGTTCTCTGAACCAGATGCGGCGAAAGCAGACGATGACCGCTACAATCACCAATGACGCCACGCGCGAATGCACCGCCGACCACAACGCGGAACTGTCTCCGGCTCGATCAATACAGATGAAGAATCCGGCAAAGCCGACTCCGGCAAGGGCGGCTAAGGAAATGCCCGCGTAGCTGCGGGCCGAGCCGTCAGGGCGGGAGATCAGCCAGATACCGATACCGGCGAGCAGGAAGCCGGCGATGGAGAATGCTCCCGGCAGTCCCTGCGTGATCATGGCAAATGCGGCTGGGATCGCAGCTCCGAGAACGGCGGCTACCGGGGCTGTGATGCCCATATTTCCGGTAGCGAGGGTGCGATAAAAAATTGCTAACGCCGTCCCGCCCAGCGCGCCCGCGAGCAGCGCCCAGTTTCGGCTCGACGCTGAGGGATAAGAAGCGTGGGTGAGCAACGCGAGCGTGAGCATGAGCACGAAACCGCCGGCGTGCGACAGCAGGGTAACGATAAACGCGTCGGAGCGCTTCGAGGCGTAGCCACCGGTGAAGTCGCTGGTGCCCCAGCACAACACTGCCGCCAGGCTGAATCCGACGGGGACAAGTTGTTCGGCGGAGGCCAATCCAAATTCTCCTTATGCTTTTGGTCCGGAGGACGAGAGTAGCACGCGATAAGATGTCGTGGTTTATGTAGGCGCGAGCGTCGCGCCCGTACGGATTCTTCCCTGGCGAGGCAGCACGAGCGGGGCGCTCGCGCCTACATTACGTAAATGGAGCAAGAATGTCCGCAGCGCTGGTTCTGGGATTAGTCGGCGGTCTGCTGGTGGTGGCCTTTCTGGCTAACCGCGTCTTTGGACTGACTCGCATCCCGGATGTGCTGGTGCTGATGATGCTGGGAGTGCTGCTCGGCCCAGTGCTCGGCCTGGTGCAGGCGGCCTCGCTGGCGAAGACGACCAACCTGCTGGGAACGCTGGCCATCATTCTGGTGCTGTTCGAAGGCGGACTTGAGCTCAACCTTCGCGACACCCTCAAACACTTTCCCGGAAGTTTTCTGCTCGCGACCCTGGCCTACCTTTTCAGCACGGCGCTGGTCGCGGTGATCGTCACCAAAGGCCTGGGGTTGTCGTGGACCGACGGATTGCTGGTGGGAGCGGTGCTGGGTTGCACCAGCAGCACGGTGGTCCTGCCGGTCTTGCAGCAGCTGCAAGCGGAAGAACCGGTCCGAGTCACGCTGATGCTCGAAGCTTCGTGGGGAGATGTGCTAGCGGTGCTCACCGTGGGACTGCTACTCGGCATGCGCAGCCAGGGCGGCGCGGTCGCACAAGGACTGGCGCACGGCTTGTTGAACCAGGTTGGAATCGCGCTGCTGTTTACCGTTCCGGCAGGCATTTTGTGGTCGCGCCTCTTGCATGTGCTGTCCGAACAGCGCTTTTGGCAGGTGCTGACTTTCTCGATTGTCCTGGTGCTGTATGCGGGAATGGAGGCGCTGGGCGCGAACGGTTTGATCGCGGTGCTGGGATTTGGGCTGACGCTGTCGAATTTTCCTGGCGTTGATTCCGGCGGCCTGGGACTATCGCTTCCGGTTACCCAAATGGCGGAATCGCAGCAGGCGTTACTCACCTTCCACTCCGAACTTGCGTTCCTGGTACGTACATTCTTCTTCGTGATGATTGGCGCGATTGCGCAACTGGGAATTTTTCGTGAGCACCCTCTGCTCATGGCAGGAACACTCGGATCTTTGTTTCTGGCGCGCTGGCTGGCCATTCGCTCCAGCCGCTGGGCGTGGCGGGGAATCGCGGCCCACAACCAGGAATTAATCTTCTGGGTTTTGCCCAGAGGACTGATCACGGTGGTGCTGGCCATCGAGGTAGCGGAGGCGCGGGGAAGCGGGTTGGCATTCGTCCCTGGACTGGCATTCGCAGTCATTCTGGTTACGAATGCGTTGTTGGTGCTGGCCAGCTTCCGGGTGCGGCGATCGGCGAGTGTCCATTCGACCGTGCCCGCTACAGAACCGTCAGCGGACGTGCCCATGCCCGTTGCTCCAGACCATCCTCGCCGGCGCTGGGTGCTGAATGCGGTGATGCTTTTTCTGCTGGCGGTGGGCGGGTTGGTGCTGTGGTATGGAAATCATCCCGAACAGTTGCAGCCGCAGGGCGTGGTGCAGTGGATAAGAACGCATCTGCATCGCGGGAATTAGTGTAGGCGCGAGCGCCCCGCTCGTGCGGAAGCCACCACCAGCCATGTGGGGACAGCCGCCCTCGGCTGTCCTGCGGAGCACCGCTCCGCTATTTTTCGGTTTCGGCTAAACCCTTGTCGAGCTTCACTCGACTGGGCAGGTGAGACACCTGCCCCTACGTGGTTCGTGGTGATCCCTGCACGAGCGCGGCGCTCGCGCCTACACTAGACCAAATTGACTTGCTGAAGGGCTGCAGCCTAACATTGCCGATCTCAGATGATCGGCCAAACCATATCGCATTACCGCATCGTGCAAAAACTGGGCGGCGGCGGTATGGGTGTGGTGTACGAGGCTGAGGACTTGCGCCTGGGCCGGCGTGTGGCCCTGAAATTTCTGCCGGACGAGCTGGCGCAGGACCCGCAGGCACTCGAACGCTTCCGGCGCGAGGCGCGGGCCGCGTCTGCGCTCAACCATCCCAACATCTGCACCATCTACGACATTGGCGAAGACGAAGACCGCCAGTACATCGTGATGGAGTATCTCGACGGGACGACGCTGAAGTATCGCATCGAAGGGCAAGCCGCTTTCGGTGGAGCAGTTGGTGGACTTCGGGGCGCAGATTGCCGACGCGCTCGATGTGGCGCACACAGCGGGCATTGTCCATCGCGATCTGAAGCCGGCGAATCTGTTTCTCACCAAACGCGGACAAGCGAAGATTCTGGATTTCGGCTTGGCCAAAGTTTCGGGACGTCCGACGCCGGAACTGGAGCCGGTGGGCGCGTCGTTTGCGACCGCCGCCGTGGATGCGGCGAACCTCACCAGCCCCGGCAGCACCGTAGGCACCGTGGCGTATATGTCTCCGGAGCAGGCGCGGGGCGAGGAACTCGACACCCGCACCGACCTTTTTTCCTTCGGCGCGGTGCTCTATGAAATGTCTACGGGGCGCCAGCCCTTTATCGGGAACACTTCGGCGGTGATCTTTGACGCCATCCTGAACCGCGCGCCTACCGCGCCGGTGCGGCTGAATCCCTCGTTGCCGTTGGAGCTGGAACGCATCATCAATAAAGCGCTCGAGAAAGACCGCGACCTGCGCTACCAGGTAGCGTCAGAAATGCGCGGTGACCTCAAACGACTCAAGCGCGAGATCGACTCCGGCAGAAGCTCGTCGGTAAGCGTGCCAACTCCGAGTGGGGCCACTCCAGTGGACTCGACGCCGTCCGGAGTATCTGCAGTTGTGGCGCCGCCCTCAGCTTCGACCGTACAGGCGGTATCAAAGATTTCGGGACCGAGTTCGGCTTCCGCGATTTCGACTCCGCCGCCTGCGGGCCGAAAGCGCTGGTACATCGCGGGCGCTGCGGTAATAGTCGCGGCTACCGCTATTGGCGGTTTTTTCTACACCCGCAGCGCACGCGCTTTGACGGAAAAGGATTCCATTCTCCTCACCGACTTTGTAAACACGACCGACGACCCGGTATTCGACGGAACTCTCAAACAAGCATTGGCGGTGCAGCTGGAACAGTCACCGTATCTGAATGTTTTTCCCCAGGAACGTGTTCGCAATACGCTGCGCTTCATGGGGCGATCGGCGGACGAACGGCTTACCCCGGACCTGGCGCGGGATGTCTGCCAGCGCGAGGGCATCAAAGCGGTGCTGAACGGCACCATCAGCAGCATCGGAAGCCAGTATGTCGTGGACGTGAACGCGATCAATTGCCAGACTGGCGACAGTCTGGCCCGCGAGCAAGTCCAGGCGGACAAGAAGGAACAGGTTCTGGCTGCCGTGGGGAAAGCCGCTTCGAATTTGCGCGGCAAGTTGGGAGAATCCCTGGCCTCGGTGCAGAAATTCGATGCGCCGGTGGAGGAAGCGACAACGTCTTCACTGGAGGCGTTAAAAGCCTTCAGCCTCGGCGAGGCGGAGCGAGACAAGAGTGCCGAATTGGACGCAATCTCGTTCTACAAACACGCCATCGAACTGGACCCCAATTTTGCCGTGGCCTATGCGCGCCTGGGCCAGTGCTATGCCAATACCGGTCAGGACGTAGCAGCCGTAGAAAATACCAGGCAGGCGTTCGAGCGGCGTGAGCGTACCAGCGAAGTCGAGAAACTCTATATCACGACTCACTACTACGACATCGTCACCCGAGAAGTGGACAAGTCGATCGAGGCTTATGAGCTCTGGAGGCGGACCTATCCGCGCGACTCGACTCCGACCAACAACCTGGCTGTCTTCTATGGTGACATCGGCAAGCTCAATGAATCTCTGGAGGAAGCTCAGGAGACGATGCGCCTGGCTCCCTATGCGTCCCTCAGCTACAACGTCCTGAGCAGAGGATTTATTGCCCTCAACCGTGTCGCAGAGGCGAAGGCCATCCGCCAGAGGCAGCTCGACCTCAAACTCGATAGCACCGGGGACCATCGCGGCCTCTTCAACATTGCGTTTTTGCAAGGAGACGCCGCCGAGATGCAGCGGCAGGCGGACTGGGCCAAAGGCAAGTCCGATGAATTTCTACTTCTCGAGAGCGTGGCCGAAGCAGCCGCTTTTTCCGGCCAGTTGCAGAAAGCCCGGGAAGTTTACCGGCAGGCAGCGGACAGCGCCCAGCGTGGGAAGTTCAGGGAGTCCGCAGGGGCAATCACAGCCCGGAGTGCTATTGTCGAAGCGATTCTCGGAAACCAGTCACAGGCGCGGCAGCTGGCGGCGCAGGCGCTTAACCTCGACCGGGGCCGGGAGACATTGCCATTCGCGGGATTGGCGGCGTCTCTGGCTGGCGACACCGCCCAAGGCACTGCGGCGGCAAATGAATTAACCAAACTGTCCCCGCTCGACACCATTGTCAACAACCTCTCCCTGCCCACGATTCATGCGGGCCTCCAACTCAGTCAGGGCAATCCCGCCAAGGCTATCGAGTCGCTCCAGGCATCCACTCCGTACGAGTTTGGATGGAGCTCGCGAGTTACTCCGAACTATATCCGTGGCCTGGCCCTGCTGAAGATGAGACAAGGCAAAGAGGCAGCCGCAGAGTTTCAGAAAATCCTCGATCATCGCGGCCTATGCCTCTTTTCGCCGATGTGCTCCCTCTCTCATCTCCAGTTGGGACGCGCCCGTGCCCTGTCCGGCGACAATGCCGGCGCCCGCACCGCCTATCAGGATTTCTTCGCGCTGTGGAAAGACGCCGACCCGGATGTTCCCATCCTGAAAGAAGCCAAAGCGGAGTACGCCAAGCTGAACAGTAAATGTGGTCGCGGCGACCGCCCGGCTTCTGGGGACATGGGCCGGGTTCCTGCTTGACTTCAAAGCCTCGCGGGCGAGTCGCCCGCGACCACGCAATCTCCTTACCTACATGCTTACGTCTTTGATGTGGGTGGCGATGTACCACTTGTTCCCGAAGGGATCGGTTATACCGGCACTTCGGTCGCCATAAGGCTGGTCCGCGGGCTCGGATATTGAAGTCGCACCCGCGCTCAGAGCGCGTTTGTAGAGCGCGTCGCACTCCTCTACATAGAGATAAAACATCGTCGGCATGGGCTGATAGGGACCAGTTGCCTCGCCCATTTCCATCTGCGCGTTGCCGATTTTAACCGTGGTGTGGTGGATCACTCCATCGGGCGCCGTGTACCGGCCGAGTTCCTCGGCTCCGAAAGCACGCTTGACGAAGTTGAGCACCGGCTCAGCGCGCAAAGGATGCAGGTACGGTTGCAATGTAGGCGCCCCCTCAGACTTGTAACTGTCTCCTTTGAAAGTCGCGATGTACCAGAAGTTGCCCGCGGCGTCTTTCACGTTCGCGGTACGCTCGCCGTATTCCTGATCGGCGGGCTTGGTGATGGAGGTGGCTCCGGCTTCCAGGGCGCGAGCATAGGTCGCATCGCAATCGGGCACGTAGATGTGGAACGCGCTCGGCATCGGCGTACCGCGCCACTTCATTCCGGCTGCGCCTCCGCCGACCATGAGCATGGAATCGCCGATCTTTACTTCACAGTGCACGCCGCCCTCGGAGCCGGGGCCGCTGCGGAAGGTTTCCTCCGCGTCGAAGGTCTTCTTCATGAAATCAATCAGACCATCCGCATCCTGCGCCACCAGATACGTAGTAAGCGTGGAGTAGCCCTTGGGCACCGGATCAACCGCCGGCTTCTTTTTCGGCTCACCCATCATGGCGCCGAAGCGGCGGTGCATTTCCTCGACGGACATTTCTTCTTTGACCGTAAACACGCTCCATGGGTATCCGAAGGGATCGAGAAGATTGGCATCACGCCTTCCGTAGAACTGGTCGGCGATGGGGCGTTGCAGCTTGGCGCCGGCGGCAATGGCGCGCTCGGCGAAGGCATCCACGTCGGGAACCTGGATAGTCATCGCTACCGGCGAATTGCCGGTGGTTTCCGGACTGAAGCGTCCGCCCTCGGGCCACTCTTCCGCCAGCATGACAATGGAGTCTCCAATCATGATTTCGGCGTGGGCGATACCTTTTCCAACAGCGAAGCGGAAAGTCTCTTTCGCTCCGAAAGCGGCCTTGTAAAACTCGATGGCTTTCGCCACGTCCTTAAAGCTCATGCGGGGGGATGCAACGATTCGAACCGAAGTAATAGGTTCAGTGGTGGTGGCCATGGATGGTTTCCTTTGCAAATCTGATTTGAGTCTTGCCTTGAAATCTTCGCGCGGAAGCCGGCGCAACTCCGCGGCAACGTGAAGTAGCGGCAACAGCTCCGGATCTGCGGTCTTCACCGTGACAACCCGCGTAGCCAGAAGCTGGGTTACCGCATCGTCGAGTTGGTCTATTAGCTTGCGATTGGGCAGAGAGCGCTTAGGCATTGGCACCCTCCATGCGAGCGCGCAGGTTCTGCAGGGCGCGGAACTGCAGCTGCTTTACCGCGCCTTCGGTGCGTCCCAGGGCTTGCGCGATTTCACGAATACTTTTCTCCTCGGCGAAGCGCATGGCGATCACGCGGCGTTGATCCTTCGGAAGCTGGTCTACCAGGCCGAAGAGGCGCGCGCACTGATCGGCTTCCTCCAGCCTGGGTCGCTTGCCCAGGTCGGGCAGATCAGGAAGATCCTGGCCGGTGACCTCTTTACCCCCGCGCTTTGACCGATCGACAATCATGTTGGCGGCAATCCGCAGCAGCCAGCCGGCAAAGGGCACGCCCCGCCATTCAAAAGTGTGAATGCTGGCCAGCGCCTTGTGAAAGACGTCCGAGGTCAGGTCCTGCGCCGCATCACGATCCCCAACGCGCCTGGCGATGTAGCCGTACACGCGTGCGAAATTCAGTTCGTACAGTTCGGCAAAGCGGCTGGGGTCCTTTTTGGCGGCTTCGATCAGCAGGCGGTCCTCTCCCTGGGGTAAGCCGGACGCTTCCCCCTCGGGCTTTTTCGCTGCCGGTCGTCTGACGGCCATCGTGCCTCTAACTATATAAACTTTCGCGGAGGGAAAAGGTTACGGAGAAAAGAATTGCCATAACGAACCGCGGGCTTTGTTTTTCTTAACTGGTCGCGGGCGAGTCGGCCGCGACTACACAGGCTCTCTGACCATTCTTGTAGACTTGGGTGTTCCATTCTGTGACAAACCTTCAACAACTCCGCGCTTACGCCGTCTCTCATTCGCTCTTTCATCCGGTCACGCTGAAAGCGGCCATCCAGCGCATGGGTTTTGTGCAAGCGGATCCCATACGCTCGCCCGCGAGGGCGCAGGACCTGATCCTTCGCCAGCGAGTGACCGGCTACAAAGCGGGAGATCTCGAACGCCACTACCGATCACTGGATATCGAGGAAGATGATCTCTACGCCTACGGATTCCTCTCTCGCGACGTCTGGCAGTTCCTCCATCCGCGGGCAGCCACGCGCCTGCCCAAACTGGACCAAAAGGTTCTGGAGCTGGTCCGCGCCGTTGGAGCCATGCACCCCAGCCATCCCGAGGCGGCTTTCGGAGGCAAGCGAGTCGTCAATGCCTGGGGTGGCTACTCGAAGGCCACCAAGCAGGCGTTGGAACGACTTCACTACGGCGGATTCCTTCGAATCGCTCATCGTCAAAAAGGAATACGGGTATATGAGGCCGTGCCGCCAATCGCCAGGTCGCTCTCACCTGATGAGCGGCTGCAAGGCTTGGTGCTTGCAGTGGCAAAAATCCTGGCACCGGTGCCGGAGAAAACTCTGCACAAGATTGCGAGTTTTCTCCGGCAACCGATCGCAAAAGCGCCAGATCACCGCAAGACGATTCAGCGCTTGATCAGCGTCGGCAAACTGCAGAGGCAAGTCATCGGCGAGATCGGCTATCTCTGGCCGGCAGGGACGGTGATTTCCGAACCGCCGCCACGCCGCGTGCGCTTCCTGGCTCCCTTTGACCCGGTGGTATGGGATCGGCTGCGATTTGAGCATCTCTGGGGATGGCCTTATCGGTTTGAAGCTTACACGCCGTTGGCGAAGCGTGTCCGCGGCTACTACGCCATGCCGCTTCTATGGTGCGACCGGGTAATCGGGTGGGTGAACGCAGGAATTGCCGGAAAAAAGCTGAACGTCGAGGTCGGCTTTGTCGGGAAGCGGCCCGCGGATCGGGAATTCAAACGGGAACTGGAAGCTGAGATTGCCCGGCTGGAGATTTTTCTTGATCGCAAGGAGTCACCACCGGCCACGTAGGGGCGTCCGCCCTCGCCCGCCCCTACGTGGTCCGTGCCACTCCCGAGCGTGGTAGAATTTGCACACTTAAGCGTTCCTGCGAGGCCCAGGTTTGATTGAACTCGCACCCTCAATTTTAGCGGCTGATTTTGCCCACCTAGCGGATCAGGTTCGTTCCGCGACGGCAGGCGGCGGCACCCTTATCCACGTGGATGTTATGGACGGCCATTTCGTCCCCAACATCACCCTGGGACCGCCGCTAGTGAAGTCGCTGCGCAAAGCCACCGAGTTGCCGCTCGATTGCCACCTGATGATCGAAAATCCGGACCAGTTTATTCCTGAGTTTGCCGAGGCCGGGGCCAACTGGATGTCGGTGCACCAGGAAGCTTGCCCGCATTTGAACCGTACTCTGCATCTGATTAAGGACCATGGTTGTCTGGCCGGGGTAGTCATCAATCCGGCAACGCCGGTAGAAACCCTGACCGAAGTGCTTGACCTCGTGGACTATATACTCGTGATGTCGGTGAACCCGGGGTTTGGAGGCCAGAAATTTATCCCCGGGGCGGTTCACAAGATCCGCCGGTTGGCCGACCTCCGGGCGCAACGAGGTTTGGGCTATCGTATTGAAGTAGATGGAGGTATCGACCTCACCACCGTGGCCACCGTGGTCCGGGCGGGCGCCGAAATTCTGGTGGCAGGCAACGCCGTCTTCGGTAAAGGCGATCCAAAGATAAATGCGCAAGAGATGTTGAAGACTGCAGTGGAGGCCACGCTGCAGAAAGTCTAAAGTCAGTCGTCAGTCGTCGGTCTTCAGTCGTCAGCAAATCCTGAGGCGTTTCGGGCTGACGACTGAAGACTGATGATTCCTCCGAGGTTCTCTATGTCACGTCGTATTCCGGTCATTCTTCTGCTGGGCGTGCTGGCGTTTTCCGTCGGCTGCACCAACAAGAAGGTCAATAATCCGCTGTCGAACGTGGGCTCGAAGCAGCCCGACAAGGTCCTGTTTGACCGGGCCATGGACGCCATGAAGCACAATCGTTTCGACGTGGCGCGGATCACGCTGCAGACCCTGATCAACACCTATCCGGATTCGGAATTCATTGCCCGCGCCAAACTGTCAGTGGCTGATTCCTGGTACGCCGAGGGCGACGCGACTTCCCTCACTCAGGCTGAAATCGAGTACAAGGACTTTGAGACCTTCTTCCCCAACATGCCGGAGGCGGCGGAAGCACAGCTAAAGATTGCCAACATCCACTATCAGGAAATGGAAAAGCCGGACCGCGACTACACCCACGCCATGCGGGCCGAAGAAGAGTATCGCCAGCTGATCCTGCAATATCCCGACAACAAAAAAGTAGTGGAAGAGGGCAAGAAGCGCCTGATGGAAGTGCAGGAAGTCATCGCGGAGCGCGAATACCGGGTGGGGCGATTCTATTTTTTGCGCCAGTCCTATCCAGCGGCCATCGCGCGGCTGCGGTCCTTGATGGACAAGTATCCACTGTACAGCCGCGCCGATGACGCCCTGTTCCTTCTGGGCCAGGCCTACGAAGGCGAGATCACGGTGCTGCGGTCTCGGCCGGGGAATGAAGTGTACAAAGCGAGGGCGATCGAGGAGTTCACCAAGAATGCATCGGATGCGTACTCCCGCATCCTCACACGTTATCCGCTCATGGACCGCCGGGTGGATGCCAAGGCGCGGCTGGAGGCTTTGCACCAGCCCATCCCGCAGCCGACGAAAGCGGCGCTCGCCCAGAACAAAGCCGAAGAAGAGAGCCGTCAGGAAGCCAGCACCGTGTCCAAGGTGATGGGGACTTTCCAGAAGCATCCGGACATGGCCCAGGCGGCGAGAGTCGGCGAACCAACATTGGTGGATCCCGAAGTGGTCAGTGCCACGGCCGTGGTACAAGAGGCGACGCGCGCCATGATGGGCAGCGCGGCCCCAGGGGACAAGGGCTCGGTGGCGATCGAAACGATTGGCACCGGCGGACCTCCGAAGGCGGACCAGCCTGCGCCCCGTTCGGACACGCCTGCGCCTGAAACCGCAGTTGCGCCGGCCGACAATCCGGCAGCGCCCGCTGAAGACCCAAACGAGCTGAAGCCCAACGCGGCAGCGGCCGACCCGAACGAACTCAAGCCCAATGTGGACAATGCGGCTCAGCCCGCGGCCCTGCCCACCCAAGTCAACGAGATTGAGCCGGCGGCGAACGCGGCAGGCAAGACCGCCGACGCAGCCTCAGGCACGGCCACGGCTGACGACAAGGAGATCCAGGACGCCATGTCTTCGAGCAAGCACAAGAAAAAGAAGGGTCTGCGGAAGGTCGTGCCCTTTTAGATCTGTCGCCCTGACGTCGGCTTACCTGGATCTGCTTGATCGTAAGGCGCAATTCACAAATCAGAGGCGGCTGTACCCACTCGTCTCTGACCAGTGGTAACGTGCTTACTCTCTTCTTGTCATTGACTTACGATCCGGCACCAATTAACTTCAGGCTGTCTCCCCCTCATCAGAGGACATCCCTTGGCGCGAAGAATACTGCTTGCTGACGATAGCGTGACGGCCCAGAACATGGGGCGGCGCATCCTCGCGGATGCCGGCTACGAAGTCGTCACGGTCAATAACGGTTCGGCAGCGCTCAAGAAGATTGCGGAAAATAAGCCCGACATAATCGTGCTGGATGTCTACATGCCGGGGTATGGCGGCCTGGAGGTTTGCCAGCGGGTCAAGCAATCTCAGGACACGGCGCGCATTCCGGTATTGCTGACAGTAGGCAAGCTGGAGCCGTTCAAGCCCGAAGAAGCGCGGCGCGTAGGTGCGGATGCTTTTATCATCAAGCCCTTCGAAGCGACCGAACTGCTAACGGCGCTTACCAAACTCGAAGACAAGATTGTCGCTGCTCCTCAGCCGCAGAAGTCGGGCCGTTTCGCCCGGGCGCTGGCCGCGGTCGAGCAATCCGCCGGCGATCAATTCGGTGACAAGGAAACCGGCTGGAAGAATCGCCTCACTATTCCAGGGCCCAATGCCAAGCCCGCGCAGGAAACAGAAGCGCCGGAAACTTTTGCCGGCCCCGCTCGCGATTTTGATCGCAGTGAGGCCGCCCGTCCGGTAGAAGCGAAGCAGGAATTTGAGCGTCCGATTCCGGCTGGTCTGCCGGCTGACATCACACCGGAAGAAATCGCCGCCATCACCGCTGCCGCAGCGTCGTTCGATGGTAAAGCCGGACATCCAACTGTAATTCCTGAAGGATCCGCGTCGGACGCCGCTGCCAGCATGCAGGCTGCGTCCGAGGAAGCGGTCGCCGTCCCGTCCAGTGAGCCCGAAGTTTCTCCGGCAACGTTGGCGTCCGCGCCGGAGTTGGAACCAGCCGCTCCGGTCGAAGTCAGCGCCGAGCCAACCCCTGTAGCGGTAGAAGCCGTTGTCCGAAGCGATCGCAAGCAGTGAAATCCCGCCCGAGCAGGGGCATGCTGCGGCAGCCGAGTTGCCGACGGCGGCGTCCGAAACTTTTTCGCCTCCAGTGGTATCTGAAGCACAAATTCACGAGACCGAGAGATCCTCTCGCGGTGATGACGAGGTCATGGCCGCGCTTGCTTCTTTGGCGCCGTCGAATGGCAACGGCAGCGAAAGCATGCCGGCATCAGGAGATGGACGAGTCAAGAGGTCCCGGCCGCCGTGAGTTCAGTTCGCCGAAGCCGCGATTACCGGACCGCGATGGATCGCCGAGTCAGTTGCTGTGGCGCTGGAGGAATCGGCGCCGACGCTGGAACAGGAGATGGAACTGGCCGCTGCCGCTACGGTTGCAGCCGAAGCCGCTCGCAATGCTTCTGCCGGTGCGACGGTTGAAGTTCAGGCTCCGACTCCAGTGGCTGAAGCGGCCGAACCGACAGTTGCCGCGGAAACTAGCGTCACGGAAGCAGTCGCCAGCACGGAATCGGTCCCGGCTCCGGGCGTAGCGGCGGAAAGCACAGTCGCGGCGAACGCAGTTGCGGAGAACGTTGTCGCGGAAAGCGCGGTTGCCGAGAGCGCTGTTCCTGAGAGCGTCGCTGGGTCCTCGCCCGTTCAGACAGGCGAGCCGGCCGCGCCGAAAGAAGAAGCGGCATTCGCAGCGGCAGCCGCAGCAGGCGCCGGCTCGGAACACGTCTCCACCGTGGAAGCAGTATCGTCCGCAACCGTTTCGCCAGAGGTAGCAGAGACCGCGCCGGTCGCAAGTGTAGAAGTTACGCCGCAGCGCGAAGCCGAACTTGCCGCCGCCTGGCAAAACTGGAAGCAGATTCGGGAATCGTTCGTCAGCGCACCGCCTCCCACACCAACTGCAGAAGCACCCGCGGCCGAAGCCGCTGCGGCCCCGGAAGCGGCGCCTGCGCCTCCTGCTCCCGTGGAAGCGGAAGCAGAGACAGAGATAGCCGAGGCTGAGGCTGCTCCTAGTGAGGCTCCGGGAGAGTCCACCGCAATTGCGAGCATAGTCGACACCATGCTGGCTGAATTGAGGCCCAAGCTGGTGGAAGAGATTGCGAAGAAGATGAATTCGGAAAAGAAGGAAAAAGAGAGAGAGAAAGAAAAAGAGAAGAAGAAGAGAAAGTAGCCTGCCCGCCGATCTCACCTATACCCATATCAATCCACCATGAACCACGCAGGGCAGATGTCCTCGTCCGCCGGCGGAGCGAAGCTCTGCTATTTTCGGAAAGGCACGAACCTTGTCGAGCTTCAATCGACTGGGCAGATGAGGACACCTGCCGCTACGTGGTTCGTGGTGTTCGTGGCAAAATCGGACACATGGAGAAGCAATGAACGTCCTGATTTTCGGCGCTTCCGGCATGGTTGGCCAAGGAGTGCTGCGGGAGTGCCTGCTTGACCCGAACGTACAACTCGTCCAGACGATCGGTCGAACTACTACTGGAGCGCAGCATCCGAAGCTGCGTCAGATTGTGCGGCAGGATTTGTCGCAATACGCGGACATCGAAACCGATCTCACGGGATTCAACGCGTGCTTCTTCTGCCTCGGCGTAACGTCATCGGGAATGACGGAAGAGGCCTACACGCGCGTGACCTACGACATCACGCTGGCGGCCGCGGAAACCCTCTGCCGCCTCAATCCGCAGATGACGTTCATTTAGGTGTCAGGCGCCGGCACCGACAGCTCTCAGCATGGACGGACCATGTGGGCGCGGGTCAAGGGGCGGACTGAAAATGCGCTTCTGCAATTGCCCTTTGCGGGCGCGTACATGTTCCGCCCTGGCGTCATTGAACCGCTGCATGGAACGCGATCCAAGACAGCGTCCTATCGCGTTCTTTACACACTCACCAAACCTTTGTTGCCGGTGCTGCGGTGGGCGTTCCCCAATCACATTCTGACAACCGAGCAGATCGGTCTCGCCATGTTGTCGGTAGCCAAGCATGGTTATCCCAAGAGAGTTCTGGAGAGCAGGGATATTCGCAGCGCGCTTCGTCCATGACTCTCGTGGCTCCCTACTCGGCTTTCCCGTCAGAACGAGTAGATCAGGTCAAACTGGTGACGCGCAAGAAAGGGCTCCGTCTCTCCCGGCGTTATTCCGGGCGCCAATACGGCGTGCTGCAAGTTGCTGTTCAGCGTACGTCCTATCCAGGCGTTATAGGCCGCCACAACATTCGATCGCACCCGCCAGGACGCGAAGATGTGATGCTCGATGATGTTGGTCGCGGCACGCTGTTCGCTTTCCGAGAACGTGGCCAGGATTGAATCCTGCCCCGAACGCCAGAATCCGTAGCCGAATTGCAGATCATTCCGGTTCTTGACCTGACCAATGCTGATTTCTCCGAGGTACGCCTGGTTTTGCGAACCAATGCTTGTAATGACTTTCCCCTTAGAGTCGAGCGGGTGGGACGCCGCCTTGAGGTTGTTCTCGTATTCCAGGAGCAGGTTCAGCGGGAAACGCGACAGTCCAGTCTTCAGCTGATTGTTGAGTATGAAGTCGGCGTATTCGAATCCGGAGAGGAAATGGCGCTGCCCTTTCGCGTCAACGAACGTGGCGTTGGTCATTCCGTTGGAAGCGATGGCGCAAGGCGGAACACTGGGCAAACCCGAACCCGTGGCGCAACCCGGACCTTCACCGGGGACTTGAATCGGCGGATTCCCGCTGGTGGTGGCCTGGTTCGCGAACGCCGAGGCGTTCAGGATCGCATCGGGAAAGCCCCAGTCAATCAGCGTAAAGGACGGAGTGGTGGTCAGCGGACCGAACTGGAAGTTGGCCGAAACGTTGCCTCCAAGCGCGAATGAATCGTCTCCCTTCGCAACTTCGTTATAGAGGAGTTGCATTCCCTGCACCGTAAAGTTTTTGAGGAACGGTGTCTTCAGGTCCCAGGAGAATTTCTGGTTGAAGCCTTCGGGGTTGATGTCGGGATCGAGAGTAAGCGATGTGCGGGCCCAGGTATAGGCGAATTTACCGCCGGTAAGCGAGAGCCACCGGGCGGCCACCGGATTGAAAGTGATGTAGCCGCGGTCGAGGCCGATGGTCTTGCGGTCGAAGAAGCTGGTGAATGTTTCGTTGGCCGAAGTCGGGTCGCCCAGCGAACCGGTGGCCAGCGCAAAGCCTCCCATGAAGTTCTCATTCAACCGGCCGTCAACTCCGAAGCGGACGCGGAGGCGGGCGCGATTGCGCGTGACGCAGGCTGGGCAATCCTGAAAGATGTCTTCACCCCGCAGCCGGATGTCGCCGCTGAGGCGGAAGCGTCCGACAAAGTCTTGCAGCGCGCTGATCTTTTTGTCTTCGTCTTTGGACTGCTTGTCCACGACCGCCAGGGCCGCTTTTGCTTCGGCGGCGCTGGAAGAAGCCTGGCCGGCAAGGCGTTGAGCATCCGTGGCTGACTGCTGCGCTTGAGCCGCCGTTGTCTGCGCCTGGTCGGCGCTGCCTTGCACTCTCTGCGCGGACGCGTTGGCTTGCTGTGTGGCGTCCAGGAGTTGCTGCAGCTGGGACTTCAGTTGGTCCATTTGCTCCCGCTGCGCTTCCATCTGCTGCTGCTGTGCGGCAACAGTCTCGCGCAAGGCCTGGATATCTTTCGCCATGGCCGTGGAACGATTTGCAGCTGCTGCCTTTTTCTTGCTCGTTGAAGTTTGGGCCATTAAAGTCGCGGCGCATACTACGACCATGGCCACACATAGAGACGGTTTCATCGGGGCTCCTCTGTCGCGTCGTTTTCAAAGATCTAAAATTATTGAGAATCGTGGATCGGATTACTGATTGGGAATCGCGAAGCCATACTTCTTAAAGAGCTCTTTAATCGGCGGGGACTGAATGAATTTCTCGAATTGCTGGGCGATGTCCTTGTTTTTCGACGAGCGCATGATGACGCAGGCCTGTTCGATGGCCGGGTAGTCGGCCGCCGGAACTTCAGCGTAGCGGCCTTTGTCTTTCATATTCGGGGACAGGGCGAGTGAGAGCGCAATCATGCCAACGTCGGCTGATCCGGAGGCCACAAAGGACGCCGTCTGCGAAATGTTTTCACCCAGCACGAACTTGTCTTTCACCTGATCGTAGATATTCTCCTTCTGCATGGCCGCGACCGCAGCTTTTCCGTAAGGAGCATGCTGTGGGTTGGCGATGGCGATCTTTTTGATCGAAGGGTCCAGCAAAACTCTCAGGCCCGCACTCAGGTCCAGCTTGGAATCGTTCGGCACCCACACGACAATCTTTCCGATGGCGTATTGATAGAAGGTACCGGGTTCGGTCAGTCCGGCGGTCTCCAGTTGCTTGGGATAATCCAGGTTAGCGGAGAAAAACATGTCGAATGGCGCGCCATTCTGTAATTGCTGCGCGAAGTTGCCGGAAGAACCGTAGATCAGCTTCACCGTCTTTCCGGATTCCTGCTGGAAGCGTGTCCCAACTTCCTGCATGGCAAATTGCAGGTCGGCAGCGGCGGCTACTGTAATCTCCTGCGCGGCGCACAGTCCGCTACTCAGCGCCAAGGGTGAGAGCGAGTACTACGAGCAGGCGGGTGAGGCGCGTGCTGCGACAGTTCATGATTGGACTCCTGTGTTCAGAATGAATTCCAGGCTGCGAGATCAACTGGTTTAATGCAGATCGGTGTGACCTGTCAATTCGACTCGAATCGCATCGTGAGGCGGAACAGAACGGTTAGCGGCGCGGGAAGAGGCCGGCTGTCGCCCCAGCTCAGAAAACTCTGTCATCCCGACCGGAGCGAAGCGAAGTGGAGGGACCTTGCGTTTCCTGCCGAATCTTCCCCGGACCATCAAATGTGCCGGCAATTCGAAAGGTTTCACGCGCGCAGGATCATGACTTCAGTGGATTTGATAAGGGCAGCAGCGACTTGCCCCTTTTGCAATCGCAGCTCGCGGACGGCATCCGCCGTGATGACCGAGGTGATTTGCTGGCCACCAATCGACAGAGTGACCTGAGCCATGATGCCATCCACTTTAATGTCGACGATGCGGCCGATCAGTTGATTGCGCGCGCTGATTCTTCGAAATTGGGCGCGACGCTGGGGCAGGGGCATGCGCTTTTCAGCGAAGTGCAGGTGCTTGTCCAACTCGCTTTCCGGAATCCGGTGATGCCCGCCTTGGGTCTTGACAGTCTGGATTTTTCGCGTGTGGATCCATCGCTTGAGCGTGGAATAACTGACGCCGAGCACTTTGGCGGCGTCGCGAAGTTGCACCAGCTTGACATGGTCACTCAAGGGTCGTTTCCTCCGGCGGGAAAGCAGCCGTGTCGCGTCCATGATAGCTGTTTTGCGCCTGCAGCGAGAATTTCAACGTGAGCAGGGTTGCGCGCTGCATCGCTCAATTCTGCTGATATAATCGCGTTCGATTCGCGCAGGCGAACGCCATTTGCGGGGAATTTCATGCGACGAACATCAAGTTTCACGGCGATCCTCTTATTGGTCTCTCTGGTTGTTTCTCCAGACCTCGGTCCTTTTCTCGCAGCACAAACTGCCATACCCGGTCCGCAGGAACTGGACCAGTTGCTGGCCCCGGTTGCGCTCTATCCGGATTCCCTGCTTGCCCAGATCACAACGGCTTCGACGAATCCGCAGGAGATTCTGGATGTCGACAACTGGCTCCAGGACAATCAGTCTCTGACCGGCACGGCTCTCACCGACGCGGCGCAGCAACAGGGGTTCGATCCCGCATTTATCGCGCTGGTGAATTTTCCGCAAGTGCTGGAAATGATGGCGCAGCACGTGGACGACTACGCCGCTATCGGGCAGGCATTCTCGGCTGACCAGGAAGCGGTTTCCGCGTCGGTGCAGCGGCTCCGTACCCAGGCCTACGCGGCGGGCACGTTGCGCAGCACTCCCCAGCAGCAAGTCGTGGTGCAGCAACCCGCAGGTCAGACGGTTTATGTAATTCAGCCCGCCAGTCCGCAGGTCGTTTATGTTCCGCAATATGATCCCGCGGTGGTTTACGTCAGGCCGAGTTCGGACGCGATCGTCGTGGCGTCGCTGATCAGTTTCGGCGTGGGGATCGGAATCGGGGCGCTGCTGGTGGACAACCGGCCTTGGGGATGGGGCGGCTGGGGATGGAACTGGGGATCGCGTCGCGTCTACTACAACCACGTCGTGTGGGGGGGATGGCATAACCCTTACCGGCCGCCGCGCCCCTGGTATCGACCGCGGCCGATCGTCTGGTCCAACCGTCCGGGCTATCGCGGCGATTGGCGCTACCGTCCGCAAAATTATCGTCCGCCTCATCCTCCGTACAATCGTCCCGGCTACAATCGTCCGCCGTACGGACCGGGCAACCCGCCAGGTTATAACCGGCCGGGAAATCGTCCCGGTGGCAATCGGCCATATCAACCATCCAGGCCTGGTACACCCGGCCGGCCATCGACGCAACCGGTTCGTCCGAATCGTCCGCCCCAGCCACCCAGGGCGGATCGTCCAAATCAGGGTCGGCCGGAGCAGCCGGGCCGCACGCGACCGGCGCCTCAGCCGAGACCTGAAGGTCCAAGACGTCCGCAGACGCAGCCGAGAGAACGTCAGCAATCACGGCCGGAATCCAGACCACACGAAGGGCAGGAACAAAGACACTAAACGGGAAACTATTGCGGCTTAGTTGTCGCTGGAAAAAATACGCCCGGCCGAATTGATCTTCTTGAGTCAACCAAGCTCGATCAAACCAGCCGGGCGCAAAACAAGCGTCTAGCGAAGCGACTGCAGATTAAGAATCAGCGACAGGACATTTCCCATAACGCCATACGAGCCGTTCGAGTTGTAGCCGTATTCATATCTGTCGTTGTAGCCATCTTCGTAGCCACGCTGGAAACCTTCGCGGAAATAGTATCTGTAATCTTCGGGATCCACGTAGTAGCCGCTGTAGCCGTAGTTGGCATCCTGATAGGCGTAGCTGTTGCGATAGTCGGGCTGCCAGTTGTCCTCGCGGTCAGCCGCTCCAGCGCGAAAGCCCTCTTCGTAGCCGGTATTCACCGCCTGCCTTAACAGATCAGCGCCGTACTGATTGGTCTCGTAGTACGCGCCCCCGCGATTGTAACGATAGATCGGTGCGGTGTAGAAGTAGGGATCGTTGTTGTAGTCGTGACGTTCGTCGCGCAGACGCCTGTCCTGATCGCGCAGACGTTCCAGGTACTGCTCCTGAAAACGGAACTGCGCCATGCGCCGCTGCTGCTGCAAGTTTGCCGTCTGCTGCTGCAGGCGATACTGCTGTTCATCCAGACGCTGGCGATACTGCACCATGCGCTGTTGCTGTTGCTGGATGAGTTGCTGCTGACGCTGCTGCGAGAGGCGCTCCTGCTGGGCGTGCTGCTGTTGCTGCTGCTGCCATTGCTGCTGGGCGCGCTCCTGTTGCTGCCGATTCAACTGCTGCTGTCGCTCCTGATCGGCCTGGCTCCTCTGATTCTGCTGCTGCCGTTGCTGCTGCATGCGCTGCTGCTGCGCCTGCTGGTTCTGCTGATTTTGCTGTTCCTGCCGTGTCCGATCTTGCTGCTGTTGGCTTAACTGCTGTTGTCGTTGCTGCTGCATCCGTTGCTGCTGCTGTTGGTTTTGTTGGTTCTGTTGCTCCAGCCGCAAGCGTTCTTGTTGCTGCTGGTTTACCTGCTGCTGCTGTTGTTGCTGCCGTTGCTGCTGGGCTCGCTCCTGCTGCTGTTGATTCTGCTGTTTCTGTTGCTCCTGGCGTGCGCGTTCCTGTTGCTGCTGGCTTAATTGCTGCTGCCGTTTCTGCTCCATCTGCTGCTGCTGTTGTTGGTTCTGCTCTCTCTGGCGCTCTTGTTGGACGCGCTCTTGTTGCTGCTGGTTGTGCTGCTGGCGTTCCCTTTGCTGATTCTGCTGCTCGCGCTGCTGTTGCTGCTGTTGTTGCTGCTCTCTCTGATGCTGTTGCTGGACCTGTTCTTGCCGTTGCTGGTTTTGCTGCGGCTGTGATTCTGGCTTGGGATGTTGATCCGGCTTGCCTTGTTTTTCAGGCTTAGTTTGTTTCTCGTCCTGCTGATCCTGTCGTGCGTAGGCCTGAACACCGGCTCCAAGAACTAAAAACAAGAGGGCCATCGTGACAGCTCTAACGCGTTTCATAGTTGTTGCCTCCACTCTCGTACTTAGATGCCGTAGCGCAGTTCGCGGCGTAAGCCGTAAGGGCTGGGGCAATCAGGACTTCCCTGTAGGACCGCGGAATTAAGGCTTGCTTAAGGTTGAGTGCGCGGCTGCCTGACTCACGACAATTGAAGCTACGATTCGCTCATCGTTAAGGAAAGCGTGGCGGGTACACGATATTAGATAATCACACGCCTTGATCGATGCACACGTGACGGAAAGCGTGCATACCTGCTTGGAGTCCCGTCATTTTGACGCCCTACGCCGCGGCAGGAGCACCAATTCGGCAGCTTCCTCAGCCTCTTTGAGGAGCGTCTTGCGCGGCGTGCCTATCTGCGCACGCATGGTCAGCCCACGCGCTAAATCCGTGACTTGGGTTGCGCGCGCGGCTACGGGAAAGTCAGGCGGGATGTCTCCCGCGCTGATCCCGTCCCGGAAACGGCGCTCCACCAGCGCCGCGCCGCCCGCGACCGCGCTCTGCAGGAACCGCTGGACCTCAGCGTCGTTCACAATCGGCGCGACGCACATCATAAGGCAGCCCCGGGCGGACCCTTTCTCGGTCGCACTTTCGACGGCGTACCTCAGAAAGTCCGCGATCGAGTCGCGAAGACTCTGTGGCGAGAGGAGTGCCTTCGCGGCTGATGCGCCCTTCCGTTCTGCGTACGCCCTAAGGACGCGCAAGAATATCGCCCGCTTGTCCCCAAAGACGGCATACAGGCTCGGCCGTCCCACACCCATCCCGGCGACGAGATCGTCAATCGTCACTCCGTCGTAGCCTTTCGACCAGAACACCTGAGTCGCCTTTTCCAGCGCCCCCGTCTCGTCGAAGCTGCGAGGTCGCCCCCGCGGTCTAGCGGTATTTTGAATCATTTGGTTCACAATTCCTTGACAATGGCATCACGTCATTTTATAACTGAATAGTTCGAAATTAGCAAGCTGGCTCTGGCCTCACGGCTCGGCCTTCACACTTCACCACGGAGATGCCCATGGAACATTCGATCGCGCTGGTCACCGGCGCCACCTCCGGGCTCGGCCATGCGGCAGCCCGCCTGCTCGCCGGAGAGGGCTGGCACGAGATCATCGTCACCGGGCGCAGCCTGGCCGGGGCCCAGCAAGCGGCCGCTCAACTCGCGGCTGAGAACAAAACAGTGATCTTCACGCCGCTGGCGCTGGATCTGGACAAGCCGTCCAGCGTTCAGTCCGCGCTTGCCTCTCTCGTCAAGCGAGGTCGGCCGATCGATTTCCTACTGCTCAATGCCGGATTGGTCCCGACCAAGAAGCGCGTGATCACTGCGGCGGGCGTTGAGGCTTCTCAGGCCCCGCTGATCGGCCATCATCAACTGACTGTCGGCTTGCTTCGCGCCAGCCTGCTGAGCCCGAACGCGCGGATTGTTATCGCCGGCGCGGAGCCTGCCCGCGGGGGCGTACCCATGTTCAAGTACACCGACGTGCCAGCCTTCGCGGCCAAATACTACCGGGGCGACCGAACCGCGGCTGTTGAAGCCCTGCTGCGCAACGGGCCGAACGTGAAGTACGTGCCCAACAATGCGTATGCTGACGCGAAGCTCATCATCGCTTGGTGGACCGCGGCGCTGGCCCGCCGGCTGCCCGCCGGCATGGCCGTGTACGCCGTATCGCCCGGTGGGGCGACCGACACCAAGGTGGTGCGAAACGCTGGCCCGTTGTTGAAGTATCTGTTTATCCCAATCGTGAACCTCATTCCCGGCATGAATCAGACGCCGGAGACCGCGGCCCGTCGGTACCTCCAGGCGTCGGAGTTCGGAACCGACGTCTCAGGGCAATTCTTCGCCTCGGCTCAAGGGAAGTTCTCAGGCCCGATTGAGACGCAGCGCCACCCACACCTCCACGATCGCGCCAGCCAGGAAGCCGCGTGGCAGGCCGTCGTCAAGGTCTCCGGCATCGATTTCGAGCCTGTCAAACCCGCGTCGCCGTCTGTTCCGCCGATAAAAAACGGCCCGTCGTGACATAGAAAAATTCGTCGTCTTCCGCAGCAACTTGAGAGCAGTGTCCTGAAGGAGAGCCGATCGCGGCTGAACTGATCGTGGTCAGCGCGTCTATTATCGTACCAAACAGTTCAAAAGCAGCAAAGTAACCCTAACCTCGCAGGGAGAATACACATGGAACAGTACCAAGGTAAAAAGGTAGTGATTATCGGCGGCACGAGCGGCATGGGGCTCGCGACGGCGAAGATGCTCCTCGATGGGGGGGCGCGCGTTCTGGTGACGGGTCTCTCGAAGGCCGGCCTGGAATCGGCGCAGAAAGAGCTCGGAAATGGCGCCCTCGTGGTTTCGAGCGACGCGCGGTCGTTGACGGACATCGACGCCCTCGCCTCTCGGGTGAAGGCCGAGTTCGACACCTTCGACCTGCTTTTCGTCAACGCCGGGTTCAGCATCCGAGCGCCTCTCGAGAGCATCACCGAGGCTGTCTACGACGAGATGTTCAACTTAAACGCCAAGGGACCACTTTTCGCCGTGCAGAAGCTCGTGCCGCTAATAAACCGGGGAGGCGCTGTCGTCCTCACGACTTCGATCGCCAACGTCAAGGGAATGCCTGGCAACGCCACATACGGAGCCGCCAAGGCTGCGCTGCGATCATTTGCCCGGGTGCTCGCGGCCGAGCTGCTTCCTCGCGAGATTCGAGTCAACGCGGTGACGCCCGGCCCCATCGATACGCCGATCTTGGGCAAGATGTTCCCCGAGAAAGACGCGGCCGCCCAGCTTAGAGAGAAGATGACCGGCATGGTTCCCATGAAGCGCTGGGGGACGTCGGAGGAAATCGCGAAGGCCGTCCTCTTCCTTGCGTTCGATGCGACCTTCACGACCGGCGCAGAGCTTCCGGTAGACGGAGGATGGTCTCAACTCTAAGGTGTGGACCGTCCGGGAGGGTAAGCTGGCATGGAGAACGGTCTTCAATGACTCGCATATCATTGCGCAATTGATGCAATAGCGAACGCAGTGGCGGCGGCTCGGTCGTCGCCACTGCGCGCTCCTCCCAAGAGGAAACATCGTGTTCGGCGCGACCATCACGACCGGCGCGGAACTCCCACGGTAAAAGGAGGAGCAACAAGATGCACAACGTGGTAGTGAGCTGTTTGGCGGTTGCTTATCTCTCAGCGAACCTATACGCCATCGTGAAGATGCGGGTGTTTGAGTTAGCCCGTTCGCGCAAGCATCTCTTATTCTATGGCGTCCCCTTCATATTGTGGGGCTCTCTCATCCTGATGGGATGCAAGCTCATGGAGATCATGCGCCGATTTGATGAGTGGGCTGCCTGATCGCCCATCGATCTCGGAGCAGTAACGGCGGTGCGCCATACACCCCGCACGCCGCACGCCGATCGTCAATCGCACTATTACTCATCAGTTAACCGTATTTACTCGAACGTTACGGGGTGGCCCCGCATCCGAGGCATTGGCAGGCTCTGGCGGATCTGGTTGGGGTCTCACCTGAGGCGTGAAGAGGCGGTCAATGAGTGTAATTGCGATTTATCAACAACTAGAAGGGGAGTGAGACATGGGGCTGCCAGATCGTTTACCCGTGTAGCGGTCGATTAGCCAACCAATAAGGAAATACCAGCTGGCAATCAACGGGGGCATCGAGATCATAAAGCTTATAACCTCGCTGACTCCTAATCTCCGAAAGCCGCCGACAATAGCCCCCCCGACCAAGAATGCTGGGAATGCGGAGAATATCAGTGCCTTAGCCAGCCAGCCAATATCCACCCACAGATAAGCGGGGTCCCAGCTGGTACAGTCTACGTTCGCACCATTGCACGACGTTGAGAGCTGACTGTTACCCGGCTCCGAATCGAGCCGTAGAGTTAACCACCAGAAATATCGCCCAGCGTTGTTGTTAATCTCTCGATCTATGCGCACCGAGTCGTAGGTTAGCCCCGCAAACAAGAGCAATCCTACGGCTGGTAACACAACTCTCCAACGAACGCGCATGACCTATTAGACACCACCGACGGGACGATCTGGCAAGTCAGGTGACGTTAACAGGCGATTACACTCATTGACCTTTAACCGGGAGGCAGGCCCTCAATGAGTGTAATGGTGATTTATCGCCAATCATTGTTCAGCCCATGAGCGATCAGGGAGACTCGGGACATTCTGCGGGCAACGCGCTGTCTGCAACCCGTCGGCGTTCGATCAGACGCTGGCCAAGTAGGTCGTACTCAAATAGCCAAGTTTCATGGGTGATTCCACCCGCCAGCCCCGATGCCTTAACAAACAAGAGATCGGTTTGCGCGTTGAAACGGACGTCGCTGGGATAGACGTAATCGCCAGCATTAGCTGCTTCCAATTCGCGACCTGTTGTCACGTAGCGAGCTGTGATCCGGCCACCCGGCATTTGGTATCCGACAACAATCACCTTCGAGCCGTCGCTGAGCGTTACCGGGGTTTCCCACTCGCGAGTATGAGGGCCTCGCACTTTGCGATTCGCCGAAACCGGAATGCACACCCCTGCTTTGTAGCCGTCGATTATTGGACCATGTGAAATCGGAGGGTGGCAGCTAACAGTGCAGCACGCGAACATAAAACAAAGGATCGTTCTCATTTTAGGGACGTTTCTGTTCGGTGCTGACGAGGGTGACATGAAAGAATGCGCTGTCGATTCAGGAAGATCATAACTGACGTTAACAGGCGATTACACTCATTGACCCTCGCATCGCGCTCTTTCCAGGGGGCAGCCTGACGGGGGGTGGGGTAACTTTAGGGGGGACAGAATGCTCACCCCCCGCCCCGTTTGACGGGGTGGTGTATACCGACGGCAAAATGGACCCTCCTGGATCACGGTTCGGCGGCGCGGGCGCGTCGCGTGAGAGGGTGGGGCAGGTTGATGTAACCTTTTGTCGGGATTTGACCCAGCCTCAAAGGTCTATCCTCGGCAGAAGACATGGCGAAGTTTGAAGTATCCATGCTGAACGACCGATTGGTGTCGCGCACAACTAGGAACCTCATGTGGGCTGCGCAGAGAACTTCTGACGGGAAAGAAACGACATATGGGCTGGGCTGGGAAATCGGTGACGGGTTTGCGCCTACCGTAAACCACGGTGGTGGCGAGTGGGGAACGAGCACTTTCATCATGATAGCTCCCGAGTCGCGCGCTGGTGTCGCCGTTCTTATCAATCTCAACGGCGACCATCTCGCTTCCGATCTCGCCCCCGAGCTGATGAAGATTGTGTTGGGCGCGCGATAAGTGACAAAACAAAAAGTGATTACACCCACCGGTCAATGAGTGTAATGGCGATTTTTCAACAATAAGCAGCAGACGAGCCTCCGGCAATCACGTCCGAAGGGAGTATGTGGTTAATCATTGGCGGTCGCCGCCCAGTAGTTGCTTCTGGACAACACCTTCTCATTCCTTTGTAGGTCTTTCAACCGCACCCGAATCTGATGTAGGCCGGGATGAGGGCTCTTCGGTTGAAAGCTCAACAGATAGCGGTTGTGCACGTGATTGGCAAAGCTGTTCATATTAGTCTCGAAGCTCTTTTGCGACGAGAACGGTTCGTACTCGCCGCCGCTCATGGATGTAATTGCCAGAGTTACATTTTTCTTCATGGCTGCCCGTACCATTGCAAGGGTACCGAGCCAGTCCGGCGGCGCATCCCAGTGAGCCTCATCCCGGTTGCTGCCTCGTTCCGTATCCAGTATTTGCGACAGAGACGGTGAAAAAGCGAGCGCATAAACCGCGACGTTAGTCACTCCGATCAGCTTGACCACATCGTCAAGCCTGGTAAAGCGACTGCCGTGGTCTCGGTTTTCGCTGATTAGGAGCAACACGCGCTGGCGTTCCTCAGGCTGGTGGTTAAGCAACTTTACCGAATAGGCGACCGCGTCGAGAATGGCGGCACCGTTGTCCCCAGCTTGCAAGTTTTTCAGATCGTCCTCGACAAGTTCTGGGTTGTTGCTGAAATCTCGCACCAGACTCAGCTTGCTGTCGAAGAAAACCAAGGCGGTTTCGATATTGGGCTGGTTTAGCACCGGCTCCAGCATCGACGCTAGACCACGGATGCGAGCAAATTCACGCCATGCCCTGCGGCCACGTTGCACCGCGATAATGACCGAGACCGGCCCAGCTTCAGCCGATTCATCCAGGTAGGGAGTCTGTTCGACGCCATCGTCCTCAATAACGAAATCTTTCGCTTGCAACCCGTATACCACTTCTCCGCTTGCATCTCTGACCAACGCGGGCACCAGTACTACGTTGGCCTGTGCATTGAAGGTGGGTTCTTGCGGCGTGGCTGTCGTTCCTAACACTAGCAGTGACATCACAATACGCGAGAAACTCATCCCAGAGGTGTCCATAAGGAAAGTGTCAAACAAGCATAACCCGGAAAAACTCGCAGACTCCATCTCATCAGTGTGACGGCAGACCAGCCCAGACTATTGGTGTTAACAGGCGTTTACACTCACAACCCGGTCAATGACTGTAATGGCGATGTTACGACAGTGATCGTGGACCGATCCGAAGCTGGTCCAGGTCTATTTCCTCGTCTTGCGTGGAAGCAGGGTCGGATATTGTGCGGTGTTGAATGCCCACACGGCCATAACCTGAGCAGCCTGTGCAAGACCTGCCTCGCGTGTTTTGTCGAAAGTATCGGTTTGAGTATGCTGTGTTTCAGAATATTCCGGTGCGTCTCCAATGCACGAGAATCCTGGAACGCCTGCCGCGTTGAAGGGCGCGTAATCACTTCCAAAAGTCCGAGAGAGCTTCGGCTCCAAGAGGTGAAGTTGCGACGAGACGGGGGCAAGAATTTCTTGTAAGGGCCCTATGTCAGCGTAGTTTTCATGCACGCCAACCGTTACGACCGGTCCGGTCCCGGTATCGTTCACCAGAACGGCGGAGATTTTGGGAAGTTCTTGGGTATGCTCCGATACATACAGTTTGGAACCGACCTCCCCCTGCTCCTCACCTGAAAACAACACAAACCGGATCGTCCTTTTTGGCGTTAGTTTGAGCTTCTGCAGAGCCCTCGCAACTTCCAGGATAGCGACGACACCGGTTCCGTTGTCGGTTGAGCCCGAAGCCAAGTCCCACGAATCAATGTGGGCACCCAAAATAACGACCTCGTCGGGTTTTTCGGCTCCTCGGAGTTCGGCGACCGTGTTCGAGGTCTCGACTGGGGCGGTACTAAAAGTGTTTGTGATTGCCAATTGCAAACGCACATCTCCACGCTTCATTAGTCGCCAAACAAGCGTGTAATCCTCGTGTGAAAGAAAGGCAGTCGGGATCACGCCAGGCTCGTAATCACCTTTCGAGGCGTTGGACATCCGCATCAGGCTAAAAGGATTCGCGGAATCCCGGAGGATTGCACGAACCCCCTGAGCCTCGAAGAAGATTGTCCGGGTTTCATAGAAGGCCCTGGCCGATGAAACGTCTGCTTTCGGCTCTGCATAGGGTGCCTGAAGAAAGAATTGCACTGGGGGATGGCCCACTTCAGAAGGAGGGGTAACGGGATGCGGCTCCTGCAAAATCACGATAGCGCCGGACAACTTCGTTTTGTATTTGTCAAGATCAGAAGCGGACTGGGCGCTAACGTACACGACTGACCCTTGGACCTCACCGTTCGTGCCCGGAGACCACCCGGCTGAAACAATCGCAAGACGGCGTGAGACGGGGGCAATCACCCGAGCCTCTGCGGTCCCTCTGGTCCAAGAATTAGCAATTGTCCATTTTTCCTGGTGGACGTTAGTCAGGTTGTATTGGCGAAACTCGCGTTCTGCCCATTCGCTCGCCATTTTCTGCTGCGCAGATCCGGTTAGTCTCGGCCCGATGACATCCGAGAGGTATTCGAGATTAGTCATGAGTTCGTTGTGTTGACCGATCTCGGAGAGGATCTGCCCGTCAGCCAGAGAGACTTCGTCCTCTTGCTGAGCGCTCAGAAGACAGGAAGACGCCACAACGACTAAAAGACCGCAAAGAATTTGGCGAATTGGAATCATGCACTTAAGAAAGCATATCGTAGCCACGTTTAGACCGAAAATCCAATGGAGGCAGGAACCTACGCGGATAGGTGTTGTAAACAGATGGGATGAGAAGGCCGGTCTCCGGCGGGATGCGATACGCTCCCAAGTTATCGACGCGCTCGAAGCACAGAGATAAAGGAGACCGGCAATGAAAAAGATTAGCACCGCAGCGACACGCACGAGCAAAAAGTTGCAGGACTGAAACTGACGATCGGCTTGGACCTAGGGGATCGGTCGAGCTGGTACTGCGTTCTGGACCAGAGCGGGCAGAGGCTTCTCGAAGAGAAGGTTTCGACCACGCCGAAGGCACTGCAAGCCGTGTTCGGGAGGATGCCGTGCAGCCAGATCGCGCTGGAAACCGGGATGCACTCTCCGTGGGTAAGCCGGCTGCTAAGCGGACTGGGACACGAGACCATCGTGGCCCATGCGCGCAACGTGCGTCTGATCGGGGAGAGTCGCCGCAAGGATGATCGGATCGATGCGCACGACCTGGCGCGGTTGGCAAGAATCGATCCCCAGCTGTTGTCTCCGGTGAAACATCGCAGCGCGAAGGCGCAGGCGGATCTGACCGTGATCCGGGCTCGCGCCGGGTTGGTGCGGGCGCGGACGGCGCTGGTGAACACGGCCCGCGGACTGGCCAAGAGCTACGGCGAGCGGTTGCGCGGGTGTAACGTGCGGAATATGAATCCCGAGAAAGCCCAGGGGCTGAGTCCGGAACTGCGAACTGCACTGGAGCCGTTGCTGGCGGGAATCGAGTCGCTGAGTGAACGCATCCGGGAATGCAACGAAGGGATCGAGCGACTGGCGCAGGAAAGCTATCCGCAAGTGGCGCTGCTGAAGCAGGTGAAGGGGGTGGGCACATTGATCGCGCTGACCTTCCTGCTGACGCTGGAAGACGGGCATCGTTTTCGCAAGAGCCGGGACGTGGGCTGCTACCTGGGGCTGCAGCCGGGACGGAGAAACTCGGGCGAGAGGGAGCCGCAGATGCACATCAGCAAGGAAGGCGATCCGTATCTGCGAACCTTGCTGGTGCAGGGTGCGCATCACATTCTGGGCCCGTTTGGAGCCGACAGCGACTTGCGACGCTGGGGCCTGAAACTGGCGGAGCGTGGAGGCAGCAACGGAAAGAAACGTGCCATCATTGCCACGGCGCGAAAGCTAGCCGTGTTGCTGCATCGGCTGTGGGTAAACGCAGAAGTGTACGAACCGTTGCGGAACAGCAGCCGGAGGACGATGCCGGCAGCGGCGTAATTAACAATATCGAGGAAAAAAGGAAGACAAAGCCCAAGCGCCGAGTTCCGGTGACTGCGTTCATCGCCTGGCCCAGCTTTCATCTTCGAGATGGAACCGAGGTCGATAAACAGGTGGCAGCACCGGCTGAAACGAGAACACCCAACTTGCACCGAGCGAACAGTCGCTCATCGAAGAGTGCGGATGGAAGGGTGGCGACAGTGGCGACTCGGCTAGGAAGAAACAGCTTGACCAACAAATACCAAAACGAATCCCCTTGACTCCGACCGGCCTTCTCATGGAAGGCGATTACACTCATTGACCTCCGCACTCGCCCCGCGCCGCCCGCGCCGCCGAACCGTGATCCAGGAGGGTCCATTTTGCCGTCGGTATACACCACCCCCCCGCCCCGTTTGACGGGTTAGGAGACAGCAAGCTTCAAAACGACACATCATAGTAACTAAGTAGTAAAAAGCTGACAGCTGCACACACTTTCATCGGGAGATGACGCTGAAAGCCGTGACACGCGCGCGGCGCGCTCGCTTCGCTCGCGCTTTGAGCTGTGCTGAGCTGGTGGGCGCGGGCCAAAAATAAATGCTGTGCTGGAGTGGAGCTGTGGCTGCGCTTGCGCAGTGATGGGACGCGCTGGCTTGGAGTTTCCGTTGTGCTGCAGCTGGAGCTGTGGCGTCACTTGCCGTTGATAAATTTACCGTCTCCGGTGGGATGCGTGGCATTCTTGGATTGCTTCTGCGTTATGCACCAATATGCCGCGCCGAAGGCGAAAGCTGTTTGATCTTCACGATCTGTTCGCCCTCTTTTTTCAGATAAGAGTTCCTTCACAACCTCGTTGTGAGTCCACCCGTGACAGCTCGAAAAGGAGTAACCAAAAAAGTCTAACCCTGCCCAAACGTTTACCAACGATAAATCTAAAAAGGAATACACGTCGGCATGGAGTCGCACGATTTACCGTAAGTTGCATCCGCTCCTCCCAAATAGAACGCCATCAGATTGCCAGGAGGCCGAGGCTCTTCCGTATTGCACGCGATGCAGCCCTGCGTTTCCTGCATTTGCCATGGGCGGATTCTGCCAATGTCAAATCGGCAAGTCAACGCAGAACTCCCCAGTTCTGAAAATGGAACGTGGACAGTCGTGATTCCGACGACTTATGGTGACGTCGGCGTTCCGACCTAGACATGCCGTTTCAGGTGAAGGCACTCATATTTCACGTAACAGAGTGTTGTTACGGCACTTACTCCGTGTCGAGCAATATAGTCTTCATTGCACTTATGCCTTAGCTCACATTAGAAGCCGGCTTCCAGAGAAGAGTAATGACCGTAGGACCGGTCGAAAGTAACTTGCCCACTTTTCTGAGCTTCTCCACACTGCCCGAGGAAATATTTCGTGAGGAGTCTCCACGATGCGAGTGTCGTGCCCTTTTGCACCCACAATCTGTCGAATTGATGTGCTCTGGAGGACTGTATGACCTGCAAAGGCTGGAGTGTCGTCGTTCTAATTTGCACGATCGTTATTGCATTGCAGCAGACTGTTCAGGCACAAACCGACCCCAGCGCCGGGATTCTCCCGTTCTCAACCCATGTGGTTGGGCAATACGACACCTTTGATCCCTCGTCCGGCAATATTATGCTCACGATTCCTATAGTCAATAAGACAGGAAAGATGCCGTTCGTATTCAATTTGATTGGCAACTTCCACGCGTTTGTGGGCGCAGGCGGCGCTTGGTTTGTCCCGGGTGGTGGCGTCGACGTGCTGAACGGCGTTGCTTCGGGCGGATTCGGAGCAGGTACTCTTAATGACAATACAACGAGCTATGACTGCAACAACAGCCATACGAACAACCAAACTACAGCCAGCAACTTCACTGTATCAGACGCGACTGGTGCGCAGCATGCAATTAATCTTAATTATACTGTTAACTACGGAGCCTGCGGCTTTGGGCAGAGCATGTCATCAGCAACGACTCTCGACGGATCGGGCTACACCGTTGTGGCTACTCCAAATGGAACAAACCCTCCGAATTTCGCAGTCTACGATCGCTCCGGCAATCAAGTGACTGGCGCCCCTCCTGGCAGTACTGCGGGCCGGGTGACGGACCCCGACGGCGTGCAAATGTCGTGGAGTTTGCAGTACGGCGGGAATGGGATGATTACCACCACCTACACAGATACCCTGGGGCAAACGGTTCTGATCGCAACATACGCTGGCTGTCGTTCGGTGGCCTGCGGGGGCCCGAACTTGCCTGATACATACACTTATTTTGATGCCAACGGAACTCAGCGCACCGTGCAGGTAAATTACACGACGTACCCACAGCGGACGAATTTTGGTTGTTCCCTGATTGTCGAAAGAAACTTCGGCAATGTCTATTTTCCGACCAGTGTCGTTTTACCAGACGGCGAGACTTTTACGCTGAGTTACGAGCCGACCCCTGGTTTTCCCGGTAGTTTTACTGGCAGACTGGCGCAGCTTACGCTTCCCACCGGCGGCTACGTAGCTTACTCGTATTCAGGTTCGGGCGGAAACGGAATGAACTGCAACTCCAATTATATGTCAACCATAACCCGTACTGTGAATGATGGTCGAGGTCAGACGTCGCAGTGGACCTATGTTCCGTCGCCAGTCCTGGATAACTACGGAAATTATACTGTTACGGAGACCGACCCAGCATCCAATACCATTACATACCATTTTCATTTGCGGTCACAACACTCAGTTCAGACAGAGAAGACCATAGCCGATAGTCACGGAAACGTTAGTACGACTATTATTTGCTACAACGGACTCAATACATCCCAGTCAGCTTGCATCGCACCACAGACTAACGCCAATTTTGCACTGGTCACTCAGACGGATGTCTATACGTCTTTAGGCTCGGGTACTCCCGCGCTGGTCGAAACCATCTACGACTACAATTCTGCATTTACCGCCGGGGACGTCGTCACCGTGAAACGCTGGAACGCCGGTACATACCCACCCTCCGGCTCGCCCCTGTCAACTAGGACAACTACATACGCCAACATCAACGGGGCGACTTGCGGAAGCACTATGCAGTACATCCGCGACCATCCTTGCACCAGCACCACGACGAATTCATCCGGGGCTAGCGTCGCCCAAACCAAATACACCTACAACTCCGGCGGCCATCCCACCCAAACTCAGAACTGGGTTGGGGGGTCTACGTTCTTAACCTTTTCCGCGGCCTACAACACCAACGGCACGATCGCGACCTCGACCGATGCGAACGGGCAGGTCACCAGCTATGCCTACAACGGCGCTGGCGGCTGTAATAACCTACTCCCCACCTCTATTACCGCGATTGTGAACGGGGTCACTCTGACCACCGCCTATACCTGGAACTGTTTCGGTGGCGTCGTGACCTCAACAACGGACGCGAACGGGCAGGCGACAAATTATGGATACCTAGACCAAAACGGCGTGGCCGATCCGCTCTGGCGCCTGCGCTCGACCACAGACCCCCTCGGCAACACGACTCTATATACCCATTCGCCAACTGCCAGACCTCCAACGGGGGAAACCGCAATGGTCTTCAACAGCGGCGCTTCGACGGTTGACAAGCTGACCACATACGACGGCCTCGGCCGTCCCATACTGCAGCAGATCCGCCAGGCGCCGGGCTCAACGAACTTCGATACAGTATCAACGACTTACGATTTACTGGGGCGCGTTTCCACCACCAGTCAGCCTTGTGTCTCGATGGCATCGGCGGCCTGCTCTTCTGCCGTCACCACCACGACTTACGATGCGCTGAACCGGCCTCTCCAGGTCACAGATGGCGGGACTGGCTATACCCAATACAACTACACGGCCAGCGGTTCAGTGCTCGATACACTCGTGACCGTCGGCCCGAACCCTTCCGGTGAAAACCTCAAGAAGCGCCAGCTTGAGTCCGACAGCCTGGGCAGGCTCACCTCCGTCTGCGAAATCACCGGCGCTAGCGGTAGCGGGTCGTGCTCGCAGGCTGCCGCAGCGACGGGTTTCAGAACGGTGTATACCCACGACGCAGCGGACAGGTTGACGGGGGTGACGCAGAACGCTCAAGGCACCGGCCAAACCAGAACTTTTGCGTACGACGGCGTAGGGCGCCTGACTTCCGAGGTGAATCCGGAAAACGGCACCACCTCTTACGTCTACGATACTGAGTCTGTCTGTGGTTTAACTTCCGTCGGGGATTTAATCAAGAAGACAGATGCCAACGGCAACTTTACTTGCCATCTCTATGACTCGCTACACCGCCCAACCGTTCAGACGTTCTTCGGCCCGAATGCAGCCAATCAACAGGGTAACGATTACTATGTGTATGACGCGGCCACGGTTAACGGCTTTGCCATGTCCAACCCTAAAGGCAACCTCGTGGAGGCATATACCGCAGGAAGTCCGACTGGCACCAAGATAACCGATCTTGGGTTCAGCTACACAACGAGAAACGAGGTGGCAACCGTATTCGAAAGTACCCCTCACTCGGGTGGGTACTACAGCCTGGCGATGTCATATTGGCCCAACGGAGCACTACACACCCTGGGTGGCATTTCACTACCTACCATTACCTACAACCTGGATGGTGAAGGTCGCCCAACAACGGTTTCTGCCGCTACTGGGCAGAACCCGGTCACGGCCACGAGCTACAATGTGCGCAGTCAGGTGACGAGTGTGACGCTCGGGTCTGGCGATGTGGCCAACTTCGGATTCGATGCCAACACAGGACGGCAAAACTCCTATAGCGAAGTCATCAACGGCAGCACCATTTCAGGTTCGCTGACCTGGAACGGAAACGGAACACTGAAGCAACTGGCCATCTCTGACGCCTTCAACGCGTCTGATACCCAAACCTGCAACTACACCTACGATGATCTGAGTCGCCTTGCGGGTGCCAACTGTGGTACCCCCTGGGCTCAGACATTTACCTACGACGCTTTCGGCAACCTCACCAAAAATGGTTCGATTAACTGGATTCCTGGCTACAACGGCGCTACGAACCGGTATACCCTAGCGGGGACGACATACGATTCAAATGGCAATCTGTTGACGGACACATTTCACACGTACCACTGGAATGTGGAAAACCGTCCAACCACTGTGGATGCCGTCGCTCTCATTCATGATGCCTTTGGCAGAATTGTTGAGAAAAATAACGGAGGCGTCTACAGCCAGTATGTGTATGACGCCAATAGTAAAAACATTGCCACCATGGCTGGCCAGACTTTGGTCAAGGGTCTTGTTCCTCTCCCTGGAGGCATTCAGGCCACGTATGATCCAACGAACTCAGGCTATCGCATTCCTGATTGGTTGGGGAACGTCCGATTTGCCTCCAATGCGAATAGAACTTTCAGTTCCAGCCGGGCATTTGCGCCCTTTGGAGAGAGATATTCCAGCGGCGGCAGCGCGCCGTCTAATTACACCTTTACCGGAATGATTAACGGCACGGTGAGCGACGAATACGACTTTCTCGCCAGGTCTTTGCAGACCAGCCAAGGCCGTTGGATATCACCTGATCCGGCAGGACTACAAGCCACGAACCCAAGCAATCCGCAGAGTTGGAACCGCTATGCTTATGTGCTTAACAATCCTCTGTCAAATATCGATCCAACGGGTCTGGATTGTGCCTATTTAAATGACGCCGGGGATGGGCTTGATCAAAACGGATTGGACCACAACAGCAATCGCAGTGAATGCTCAGATAACGGTGGCCAATGGTTGGAGGGGACAATTCAAGATGGAAGTGTTGGGGCGAATCCCGATACGGGACAGGTATGGGGCATGAACTCCGACGGATTTACTGTGACGAACAACCCTTTCGAATCCGTAACGGTGACCGCAAAACCATGCTCAGAGCAACAGACAGAGGCGATGAACCACTTTAGCGAAGTTGCGAGCAGGGTCGTTGCTGGCTTGACAGCCCCCTCGAACATCGCATCCGGGACGATAAAACTTTTAACAGGTGTGTTGGGCGAAGCGGCTTCGCCTGAGACTGGCATAGCAGCACCGCTGACAACGGCCGCTTCGACTCGGTTTGTCATTAATGGTGGCGGACAACTTGTTGCCGGGCTGGCGAGCGGGGTGTATGCTCTCACCGGCAGCCAGACGGCCGAAAAGACTAGTAACTTGGCCATAGCGAGCACCACAGAGAGCGGCCTCTTGACTTGGGCTCTAACCAGAAAGTTGAAATGGGGAGCGATCGCCGGGAGTGTTCAGAACGGCCTTCCGACAGAAACATCGGTGATGGCGGCAATCGAAGGGACGACCGGTCTAACAGAAATGGCAGGTTGGATGTTGCAAGGCGGTAATGTGTGCAAATAACCACTTACGCAGACAGTAAAGGTTCTTTCTTCAAAAATTAGAGCCCAAGGAAGGGCGGGGCATCAAGCAGCGATAGGGGGCGGCGATGGGCAGGATTATCAAAAGGCTAGCTTTTCTTTTGGGTCCGTTGATAGCCTTTATATTATATCTAGCCTTTTATAAGCAAGGCGGGTTGAACGAGGTTCCATATTGGGCACCGTGGGTAGTATCAGCATACTTTCTCATGGCCCTCATCGTGTCCACGGTTGTCTCACGCCGTCGTTCGGGGGCTACCTACCGCGACCCTAAGAACGCCTTAGCTCTCCAGAGGCGCGCGCGTACTGTCTGGAAGGTCATGCTCTCCGTTTACATCTACGCCTTTGTCGCCGGAGCGTTTATGTTGGTGATCCTTCGAAAGTCCATTCCGCTGCGATACGGTTTTCTCGCATTGGCTATCAACCTGCTCTTCATTCTGCTCTTCTGCCGCAATCTCTTTTGGAATGCGTCATCTAAGAACTCTTAGACCGGAACAGTTGAGCCGGTGCCGATGAAGTCTGTCGTTTTGAAATCCAACTCGATCTCCCACCGGCGAGGTTTCACGCTGGTTGAATTGATCGTGGCCACCGCAATCCTGGTGATTTTGACTGGGTTGGCTGTGCCACTGGCACGGGTGGCAATCAAGAGGGAGAAGGAGCGCCAGTTGCGCCAAGATTTGTGGGAGATACGGGACGCGATTGATCGCTACAAGGACGCCGCCGACCGCGGTGCATTCCAGCTCAAGGTAGGCAGTGAAGGCTATCCGCCGGATCTAGAAACGCTGGTAAAAGGCGTGGATGTGAACGGTAAGAAGATGCGCTTTCTGCGCCGCATCCCCATCGATCCGATGACCAATACCACGGATTGGGGCCTTCACTCCATGCAGGACGATCCCACCTCAGACTCCTGGGGCGGACAGAACGCTTTCGATGTGTTCACGAAAGCGCAGGGCACAGGGTTGGACGGTACGGAATACAAAGAGTGGTAAAGCCAAGTTTAGCCACGCTGTTGTCCTCTCCCTGAATTCCCAACGGTTCAGCAGCGTTTCGAATCCAGGCCAACCATTTGAGCGAGTCTCAGCCAATGCCTGGGGTGCGGACGGTACCCCTGCCGAATACGGCCTGCGTACCAACGCGACACTCCAATCCGAGATGCGATAGTTGAGGTTGACATTTGCGATAGCTGAGACTGGATCTCCTCGGTGTACACCTGATCGGTGATCCAGGCTGGCTGCGTCGATGCGTCCCATTCCGAGCATGCCTTTGCATGTTTTCGCCGTGTCACTCCATGCTTCGCACGAGCTTCCGGGGAGCGTGCTGCTATTCGGCCCAGGCTCGCCACGCCAACTAGCCGTTCCGTAGCTTTTTCAACAGCGCAATTGGCACAATGGGTGCTTTCATTCGTGATCGTCTTTCCGCACCCTCGACAGAGATGATCCGCCTTTGGAGGTTCGACTTTGCTTATCCAGACTTTGCCCTTGGCCTCGGTACGTTGCTGCTGTGTGAGACGTGTTGGAAGAACTGAATTGCCAGTACGCCTAGATTTGCCGCCAGCCCAGAGAGTTCGCGCTACGTATTCAGCCCAAGGCGCAACCAGCTTTCCCCAGACGGAAACTGTCCCGCTCAACTTGGTACACATTGGAGACATGAGACGACAATTACCTCTCGCAGCCTCGAAAAAGTCAGCCCAGCGTAACGGCTCTCTCGCAATCCAGTCAAGCAACCATGTCTCCACCTGGGGTCGCACCGGTTCAAGAACGTCGAAAGCTAGAGAGGATCGGTCAGCGGTGTCGGTGTGCAGACCAACCCCTAAGCTTGCGTCCAAACCTAACGAGGAGAGAGCTAATCTGGTTTCAGCTTCAAGCAGTGCAAAGCAATAATTCAAAATCGCATGGGCCGGGGTCACAGCGAGGCGGGGCCCACCCGTTAACGGGGATTGTCGACTTCCCACAAATCGCCAGTGGTCCGGAATTTTTTGCAGATCAGCTTTCGGCCAGCTCACGGGAAGATCACGCCACTCCCGAAAATATGAGGAGGCCGCGTTTGCTTCGAGATTACGGATCGCGTCAAAGCTTCCGGCCGAACTTAGTCGGTTCCGAAGGCGCGCGATTGCGTCCGCTGCCGGCTGGCAATTCAGGTGCTCGCGCAACACATTTTCTTGACCTTGGATCTTGGCATCAATCAGCGTGCGGCAGATTTCAAGTCCAACACCGTTAGTGATTGCAACAGCTTGAGCGCGTCTCAATTTTGCATCGGATGAACCCGCTGGCCCGACGACAGACAGCACTCTGCCATCACGTTCGAAAAAGCTGAGTGTAACGTTTTGACCGCGCAACCATTTCAGTGCCGCCAACGTTAGCAATCCATTTGAGCCGACGACGATGAGCCGTTGGAGACGATGGCCGATCCTCGGAAGCCGGTAGTGAAATCGTTCGGCCCCGATACCGTCATCGACAATCAAATGCCCCTTATCGACGGACACCGAAATTTTGTAGCCGACGAGGGTTAAAACTCCGTGACGGGGAACTGAATTGAGGGATTTCGGGAGTTGGAGTACGGTTTCTGCAGCTGCCATAGGAGAATTGTTCCTCCATTACGCGTTTCGTCTTCTAGTGACAGGTGGCAAGCTCGCTTAATTACTTCGCTTCTTCTGATGATTGCGAGCTGGCTTCCCATCGCGCGATTCTCGGAAAATCTCTTCGGGTCGGCGGGAGCCGACAAGATTGACGGCAGTGCGTGATGTGACTCCATAAAGCGCACCCGCCAGGGCACGAGACATGAACCAGAGTTGCTTTAATCGACTCGACGGACGTTTTGAGACATCACACCGAGGAAAACGAACATCGTGTAAGGCGGCAACGTACTGTTCGGCATACTGAGAGAGATAGGTGGGGAGTGCGCTGCCGGGTGGGATCGGCCAGGCCGGAAACTCCACGTCCCTCACTACACCTGGCTCAACCTCGACCCTTCCATTCATAAACGCCTCCCCGCAAAGCGTACGGACTTGCTCGGGGGTGGTATTGAGGTCGAATAATATTTTGATAACATCTGGCTCGCCGCGAACCTTGATCTCTTTTCGAGCTTTCTCCGCTGCCTCCTCGCGGTAACTTACGCGTCGCACCAAAACTTCAGAATCAGCCATATCCTGAAGTCTCTCTTTCCTCCGGGAGGGGTCCACGCGTCGCGTCCGGATCTCCTCATCGACGATTCCTTGGTGGCGCAATCTATCTTCGTCGCCAACGAGTGGAATGTCCTCGAACCCTTCGGTTAGCTGCAGAAAGCTCCGAAGACGGCGGATCGCTAAACATAGCTGGAAGTGAGGGAGTCAGGATTCTGCCCTGGCCGGAGGTACAGAGCATTGTTGATAGCTTCGCTTCGCTCAATCCTTACGATCCCAAAGCTGTGGCGGGATCGATTCTGAACTTGGTGGACGCAAACTACGTTGACTCTGACCCGAAGAAACGACGGCGGCAGCTCTACGGGCACAGTATTGCTGCTAAACGCTACGCTCTGTACGAGAAGCTAGGCAATACTGGCATCAAAATTGTGGATCCCAAGGCGCATGGCATCGGCTTCTTGTATCCGCCGAAGGACTCCCGGAAGATTGGAAAGAGGATGTGCCGCAGTGGACCTACGAAATGTGGGATTACATTGTGCGAAGTGCCTTAGAGCTGCCGAAAGAGACACGATCTTGGTTCGACATTCCGCAAATGATGCGTCTCACTGTCACAACGTACAACGTTCTAGAAATGCTTGGGGAATGGGAAATCGCCCGACCCTACAATTTCCTCTTTTTGCCGATGGTTGATCCGCTCTTCGGATACGCATTTGACCGACAAGCCAACGAAAAGGTGCTGCTGGTGTGCCCGTTTTCTTCCAAGCAGGGCGAGTGGTTTGATCTGGAATGCGTGAACATCCATAACGGCAAGAAATACAAAATGCTCGATTTCACAAAAGAGCACAATCCACCGTCTGATGTGGTCTTCCCGTCCCAATTCGCACGTCTTCTAGTCGGATACCAACAGCACCCCGAAGCCAAGAGCCTAGCTCCTGATGGTACGCCATGCAGAGCTGACACAAAGGGACTGCTACAACGCGCGCATATCACCGCCGGAGAACTTCGCTACGTGGGGAAAGAAGCCGACCGCAAGTGGGAAGAGGGCGACGATATCAGCGTCTTGGAGTTCAAGACAACAGAGTACGGAAGATCGAAAAAAGTAGTCGCGAGTGAAGAGGTAAAGAAAGGTATTAAGGGGATCGGCATAAATAAATGTGCTCGCGAAAGCGGATTTGATCGCAAGAACTTTATTAGGAAACTAATTCGGGGAATTCCCGTAAAACGTAATTCTTATAATCAATTCGTGGCCTGGCTACATCATTACGAGTCTACAAATTGCCCTAAATAGTTCTATATATTACATTTACGCTGACAAAAATGGCCTTTGGGTCCCCCGAAAGACCCTCCCAAGGGCAGCTTTCTGCGGGGTCAATGAGTGTAATGGCGATTTATCAACAGTTATCGCCGCGAAGACTATTGCGGCAGCGCTTCAAGTTGAATGTCAAAGGCTTTTCGTTCGCCCGGTTGCAATCTTAGGAATGGGGCGGAGGGATTAGCCGAGTCCGTGTAAATCCACCCTCTATAACCCTTAGTACGGGCGATTAAAACTATGTTGCAGTTTGGCGGAACGGCGAGGTAATAGCGTCCCTCGAAATCTCTAAGAATGTTACCCACAGCTTCGCAATCGATTCCTGTGTACTCAAAAACAGCATTGCGAAGCGGCTTTCCCGTGTTCTTGTCTGTAATCGCCGCTACTACGATTGCGCCTTTGTTGTGCAGTTGCAGAGTGATATTGGGGCTGGGATTCTTTTGGTTGATCGTGACGTCTTGTCCGGGCGATTGGTTTCCAAGTGAGTACCCTTCGGTATCGTTGATTGCCAATACCTCATACGTGCCGGGTTTAAGGTGCTCGATGGTGAACTGGCCCTCACTGTTCGTTGTAGCAAGACAACAGGTTTGAGTTTGTTCGATCCCACCATATTTCCGGTGTTCTAGAGTGCACACCCGGAAATGGGTTGCTGCTCGACCGTCCTCAGTTGAGACGACACCAGTAATTGCGCCTTCAAACTTTTTCTGTTTCGCGGCAGAGACGAGAACTGCACTAGCAACCAACAGCCCTAGGATGATCGCCCTGCGAATCATGATGGCCTCTCCCGAGGACTTTGAATTGTAATATTGCTGATAACTGTTGTAACCAGGCGTTTACACTCATCGACGCGACAAGCCCGCCGTCCCCCTCAATGAGTGAAATCGCGATTTTACGCCAACGACGTTTTGAAGATACTGCGAACTCCACTCCCCTCATTGACTTACCTACGCTCGCGCCATAGCATGCTTGCGCATGATCGACCAGACCATCTCGCACTACCGCATCGTTGAGAAGTTGGGCGGCGGTGGGATGGGTGTGGTTTACAAGGCGGAAGACACAGAACTTGGTCGCTTCGTGGCGCTGAAATTCCTTCCCGATGACCTGGCCCATGACCCGCAGGCCCTAGAACGCTTCCGTCGTGAGGCCCGTGCCGCCTCAGCGCTCAATCATCCCAACATTTGTACGATTTACGAAATCGGCGAAGCTAACGGCAAACGCTTTATCGTCATGGAACTGCTACAAGGGGAAACTCTGGGGCAGCGGATAAGCGGCAGGCCAATGGCTACCGGAGTGCTCCTGGACCTGGCGCTGCAGATTGTTGACGCCCTGGAGGCGGCCCACAGCTCTGGGATCATCCATCGTGACATCAAGCCAGCGAATCTTTTCGTAAACCAGCGGAGTCATCTAAAGATCCTGGACTTCGGTCTGGCAAAGCTCGCTCCGCATCTACACCGCTTCGCCGAAGCCACTCCGACATCGCCGCAGCCCACATGGGATAGTACGGATCGCGACCTGACCAGTCCCGGTACGGCGATGGGAACAGTGGCTTACATGTCTCCGGAGCAAGCGCTTGGAAAGGATCTCGACGCGCGCAGCGACCTTTTTTCATTCGGGGTCGTTCTATACGAAATGGCAACCGGAAAAAACCCCTTCGACGGGTCGACGGCGGCGGCCATTTTCGACGGCATCTTGCACAAAACTCCGGAACCGATAGAAGGGTGGAATCCGGGTTTGCCAGCGACTCTCGAAAAAATAATCCGGAAAGCGCAGGCGAAAGAGCCAGAGCAGCGTTATCAGACAGCCGGTGAAATTCGCAACGATTTGCTGCGGCTGAAACAGCAGCTCAGTTCTGGTCCAACTCCAGTAGCGGCAGTTGCCCAAGCACTCCGCAGGCCATCCATCACTGTTCCTATAGTTCTCTTCGTTGTTGTGATCGTCTTTCTGGGTGTCGTACTTTATCGGCGCAACGCGAAGAGGCACTGGGCGCGGGAACAGGCCATTCCGGAGATCATTGAGCTAATCCAAAACGGCAAGTATCCAGCGGCGTTTACTCTGGCCGAAGACGCAGAGAAGTACATTTCAAATGAACCGCGCCTTGAAAAACTCTGGCCGGAAATGTCTCGCCCTGTGACTATCCACACGACTCCGGAAGGAGCGGACGTCTATGTGAGACCATACAAGGACGGCGGCGATTGGCAATATTTGGGGCGTTCGCCCATTGAGCGGCGACGCATGCCGATTCAGTATCTGCGATGGCAGGTCAGGAAGGATGGCTTCGAAACTTCAGACACGGGAACGTGGGGAGCCGAGACCTTCGACGCGAGTTCGGATATGAGTTTTGCATTGTTCGAAAAGGACAAGACCCCATCCGGCATGGTGTGGGTTGAGGGTGGAAACTTCTCTCTCTGGATGCCGGGGTTAGAGGGCTTGCCTGAGCGAGCTCTAGGGCCGTATTGGATCGACAAGTTCGAGGTGACGAATCGGGACTTCAAGAAGTTCGTGGATGCTGGCGGGTACAACACGCAGAAATACTGGAGCCAGAAATTCATCCGGGATGGTAAAGAATTCCCCTGGCAGGAAGCGGTCGGCATGTTCCGCGATAAGACCGGCCGCCCGGGCCCCTCCACGTGGGAACTGAGCAATTATGCCGAGGGGCAGGCGGACTACCCAGTAACGGGGGTGAGTTGGTACGAGGCAGCGGCGTACGCTGAGTTTGTCGGTAAAAGCCTCCCCACGATCTACCACTGGGATGAAGCAGCAGGGACTTGGGCCGCCAGCAACATTGCCCCAATCAGTAATTTTGGCAGCAAGGGTCTCGCTTCGGTGGGCACCTACCGCGGCTTGGGACCACACGGCACCTACGACATGGCTGGCAACGCCAAAGAGTGGTGCTGGAATAGCAGCGGTAGCGAAAACAAACGATACATCTTGGGCGGTTCTTGGAATGAACCTGGTTACATGTTCACAGACGCAGACGCACAATCACCGCTTGCCAGGTCTTCCGAATATGGATTCCGGCTCGCACGTTACATGACCCCACCTGCAGAGTCAGCGTTGGCCCCGGTACAGAAAAGTCTTCGCGACTTCATCCGTGAAAAACCGGCTTCCGATGATATCTTCCGCGCCTATACGAGCCTGTACGCCTATGACAAGACGGCCTTGAATTCAGCCGTGGAATCTGTGGATGACAGTTCTGAGACATGGCGCAGGGAGAAGGTGAGCTTCGACGCCGCCTATGGCAAGGAAAGGATTACGGCCTATATCTACCTGCCCAAAAAGGGTCATCCTCCCTATGAGACCGCGCTCTATTTTCCTGGCTCGAATGCGATTGATACACGCTCGAGCCAAGATTTACATCTGTGGGGAATTGATTTTCTGTTGCGCAGCGGAAGAGCCATCGTTTATCCCATCTACAAGAGCACTTATGAACGCGGTGACGACCTCAAAACCGATATACAGGCTAAGACGGCCTTCTATAGAGACCACGTGTTTGACTGGTACAAGGATCTCGCGCGAACCATTGACTATCTGGAAACTCGACCAGACTTAAAGACCGACAAACTAGCCTATTACGGACTCAGTTGGGGCTCAGCACTGGCACCCATTATGATCTCAATGGAACCGCGCATTAAGCTGGCTGTCTTGGTGGCGGGCGGTTTGGATTTTGGCAAGGCGCTGCCGGAAGTGGACCCTATCAACTTCGCTCCTCGCGTCAAGGTGCCAGTGCTGATGGTTAATGGGCGTTATGACTTCTTCTTTCCTACTGAGACTTCGCAGAATCCGATGTTTTTCTTGCTCGGTACGCCGCCGAAGGATAAGCGTCACGTGGTGTTTGAAGCCGGACATGTGCCGCCCAACGATTTGATGATTAGAGAGGTTCTGGACTGGTTGGATCGGTACCAAGGGCCCGTACAGTAGGCTGAAGCCTTTAAGCCACTGGCCGGGTGCGTCTTTGCTAGTGTCGCGGAACTTCTTGACGGTCTTTGGTGTACCTCCGGCTATACGCCTCAGCGGGGAGGTCGCATGACCACACTCAGCAGGAACGCTAGAATCGCAGGGCTTCTCTACCTGACACTTCTGACGGCCCCATTGCGCCTCATCTACATTCCTAGCAAGCTGTTCGTGACTGGGAACGCTACTGCGACGGCCGACAACATCGCCGCACATGAGACGCTTTTCCGCCTTGGCATCCTGAGCGATCTGTTCACCGGGACCATGGTCATCTTCCTCACATTGGCTCTTTACCGGCTGTTCAAGGGAGTGGACCAAGAATTGGCACGGCTGGTGGTGATCTTAGGGAGCTTGATGGTGACCCCCATCTACTTCCTCAACACGATCAATGACGCTGCTGCACTGCTGCTCGTGCGCGGCCCGGATTTCCTGTCTGTCTTCGATAAGCCGCAGCGTGACGCCCTAGCCATGCTGTTCCTCCGCCTGCATGGCCATGGAGTACGTGCGAACGGGATTTTTTGGGGACTCTGGTTGTTGCCATTCGGGCTCCTGGTGTACAGGTCGAGATTCCTTCCGCGCATCCTGGGCGTCTGGCTGATACTCAACTGCTTCGCCTATCTGGCTGTGAGCGTAACGGGCATCTTGTGGCCTCGATACGAGGCGATCGTCTCGAACTGGGTCTTCCCGATCATGGTTGGCGAGCTGGCCATCATGCTGTGGCTTATCATCATGGGTGCCAAAGAGCAAGCGGCCGCCGCTTCATTGACGGAGTGTTAGTCACATTCGTCACTCAACGTCGCGCTTCTCACGGGCAATCGGAAAGTGTGCGCACAACGCAACGCTAGTTGACGTAAACAGGCGATTACACTCATTGGCCTTTAAGGGTGGGTCTTCAAGCACAAATCTGCCGTGCCTTTCGATCCCAAACCAAACAGTCAAGGGGGAGGGAGCATTTTGCCGTCGCTGTACACTACCCCCCGCCCCGTTTGACCCTTGTTTTCTCCGGCCTGTAATATCGAAGGTTAAGCCCTTACTACTCAGCACTTCGCTTTTGGCGCGTGGAGTCGATCCGAGCCCTTGCCGTGGGCTTTGGCGAAATGTCGATTGCTGATTGCCAATTGCTCTGAACCTCATGCCTCACGAATTATCCAAAGCGTACGAGCCGGGCGCGATTGAAACGCGCTGGGCCGAGTACTGGGTCAAGGAGAAATTGTTTTCAGCTCCTACGCCCGGGCCGGGAGAGACTCGCCCGGTGTTCACCCTGCTGCTTCCGCCGCCCAATGTAACCGGGCGACTGCACATGGGACACATGCTGAACCAGACGCAGATGGACATCATCGTGCGCTGGCATCGCATGCGGGGATTTTTAACGTTGTGGCTTCCCGGCACCGACCATGCCGGCATCGCGACCCAGATGATGGTGGAGCGGCAGTTGGCGACGGAAGGCAAGAAGCGGCGCGACCTGGGACGCGAAGCTTTTATCGAGCGCGTCTGGGAGTGGAAGCGGCATTACGGCGGCGCAATCCTCGACCAGATGAAGCGGCTGGGCGCGTCGGTTGATTGGGACCGCGAATACTTCACCATGGATGAAGACCTTTCGCGGGCTGTGATCGAGGTGTTCGTCCGGCTGTATGAAGAAGGATTGATTTATCGCGGCAAGTACATCGTCAACTGGTGTCCGCGGTGCGAGACGGCTATTTCCGATCTCGAGGTTAAACACGAAGAGGTTCAGGGCAAGCTATACGAGATCCGCTATCCGGTGATTGGGACGAACGAGTTCATCACCGTGGCCACGACCCGTCCCGAGACCATGCTGGGCGACACCGCGATCGCGGTGAACGAGAAGGATGAACGCTACAAGCATCTGCAGGGCAAGAAAGTTCTGCTGCCACTGATGAATCGGGAGATTCCGATCATCACCGACGAACTGGCGAACCCTGAGTTCGGGACCGGCGCAGTGAAGGTCACGCCGGCGCACGATCCCAACGATTTTCAGGCCGGCCTGCGGCACAACTTGCCGCAGATTGACATCATGGACGAGCACGCTCACATGAACGAGAACGCCGGCGCTTACGTGGGATTGAGCCGCCATGCTGCGCGCGAGCGCGTGCTCGAAGACTTGCGCGCGCAGAACTTCCTCGTCGGCGAGAAGGACTACACCATCGCAATCGGCAAATGCGATCGCTGCGGGACCGTAGTGGAGCCGCGGCTTTCGACGCAGTGGTTTATCAAGATCAAGCCGCTGGCCGACCGGGCGATTGAGGTGGTGGAGAACGGCGAGATCACGATTGTCCCGGAAAACTACAAGCAGATTTATCTGAACTGGATGCACAACATCCACGACTGGTGCATTTCGCGGCAGTTGTGGTGGGGGCATCGCATTCCGGCGTGGCATTGCAAGTGTGGCGAGATCATCGTGGCTCGCGAGACGCCGGCGAAGTGCTCAAAGTGCGGTAACTCGGAGCTAAAGCAGGACACGGACGTGCTCGACACCTGGTTTTCTTCGGGTCTGCTGCCTTTCACCACGCTTGGCTGGCCGGAGAAGACACGCGATCAGGACGTTTTCTATCCCACTACGCTGTTGATTACGGCGTACGAGATCCTGTTTTTCTGGGTGGCCCGCATGATCATGTTCGGCTGCCACTTCATGCCCGGTCACAAGCAGGACCCGGTGCTGAAAGCAGGCCAGCGGCTGGGCGGACAAGAAAGATGACAGCGTGCCCTTTCGCCAGGTCTACATCCACGCGCTGGTGCGCGATGCCGAACGACAGAAGATGTCGAAGACGAAGGGCAACGTCGTCGACCCGCTGGATGTCATTCAGCGCTTCGGTACCGACGCGACGCGGTTTACTCTGGCAGCGATGGCGGCGCCGGGTACGGACATTGCATTCAGCGAGAGCCGGACGGATGGCTACCGCGCCTTTGCGAACAAGATCTGGAATGCTGCCCGGTTCATGTTCATGAATGTGGATAGAGCGGAGCAGGCCGGAGTTTGGAAGCAGCAAGAATTCCTGAAGGGCTTGGAGGCGGATCTCGGTGGGTTCAAGGCAGTCACTCTCGAGGATCACTGGATACTCTCGCGCTTCCATCGGGTGACCAGAGAGGTTAACGACGCCTGGCAGACGTATCGGTTTCACGAGGCCGCGAACCGGATTTACGATTTTTTCTGGGGCGATTTCTGCGATTGGTATATCGAACTGGTGAAGCCGCGCCTTGCCCCGGAGAACGGCGTGGAGAAGGCATCTGCGGGGATCGCCTGCGGTAACCTGGTCAGTTTGTTTGAGGCGTCGCTGCGGCTGTTGCATCCGGTCATGCCATTTATCACCGAAGAAATCTGGCATGCCATCTATGATGGCAAGCCGCCACTGAAATCGATCGCGCTGGCCGCTTACCCGAAAGCGGATGAGAAGGAGTTCGACCTGGCGGCTGAGACCAGCATGGCAATTGTGCAAGACCTCATCGTCAGTGTTCGTAACCTGCGGGCGGAATTGAAAGTGGAACAGAAGCAGAAAGTTCCAATCCAGGTTTACACGGAGGATGCGGAGATCAAATCGCTGCTGGATCAGAATCGCGGCGCCATCGAGCGGCTGGCCAATGTTGAGAGCCTGACTTTCGTACTGACCTCGCTGGCGAACCTGCCCGGGGCACGCTCCACGGCGCGATTCGATGTCCACGTACTTTATGAGAAGAAGATTGACGTTGGCGCTGAACGTGATCGCCTGAAAAAAGAGCTGGAGCAGATCGAGAAAGAGATCGCCAACGGGCAGAGGCAACTGTCGAACGAGCAGTTCCTGGCGAAGGCTCCGGCTAAAGTGGTCGACGGCATGAAAAAACGGGCGCTGGAATTGGCTGTGCTGCAGGAAAAGACCAAGAGTAAGTTGGAAGAGTTGAAGACGGCGCAAGGCAGGTAAGAGAACCTGCCCCTACGCAAGCAGGAAAAGCGGGACGGGCCGGACGCTCGTCCTCCGTCAATTATTATCGGCGATCCTTATGGAATGGAACGGACGGCGGATTACTGCGATTGTCGAAAACGCGCTGCTCGAGGACCGCGCCACCAGCGATGCCACCAGATATGCATGCATCGATCCCAACCAGCGGGCCGCGGGGACCATCATTGCCAAACAGGATTGCATTCTCGCCGGCGTCGGTTGCGTGTCACGCATTCTGGACGTTTACGCCATTCTCGATGGAGCGGTGACTTCGCATTACGAGGTCACCAGCCATCCCGAAATCTTCGATGGCGTGCGCCTGCACAATCGCCAGACCATTGCGGTGGTGCGGCACAATGCGCGCGTGGTTCTTTCCTGCGAGCGAGTGATTCTGAACTTTCTGCAGCGGCTGAGCGGTATTGCCACGCTGACCCGGGAGTTTGTGGACGCCGTTTCCGGCACCAAGGCGCGCATTCTCGACACGCGGAAAACCGCGCCCGGCTTGCGCATGCTCGATAAGTACGCGGTGCGCTGCGGCGGCGGCCAGAACCATCGTCTCGATCTCTCTGACGGAGTGCTCATCAAAAACAACCACATCGCGCTGGCCGGGGGCATCGCGCCCGCGCTCGAACGAGCGCACCGCAACCGGCGCGGCTCGCAACCGATCGAGGTGGAAGTCCGGACGCTGGCGGAATTGGAAGAAGCTCTCGTGCATGGCGCGGAGGCAGTGCTGTTGGACAACATGCCGGTCGAACAGGTGAAGGAGGCAGTTGCACGCTGCGCGAAAGTGGAACGCCGGGTTCCGGTGGAGTGCGCGGGCGGGGTTACGCTGGAGAATGTGCGGGCCTACGCCGAAACCGGAGTGGACTTTATTTCTGTAGGCGCGTTGACCCATTCGGCGGTGGCGGTGGACATGAGTTTGCGCGTAACGCCGGTGTAAAAGCTTCTGCTCTTAGCTTCTAGCTCTTAGCTAAATCACAAGATCACTGGAAGACGGTCGTCCCTCCATTCATTTGGATTTGTTCTTTCTTTCTCTCTCCCGCATAATTCACTGCATTACCAGAGACACTACACGCCGAAGTTCCAGCAAGGCTTCGCGGGCGAGTCGCCCGCGACCACACGAGCTTGCGCCGCAGCGTACGGATTTGCGTCTTGGGCGGATTGTGCGGTTGCTGATGGAGAACGCTACTGTGGTCGTCAGCGGAACCAAGATCGCGGACGAGATTGGCACTGGCCGGTCCGAAGTCTGGCGACTGGTGCAGCAGTTGCGCACACTGGGAGTTGAGATTGCCGGGCATCCCGCGACTGGCTACCAGCTCAAGTCGGTGCCTGACCTGCTACTGCCCGACATGCTTGCGTCGGCGCTGAAAGGCACAGTTTTCGGCGCGGACGTTCATCGCACCTATCATCATTATTACAAGATCGGCTCCACTAATATTGAGGCGATGGAAAGCGCGAGCGCCGGGGCGCCGGAGGGCAGCGTTTTCGTAGCCGAAGAACAAACTGCCGGACGCGGGCGCGGCGCACATCATTGGGAATCCGCGCCTTCGGCCGGAATCTACTGCTCGGTGGTGCTGCGACCCGCGTTGCCTCCATCGGAAGCGCTGGTGCTTTCGCTGGCTGCGGGGTTGGCGGTGCATTCGGCCGTCGAGCAGATCGACGCCAGAATCTCGCCAGATCTGAAGTGGCCCAACGATGTTCTCATCGACGGCAGGAAGTTTTGCGGCATTCTGACTGAGATGAATGCGGAACCGACGCGCGTCCGCTACCTGGTGGTCGGCATTGGTATCAATGTGAACCAGGCGAAGTTTCCAGTCGAGCTGCAGCCCATTGCAACATCCTTGCGGCTGGTCAGCGGGACGGAGTGGTCGCGGGTGGAACTGTGCGCGGCTTTGCTAAAATCTCTCGACCGCGAATATCGTGATCTGCTGGAGAAACCGGACGCCCATGAGTCGATCTTGCGGCGTTTTCAGGAACGGTCGTCCACGGCGCGGGGACGGCGGGTAAGAGTGGAAGAGAATGGCGGGTTTGAAGGGGTGACGGAAGGGCTTGACCCGCGCGGGTTTCTGCAGGTGCGGACGACAGAGGGTTTGCGGACGGTGTTGAGCGGGACGGTAATCCTGAAGTAGGAAGTGAGTAACGCACGAAAATTGCCGTCGCATAAACCGCGGCCGGACGGGTCCAAGACCCGTCCCGACACAGACAGTGGCCACTATGCTTCTCGTCCTTGATGTTGGCAACACCAACACGGTGCTGGGGGTGTTTGCCAAAGCTGCGCGTGATGGTGGCGGGGAATCGCCGCATTACGAGTCGCTGGTAGCGAACTGGCGCGTCGCGACCATCGCGACCCAGACCGTGGACGAATACGGCGTGCTCTTCCGCAACCTGTTTGCCATGGACAGGATTGAAGTCAAAGGCGTCCACGGCATCATTATTTCTTCCGTGGTACCGCCAGTCGATTCTACTTTGCGCCAGGTTTGCGAACGGTATTTCAACACCAAGCCGATCTTCATCGAGCCGGGAGTCAAGACTGGAATGCCGGTGCTATACGACAATCCTGCCGAGGTCGGCGCGGATCGCATCGTGAATGCGGTTGCGGCCTTCGAAAAATTCGGCGGTCCCTGCATCGTGGTCGATTTCGGAACCGCCACCACCTTCGATTGCGTCTCCGCGAAGGGCGAGTACCAGGGGGGCGTCATCTCTCCGGGCATTGGAATTTCCGCCGATGCGCTGTTCGAGAAGACGGCGCGTCTGCCCCGGGTGGCAATTCGAAAACCGGCACGGGTGATTGGCAGCACAACCGTAGGAAGCCTGCAGTCCGGACTCTATTACGGCTACCTCGGGCTGGTGGATGGGATCCTGGAGCGACTGCTCGAAGAGATGGGAGAACAGACCACGGTCGTGGCCACTGGGGGACTGGCATCGCTGATCGGCAAGGGATCGAAATACATCAAACACGTGGACGATCTGCTGACCCTGGATGGCCTGCGCATCATCTGGGAGCGCAATACCGATGCCAAGCCCGGCAACGGCGGCACTTCGGCGAAATCTTCTGCCGTTTCCAACCCACCCGGCCGCAAGCCGCGGTCCCGCTGAGCCGTTCGTGGAAAACTACTTCAATTACTTCACCGAAATCGAAGAGCAGTTTCAACGCCGCCGTGGCGGCATCCTGCTGCTTTCCACACTGGATTGGGCATTGATCGAGACCTGGAAAGACGCCGGCATTCCGCTCGAAGCAGTTTTGCGCGGAATCGATGGCGCCTTCGAGCACTATGAGAAACGTCCCACGGCCCGCAAGGTCAATAGCCTGGCCTACTGCGCGCAGGAAGTGCTGGCCGCCGCCGAAGAGATGAAGGAAGCGACGGTTGGAGTCTTGAGCGGCGATAAGCAGAGTGCAAAGCCGGCGGGTTTCCAGACCGTCGATATCGTAGCTTTTCTGCGGCGCAATGCCGACTTGCTACTCACCGCGAAACTGCCCGAGCGGCCCGGGATTTCAGGACTGGCTGCGGCGCGAGCGACAGCCGGCACACTGCGAGAACTGGCTTCCGATTTGGAAACGACTTCGCCTCGTCTGGAAGACCTTGAGCGCCGGCTTACCGTGCTGGAAGAGAAATTGTTCGCGGTACTGCTGGCGGCAACGTCCGATGACGAGATTGTCGCTGTCCGCGCCGAGGCCGATCGCGAGATGAGTCCCTACCGCCGCAAGATGCCGGCGGCGCAGATCGATCAACTGCAGAAGCAGTATCTGCATAAGCGATTGCTGGAAAAGTACGGGCTGCCCAGACTGAGTTTGTTCTATATGTGAACCGTGTGGGCCGGGCGCCCTCGCCCGCCGCTTTTGACTTCTGCCTTTTTTGGCCCCTCGAGTCCAACACGCAGTGCAGGCCCAAAACAACTTCAAAGCCGGCGGGCGAGGGCGCCCGCCCCACACGCGTTTGCCCTGTAGAATCTAGGCTTGCGACTCAACATTGAAAAGCTGGTCTATGGCGGCGAAGGCCTGGCGCGCCTTCCTGCCGACGAGCGTGGTTCCGGCAAAGCTGTGTTTGTGCCCTTCGTCTTGCCTGGCGAAACCGTGGAAGCAGGCCTTCGCGAAGAGAAGCCCGGATTCGCTCGCGCCCAACTGGACGAAATTCTCACCGCCTCTCCTCGACGCATCGCTCCTCGATGCCCCTACTTCCAGCGCTGTGGCGGATGCCACTATCAACACACCGACTACGAACATCAGCTCGAGATCAAAGCTGCCGTTCTGAAGGAAAATCTGCGCCGCATTGCCAAGGTGGAATTGGACACCGAACTGCACATCCATGCTTCGCCGCCGTGGAACTATCGCAACCGCTCTCGGTTCAAAGTCCAGACTGCGCCGGAGTTTGCCATTGGATATTACAAGTTCAACTCCCACGAACTGCTGCCGGTGGAGGAGTGCCCGATCAGCTCGCCGTTGATCAATCGCGCACTGGCGGGAGTGTGGCAGTTAGGACGCGCAGGCAAAGTTCCCGCTGGCATTCAGGAAATGGAATTCTTCGCCAACGGCGATGACACGCAACTGCTGTCAGAAGTTTATTGCTTGCCCGAAAGCCTGGACGCTTCGGAAGCGTTCGTCGCTGAGTTAAGAGGCGCTCTGACGGAAATCTCCGGCGTTGCGTTCTTCCTGGCCCGATCTAGTAAAGGGGAGAACCAGGGCGATCCCAGGCAAATCGGCGGCAGCGGCGCCGACCACCTTATATATACGACTCAGCTTGCTTCGTACCGGGTAAGCGCGGGAGCGTTTTTCCAGGTCAATCGTCATTTGACGGATGAATTGGTGAAGATTGTTGTTCGTGAACGGCGCGGCGAGCGGACGCCGGCGCTACCGGAACTGCGCTCGATCTCTATGCTGGGGTTGGGCTTTTCTCTTCTGTCCTGAATCGGGAATTTGAACGTGTGATTGCGGTTGAGTCGTCACATACTTCTCATGCCGATCTGCTATACAATTCGCCCGCGAACGTGAAGGCGGTTCGCGCCACCACGGAGCAGTATCTGGAAAATGCAGCGGGCAAATTGCGACCTGAGTTGGTTGTGGTGGATCCGCCACGCAGCGGGTTGGGCGAACGAGTGATTAAAGGACTGGTGAAGTTGAAGGCTCCTCGCATCACCTACGTTTCGTGCGATCCGGCGACTCTCTCGCGCGACCTGGCTCGGCTGCTTCAATCCGGATACCGGGTTGAGGAGGCGCATCTGGTGGATTTATTTCCGCAGACCTATCACCTGGAAAGCGTCTTCCACCTGGTCCGCTAGCACAGGCTATGTGGGGACAGCCGCCCTCGGCTGTCCAGCGGGGCGCAGCTCCGCTTTATTTTCGGCAAACCAAGTCGAGCCCCGCTCGACCGAACAGCCGAGGGCGGCTGTTCCCACGTGGCTTTTGGTGGCCCTCCAATCCAATTCGCGACATGACCGCTCTGCAGCACCCGGAGGACGGCACCCGCTGCTTTGGGCTGCACTGACCTTTGCCGCTGGAATTGCCATCGGCGTTCACGCCTGGCGTCCGCCACTCTGGTGGGTGGTGGCATGGATCGTCTTTGCGTTGTCGGGCGCGTACTTGCTTCGACGCCGAGGCCGGGTCGGCGTTCATCGTCGGACTGGGTGCTCTGTTTTTCCTCGGCGCGCTCATGGTGCAGGTGCGCGGGCCGGAAATTGCGGGCAATCCCGCTTGGGCGCGATTTGCCGATGGAACAGAAGTTGTGGTCACCGCCCACGTCACCAAAGAAGGGACTCTGCAAGAGGACAGCCCCGGCAGCGTCCGGCAGAGGATCGAGGTCGAGACCGAACAGATCACCAAGGACGACGAGAACTCTGCGGTCAACTCCGGCTTGCGGATCAATATTTATCAGCAACTCATGAAGAGCGAACCGGGAGGAGACAAGCGCCGCACCCGCCCGCTTGTTTCACTTACGGAGAGCGCCTGCGATTTCCCGCCAAGACTTTCTCTGCCGCGTAACTATCGCAACCCCGGCGCGTTTGACTACCGGGGTTATCTGGCAGAAAACGGAATCGTCGCTCTGGCCTCGACCAAAGCCGCAAGCGTCGAGGTTCTTCCCGGTTTTTCCGGCAGCCGGGCTGAACTCTGGCGTTCGCGAATCCATCGCAGCATCATCGAGAAAGTCCACGCTCTGTGGCCGCCCCGTGAAGCCGCGCTGATGGACGCCATGGTCATTGGAGAAGACGCATTCATCAATCGTCCCACCCGCGCGGACTTCCAGCGCTCGGGCACTTACCACGTGCTGGTGGTTTCGGGGATGAATGTCAGCATCCTCGCCCTGGTTACGTTCTGGTTTCTGCGGCGGCTGCGGGTCAGCGATCTTCTGGCGGGCGCCATCACGGTCTCGCTCATGGTGGCTTATGCCCTACTGACCGCGCTGGGCGCTCCCGTGTGGCGAGCCACGCTGATGCTGGCTCTTTATCTGGGAGCGCGGCTGCTTTATCGCGAGAAGTCGATGCTCAACGCCATCGGCGCAGCGGCGCTCGGCCTGATGATCGTGAATCCGCAAGTCCTGTTCGGAGCCAGTTTTCAATTGACCTTCTTGTGCGTGTGGCTGGTGGCGGCGGTGGGCATACCCATTCTGGAGCGCACAACGCAGCCTTTCATCCGAGGCTCGCGCCACATCGATTCTCAGTCCTACGATTTCGTTCTGCCGCCAAGAGTCGTGCAGTTCCGTCTGGATTTGCGCATGATCGCCGGCCGGCTGCAACGCTTCGCTGGCCGCCGCATCCCATTGCCGGCGCTGGCTGTGGCTTCGCGCACACTGATGGGCGCGGGTGAATTGCTGCTGATTTCAGTCGTCATGCAGATCGGCCTGGCGCTTCCGATGGCTTACTACTTCCATCGCGCCACCGTCGTGGGATTGCCGGCCAACATGCTGGTGGTGCCACTGATGGAATTGCTGATGCCTGCCGCAGTCGCGGCCATGGCGCTGGGATATGTTTCGCAGGCTCTGGCCAGGATTCCGGTGCTGATCGCCGGCTTCGCACTCGAAGGCATCGCCGGCACGGTGCGTTGGCTGGGCGGACTGCGAGTCGCCGATCTGCGCGTGCCCACGCCCGGGACCACTCGTGATTTTGATGACCGCCCTCGCGATCGTTCTGGCCATGGCTCTGGTCCGCCGCCGTCCCTGGCTGGCTGCAGGTGGATTGGCCGCGTTGGCCGCCAGTGCGTTCTGGATTTCCGCTGTCCCGCCGCGTCCGCAGATTCGGCCCGCCGTGCTGGAGATGACGGCGATTGATGTAGGCCAGGGAGACTCGATTCTGCTGGTGTCGCCCAGCGGCCGCACTTTGCTGGTGGATGCGGGAGGCCTGCCGCGCTGGGTGCATTCGGATTTGGATATCGGCGAAGACGTGGTGTCGCCGTATCTGTGGTCGCGCGCCATCAGCCGCCTCGACGCGGTGGCCATCACCCATGCGCATGCCGACCACATGGGCGGAGCGGCGGCCATACTGGCCAACTTCCGGCCGCGGGAGTTGTGGCTGGCCGATCCGTCGGATCCGGAAATGAAAACTCTGGTTCAGCAGGCGCAAGCATTGGGTGTGCGGGTGGTCCGCCACCAGGCCGGCGATGTGTTCGACTTTGGCGGGGCCGAGGTCCGCGTCCTGGCTCCGGGCGCTGCGGATCTTGCCGCGCGGCGCAATGATGAGTCTCTGGTGATGAAGCTGGCCTACGGGAAAACATCTGCTCTGCTCGAGGGAGACGCGGAGAACCGGTCAGAACGGCAGATCGCGGACGAACAGCCGGAGGCGGATTTGCTCAAGGTGGCGCATCATGGCAGCGCAACATCCACGATTCCGCTGCTGCTCGAACGGGTGCATCCCCGCTTCGCTGTGATTTCTGTGGGAGCGCGCAATACTTACGGACATCCGCGGAGAGAAGTTCTTGCCCGGCTGGGTGAAGCCCACGTGCTGACTTACCGCACCGATCTCGAAGGAGCGGTCACGTTTTATCTCGACGGCACAACCGTCATTCCTAGTCTTTCTCCGGCGGAAGTCCACTGATATCGATTTCCGCGGTTTCATCGCTGCCGGGGGCCCGGCGATATTCTTCGATGACGCTTCGCGCCCGGTCGGCATCCTCTTCGCGCACCAGGATAATGGTGCCACCGACTCCGGGAAGAATGTCTTGCTGGGCGTCCAGCGACGTAACATCGGAATCGATTCCGGTGGACTCCAGCAGGCCGTGCACGACCAGGGCTTCGGATTCCTGTTCCGTGTCGAAAATTCGCACCAGCTTTTCGTTGGGATTGGGGCGCGCGGCGGGACGTTCGTTCATAGATCCTCCGTTCGAGAGCAGACGGGAGCGGGTACCAAGCCTGCTTGGAGCCCCCTGATTGTACCTCGGGTTGCACGGGTAACCGAAGTCCTACACCTCAGAGAGGTTGCGTTCGTCTCCGAATGCCGACAGAATAGGGGAACAGGATGAGCGCAACGTCCCATTGCGGCAGCGCATCGAGAGAAGAAGCACAGCGCGGGCGCTGCGTGTTTTGTTAACAGTCTGGGGGCCGAATGAGTACCTGGGAGCGGGCTGAGTTCTCTGCGCATCTGACCGAGAAGGAGCAGGAAACCAGGAACATCCGGCGATTGCAGATCATGATGAGCATGGTCATGTCGGTGATCAGCCAGGACCGCGACCTCACCGTGGAAGAAGCCTCAGAACTGGCAGCCGGCGCCAAACGCGCGGCCCTGGCCATGTTTCCCGACAAAGAGCTCGCCTTCGATCTCCTCTACAAGCCTCGATTGCAGCGGTTGATGAACGAACGCTTCCGGCTGCAGTAAACACTTTGTCTCATCACAAGCCACGCAGAGGAAGCCCGACTGAAAACTTCGTTGTCATCCTGAGCGCAGCATCTTCGTTCGCTCGCGAACGGAGATGCGGAGTCGAAGGACCCCTATCAATTGCAATCACGATTCCGTCTAGCAGGTTTCGGTGCGGTCCGTGGGATCACACTGCCAGACTACCGATTCAGCTATAGGGGTCCTTCGACTGCGTGGCTGCTTCGCGGTGCGAAGCAGCTACTTCGCTCAGGATGACAGCTCGCTTTGGTACTGGAACGCTTCTGCTGCAAAACCGGAGTCGAGCTTCGCTCGACCGGACAGATGAGGGCAGCTGTCCCCACGTGGCTCGTGGTAAAGGCATAGAATGATGCCCGCGTACGTCCTGAACTAATGCAGAGAAAAGGTGCCCGCTATGAGGACATGGCAAGTTCTTGCTCTGACAGTTCTGTGTCTTGCACTCGCACTGAACATTGCGGTTCGCTCTTCCGCGGACAACCAAACCAAAGTCGGCGATGTGAATGAGGCCAGAGCCATGTCGGAGGCCGCCGAGGGAGACAACTGGCTGCTCAACGGACGCACCTTTGATGAGCAGCATTTCAGTCCGCTCAAAGAGATCACCGACAAGAATGTCAGCGGCCTTGGCCTGGCCTGGTCTCTCGACATCGACAGCGGAATGGGCATCGTCTCGGAACCGATTGTCGTGGATGGCGTCGCCTATGTGAGCGCTCCGCTGTCGGTGGTGTATGCCGTGGATGCGGCTTCGGGAAAGTTGCTGTGGAAGTTCGATCCCAAAATTCGGTTGGACCTGGCCATCAATGGCTCCTACTCCGCGCGAACCAATGGCGGCGTGGCGGTGTGGAATGGAAAGGTGTACGTGGGCACGGGAGATTGCCGCCTGATCGCGATCGATGCGGCCTCGGGAAAACAGATTTGGGAAGCCGCGGTGTGCGACGCCACTCAGACCGGAATCACCGGCGCGCCTCACGTTGCCAAAGGAAAAATATTGATGGGTTACAACGGCTCCGACGACGGCGTGCGGGGATCGCTCGTCGCTTACGACGCGGACACCGGCAAAGAGGCGTGGCGCTTCTGGACGGTTCCCGGAGATCCCGCCAAGGGATTTGAAAACAAGGCGCTCGAAATGGCCGCGAAGACCTGGTCAGGAAAGGACTCGTGGAAGGTCGGCGGCGGTGATGCCTGGACCGCGATTACCTACGACCCCGTCACCGGCCTGGTGATCTTCGGCACGGCCGGCGCGGGCGTGGACTACGGCGAGTTGTCATCGATCAAAGTTGCCGGCGACAAACTTTTTGCCGGATGCATTATCGCGGTCAATGCGGAGACTGGAGAATACGTCTGGCACTTTCAGACCAGCGCTCCGGGACTGCAAACCGAAAACAATCACATCCTGATCGCCGATCTGGTTATCAATGGCGAGAAGCGGCACGTCGCCATGACCGCACCCAAGAACGGCTTCTTCTACGTGCTGGACGCCAAGACCGGAAAACTCCTCTCGGCAAAGCCGCTGGTCAAACTGGCCTGGGCCAATTCGATTGACCTCAAGACCGGGCGCGCGGACGAGGTGCCACCCTCCGCGGGCGGCGGAAAACAATGGACCGTCCACAACTGGTGGCCCATGAGTTACAGCGCGCTCACGGGACTGGTGTATGTCCCGGCGACCGACCGGAAGTCCGCGTCCAACAACGCGGTGGAGTCGGGAGAATGGATGCACGGCACTGAAGGGCGGCTGATCGCGTGGGACCCGGTCACCGAATCTGCGCGCTGGTCCGTGCAGGAACCTATCGCAACCAATGGCGGCGTCCTCTCGACCGCCGGCAATCTGGTTTTCCAGGGACAGGGCTCGGGAGAATTTGCCGCCTACGCCGCCGACAGCGGGAAAAAAGTTTGGTCCATTCAAACCGGCTCGGCCATCGAGTCGATTCCGGTGACCTTCAGAATCAAAGGTGAGCAGTACGTCTTGTGTCCGGTGGGATGGGGATCGGGATCGCGACTGTTCGCGCCGGCCTGGACCATGGCGACTCCCCAATCAAAACGCGGACCGGTGCGCCTGCTGGCTTTCAAACTTGGCGCCACTGTGCCTTTCCCGGTGCCGCCGGATGTCGTGCCGCCAGTCCCAAAACCTCCGCAGCAAACTGCCAGCGCGGAAACCATTCACAAGGGTTCGCTGCTCTACGGAAAATTCGTTTGTGATGGTTGCCACTCGCCGGACACCGACGGCAGCGGCGCCTGGGTGCTCAACGGCGCGATTCCCGATCTGCGCTACGCACCGCCGGACGTACATCGCGACTGGTACGGCATCGTTCTGGCCGGCACGCACTGGGACAAGGGCATGCCCGGCTTCGCCGATCCTCCAAAGTTCGCTTTCCCCAATCTGAAGATGACAAAAGACGATGCGGATGCAATTCATGCCTACGTGATTGACCAGGCTTGGAAGGCGTACAACAAAGAGCAAGCCGCGCCGAAGGCGAACAGCGGAAAGGATTAGTCGCGCGCGGGAGTCCGCCGCAACACGGTAACTCGGACGCAGGATGCGAGCAATGGTGAGTGTAAACGCCTGATTGCAAACTTTTACCTGGCCACGCACATGCCGCTATCGAGAGCGCTTTCTGCTTGGCATTTCCGGCCACGGGTCAATCCACATCCTGCAAAAGGTCTCTCAGACTCCACTCAGTTCATACTTCATCTCTCCCCAATATTGCTTTACGACCCTTTCGGCTCTGCTCGTTTTGAGCGATTCGCGCAATTTCATGCGCGCTTTGTGTAGCTGAGACTTGCTGTTGCCGACGGAGCATCCCACCATGGCAGCAATCTCGTTGTGTTCGTATCCCTCTACATCGTGCAATACAAAAATCCGTTTGTATCCTGGCGGCAGCGCATCCACTGCGTTCTGCAGTCGCAGCCGGTCGATCGAGCCTGACAACACCGGGTCTTGCGCACCCAGTTCTTTTCTGGGAGCCTCTTCCTCGTTTTCCAGCGTCTCTTCCAGCGGAACAACCGGGAGACTCTTCTTGCGCAACTGCATCAGGACAACGTTCACCGCCATCCGGTGCAGCCAAGTGGAAAAAGCTGACTCGCCGCGAAAAGTTCCAATCTTGCGAAACAACTGCAGAAACGCCTCCTGAGTCAGATCCTCGGCTTTCGCCGAGTTGGCCGTCATACGAAGACACAGCGAATAAACATGCCGCTTGTGCCGCCCGTACAGCAGCGCAAAGGCATCCGCATCTCCCTGCTGGGCGCGTTCGATTACTTCTGCCTCGGAAGGCACCAATGTTTGAGCTCGATGTTTCACGTGGTATTCCTTCCTTTTCTTGCCTGATGCGATCTTAGTGAGTGCAACGTGCTCCCTTAAAGCTTCGGGACAACGAGTGGTTGAGCTAGGCTGATTTCCTTGTCTGCGAGTAAAACTCGATGACCTTTCCGCATTGCAGCTGAGGAGCCCACTTCAACGGTTTCCGAAAGCTCTTCGGTACGTAAAACTCAATCACCTTTGCCATGACAATCTCCTGGATCTTGTGATCACAGCGCACCGGCAAGAAAGCAATAGCAATGTGCAAAAGCTGCTTTCAAGTCGTTATGGAACATTTGATTCAGAGAATGGGGATTCGGATCAGCGCAGTTGTAACTTAGTTGTCAAAGGATTGTTTGGCGATGTATCGCGATTCCACTCATTGGACGTGTCGTGAGCGTTATCGCCTACCAAACAGTCAGGCGGGATTCTGCCACCTACTGCAACTTCGTGTATTCCGTCTTGGCTTCCTTCAGGGCCGGAACGCCGGGATCGGCGTCTTTCCACAGCGCAAGAAAATCCTGATAGGCCACCTTGGCTTTAGAAGTGTCGCCTTGCAGCACATAGGCGCGGGCGAGACCGAGATGGGCGAGGGCTCCGATGGGATTCAGCACCAGGACGCGATGGTCAATGATTTTCTGGAACTCGCCTGCGGCCTTGCTGCCTTCATGCGCCGCCAGATACGCCTGGCCGCGCACATAAATGGGATGAAGGCCAGCGCCGGTTCCCAGCTCGTAAGGCGCGGCCGCCTGAAGTGCGTCAATGGCTTTCGAAGCGTCGTTGCGGCCCAGGGCAAGTTGCGCGTGCAGAGTTGGCAGCTCGGCGAACTGGACGATGGTGTCTTCTGGATAACGCTTGTTCAAATCATCCGCTAACGCCTGGGCGCGCGCTGCCTGTCCCGTCAATGCCAGCGCTAACGCTGCTTTGTACTGCACATCCCGACCGGCGGAAAGCTCAAGCGTGGCAGCCGCCCGCTTACGGGCCTCCGCCGGGTTGCCGAATAGCGCTTCCCGGAGGGCGGCTGAAGATTCGTAGCTCGCCGCCGGTTCGTTCTCCTGTGCATTTTTAGCCGAGGCTACGGCGCGGAAAGAAAACTCCCGAGCCTTCGCCAGTTGACCGGAATAGGCTGCCGTGTCGGCTTCGGCGGACAGGAACACGTCTTCGATTCCCGGTTTGCCTGTGGCCCAGGTTACCTCTTCGGCCATGCTGATCGCATTGTTCTCTAAGAAAGCAAGCAGGTACACCATTAGGTGCAGATATGGAGTATCGAGCTTTTTAGTCGACGCAACCGCTATCGTACCCAGCGCTCCGTCGGGCTGATTCGCAAACATAAAGGCGCCCGCAAGGTTTTCATAATTATTACCGCTCGCGGGATCGAGGTGTACGGCCTCACGAGCCGCCTCCAGCGCCTTCTCGTACTGGCCGAGGGAGTAGTGCAGGAAAACCAGATTTGCCAGTGCCGCGTCATCTCGCGGATAGGTTTGGGTCCAGAGTTCATAGCTCTGACGCGCCTTTTCCAGATCGCCTGTAACAGAGTTATAGTAGTCAGACTCGATCTCGAACTTCTCCCGTTCGCTTGCCCGCTCGCGCAACTCGTACGCCTTGCGCATGTTCTGCGCCGCCAGGCTGGTTTCACCGAGATTGCGTTGGCACGTGCCGAGCAGGGCATAGGCCATCGAGAAATTGGGGTCTAGGCGGATGGCCTGCTGCAGTAGGGTAATGGCAGCAGGATTATCATCTCTTTCGTTGAGGGCCTGTGCTCCCAGGCTGTAGGCTTGCAACGCCTCAAGTGAAGATGTTGTTGCCTGTTCCAGCGGGGTCGCGTATTTCTGCACCGAGCTGAGAGATTCGCCCAGCTTGCCTCGCAAGCTGGCCGCCGCGCTGTCGAGCGCCTTCAGCACGGCCTCCTTATTCGTCGCCTGCTCTTGCACTTCCGCCAGCACGTCTCCCGAGTTGCAGTTCACTGCCTTCAGGCCAATAACGTACTGGCTGCCCAGCGCAGCAATCGAACCTGCCAGCATGGCCTTGCCGCCTAGACGCTGGCAGGCCTCGCGAGCAACGTCAGGCGTAAGCCGCCCTCCCGGGGGACGTCCCATCAGTTTCAAAGTTTCATTTATCTTGGGCTCGGATACGAGGTCGAAAAAAGGCGATTGCTCAAGCTGGACCGCCAGTCCTTGTTTTAACGTCTCGTCGAATACGCTGTCGCCGGTTTTGTTGTCGAAGTCGGCGAGAACAATGCTGTCTTTGTCGGTCAGGCGATTGTCTTGACGCGAACGATGGTAGATTCCGGCGGCGCCGAGCAAGACGACCAGCAGCGCGGGAACTGCAATCTTCCAGAACTTCCGGGCACGTGCTGCCGGAAGAACAGTCACGGGCCCAGCTCCCGAGCTTGCCGCAGAAAGGTGACCGTTCTCCGAATCCCGCTTCAGCCGTTGCAGATCCGTTCGCATATCGGCCGCGTGCTGGTAGCGCAGATTGCGGTCCTTCTCGAGCGCCTTGTGGATGATGTCTTCCAGCTTGGCGGGCACATCGGGATTCAGCCGCACCGCCGACGTTGGAGTCCCGTCCAGGATGGCCTTGAAAATCACTCCTGAGCTTTCGCCACGGAAGGGCAGCATACCGGTTGCCATTTCGTAGAGCACCGCACCGAAGGAGAACAAGTCGGTGCGGGCGTCCAACTCTTTGGCTCGAACCTGCTCCGGCGACATGTAGGCGACCGTGCCCAGCGTTGCGCCCGGACTGGTTAAGTGCTGCTCGTCCACGGTCAGCGTGTCAGCCGACAGGTTCTGGCTGGAAGAACTGGCCGGGGAAGTGACTTTGGCCAGCCCGAAGTCGAGAATCTTGGCGTGCCCGCGCTTCGAAACAAAAATGTTCGCGGGCTTGATATCGCGGTGGACGATGCCGGCAAAGTGGGCGGCGTCGAGCCCGTCGGCGATGTCAATGGCTATGGGGAGAAGAACTTCCATTTCTAGCGGACGCCCTGCAATGCGATGCTTCAGGGTCAACCCGTCCAGAAACTCCATGGCGATGAAGGCCTGACCGTCCTGCTCGCCGACGTCATAAATCGTGCAGATGTTGGGATGGTTCAGAGCGGAGGCAGCCTGAGCTTCGCGTTGAAAGCGGGCCAGAGCCTGCGGGTCACGGGCAACCTCCTCAGGCAAAAACTTGAGCGCGACGAAACGATGCAGCCGCGTGTCCTCGGCTTTGTAGACCAGACCCATCCCGCCGCTACCCAGCTTCTCGAGGATGCGGTAGTGCGAGATGAGGCGGCCGATCATGCGCAAGGATGCTATGGCGGAACCATGCCCAAGTCAACGAAGGCGGGGGAGTTGGCCGTGCCTCAAAAAAGCTATTTCCGCGCATTCGCCGTGCACTTATGCCACCGTAGTTGAGTTGGCCGGCGATTTCCTAACTAACCAATTTTCGAGAGCAGCTTTGGTGCCGCACGGCCATGGCGCCGCGATAAGACCTCGTCTGGGATAGAATCTCTTGTGCCTGCACAATCTAGGCCAGGTAGACTGCCAAGCGCCGGCTTCTTTGCCGCCGTGGTTCTCGCCGCTTTTGCCCTCGTCGGTGGCGGCATGCGCCTCTTGATGGAACTCCAGGACCACACCAATCACCTCGCCGTTCCATCCGTAATATTCGCATTGGGAGCCGCCCTTCTGATAGTGGCATTCATCACTCGCGACACGACACAAAGAATCTATCTGAACTTACGCAACGGCCTGATCGTTCTCTTCGTCGCTGCGATAGCCGGCGTGCTACTGGTCGCGCTGCGCGGTCCCGGTCACTGATCTGCCCTGGAGCTGAAACCGGCGCATTCCGTCAATCTCTCCATGATTGCCGGCTTAACACTGGATTGCCTCCGAGCAGCCCCCATTACTGTTGAAACATCGCGATTACACCAACAATCCTCAATATGGTGTAGACCCGTCAAACACCACGCACGCTACACCCCAAACCTGCGCCGATAGGCGCTGGGGGAGGCGCCCGTGTGGCGCTGAAAGAGCTGCGGAAATAGGCGACATCCTGGTAGCCGACAGCGTCGCTGATCTCCTGCATGGTGCGATGGTCGCTCTCCAGCAGGCGCTTGGCGGCGGCGACGCGCAGCTTCTGCAAATAGATCAACGGGCTGTCTCCGGTAGCTTGCTTGAAGCGGCGGACGAAATTGCGCAGGCTCATGCCAACGCGACGGGCGGGAGCCTCGAGCGGGAATGTCCGTTGAAAATTCTGGTGCAGCCACTCCTGCGCGCTGGAGATGCTGTCATCGGAATGCTCGGTCTTTAGCGGGACGATGGCGAAACCGGCCTGCCAGGCGCGCGGCATTTCGATCAGCATCGCCTTGGCGCTTTGCATGGCAACTTCGTGTCCGCAGAATTGCTCCACCAGATACAGGCTCAGGTCGAGCGCTGCGTGGACTCCTCCGCCGCAGTAGAAGCCGTGATCTTCGGTCACCATCAGTTCCGGCATCCACTTCACCCTGGGATACTTCTCGCGGAAGCGCTCGGCCAGGGCCCAGTGTGTGGTGGCGCGTTTGCCGTCGAGCAAGCCGGTGGCTGCGACCAGGCCAACCCCTGAACAAACACTGGCGATGGCCGCGCCGCGCTTGTGCCAGCGCCGCAGGAAGGGCACAACCTGCGCATTGCGCTCGACCACGTCGTCAATGCTGATTCCAGTGGTCGGAATAAATATAAGGTCGGTCTTGCGGATGGCGGCGAGCGCTACGTCGGGCTGGATCTTGATATCACCATCGCAGCGGACGGCGCGTCCGTCCGCCGATGCGGTGGTCACACGAAAGCGCTGGACTGGCCGCGTTTCCAGTGAGAACGTTCCACAGCGTTCCGGCATGACTGAAGACCTCCATCGGTCCGGTGGCGGTGGAGGAAAAAGTTGCGTCGAGAAACAGGATGGTGACTTCTGTCATGGTGTCATTCTCCCGAATGGCCTAATAACCTATCTATAATGGCAAATCCGCCATCTTGTGGCAAGCCGCTTTTGCGACTAGTTTCGAACTATCGGAAGAAAGTCGTCAGTCGTCGGTCTTCGGTCGTCAGCCATGCCCCCGGGGCTCGACCCGGTAGTCGCGATGAGAAAGATTTTGACGACTGACGACCGAGGACTGACGACTGCTTAACGGAGGGCACTATGAAGAAATACATTATTGAACGAGAGATCCCGAACATCGGAACTATGGAACATAAACAATTGCAACAGAGTGCGGCCAAGTCTAACCAGGTGCTGCGCCAGCTTGGACCGGATATTCAGTGGCTGGAATCGTTTGTGACTGCCAACAAGTTGTACTGCATGTATCTGGCGGCGGATGAGTCGCTCATCTACAAGCACGCCGAACTGAGTGGCTTTCCTGCCACGAAGGTCACGGAGATCGGCGAGAGGATTGACCCCTCGACTGCCGCGTAGCGATGGCGCGTGTGTGGCCCTGATCACATGGGGTCGAGCCGCTGTCCCGGAAATGTCGCCGGGGCGTCTCGGCCCCCCGCTGGGAGGGCAGGATGCCCTCCCGACAGCCGGCAGGATGCCGGCGCTACGAAAAGCAAAAGTCCCAAGCTTGACTTTGCTACTCCCCACGTGCAGAATCCCTGCGCGACAAGGAGGCTACATGCGAAGCAAGCTGTTTCTGATTCCTGGGCTGTTCCTGACTCTGGCAGCCGCGGCCAGCGGTCAGACCAAGATTACGGGCACGATCTCCTGCGGTAAGCCCGACGCGGCGTACTCCATTGACGTCAGCGACCGCACCGGCCACTCCGTATCCATCAGCAAATTCGCCTGCACCTGGACTACTCCGATGGTATACGGCGACGTGCAAAGTAAAGACGGCACCGACGTGGCCTACGCCGATGCCAGCGGCGCCAAGGCGCGCAGTTCTGGATACCACGTTTCCAACCTGTCCAATGGTGACAAGATCTACGTTCGCTTCCAGGGGAATGACACCACGATGGACGGGAAGCCCGGGACCACCGAAGGTACATGGAGCTACACCGGCGGTACCGGCAAGTTCAAGGGCATCAAAGGCAAGGGCACCTATAAGGGCAAAGCCGATGCCAGCGGGACTATGGTCACCGACGTTGAAGGCGATTACGAGCTTCCCGCCCCCAAGAAGTAGTTCATCCACTCGCTGGCGCAGCGGTTGATCCGGGCGCCGGCTGTTTTTCTTTGCGAAAAGAACTCGTGGGCCATCGCCGCCGGCGATGGCAACATGAGCTCCAGAACTCTATCTGCTATCCCTCCTCTGATTGACCCCTCCATCATCACCGGTCTAGACTCGCTTCCGATGGAGTCTTCTATGAAACGCGCTGCCCTGCTGCTGTTCGCCGTGGTGTCCCTGTTCGGAGTTCTTGCGCTGGCCGATGAAGGTCATCACCACGAAGATCTGACGGCGGAACAACTGGGGACAGTGCACTTCCCGGTTTCCTGCACGGCTTCTTCGCAGAAAGCATTTGAGCGCGGCGTCGCGCTGCTGCATTCGTTCTGGTACGAGGAAGCAGAAAAGGAATTCGTGCAGATCTCGAAGGATGATCCTGCCTGCGCCATGGCTCATTGGGGCGTGGCCATGAGTTTGTGGCATCAGCTCTGGGACCGTCCGAATGCCGCCACCATCAAGCGCGGCATGGCGGAACTGAAGAAGGCGCAGTCGCTGCACCCCGGCGACCGATCGCGAGCGCGACTACATCGCGGCCCTCGGCGCGTTTTACCGGAAGAAAGGCGATCACGACGAGCGCGCCAAGGCATACTCGCGAGGCCATGGAAGGTGTCTATCAGCGCTATCCCGGCGATCGCGAGGCGGCGGCATTTTACGCGCTTTCGCTGCTGGCGTCGGAGCCGGACGGCGACACCACATTCGCCAACCGCAAGAAAGCGGCGGCCGTTCTGGAAACACTTTTCAAGGAAGAGCCGAACCATCCCGGAGTGGCGCACTACCTGATCCACAGTTATGACAAGCCGCAACTGGCCGAACTGGGACTGCCCGCGGCGCGCAGCTACGCCAAGATCGCTCCTGCCGCTCCGCATGCGCTGCATATGCCGTCACATATTTTTGCGCGGCTTGGGTTGTGGCAGGACGATATCGATTCCAACCTGGCGTCCATCGCCGCCACGCGCAAGACCGCGGCCATGCACATGGGCGGCGAAGGTCATCAATTTCATGCCATGGATTTCCTGGTCTATGCCTACCTGCAAAGCGGCCGCGAGGCCGATGCCCAGCGCGTTATCGAAGAGGTGAAAGCCCTGCCTCCGATGAAAGACATGTACGGCGAAGGCTACGATCCGCACGCCTATGCGTTGTCGAAATTCCCCGCGCTGTATGCGCTGGAACTTCATCACTGGACGGAAGCCGCTGCCCTGACTCCCGCACCCGGCGCGGATTCCGGCGACAAGGCGATCACCTATTGGGCGCGGGCCATAGGAGCAGCCCGATCGGGAAACCTGGCTGAGGCGCGAAAAGACATCGCCGAACTGGAGTCGCTTCGTCAGGAAATGCTGAAGAACAAGAAGAAGTCCTGGGCCCAGGTTGTGGCAGATGCGCAAAAGGAAGCCGGAGCATGGGTGGCGCATGCCGAAGGCAAAGACGAAGAAGCGGTCAAGACTTTGCGCGCCATTGCCGAAGAGGAAGAATCTACCGGCGACGAACCTGAGGACATTCCAGCGCGCGAGATGCTGGCCGACCTGCTGCTCGAGACCAAGCATCCCGAGCAGGCGCTGGCGGAGTATGAGACTGATCTGAAGTTCAATCCCAATCGCTTTAACGGGCTCTACGGCGCAGCCAGCGCGGCTGAAATGGCAGGGAAGAATGAAAAGGCCTCGGCCTACTACGCGCAATTGGTGAAAGTGTGCGACGGGTCGAATTCCGATCGGCCTGAACTGGGCCGGGCAAAAGCGTTGCTGGCGAAGAACTAGCTGGTCCGTGTGGGCGCGGGGACATTTCCGATCTCACGCTAGTGCCAGAACAGCATCTTGGCCACCAGGGCCGCCAGCATCCCTGCCGCGCCCAGCGCTGCGTTGTATTCGCGATGCTTCCAGTACAAGTCCCAGGAGAACGCTCCGCTGTTTTTCGCAGAAGGACATACGCGCGGAAAAAAGCGCGGCACCTGGCGAGCGTAATCTTCAAACTGCGGGAAGCGCTCGCGCAGAAATACTTCCTCGGCACGAATCACCGGAAGATAGATCGCAAAGAAGAGAAGAACAATTCCCGCGACGATCCACCAGCTGCGCGAGGCCAGCGCGAACCCGATCGCCAGAATCAGCGAACCGAGATAGAGCGGATTGCGGGTGTGGGCATACAGGCCTCCGGTGGCGAGTTGCTCATTCTTCTGCAACTGTCCGGAAGCCAGCGCCCGAATCAAAAGACCCGGAATCACCAGCGCCGCGCCGATCAGAATGGATTTCACGGTGGGCCTGGCCAGCCAAAAATAAAGTAGGGCAAAGACGAAGCCCAGCGGCACTCGGATGCGGCGCGCAATGGCAGACCAGCTAGCCATGACGCTCTCCCAGCAGTTGCCGGGCGGCGGCAACTACCTGTTCCGCGCTGATTTCAAGCAAGCCGTCGATCCGGCCGGGATACATGGCTGTAGCTGGTGTTGCTCGGCGGGACTGCGCAGCACGATACTTCTGCGTGCCAAACGGACCGTTGCGCGCCGGATCAGTCGGCCCGAAGATTCCGACCACCGGCACATCCCAGGGCCGCCGCCAGATGCATGGGGCCGGTATCGCCGCCGATGAACAACCGTGCGCGACGAGTGAGCGCGATCAGCTGTGTAAGCGAGCCAGTAAATGTTTCAGCCGTGCCGCCGCTCGCGGCTTCCACGGCGCGGGCGAGGTCTTCTTCTCCGGGACCGAAGTTGATCAGCGATTTCAGGCCGTTTTCCGCCAGCCGCCTGGCCACTTCCCCATAGCGTTCGGCCGGCCATTGCTTTGCTCCCCAACCGGCGCCCGGATTGAGCAGCGCGAACTCCTGCGTGCCTTGTGCTTTCAGCCGGCGGTCGCACTCCTGTTCGGCAGCGTCGTCGCGTGGAAGCTCTGACCGTCGGCGATTTTCAACGTCTGGTGAGCAACGGCCTCGGCGAGCGACAAATTCTGTTCCACAACGTGTTCGCCACGGGTGATGACCTGGCGCGTGTAAAACATGCTGGCCAGATTTTCGCGAGGCTGAGCCGCACCGTAGATGACAGGCGCTCCCGACCATCGCGCCAGCAACGACGAGCGCACCGCACCCTGAAGGTCGAGAGCAATGTCATATCGCGCCGCCCGCAAATCGCTCAGGCTGGCGGCGACGCGCTCCCAGGTTGCGACGGAAAAAGGAGCGGTGCGCCACTGCCGGGTGTTCACGGTGTGGATGCGGTCTACCAGCGGACGCTGCGCCGAGCGCGGGCCGGAGCGAGGCGTGGGCAGAGTACAGAGCAATTCCGCCCAGCGCTCTTCGATCAGCCATCCCAACATCGCATCGGGAAACGCCGCTCGCAGCGCGGTCACGGCGGGGAGACCATGAATGACATCGCCCATGGCGCCGAGGCGCACGATCAGCAGGCGCTCGGTCTTTGATGCGCTCCCCTTTGATCCGAAAACCCCCGTCTCACCCTCGTTCTCGTGGGATACTTGGCGCTGGCGCGCTCACGAACGCGTCCGCCCCAGACGCGAGCGGATCATCTCGGTGGTGGAATGGTCTTTGGGATCGCCCACAATTTCTACTCGTCCGCCGCAGGCGATCACCTCGTCGCGCTCGGGAACAGTCTCGGCGGTGTAATCCGTGCCTTTCGCATGCACGTCGGGGCGGATTTCGCGAATGATCGCGCGCACGTCCGGCTCCGGAAAAATCACCACGGCGTCTACGTCGGCCAAAGCAGCCAGAATTTCAGCGCGTTCTTCGGCCGGTCACCAGCGGACGGCCTTCACCTTTCAGCGCGCGCACGGAAGCATCCGAGTTGACGGCCACGACCAATCTTCCGCCCAGTTGTTTGGCGGCGCGCAGGTAGCGCACGTGTCCGACGTGCAGCAGGTCGAAGCCGCCGTTGGCCAAAGTGATGGCGTCGCCGGCGCGGCGCCATTTCGCCACCTGCTTTTGCAATTCATCGCGTGTGAGAATTTTTTTTGCGATTGCTGGGACACCGTCCCCGCAAGTTGCGGGAAGTCTCGTTCGAACGTTCTTTCGCCCCTCTGGGGCTTGGTTCTTTTTCCTCACTGAACCCAGGGCTACGCCCTGGGCTTTATTCTTGCGCCGCTTCGCGGCTTGGGTACTTGCCGACTGAAATCTCTTTATGGGGAAATCAGTGCGACCGTATCGCTGGTGGCGCCTGGTCCAGCGCCTGCAACAGTTCCTGTTGCGATACGGTTGCTGTCCCTCGCTTCATGACTACGATGCCGCCGGCGTAATTCGCCAGGTGAGCTGCATCTTCGGCGCTGGCTCCAGCAGCCAGGGCGGCGGTGAACGTGGCAATCACGGTGTCGCCTGCGCCGGTCACATCCGCCACCTGATCGGACCCGAAAATCGGGATGTCAGCAGGCTTGTGACGGTGAGTAAACGCTACCATGCCGTCACGTCCGCGAGTGATGACCAGCGACTTCAGCTTCATTTCGTCCATCACCTGTTCGGCCGCCGCGCACAGCGTGCGCCAATCGTGGCCGATCTTCACTCCCAGCGCGGCCTCGACTTCGGGCTCATTGGGCGTGGCCGCGGTCACGCCGGAAAACTGCAGCATGCGGTAGCGCGAATCGAGCACGACCGGCACTCCACGCAGTCCGCCTTTGTAGCGGACCGCATTCAGGATCGCCGGGGTGGCCGCGCCGTAACCGTAGTCTGAAATCAGCAGGACGTCCGAGGCGCGAGCGTACTCCCGCGCGGCCAGGACCAGTTCGCGTTTCAAATGACGATTGGGTTCGGCCTCAGGCTCGCGATCCACGCGCACGACCTGTTGCCGCGCCGAGTGCGTCGAACCTGCCAGAATGCGGGTCTTGGTGACCGTCGTGTAACTCTTGTCTTTCAAAACGCCGCTCACGGCGACGTGCTTGTGGCGAAAAGCCTTGAGCAGCAGGCGGCCCGGCTCGTCGTCGCCGACCACGCCGACGGGCAGCACATTGACGCCCAGGTCCGCGAGATTGCAGACGGCATTGGCGCCGCCTCCGGGCACCACGCTGCGTTCGCGATGTTTAAGGATCAGGACCGGGGCTTCGCGCGAGACCCGGGAAATTTCTCCGAAAATAAATTCGTCGGCCACCAGGTCGCCGAGAACAGTGACGGTGACTTTGGGAAAGTCTTCGACGATCTTTCTCAGCCGCTCGGTTTCTTTGAGATGCTTGCTCATCTATGTGATCAGCCCGTACCGCCGAGGGCGAGACGCCCTCGGAACAGCCGGCGGGCCTGCCCTGAGCTTCGAAGGGACGCCGGCGCTACAAGACCTTTCGATTTTCTCATGGCTGGCGTCTTCTCTCCGCAATCCTGGCCAGCATGGTATCCACAGCGTTAGCTGCGTCGGTCAATTCCATTTTGACCGGGACCACGGCCAGCGGCGCCAGCGCGGCCAGATATCCGCCCAGATTGACTGCGTCTTTTTCTGTGGTAACAAATCCGTCCGCTTCGCTGCGCTGTCGCAGGTTCAGCAAGTCGCGGATGTCCTGCTCGGTGTAGGCGTGGTGGTCGCGATAAAAGGCTTCGGCCACCGGCTCGATGCCGGCGGTACGCAGCTGCGCCACGAAATTCTTCGGCCGCGCGATGCCGCAGAACACGACTGGCCTGGCCGAAACGTTGGCGGGAACAATTCCGCGACGCGCTCTCCAGACCAGTTTCTGATCCAGCTGGAAACGCCTCCGGGGACGCGCCGCTGGTCAGCACAACCGCGTCGGCGCGGCGAAGCGACGACAGCGGCTCGCGCAGTCTTCCTCCCGGAAGGAGGCGATCGCGAGCATCTTCGGGAGTGACCAGCACGATATCGAAATCGCGGGCCAGGGAGCGATGCTGGAAGCCGTCGTCGAGCAGGTGGAGCTGCGGTCCAAATTTCTGCTCGGCGAAGACGCCGGCAGCGTGGCGGGATTCTCCGACAATGACCGGAACGTTCAGACGCCGGGCCATCAGCAGAGGTTCATCGCCGAAATCATGAGGCGAACCGGCGGGGTCCACCACGGCCACGCCGCGGGTCGTGCGTCCATAACCACGCGAGAGGATATCGAATTTCAACCCGCGCGCTTTCAGCAGTTCGCCCAGGAGCAAGACAAAAGGCGTCTTGCCGGATCCACCGACGGAGAGGTTTCCGATGCTCACCACCGGGCCGCTGAGCCTCTGGGCACGCGCGAGGCCACGGTCATAGAGCGCATTGCGCGCGCGAACCCCAAGACCGAAGAGTGAGCTGAGCGGATTCATTCTTGTTCACTACCACAGGCTGTGTAGGGACAGAGTTCTGCCCGGTCCAGGCCGCGGCCGGCTGCGGCTAGGTTTGCGAGCCACAGAGCCTTGTTAGGCAAAACACAAACCTCCGCCATGGCCAGGGCCGGTCAGGGACCCGCCCCTACGCGGTCTGAGGCGGATTCCAGTAGTTTTTCTAAGGCTGCTACGGTTCTGTCCGTTGCCCCCATTTGCGATCGCAGTGTTTCGGCCCCGCGGCGTCCCAGGGCGATTCGCTCTCCTTTATTAGAGAGCAAATCCATGAGGACTGCGGGAAATTCTGCCGGGCCGACTACCCGCACAGCATCCTGACTCTGAAACAAATTTACGATGTCGCGGAAATTCTCGGTGTGGTTGCCCACCATAATCGGTACGCCGTACTGCGCCGGTTCGATGATATTGTGCCCGCCCCGGGGGACCAGGCTTCCACCCACGAACGCCACGTCGGCCAGCGCGTAGAGCGACGCAAGTTCGCCGATGGTGTCGACCAGAAAAACGCCGCCGGCGATGGCATCGCCGCTCCACAACGAGCGCCGCCAGAAGCGGATGCCAAGCTGTTCCAGCAGCTGCGCAACTTCGTCGAAACGTTCGGGGCGGCGCGGCGCCAGAATCATTACTGCGCGAGGATGGCTGGCCAGAACGTTTTCAAAAGCGCGCAACAGCAGCTCTTCTTCGCCTTCCACCGTACTGCCGCAGACCACCACCGGCCCGGCGCCGGCTTGCTGAAAGTTCGCGCGCAGGCTGGCGACAATCGGCGGAGGTTCGGGCACGCTTACATCGAATTTCAGATTGCCGCTTACCTGCACACGATCGGCGGGCGCGCCAATGTCGCGCAGACGGGAGGCGTCTTCGCTGGTTTGTGCCAGAAACAGGTCGATGTTGCGGAGAACTCTCTTCAGAATGAAACGGAAGCGACGGTATCCAGGCCGCGAGCGATCGGAAATACGCGCATTCACCACGGCAATACGCGCGCCACCGGCATGCGCCAGCCGCAGGAAATTTGGCCAGAACTCGGTCTCCGCGAGCACTACCAGCCGAGGCCGCAGTACCGACAAATAAGGTCGAATGGCAAATGCGAAATCCAGGGGGAAGTAGAAGACGTTGTCCTCTCCAAAGTGCTTCGTTGCCAGCTTCTGGCCGGTGGCCGTCGTGGTCGAAACCACAACTCGATATTTCGGAAAGCGGCGGCGCAACTGACGTACCAACTCGCTGACCGCCAGCACCTCGCCGACCGAAACCGCGTGTACCCAGATTGCAGGCTCGGATTGCGCTTGCAGCCGCGACGGGACCCTTCCCAGGCGCTCACCCAGGCCTTCGCGGTACTTGCGGTGGCGCCGCTTTCCGAAAATCCAGTAGGGCAGGCTGACCAAGAGGCCTGCCGCCAGCAGCGCGCTATAGAGCAAGTACATGAAGGAAGAGACATTCTAACCGCAAGCTGCACCGGGCTTCTTCTGCCAACGCAAGCCACCAGCACGCGGGCCGGACGCATCCTATAATCAAACATCATGTTCCGAGGGGCGCGGCGGATTTTCGTGTTTCGAGCAGTGGCGATCGCCGCCATTGCCCTGGCGCCTTTGCTGTGCCTGGCGGCAAAGGAATTCGTCATGCCGCAGGCCCAGCCCGCCAAGACTTATCCGGCGCACGACCAGCATCCCCTGGAGGCATTCACGGTCGCGGTGGACCCTTACGATCTGGCCGAAAAGACGACGATCTTCTCCGTTCATTACAGCGAGCTCGGATTCCTTCCCATCTTCGTGGTCGTCACCAACGACGGCAACCAGCCGGTCGAGTTGGCCGGCATGAAGGCGCAGCTGGTGACGGTGAACCGAACCAAACTTTCTCCCGCGACCCAGGAAGACATCGCGCGCCGCCTTACCCGTCCGTCGGCCAGCACCAACCGCTATCCAATTCCGTTTCCCACCAAGAAAGTGAAGGGCGGATTGAGCAAGCAGGCCATCGAGGAAATACAGAATGCCCAGTTTGTCGCCAAGGCAGTTGAGCCGCACAGCTCGCAATCTGGATTCCTGTTCTTCGATGTCTCGGGAATTTCCGTTCCCCTGGCGGGCGCGAACTTCTACCTGACGGGCGTGCGCGACGCCAAGGGAAGCGAGCTGATGTATTTCGAAATCGCGCTGGAGAAGTACCTGAGCGCGACCCATTAACTGTGTGGAGCGGACACTCCTGCCGCTGTTGTTTGAAATTCTGCGCTGATCCGAAGGAAGAACCAAAAACAGAATCAACTCAAAGCGGCAAACAGGAGTGTCCGCCCCATACGTGGGTCTGCATTTATAATGATGGATTATGGTTGCTACGCCTGAAGTCTCCATAGCCGCGGCCTCGAAGTATGAGCCCGTCATCGGGCTGGAGGTACACGTCCAGCTCCTGACCGCGACCAAGATTTTCTGCTCCTGTTCTACTCATTTCGGCGATCCCCCCAACACCAATGTTTGTCCCGTGTGCCTGGGCTTGCCGGGAGCCTTGCCGGTGCTGAACCGGAAGGCGGTGGAGTTCGCGGTGCTCGCAGCCATGGCGCTGAATTGCCGTATCAATGAGACTTCGATCTTTGCGCGCAAGAATTACTTTTATCCCGATCTGCCCAAGGGCTACCAGATTTCGCAGTACGACAAGCCGCTGTCGGAGCATGGCTTTATTGACATCAAGACTGCGGGCGGAACCAAGAAAATCGGCATCACGCGGTTGCATCTGGAAGAAGATGCCGGCAAGAGCCTGCACGAAGGCTTTGCGAATTCTTCGGAGACCACGGGTATCGATCTGAACCGCAGCGGAATGCCTCTGATCGAAATCGTCAGCGAGCCCGACATTGCTTCGCCCGATGAAGCTTACGAATATCTCACGCGCCTGAAGGAGATCATCCTGTACACCGGGGTCAGCGACTGCAACATGGAAGAGGGTTCGCTGCGCTGCGATGGCAACATCAGCGTGCGGCCGCGCGGGCAGAAAGAGTTTGGAACGAAAACCGAAGTGAAGAACGTCAATTCGTTCCGCTTCATCCGCGAAGCGCTGGAGTATGAGATCGAGCGGCAGATTGGCGTGATTGAGTCCGGCGGCAAGATCACGCAGGAAACTCGGCTGTACAACTCGATCGAAGGCAAGACCTACGGCATGCGGTCGAAGGAACAGGCGCACGATTATCGTTATTTTCCCGAGCCCGACCTGCTTCCGCTGGTGGTAGATGCGAAATGGCAGAAGGAAATCCGCGACACGCTGCCCGAACTCCCTGAAGCCCGGCGCAAGCGCATGGTTGCGGACTACGGCATCACCGAGCAGGACGCGCAGGTGCTGACGCTTACCAAGTCTCTGGCCGATCAGTTCGAAGCAGCCGCCAAGGCCGCGAAGAGTCCGAAGCGAGTGGCCAACCTGGTACAGAGCGAGTTGATGGGACGCTTGAAAGCGAAAGGCCTGGAAATCGAGCAGTCGCCGATCTCGATGAAGGGTGTAGCCGCATCGGCCGACCTGGTGGAAAGCGGCGCCATCTCGGGCAAGATGCTCAAAGATCTATACGACCTGGCCTTCGAACGCGGGAAAGATTTTTCCGTCGTGTATGAAGAAGAAGGCCGGCCGGAGCAGTCCCGCGACACATCGGCGCTGGAGAAGATCATTGACGAGATCATCGCAGCCAATCCCAAGCAGGTCGAGCAGTACCGCGCGGGGAAGAAGACGGTTGTGGGCTTCTTCGTCGGCCAGGTAATGAAGGCGTCGAAGGGCCAGGCGAATCCCCAGATGGTGAATGAGCTGCTGGGAAAGAAACTGGACGGATAGAGCGAACAAGCACAGATCCTCTGTCATCCTGAGCACAGCATCTACGTTCGCTTGCGAACGGAGATGCGGAGTCGAAGGACCCCTATAGTGCAATCGGCAGCTGTAGTCCGCGGATTTGTCAGCACGATTTCCTCATCACGCTCGGCCATGTTAGTGAGTAGGGGTCCTTCGACTGTGCAGCTGCTTCGCAAGCGAAGCAGCCCCTTCGCTCAGGATGACAGTTGCAAGTGTGTGGTGTGACTCTAGTTAGCGGGTTAGATTCCTACCCGCGCGGTCAGTACCTTCCGTTACGTTTAGCCTTCCGCCTCTACCTCGGTAACATATACATACATGAAGAAATGGAAACTAGACCGCATCATTAGCGTGGCCACTTTGGTCACCTCGCTGATTGCTCTCATCCTTGTGCTGAAGAAGCCGGCGCCAGTGGCGCAACCGCAGCCGGCTGCGACCGCCGCGGTCAATGCGGAATCTTTTCAGCAGAAAGTCCAGCAGTTGGACCAGCCCAAGGTGGAGGGACAGCCTCCGGCTGAAGTTCGCATCAACTCTGACGAGGTGAGCGCGGCCCTGTCGCAGGCCGCAGGGCAGATTCCGGTGACAGCAGGTTTGCCGGCGATACCTGGCGCAGGATCCCCAGAGACGCCGCTCGCACCCGGGCAGCCTGACGTCAAGGATTACCAGGTGAGTTTCGACGGCGATGTCGCGCACGGACAGTTTCTTACGCAGATTGCGGGCAAGGATGTGTGGGTTACGCTCTCGGGACATCTCGGATCCAGAGACGGCTATGCGACGTTCGATCCCACTGAATTCAAAGTGGGCGATCTGAATGTTCCTGTGTCATTGGTGAACGACGCCTTGCAGAAAAAACTCAACGAACAGCGCGACCGCCTGAAGCTGCCGGACAACGTAGGCGGCATGAAAGTTGAGAACGGCGAACTGGTGATGACCCAGAAATAGATTGGCCCGGCGCATTCCTGCAACCGGGCCGTCATTCAGCAGCCTTTATTTCAGGTTCACTTCCCGCAAAATCATGGTGCTGACGATTTCGCGCATCTCGACGCGCTTTTCACCGAGCGTTTGAGCGGCTTGTTTCGACCCCAGAATCTTGTCTCGTATGGCTTCATTTTTTGCGGTCAAACCATCCAGGGCGCCGAAGTTCTTGTACTCAACTCCGATCGCTATGTCCCAGTCCTGAGGGTCGTGTTTGGTGGTGTTCAGATACACCTTGTAATCCACGATCAGGTTCTCTTTCTTCATTTCGTCGTACAGCAACTTGGTGCTGGTCTGCAGAGTGGTCAGGTAAGTGTCCATCTTGGTTGGTACAACGCGAATGAGGGTCACCTGCCAGATCGGGCCCTCGGTGTAGTGCTCCTGCGCGACAGCTTGCAGCGCGAAGAACAGAAATAGTGCCAGGGCCGATACGGTGTATTTCTTCATAGTGAAGCTCTCCTTGTGGTGATTCGGGAGAATGATACGCGTTCGCGGTGGCGCGTCAAGCGCTGAAGATATTCGGTAGTGGGTCAGTTTAGAAGAATCCACATCACTGGCGTCATCCTGAGGGACTTCAGTCCCGAAGGATCTCGCGCGTACCGCCCCGGTTGACGCGAGGGTGGATATCCGCTGCGCGCTAGATCCTTCGCAAGCTCAGGATGACGCCTTCATGAAATAAGGAGATTTCAACCTGACCCACTGCCAGATATTCGCACCCGGGGCTGTCATCCTGAGCGCAGTCTTTCGTCCTGCGAAGCGGGACGAAAGCAAGCGAAGGACCTCTGAATTCCGCGCCACCTCCACATAATATTTGCTAAACCCAGAGTGAAGCGCAGTAGCAGACCTGGCGGGGTTTGGGCGCCGCTATCGCCCGAAGTGCATAGGTCCTTCGTCGGGAGCCCTTCGCTGCGCGGACGGCTCCGCTTCCTCAGGATGACAGCAGTGAAAGGATGGCACTAAGGGTCGGAGATAGAACTTCACTGACCTGGTGTTCCCTGGAACAGCGGCCACAATCGGTCGCCGATCACGCGATACAGGACAAAAGCGCTGCCCGAGTCAGAAACCTGGCGGAAGAGCAGCTCGCCGCGCCCGTCACCATCGGCGTCCACGGCGTCGATCAGTTCCAGGCGTGACAGCACGTCGAAATGATTCGTGTCGGTCACGCTGGCGAACACCTTGTGCAGGTCGCCATACATATCGTCGCGAGCCACCAGCGTGATGATGTATTGCAAATCGGACGTGGTTCCCGGACGAACCGGCATCCGCGCTTTCGCGGTCAGCACCACGATCGGCTCGTTGCTGTTGGAGAGATCGAACGGGTGCAGCTGCACATCTTCGAAGCTCGGCTCGGGTGGCTTGGCTTTGCTCGCCGGCCGCGACGCTGCGCGGGCCGCGGGCTTCGATGCGGCCGATTCCGGTTGCGCGGCCCACGCTCGCACTTCGTCCGCTGCCAATGCCAGAATTTTCTTGCGCAACTTCTGTTCTTCGTCAGGCTTGAGGCTGTAGGCATAGGGACGTGGTTCGGGACCGGCAGCGTCTGAAATAGCAGGGATCAGCTGGACCGGTTCCGATGGAGCAGCCGAGGAAGCCGACGGCTTGTGCAAGTCTTTAGGGGTTTTCGTTGACTCCAGCGCCGTGACCGCTGCATTGCGCTTTTTCAATTCGGCCGGAGTCGGCGCACCCCGCTTCAACACGGGACGATCCGCCTCCTCGGCGGGCGCCGAAACTGCCGGCGAAGACGCCGAAGCCACCTCCGTGGTGGCTGCGGCAGGCCGCTTCAGCACCGGACGATCCGAATCTTCCTCGGGTCCCGGAGCTGACGTCGGCGCGGTTGTGGACGCCGCAGGAGCGTTCGCCGAGGCGGGCCGCTTCAGGACAGGACGGTCCGAATCTCCTTCGGCTTCCGGAGCGGCGGAAGGTGTGGATGCGGCGGGAGCGGACGCGGGCCCTGAAGCCGCAGGGGCAGTGGGGCCCGCGGACGGAGCATCGTCCGGCGACTTGGCTTTCGGGCTCGCGCGCCGCAACACCGGCGGACCTTCCGGAGCCTCGGGCGCCGGCTTTGACATGACTGCCCTCTTCTTGGCCGCCGCGTCTTTCGCAGCTGCAATCGCGCTCGCCGACTGCCAGGTTCCGGCTCCCCGCCAGGTGTTGTTGCCTTGCAGGGCGCCGGTGACCGTAAACAGTCCCAGGGAGACGCCGGTGCGGAAGCCTTCATAGATCGTGCCGGTCTCGAGCGCCATGGGGACGGGCGAAGCCTTGTACGCGGTGGCATCGTAATATTCGCCGTCGTACAGGATGACGATGGGAACCAGGCGGGCTTTGCCGTTGGCCATCAACTCCACCAGGCCCAGGGCGCGAGGCCCCTTGATCGCCTTCTTGGCGGCGGCCGACTGGGCCGGGGCGAATTGGGCCAGCATCAAGGCCAATCCCGCCAGGATGACGGCCCGCCGTGCGGTGCGATATAACTTGGTGGCACCAAGCTTTGCAGAAATAGGAGACACTGCCATGGCTATCGATATCAATGATAAAGCCCCTGACTTTACCTTGCCCGACCAGAATGGAGAAGAGGTTTCGCTCAAGGCTTTTCGTGGAAAATACGTAGTGCTATTTTTCTATCCCCGCGCCGATACTCCGGGCTGCACCATCGAGGCCTGCGAGTTCCGCGACTCCTATAGAAAGATGCAGAATACCGGCGCCGTGCTGCTGGGCATTTCGCCGGACACGCCGAAAGCGCAAAAGAAATTCGAGGAAAAGTACAGCTTGCCTTTCACCTTGCTGGGCGATGCCGAAAAGAAAGTATGCAACGCCTATGAAGTGATTAAAGAGAAAAACATGTACGGAAAGAAAGTGATGGGCGTGGCGCGGACGACTTTCATCATCGGCCCGGATGGCAAGATCAAGCACATCTTCCACAAAGTAAAGCCTGAAGGCCATTCGGAAGAGGTGCTGGCGTACCTGAAAGGCGTTATCAAAGGCGCCGCTTAGGAACATGTAGGCGCGAGCGTCCCGCTCGTGCGGCGGCGTTGGTGGCGCTGTCGCACGAGCGGGACGCTCGCGCCTACATCGGATCTCGTTCGGTCCTACGCCCTATTTGCTGACGGTCGTAAACGTCAAAGCTGTCTCAACCGGAATTACAGCTTCTTCCTTACCCGTCGCAACCGCCACGCCCGTACCGGCGCCGGCTCCCACACCAGCTCCGATCGCGGCGCCTTTGCCTCCGCCGGCTAATGCGCCAATCACGGCGCCGAGCGCAGCGCCACCGCCAATTTTCGTGGCGTTGCTCTTGGTATGGCCCTTGCCTTTGGCGGAATAGGCGTGGGTGGCGATCGGAACCATCCGTCCGTTGACTTGGACGCCGGTCAGCCGGAGCGTTAGCTCTCCCGGCGCGTGTATGCGTCCGCTGGATTTAGCCGACGTTACTTTGCCTCGGACCGGGGCGCCAGTCCGCGCCAGTGTCTTGCCATTGACCACCAGTGGACGAGCCAGTGTAGCGTCAAATCTGTCGCCAGCTTTGGCCGTACCGGAACTGATTTCTGAGCCCACACGCACCGTCAGCCGGGTGCCCGCAGGAATGGTTTGCGCCGCCGCAGCCAGCGCCATCAACATCAGTAGAGCAGCAATCTTGAGCGATCTCCCAAGCATGAATCCTCCTTTGTCATTGTGACCCGAGGCACTATTATGCGGTGAGGCGATGAGGATAGCCAAGAGCAGAAATTCGTCAGCGTTGGTGCCGCTTCCCAGCAAGTTCTACGCGCGCGACCCTCGCGTCGTCAGTCGCGGATTGTTAGGCAAGGTCCTGGTGCGGCGCCAGCACAGAAAGCTTCTGACCGCGCGGATCGTGGAGGTGGAAGCCTATCTGGGTGAAAACGATCCCGCCTCTCACTCCTTCAGCGGACGCACCGACCGTAACTTTGTGCTCTTCGGCCCGCCCGGCATTTCCTATGTGTATTTCATTTACGGCAATCACTTTCTTTTCAATGTCTCCTGCCGCCCCGACGGAGAAGCTGGAGGGGTGCTGTTTCGCGCCCTCGAGCCGATTTCCGGGATTGAGCAGATGGCGCAGGCACGAGATCTCTCGATGGAGGAGGCCGCCGACCTGCGTATCCTGACCAGCGGGCCGGGACGCCTCGCCGAAGCCTTCGGCATTACGCGCGAGCGTGACAACGAGAAAGACCTGACCAGTCCGAAGTCGGATCTGTTCATCGTGGACGATGGCTTCCGGCCGGGTCGTATCGAAGTAACGCCGCGCATCGGCATCACGAAAGCGGCAGAGAGGCCATTGCGCTACATCATCGCCGGAAACCGGTTTGTCTCGAGGGGTTAACCACGAACCAAGATTGATGTGGGCGCGAGCGCCCCGCTCGTGCGGCAGCGCAAGGGACGACGCAGCACGAGCGGGGCGCTCGCGCCCACATTAACCCCACCCGCCTACGCGGTCCGTGGTTCAGGCTGCAACACGATATTGTCAATCAGGCGGGCTTTGCCCACGAACACCGCCACCGCCACCAGCGCTGGACGCGAAAGATTCTCAACTGGATCAAGCGTCTCGGGATCCACAATCTCAAAGTAGTCGAGCCGGACAGCAGGCTCTTGCGCGAAAACCTGATTTCCCGCCTCGATCAGCGCGCGTACCTCGCGCTCCCCCTGATCGAATCGCTCCTGCACTGCCATAAGAGACCGATACAACACCAACGCCGATTTTCTCTGCTGCGCATCGAGATAGGCATTGCGCGAGCTCATCGCCAGGCCGTCCATCTCGCGTACGATCGGACAAACCACAATCTGCACTGGAATATTCAGATCGCGCACCATCCGCCGAATGATGGTTGACTGGGCGGCGTCTTTCTGCCCGAAGAAGGCCCGGTCCGGTTCCACGATGTTGAAAAGCTTTGCGACCACCGTGGTCACGCCGCGAAAGTGTCCCGGCCGCGAGCGGCCGCAGAGCTTGTCGCTCAGCCCCTCGACGGTGACGTAGGTGACGGCGCCCGCCGGATACATCTCTTCCACGCTGGGTGCAAAAATGAAGTCCACACCCGCCTGCGCGAATAGTTCGCGATCACGATCAAAAGTTCGGGGATACTTTGCCAGATCTTCGTTGGGGCCGAACTGAAGCGGATTGACGAAAATCGAGGCCGCGACCAGATCGCATTGCGCCTTGGCTGCGCGCACCAGCGAGAGATGGCCTTCGTGGAGCGCTCCCATGGTGGGCACCAGCCCGAGGCTTTTGCCCTCGCGCCGCGCTGCGCGGCTGGCGGCGCGCATTTCGTCGATGGTACGGCAGACTTTCATCTACTTTGATTGTCGCTGCGGCAAACCGATCAGCCAGGCGGAGGTCCGATGGAGATGAGAACGTGCATGCCCTCCAAGGTTCCAGCCACGATTGCCCGGTTCTTGCGAATCAGGACATCGTCGCCAGACGCTCTCAACGCCAATTTCTGTCACAGCGACGACACGACCGTACGGCCACGCGGATGGCGGGTAGATTGCCTAGTGCCTGAGCTCAGTTCTTCCGGCTTCAAAATGTGTTCTTCAGATGATTGTCGGGATCGAGCAGACCAACCCCGTCGGCTCGAATAATCAGATAGGGATTCCGCCAGCCCTCGGTAGTCTTCCACTGCTGCGATACTTCTTCGCGTCTGCCGGGGGGATGGCTTGGATTCGTTCATATGGGTTAGGGTTTCTCGTGGCTTCAGGTTTTGGGGCCGACGAACAGGAAACCAAGATGCTTACCACTGCAGCAAGAAAACCCAGACGCGAATGTCTCATTCGGCCTCTAGCGCCTCATCGCCCGCTTGCGTTCGAGAACCGTGTCCAGCGCCGCCCGCGTTTCTTTCGGCAGGTGATAGGACTCTTCATTCGAGGGATATTGGCGCGCCGCCACGTCGGCACGGAACGCCTCCACCGCGACAGTGATGGCCGCGCCCACGTTCGCATAACGCCGTACGAACTTTGCCGGATGCCCAAAGCTGAGGTTCAGCAGGTCGTGGAAGACCAGCACCTGTCCGTCGCAATCCGGTCCGGCGCCGATGCCGATGGTTGGCGTCTCGACCTCGGCCGTAATCATGGCCGCGACTTCTCGCGGGATGCCTTCGAGAACCATCAAAGCCACGCCCGCGCGGTCGAGCGCAACCGCATCGCGCATAAGCTGCTCTACACCGCTGAGATTCTTGCCCTGCACCTTGTAGCCGCCCATCACGTTGACCGACTGCGGGGTCAGACCGATGTGCCCGGCCACGGGTATTTCGGCGTCAATGATGCGGCGGATCAGGTCGGCACGCTTCTCACCGCCTTCGATCTTCACCACTTCCGCCCCCGCTTCTTTGACAAAGCGGGAGGCATTCCGCACCGCCTCAATGGGGTCAGACTGATACGACCCGAACGGCATGTCGGCTACCAGCAACGCATGCTTCACGCCGCGGTGGACGGCGCGGGTGTGGTGCAGCATTTCGTCAATCGTGACCGACAGCGTGTTCTCGTAACCCAGCATGGTCTGGGCCAGCGAGTCGCCGACCAGGACAATGTCAATGCCGGCCTCGTCAATCAGGCGCGCGCTGGAATAGTCGTAGGCGGTGAGACAAGTAATGGGTTCGTGGTGGAGTTTCTTGTCGCGGAGAGAAGAGACGGTAATCTTGCGGCGAGGTTCGCCGACGGGAACCAGACTCACGATGTCCTCCAGTGCCCCTCCGCAACCCGGCGGATAGAGCCTGTCTACATCTTGGATGCTACGAACGCTATTGTAGCCGCAAACAGTTCGCAGGTCGATAGGGCTATCAGCGACCACGTAGGGGCGGGTGTCCCACCCGCCCAGCCGAGCAAAGCTCGGCATTTCTGCGAGATAGCCGGGTGCGAAAACGAGTAATGTAAGACGTATCGAATATGTCTTACTATATGGTAAGATACATGCCATGGCAGCCTATCGCACCGTCATCAGCTCCAAAGGCCAGGTAGTGATTCCGGCGGAATTGCGCCAGCGCCTCAGCCTGGAAAAAGGCACTCCGGCCACGTGGAGCGAAGAGGGTGGGCGGCTGGTGCTCACTCCCATGACCGAACGACAACTGGATGAGATCATGGGTTTTCTGAAGCCAGCTCCCGGTGAGCCATCCATGTTTGAGGAATCGTTCGCGGAGCGGGAACGCGAACGCAGGAGAGAGAAACGATAGATGCCTGTGTCCTTGCGTGGGAGCACGCGGCGTTTTGTGCTCGATGCCAACGCGCTTTTCGGCTTCTTTGAGGACCGGCGCATGGTCGCGGAAAAGATGCGCCACCTGCTGGGCGAAGCGTTGCGGCAGGACCTGCCGCTCTTGATGTCTGCCGTCACCTGGGGCGAGGTCTTCTACATCACCTGGCGGCGTCACGGCGAAAGAAATGCCCGGGAAGCCGAAGCCCGCCTTGAGAGAATGCCAATCGCGGTCATCGCGGTGGATCGGGAACGAGCCTCTCGAGCTGGCGCACTCAAGCAGAAACACGGCCTGGGCTACGCGGACGCCTTGGCCGCCGAACTCGCAATCGAGCAGGGCGCGTGGCTGGTGACCGCCGATCCTGAGTTTTCGAAAGTCGGGAAGGCACTGTCCGTTTATTCACTTCCGCGGCACGAGAAGTAGAGGTGTATGTTGGAGCGAGCCACGGGTGTCTTGGATGTAGGGTCATCCTCGAACTAATCCCCGGCGTGAAGGTCAATGCCGCATTCGCAACGGTCACCGAGAAAAAAGCCTACGCACTGGCCGCTTCCTGGGTCCCCAGCGGCAAGAAGTACTGTGTCCCCTTGATCGGCGCCGACACCTTTCGCAGCAACTCCTGCAAGTCCTGGTTGCGCTCCACGAAGTCGATCTCCGAAGTATTCACGATCAGCAGATCCGACGACGTGTAGTGAAAGAAAAAGTGTTCGTAGGCCTTGATCACTTCTTCCAGATAGTCTTCGTTGATCGCTTTCTCTCCCGGCGCATTCTTCTTTTTCAGGCGCTTCTTCAGGACTTCAGGCGTGGCTTGCAGGTAGATGACGAGATCGGGCGTGGGCAGTTGCTCGCGGAAATGATTGTAGTAGCGGTTATAGATTTCCAGTTCCTGATCGTTCAGGTTGAGGCAGGCGAAAACCTTGTCTTTCTCGAAGACGAAATCGGTGACCACGGTTTTCTGCGAGCGCGGACCCAGGTCGAGGGCGCGCAGCTGCTCGAAGCGGCGAATCATGAAGGCGAATTGCGCCTGAAAGCCGGCGCCGGGCTCGCCTTTGTAGAAGGCGCCGAGAAACGGATTGTCCTCCGACTCCATGACTTGCTGCGCGTTGAGACGCTCGGCCAGGATTCGCGCCAGCGTGCTTTTGCCGACTCGTATGGGACCTTCGACTGCGATATAGCGGGGCAGCTCAAAAAGATTAGCCATTGGTTAGAGGTCGAGGAATTGAAGTTCCTTCGCAGCATATCTCGCTTGCGGCCTGGAGGCAATTGTGGAAAGAGTTAACAGGGGACAATTTCAGATTGCAGATTTCAGATTGATGATTGCGACCTGAGACGAGTGGCAAATCTGAAATCTGCAATCTCGAATCTGCAATGCATTTACAATCGCCGTCAGCATGTACCGCAGCCATCGTCACCGCCGCCGCGGCTGCAGCTGCTTCTGCCGCGGGCTACCAGTCCATGGCGCCGACCGGGCAATGGTTTGGCCGTACCTTCACCGGGCTGGACCGCGGGTCGAAACAATTGGCGCTCACGTACGATGACGGGCCCAACGATCCCCACACCCAGCGCTTGCTGGACGTGCTGGCCCGCCACAATGTTCACGCCACTTTTTTTCTGATCGGACGCTACGCGCAGCAACGGCCGGACATCGTCCGAGAAATCGTGAAAGCCGGACACGTCGTTGGGAACCATACCTTCACCCATCCTCTACTCATCTTCAAGAGTGCGCGAGGAACTCAGATCACAGCTCGAGAATTGTGATCGGGCTCTGACCGACGCCATTGGCGAGCACTCCAATCTGTTTCGACCGCCTTTTGGAGGCCGGCGTCCTGCGGTGTTGCGCATCGCGCGTCAGATGGGACTGGAACCGATCATGTGGAACGTGACTGGCTACGACTGGAATGCAACCTCAGCCGAGCAGATTGAGCGCAAGGTGACGAGCCAGGTTCGCGGCGGGAATGTAATCTTGCTGCACGATGGCGGACATCGTGAGTTCGGCGCCGATCGTTCGTTCACCGTCACTGCGACCGATCGGTTGATTTCGCGCTACAAATCGGAAGGGTATGAGTTCGTGACGATTCCGCAGATGATGCGAAAAGCAGATTTCAGTTCTTAGTTCTCGGATCTCAGATTGCGCTGCCCACCGGCATCGTCGCGAATACCTGCCTCGCGGCCGCGATGGTGTGATGGACATCTTTTTCCGTGTGGGCCGCGCTCAGGAATGCCGCTTCGAACTGCGATGGCGGCAGGTACACGCCTCGGTCCAGCATGGCGCGGAAGAATCGGGCGAAGGCTTTGGTGTCGCACTTGGCTGCCGACGTCCAGTCGGTCACCGGACCATCGCTGAAAAACCAGGTGAACATGGATCCGACGCGATTGCAGCGAGATCGGCACTCCTGCCTCTTTGGCCGCTGCGGTGACTCCTTCGGCCAATTGTGCACTCCGTAGTTCCAGGCCGGTATAGAGAGTGCTCTTGTGGTTGCGCAGGTAGCGCAGGGTGGCGAGGCCGGCGGCCATGGCCAGCGGGTTTCCGGAAAGCGTTCCCGCCTGATAGACCGGGCCGAGCGGCGCGACCATGTCCATGATTTCTGACGGCCCGCCGTAGGCGCCCACGGGGAGTCCGCCGCCAATGATCTTTCCGAACGTGGTCAGGTCGGGCAGAATTCCGTATCGCTCCTGCGCGCCGCCGAAGGCCAGCCGGAAGCCGGTCATCACTTCGTCGAAGATGAGCACGGACTTTTCGCGATCGGTAATCTCGCGCAACGCATCCAGATACATCGGACTGGGCGGCACGCATCCCATGTTGCCGACCACCGGTTCCACGATCACGCACGCAATCTGTTTGCTGAACTTCTTGAAAGCCAGCTCCAGCGCGTCCGTATCATTGAATGGAAGGGCCAGGGTCAACTGGGTGAATTCTTCCGGCACGCCCGCCGAGCCGGGGATCCCCAAGGTGGCTACGCCCGAGCCGGCCTTGACCAGCAACGCGTCGGCATGGCCGTGATAGCAGCCTTCAAACTTTACGATGTACTTGCGTCCGGTGTAGGCGCGGGCCAGGCGGATGGCGGACATGGTGGCTTCCGTGCCCGAGTTGACGAAGCGGATCTTCTCCACCTGAGGAAACGCCGAGATCACGATTTCAGCCAGATCGGCTTCGGCGGCGGTCGAGGCCCCAAAACTGGTTCCACTCTTGGCAGCCGTGGCAATGGCTTCGGGAACACCCGGTGGAGCGTGACCGAGGATCAGCGGTCCCCAGGAGCCGACATAGTCGATGTACTTGTTTTCGTCCGCATCCCAAAGATGGGAGCCCTGTCCGCGAACGATGAATAGCGGATCGCCTCCGACCGAACCAAAGGCTCGCACCGGAGAATTCACGCCGCCGGGAATCATCTGCTCGGCGCGTTTCTGCAATTTGCGCGAAGCTTCGACGTTGCGGGCCATGGGTGTCAGTCTACGAAACCACTAAATATAGCAGCGAAGGGCTGCGCACGCGCGCATGCGATGTCGCGCGGGCAGACCGCCTCGCGACATTCCTCGAGGCAAGCCTGGAATTCACCGGAAATTCATTTGTCCGCAACATTCCTGCAACATGCATGCACTATCTTCGCAACAGTGACATGCTCTTCTAACCGGGAGAGCCAAGGACAGTCTCGGGGGGCTCCGGGCTGTCTTTTTGCTTTTCCGGGTTTTCCGACCAGTGCACGAACTGTGTGGGACCGGGTCTCCGACCCGGTCGGGCCGAGCGGAGCTCGGCTAGCTCTCTACTTCTCCACCTTCACACCCTTCCAGAACGCCACGTAGCCAGTGATCTGCTTCGCCGCCGCCTTAGGCTCAGGATAAAACCAGGCAGCATCATGGTTGCGCTTGCCGCCGACTTCCACATCGTAGTAGCTCGCCGTGCCTTTCCACGGACAAACCGTGTGGCTCGCGCTTGGTTTGAAATGCTCCGTCTTGATGGCGTCGGGCGGGAAGTACTGGTTGCCTTCCACTTCCACACACTGGTTCGATTCTGCTAGCACTGTGTCTTCCCAGATTGCTTTTGTCATAAGACCTGTTTAGATTGCAGAACGGGAAGGCGGTCGCAATCTTTGAAGATTTCTAGCGAAGTCCAAAATCCGGCTGTGGCGAGCCCACGCTTTTAATGGTCATTCCATGGTGGGACGACTCCAGCGTGTGCTGGTGTGCTCGCCGCGGGCCGCGGGATGGAACCAGCCGGCCGTCGCGGATCGCTGGCAAGAGCTGGGCTTCTTCCATCCGCCGGATTTCGCGATTGCGCAGGCGCAGCACGACGAACTTTGCCGGCAGCTCGAGTCCGCCGGAGCCGAGGTACTCCAGTTGCCCGCCGGCCTCCGATCTTTCGCTCGACGCTGTCTACACCCACGATCCGTCGCTGGCTTCTGATTATGGCCTGATCGGCCTGCATCCCGGCAAGCCGAACCGCATTCCGGAAGCGCAACGTCATGTCGAATTCTGCCGCAACTTGGGCATGCCGGTGCTGGGTCAAATTCAACCGCCGGGAAAAACCGAAGCCGGCGACATGGTGTGGCTCGATTCCACCACCCTGCTGATCGGCCAGGGCTACCGCACCAACGCCGCGGGGATCGCGCAGATGCGCGCGCTGCTTCAGCCCCATGGGGTTGAAGTGCTGTCGGCACCCTTGCCGTATGGCCCCGGTCCATCGGCCTGTTTGCATCTCATGTCACTGATGAGTCTGCTCGACGAACAGACCGTGCTGGTGGATTTGCCCTGGCTGGCGGTAGAGACGGTGGAATTGCTGCAATCGCGCGGCTACCGGTTGATCGAGATCGAATACTCCGAGCGCGATACGCTGGCCTGCAATGTGCTTTCGCTGGGCGACAAGCGCCTGCTCGCTCTAGAAGACAACCGCGCGACCAACCAGAAACTGCGCCAGGCGGGATTCGAGGTAAAGACCTTTCCCGGCTCCGAGCTGTGCGTCAACGGCGGCGGCGGACCCACCTGCCTGACGCGTCCGCTATTCCGGGCCATGTGGGGCAGGTCGTCGCAGCGACCAGCCCGTGGGCAGCGCCCGGACGTCGGGACAGCGGGAGCGGCGCTCGCACCCATCAAACAACCTGCTAAAATTAAAGGTGATGGTTCTCCCCTTCGTCCGTGATTTGTTCACGGACGTGGAAAAGTTGCCGGCCTTTTCGCGTGTGGCCTCCCATCTAAAAGAGGGCACGGGGCGGATTCGTGTCTCTGGACTGATCCCGACTGCAAAAGCGTTGCTTTTAGTCCTGCTGCAGAAGGCGGCGGGGCGTCCTCTGATTGTCGTGGTCCCTGACAATCGCGCGGCCGAAGATCTGGTTCCGGTTCTGCAAGCCTTTTGTGAGCTGACGGGGGCCGCCGAACCCGAATCCGTCGTTTCACTTCCCAACCACGATGTGCTGCCGTTCCAGAATTTGTCTCCCCACCCGGAGATTCAGGAAGAACGGGCGGTCGCGCTGTGGAAGATTGCCACCGGCGCAGCGTCTTTTGTGGTTTCCCCGATTGCAGCCACCGCGCTTCGCCTTCGTTCGGCCGAGTATTACGCTGACCTGGCGCGGACCGTGCGGCGCGGCGACACGCTCAACGTCGACGCACTTCTGCCACATCTCAATACGGTTGGCTATCACTCCACCGATGTCGTCGAAATGCCGGGAGAATACGCCTTGCGTGGCGGCATTCTCGATGTGTACTCCCCGGAAGATGAGCGTCCGGTGCGCATCGAGTTCTTCGGGGACGAAGTCGAGTCCATACGAAAGTTCGATCCTGCCACCCAGCGCTCTTCGAATTCAAGTGATGAAGCGCTATTGCTTCCGCTCACCGAGACTCCGGTCAGCGAAGAACTTTTGGGCGCGGTGCATGCCCGCTTGTCCGGCAAGCGCATCACCGGCAACGAGGAAATCATCGAGCAGGCCGTGCGCTCCGGCGGCGTTACCGTTTTTCCGGGATGGGAGTTTTATGCACCCGTGGCGGGGGCCAATCACACGGTCTTCGATTTGCTGCCGCGCGCCCTGGTGCTGACCGACGAACTGGAAGCGCTGAGGGCAGAGTTCGATCACGTGTGGTCCCGCATCGAGCAGGCCCACGAGATCAGCGGCGTAGGCAACCTGGTGCGGCCTTCGGATTTATATCTTTCGCCGGAAGAATGCTGGCAGAAAATCTCCGCCCTGCCTGGCGCCGACGTCGAGCATCTGGACATCGAGCGCAGCGATGATTCCGCGGCAATTTCATTTCACACCCAGCCCACGCCACGCTTCCACGGCTCAGTTCCGACCATGCTGGAAGAAGTAAAGAAACTGATTGCGGACAGCAAGCGAGTCCTGATTGCCGTCCCCAACACCGGCGAAGTTGAGCGCCTGGCCGACATTTTCAGCGAGTACGCTGTTTCCTTCCGCCTGGGTAGCCGGACGCGCAGCGGAGAGAGTTATGCCGACGAAACTTCCTACTTCTCGGGCGAACTGCTCACCGCCACGCTGGCCAAGGCATACGTCCCCGATGGCGTTACCTTTCCTGACGCCAACCTCTCCATTCTTGGCGCGCTTGATTTGTTCGATGAGTCGGAGGCAGTGGTCTCCCGACCCCAGCGTCAGAAATCGAAGACTTCGGCATTTCTCTCCGACTTCCGCGACTTGCAGGTGGGCGACTACGTGGTTCACGTCGAGCACGGTATTGGCCAGTACCAGGGACTGAAGGAGATCAACCAGGGCAACGGCAACGCGGAATTCATGCTGCTTGAGTATGCGGAGGGCGCGCGCCTGTATGTGCCGCTGACACGTCTCGATCTGGTGCAGAAATACCGGTCGTCGGAAGGGGCCAAGCCCGTCCTGAATCACCTGGGAACAGCCGCCTGGTCGAAGACCAAAGCTCGTGTACGCAAGGCCATGAAGGACATGACCGACGAACTGCTCAAGCTCTATGCTGAGCGCAAAACCGCCGTGGGTCACTCCTTTTCACCCGACAATGAATGGATGCGCGAGTTCGAAGATACCTTCGAATTCAGCGAGACCGAGGATCAGCAAACCGCAATCAACGACGTCAAGCGCGACATGGAATCCACGCAGCCCATGGATCGTCTTCTTTGTGGCGACGTCGGCTATGGCAAGACGGAAATCGCCATGCGCGCCGCTTTCAAGGCCATCAGCGACAACAAGCAGGTGGCTGTGCTCGCGCCCACGACGGTCCTCGCCTTTCAGCACTACGAAACTTTCAAGCAGCGCTTTGCGGCCTTTCCCGTCTCCATCGAGATGATCAGCCGCTTCCGCTCGCCCAAGCAGCAAAAGGAAATTCTGCAAAAGGTGGAAGCCGGCAAAGTCGATATCCTGATCGGCACTCATCGCCTGATTTCGAAAGACGTGAAGTTCACCGACCTGGGATTGTTGGTTGTAGACGAAGAACAGCGCTTCGGCGTGCGCCACAAGGAACGCCTGAAGCAGATGCGCAAGCAGGTGGACGTTCTTACTATGTCGGCCACTCCGATTCCGCGCACCTTGCACATGTCACTGGTCGGATTGCGCGACATGAGCGTGATCGAAACTCCGCCCAAGGACCGAATCGCAATACAAACCGTAGTCGCCAGCTGGGACGAGAAGCTGATCCAGTCGGCCATCGAGCAGGAACTGGAGCGAGGCGGACAGGTCTTCTTTGTGCACAACCGCGTGGACAGCATCTGGGAAGTGGCTGCCAAACTCCAGACGCTGGCACCGCGCGCGCGGATCATTGTGGGTCACGGACAGATGTCGGAAGGTGAGTTGGAGAAAGTGATGTTCAAGTTCATGCATCACGAAGCCGACATCCTGGTCTCGACCACGATCATCGAAAATGGCCTCGATATCCCGTTATGCAACACCATCCTCATAAACCGCGCCGACCGCCTGGGGCTGTCCGAACTTTACCAACTGCGCGGCCGCGTAGGCCGTTCCAATCGCCGCGCGTATGCCTATCTTCTTCTTCCCGCGGAGATCGAACTGACTCCCATTGCGAGGCGTCGTCTGGCAGCTTTAAAGGAATTTTCCGACCTTGGCGCTGGATTCAAGATTGCGGCTCTTGACCTCGAGCTGCGCGGCGCGGGAAATTTATTGGGAGGCCAGCAAAGCGGACATATCGAAGCAGTCGGTTTCGAACTCTATACCCAGATGCTCGATCGCGCCGTTCGCGAGATGAAGGGCGAAGCCGCGGCGGACGAAGCCGAGACCCAACTGAACCTGGGGCTCAATATTCGCATCCCGGTGGAATATATTCCAGAAGAGAACCAACGCTTGCGAATGTACAAGCGAGTGGCGGGGGTAGAAACCGAATCGCGGTTGAACGACGTACGCGCCGAACTCGCAGACCGCTATGGCGAGCCTCCGGCTCCGGTGCAGAACCTTTTGGAATATGCGGCGCTCAAGCTGCTGGCGATGCGGGTCGGCGCGACCGCCATAGAACGCAAGCGCGATCTGGTGACCATCAAGTTTCGTCAGAATGCGGAAATCGATCCGGGGAGGCTGGCAAAGTTCGTGTCGTCCCAACGCGGCGCGCAGTTTACTCCGGACGGCACGCTGAAGTATGTTTCAAAAGCGGTTTCTCCGGTGGAGGTCTTGACACAATTGCGCGGACTGCTGGAAGAATTGTCGCCGGCCGCGCAAGTCTTGCCGTCAGTACCGTCGTGAGGCAGAAATCGGAGCGTCTTCATTTTCCAAATCCAATGATCCAACTTTCAATGATCAAACGAATCTTCTCATCCTCGATTTGTCTACTAATTCTGCTGTCTCTGCTTTCTTCCATCGCATTTGCCCAGGAGAAGGGCCTCATCCACGCAGTCTCAGGCTGGATTCGACAAGCTGGTGGACGAATATTTCGATTTCCACTTTCAATTCCACCCCAAGGAAGGCACACAGGCCGGCCTCCACCAGTACGACGAGAAGCTGGATGACTTCTCACGCGCGGGAATTGATGCCGAGATCGCCGGACTGCAGAAGTTTCAGAAAAAGTTCGGTTCGCTCTCGACCAAAGAACTATCCCAGGAGTCGGCCGGTGACCTTGAGGTCCTCACTTCTTCCATTCAGGCGCGGCTGCTGGAACTGCAATCCATCCAGATGTGGAAAAAAGATCCGGACACCTACGTCTCGGACCTGAGTTACAGCGTCTTCATGATCATGCGCCGGAATTTTGCGCCAGCCGCCGACCGACTGCAGTCCGTAATAGCCCGTGAGCGCGAGATTCCGCGAGTTCTCGAAGATGCCAGGCGGAACGTCAGCAATCCCCCTCGCGTATACACCGAAGTGGCCCTGCAGCAGATGCCGGACAACATCAAGTTCTTTCAAAATGATGTTCCGGCCGCATTCCGGGAAGTGCAGGATCCCAAGTTGCTGGCCGACTTCAAGGCAAGCAATGACGCGGCGGTCGAAGCTTTGCGGAAGTACCAGGATTTCATGCGAACCTACCTGCTGCCGGCCTCCAATGGCGATTACCGCCTGGGAGCCGAGAATTTCCGCAAGAAGCTTCTGTACGAAGAGATGGTGGACATTCCACTGGATCGGTTGCTCGAGATCGGCTATGCCGATCTGCGCCGCAACCAGCAACAGCTCAAGGAGGTCGCGGCACAGATTGATCCGCATCGCAGTACCGCATCGGTGCTAGCCGATTTACACCGAGACCACCCTCCCGCAGACCAATTGCTGCAGACCTTCCGCGATACGCTGGGCGGCCTGCGGCAATTCATCGAGCAAAACAAAATCATTACCATCCCCTCGACCGTCCCGCCCATCGTCGAGGAAACACCGCCCTTCGCGCGCGCCCTTACCACCGCTTCCATGGACACGCCCGGCGCCTACGAAACCAAGGCTACGGAAGCCATGTTCAACGTGACGTTGCCCGCGCCTGATTGGAAGCCGGAGAAGGTCGAGCAATGGATGCAGGGATTCAACCGCGGCACCATCACCAGCACCGCCATTCACGAAGTCTATCCCGGACACTACACCCAGTTTCTCTGGCTGCAGGCTGCTCCAACCAAGACGCGCAAATTGCTTTACAACAACAGCAATGCCGAAGGCTGGGCGCACTACACCGAGCAGATGATGCTCGACGAAGGTTACGGCGGCCACGACCTCAATCTGAGGCTGGGACAATTACTGGACGCGCTGCTGCGCAACGCGCGCTTCATTGTCGGCATCGAAATGCACACCGGCAAGATGACGCTGGAACAGGGACGGGACTTTTTCGTGAAAGAGGGCTTCCAGGTTCCACCGGTCGCCGAGGTGGAAGCCAGGCGCGCAACTTCCGATCCAACGTATCTCTACTACAATCTGGGCAAGCTCCAGATTCTGAAACTGCGCGAGGACTACAAAAAACAGCAGGGCAGCAAGTTCACGCTACTGGAATTCCACGACCGCTTCATGCGGCAAGGTTCGGTACCGATGAAGATCATTCGCAAGAGCATGCTGGGTACCGACGGGCCGACGCTGTAGTTCATCACGGGACTAAAATCATCAGGCTGCACTGCGGCCATTTTCAATTGCTGCGGCAAAGAGGAAGTCAGTAATGGCAAAAAAAGTTCGCAAAGCCGTTTTTCCTGCTGCCGGACTCGGCACCAGGTTTCTGCCGGCCACCAAGGCGCAACCCAAAGAGATGCTGCCACTGGTGGACAAACCGATCATTCAATACGGCGTCGAGGAAGCCGTGGCCGCCGGCTGCGATCAGATCATCATCGTCACCGGACGCGGCAAGTCAGCCATCGAAGACCACTTCGATGTCAGCTACGAACTGGAAAAGATGCTGGAGGAGCGCGGCAAGACCGATCTGCTGAAGATCGTCCGCCAGATTTCCGACCTGATTCACATCGCGTATGTGCGGCAGAAAGAGGCGCTCGGCCTCGGCCATGCCGTCCTCACCGCGCGTGAGCTGGTCGGCGACGAGCCGTTCGCGGTCCTGCTGGCAGATGACGTTATCGACGCCGAAGTGCCGTGTCTCAAACAACTGATGGATGTTTTCGACAAGACGCAGTGCTCCGTTCTCGCCACGCAGGTGGTCGAGGGCCCGGGCATCTCCGCATACGGAGTGCTCGAAGGCAAGCCCGTGCCGGGATCGAACGGCAAGTTGTACGAAGTTGTAAGCCTGGTGGAAAAGCCGCGTCCGGAAGAAGCGCCGTCAAACCTCGCGGTCATTGGACGTTACATTCTGACTCCGACGGTTTTTGAAACCCTCTCGGACATCAAGGCCGGCGCCGGTGGCGAACTGCAACTCACCGACGGACTGAAGCAGCTGCTGAAGAAAGAAAAAATCTACGGCTACGTTTTTGACGGCAAACGTCACGACACCGGTGACAAGCTGGGGTTCCTGAAAGCCACGGTGGAATTTGCGTTGAAGCGCCCCGATCTGGGTGGACCGCTGCGGCAGTATCTGAAGAGTTTGAATCTTTAATGTAGGCGCAAGCGTCCGATGCTCGTGCGGCAGCGCCAGTGACGACGCAGCACGAGCGAGGGCGCTCGCGCCTACATCAATCCTAAGAAGCCCCGACTGTAATCTTCAGCTTCCTCGATTTCTCTTCCACGCTGTTCGCCAGCTTTTCCTTGTGCGCGGCCAGCTTCTTCTCCAGCGGCGCACTGGAGAGCGCCAGAATCTGCGCCGCCAGGATGCCTGCATTGGTGGCCCCCGGCTTGCCGATGGCGACCGTGGCCACCGGAATGCCGGCGGGCATCTGCACCGTCGCCAGCAGCGAATCCATGCCTTGCAGCGAGGTGGATGGAATCGGCACGCCGATCACCGGCAGCGTGGTGTGGGCGGCGATCACGCCCGCCAGGTGCGCCGCGCCCCCCGCGCCGGCGATGATCACGCGGATTCCGCGACTGGCGGCTTTGCGCGCGAATTCGGCGGTGCGATCAGGAGAGCGATGCGCCGAGGTGACGTCGATCTCGTATTCGATTCCGAACTCTTCCAGCGCCTTCGCCGACTCGCGCATGATGTCGAGGTCAGAGTCGCTTCCCATCACAATCGAAACCCGAGGCTTTGTGCTCATGGCCATCCTTAATTTGGGTTTATTCTTTTGTTCGAACCCGTCCGAAACGCGTCCGCCGCCACTCAGAACCAACCAACCCAGCCCAACTATTTCTTAAGCGCCCGGGCCGCAATGTCCCGGCGGTAGTGCGCTCCTTCAAAACCGATCTTCGACGCCGCCGTGTACACCCGATCCACTGCCGTCTTCAAATCTGCGGCCCGCGATGTCACGCCCAGCACCCGCCCGCCGGCGGTGAAAAATGCGCCGTCGCGCCGGCGTGGTGCCGGCATGAAAAACTTTCACGCCTTCCACTTTGCCCGCGTCTTCGAGGCCCATAATTTTCTTGCCTAATTCGTAGGTGCCAGGATATCCGCCGGAGGAAATGACCACGCATACCGAGGCGTCGCGCGACCAGCGGAAATCTCCCTCGCTGACCCGGCCTTCAATCGAGGCCTCGAGCGCTTCCAGCAGATCGCTTTCGAGGCGCATCAGGATCGGCTGGGTTTCGGGATCGCCGAAGCGGCAATTGAATTCGAGCACCATGGGTCCGCGCGCGGTCATCATCAGACCGCAGTACAGAATGCCTTTGTACTCCGCGCCTTCCGCCTTCATGCCCGCGACGACTGGCCGGGCGACGTGCTGCAAGAGCCACTGGGTCATCTGCTCGTCCACGATGCTGGCGGTGGAATAAGCGCCCATGCCGCCGGTGTTCGGGCCGGTGTCGCCGTCCCCGATGCGTTTGTGGTCCTGGGCCGCCACCAGCGGCGCTACCCTCTCGCCATCGCTCAAAACCAGAAACGAAAGCTCGTCGCCCTGCAGGAATTCTTCCAGGACTACCCGCCGTCCAGCTTCGCCCAGGGTCTTCCCGCTGAACATTTCGGCCGCCGCCGAGGCTGCATCTTCCTTGGTGCGGCAAATTACCACACCCTTGCCGGCAGCCAGGCCGTCCGCCTTCACCACCACGGGCGCGGAAAAATGCGGCAGGGCGGCAAGAACCTCGTCGATCGAGTCGCAAATGGCAAAATGCGCCGTGGGAATGCGATGGCGCTGCAGAAATTCCTTGGCAAAGCTCTTGCTGGACTCCAGTTGCGCCGCCGCCTTGGTCGGTCCGAAGACGCGCCAGCCCCGGCGGGTAAATTCGTCCACCACGCCCAGGGCCAGGGCCAACTCGGGTCCGACCACGGTCAGATCCGGACGGATCTGTTCGGCCACGGCGACCAGCGAGTCAACATTTTTCACGTCGGCGGCCAGGCATATGGCCTCTTCGGCGATACCGCCGTTTCCCGGGCGCGCAGTACACCTGGGAAACCCGTGGGGACTGGCGGAGCTTCCATACCAGGGCATGCTCGCGCCCACCGCTTCCGATGACAAGAACTTTCATAGCCGGAGACTGACAAGGTTAGGGGCAGGTGCGGGCGATGTCAAACGGGGGACGAAGAGATTTTAATGTAGGCGCGAGCGTCCCGCTCGTGCTGCAGTGCCTGTGCCGCCGCCGCACGAGCGAGGGCGCTCGCGCCTACATTGAATTAACTATGCTTAACGTATAATGTCCTCTGGATGATCACTGTCTCCAAAGAAGATTATCTCAAGGCCATCCTCGAGGCGGAGAGCGAGGGCGAGACTGTCATCTCGGCCACGCTGGCGCACTGGCTTTCGGTTTCGCCGCCCGCGGTTACGATGGCGGTGCGGCGTCTGAAGAAAGATGGCCTGGTCAGGGTGCAGAGCGGCGGCGAGGTCAGCCTCACCGCCGCCGGGCGCAAGATTGCGCGCAAGCTTACGCTTCGCCATCACCTGATCGAACGCATGCTGGCGGAAATGTTCGGCATGGAGTGGTACAAGGTGCACGACGAGGCAGAGCGGCTGGAGCATGCCGTATCCCCTGATTTTGAGGCCAAATTGCTGGCCAAACTGGGACGCGGCGGGGCCTGTCCTCACGGCAATCTCAGTGAACTGGAGAGTCCCAGCAGCCGCCGCCGGCGCGGATTGCTGCTCCTGGCCCAGGCCGAGGCGGGCGCCAATTACCGGGTCAGCGGGATTTACGAGCGCGACCGCCGCCTGCTGGAATTCCTCGAGCAACGCGGCATCCGGCCCGGCGCCCAGGTGCACGTTTCCGGGCGAAACTACGATCACACGCTGACGCTGGACACCGATGCCGGCAGTGTCGCCCTGGGCGGGTCGGCAGCCGAGAAGGTCTGGGTGACGCTGAATGGAGGACGGGCGTCTCGCCCGTCCAGCCGGGCGGGACGCCCGGCCTCCATCACCACCTAAAGTAATTAACCATAGTTTACTTTTCTGTGTATACTTACGCTAATGTTGTCGCCGCCGGAGTTGCCCGTCATCCCCAGCCCTGAAACCAGCCTGGACAAAGGCTGGCGGCACGCGGTCGCTCGTCCCAGCCTGCCGGAAATTTACCGCAGCCTGCCCATCCCGCAATCGGCCGGCTTTCTGCGCAAACTGCTGGCCTTCGCCGGCCCGGGCTATCTGGTCGCCGTGGGCTACATGGACCCGGGCAACTGGGCCACTGACCTGGCGGGCGGCTCGAAATACAATTACTCGCTGCTCTCGGTCATCATGATGTCGAACCTGATGGCCATCCTGCTGCAGACTCTGGCCATCAAGCTGGGAGTGGTGACGGGACGCGATCTGGCGGCCGCCTGTCGCGACCACTTCAGCCGTCCCGTATCGTTTATTTTCTGGATCGGGGCAGAGATCGCGATTGCCGCCTGCGACCTGGCCGAAGTGATCGGTTCGGCCATCGCGCTCAATCTGCTGTTTCACATTCCGCTGCTGTGGGGCGTGTGCCTCACCTCGCTGGATGTTCTGCTGATTCTGTTCCTGCAGCAAAAAGGTTTTCGGCTGGTCGAGGCGCTGGTCATCTCTCTGATTGGGGTGATCGGGGTCTGCTTCGGACTGGAGATACTCTTTTCCAAGCCCAGCCTGTTGGGCATCGCGCAGGGATTCTTCATTCCTTCGGCACAGATTATTCGGGACCCGGGAATGTTGTATATCGCGATCGGCATCCTGGGGGCCACGGTGATGCCGCACAATCTCTATCTGCACTCGGCGCTGGTGCAGACCCGTGATTTCGAACGAACCCCGCAGGGCAAGCGCGAGGCGATCCGCTTCGGGACCATTGATTCCACGATCGCCCTCACCTTCGCGCTGCTGGTAAACGCAGCCATCCTGATCGTGTCCGCCGCGACGTTCTACAGCCACGGATACAACGACGTGGCCGAGATCAACGATGCCCACAAATTGCTTACGCCGCTGCTCGGAGTGACGGGAGCCAGCACCATGTTCGCGCTGGCCCTGCTGGCATCCGGCCAGAACTCCACTCTGACCGGCACGCTGGCCGGGCAGGTCGTGATGGAAGGCTTCCTGAACATTCGCCTGCGTCCCTGGCTGCGCCGCTTGATCACGCGCTGCGTGGCGATTATTCCAGCGGTCATCGTCACCGCATTTTGGGGAACGGGCGGCACCGCCAAACTGCTGGTATTCAGCCAGGTGATCCTGAGCATGCAGTTGAGCTTCGCGGTCTTTCCTCTGGTGATGTTCACCAGCGACCGGCAAAAGATGGGTGAGTTTACCAATGCCACGTGGCTGAAGATTCTCGCCTGGTTCACCGCGGTATTGATCGCGGTGCTGAACGTCTGGCTGCTGGCGCTGGCATTTCGCGGCGCGTAGCAGAGTAAGTCTTGTCTGACACAAAACCTGAGGAAACGAGTGTCACCGGGAATGGCATGAGTTTACTCGTGCCGCTAAGGCGCAAAACTCGGTGCGCTTTAGCGCCTGCCAGTGGGGTCTAGTGGGCCAAGTCGAGCTAGGCTGCTCCGAGGGCAGTACAGCGAACCAAAGTTATGAGTGTAAACGCCTGATTACAGGAGTTAGCGGCTAGAATGATGGAGCTATGCGCCGTTTGCACGTTGTAGTACCTGTCCTACTGTTGGCGGTGGGAAGTTCAGCAGCAGACCGAAACAGAGAGCTGCCAAGCCCTCCACCAGTCGCAACTCTCGATACCACCGAACTGGTACCCGATCAGAGAGACCTTACCTTTACCACAGTCGTATTTTCGTCGGACACGGCTATCGAAGTTGTGGCGTGCCCAACGGTTCGTCGTGACGCGACCTGTCCCTATTCAGTTTTTCGCTGGAAGAACGGGGTTCTAGAGCCGGTCGCGCAAGTGCCGAAATTAGATGCAGCCACTAGCACATCGTCAGCCGATGGAAAGCGTGTATTGCTCGATTCAAATGACAGGGAAGTGTCTAAAGCTCAGCATTTGTTTGATGATATCCGCGCGGTTTGGACTTTCGGAATGATCTACCCGGAGGATAACAACCGCGAGGTTGTACAGGTGGTCGATACAGTGACTCGGAAGTCTTGCTTTGACTGGCGTCGCACCTTTCCAATGGGCGGCGCTCGGAGGAAATCTGCAGCGATTTCGCCGTCAGGTGAATTCGTAGCGATAAAAACGGAAAACACTCTTTCCGTCTATCGGCTTCCTTCGGAATGCGGAGGGCCAAGAGTGACCCGTCGAGCCAAGTGAGGCCGAGGTTGACGATAAATCCCGATTACGCTCATCGATCGAATCGCGGGTAGTTTTGAGTCTTATCTACTATCTGGGCGGCGTGTGTTCGAACGGCAGCTTGGTGTAGCGGGCCTTCTCGAGTTCGATCACGAGCGCCACTCTCCCCTCCGGGCTGCGAAACGGGAATGGCTTGCCGGTGTACTTGACCGAGATTAGGTCCATGTACTTGAAGTCGCTATCGGGACGACGCTCGACCACGCGCCCTCGAAGCTGGGCTTCCTTGTACGGGTCGTGGAAGTCGACGATGGAGAGGGAGACACGCGGATCGCGCTTCGTGTTCTTTCCTTTGAGCGAGCCTTCGCCAGTACAGATCAGGACTCGGTCATCTTCACGGCCGACCCAAACGGGTACGCTCTGCGGTGAGCCATCAGGCATGAGAGTGGCGAGATGGGCAAAGTTGGGGCCATCGAGCAATGCTCGAATTTCACTGGAAAGGGGGATCGCCATGGAATTGCCTCGCGAGGAGATTTCTGAACAAGAAGCATTTTAATGGTGGTCCGGGATATCACGGACTGTGTGGGGGCGGGTCTCCGACCCGCCCGGTCGAGCGAAGCTCGACAGTTTTTTGCGGGTCCACTCCTGCTCGCTCCCTTAGCCGAGTTGCACTCGGCCTGGCCGGGTCAAAGACCCGGCCCCACACAGTTCTTGCCTGTCCCTCAGCTGTTTCGAACCAAACACACCTCAGCGGCTGAAGCCGTAGCTTAATCTAGCGTTCTGCGGCACGACTGAAGTCGTGCCCTCCCCACAACCTTCCGCGACTTCCCGCGCTAGAGTTCTGATCTACATACGCAGGAAGTTCTCGACCAGCTTTTTCCCTTCGTCCGTCAGCACGCTCTCGGGATGGAACTGCACACCCTCCACGGGAAACTTACGATGGCGCAAACCCATAATTGTGCGCGACCCGTCGCGCTCCGTGGTATAGGCGCTCACTTCCAGGTCCGCAGGCAGGTTTTTTTCTTCCACGATCAGCGAGTGGTAACGCGTCGCTGTCATGGGAGACGACAGGCCGCCGAAGATGGTCTTGCCGTCGTGTTGTACCTGGCTGGTCTTGCCATGCATCAGGTGAGGCGCGCGTATGACCTTGCCACCGAAAGCTGCGCCTATGGCCTGATGTCCGAGGCAAACGCCCAGAAGCGGCACCTTGCCGGCGAAATGGCGGATCAGCGGGATGGTGATTCCTGCTTCCTGGGGCGTGCACGGGCCGGGCGAGAGCACGATCCGTTCCGGTCGCATCGCCTCGACTTCGGCGGGCGTTATCTGGTCATTGCGCCGCACCTCAACCTCGGCCCCCAGTTCACCCAGATACTGCACCAGGTTGTAGGTGAACGAATCGTAATTGTCGAGAACGAAGACCATAAGGCGGATCGCCAAGCTTCTAGCTTATACCAAAGTTCTTTATTACCTTCCGCGGCCGCGGCCTGCAGTGGCATACAGATGCTTGCGTATCGCGAATACAAACCTGCCGAAATACTGGCTTGACACGAAGGACCCAAGACGCCATGCTATTCCAGTTTTCAGGAAGAGCTCATGCCCGAGTCTGAACCCGAAAAGCGTGCTACGCGCCGTTTTGCGCTGCGACTGCCGGTGGCCGTCACCTACTCCGACAACGGATCGCAGGAGAAAACCGCTCAGACTCGAGACGTAAGCGCGCGCGGTATCTGCTTTTATGTAGACTCCGCCATCGCTCCCGGTTCAGTTATCGAATTCACTCTCACTCTTCCGCCCGAAATCACCTTGACCGAAAGCATCCGCGTCCGCTGCAAAGGGAAAGTCGTACGGGTTGACGATGGCGACGGCAAAGTAGCCGTGGCTGCTGTGATCGACGAATATGAGTTCCTGGCCGAGCCGTAGCTGGACCTCGGGCGTCGGGCGTCGGACCTTGGCAAACCCTGCTTCCATAATTCCACGACATCCTTGCCGGAGAACAAGCATCTCGGGCTCGAGAGCAGTGACTCGATGAAGAGCTCGGTCGCATGGCCAGCTCCATCTTCCCGGAAACCACCGTCCCTCCCACTTGAAGCGGGCTTAAGGTTCAGCCGAGCTCCGAGGTCGGACTCCTGAGGTCCGACGTCTGACGCCCGACGTCTGACCTTTTGTCACTTCTCGCGGCCCAGCCTCAGTGATATTGTTGCTCTTATAACCCTTGTCCCCGGAAGTGAAGTCTTTGCCCCGTATTGGCTGCCAATTTGTGCGGTTTTCTCTGCTGGCGGCTACGCTGGGCGCCAGCTTTGGACTGGCGCAAACTCCCGATGATCCCCCGGTTCGTACGGGTCCCCCGGCAGTCCTGCGTTCGGTCAAAATGATTTCCGACGCGGACGGGCCGGCGCTCGAGATCATTTCCAGTCAGCCTCCCGATACCAGCATCCAATTTCTCGACACTCCGCCCCGCCTGGTTATCGATCTCCCCAACACCAAGATCGCGTTGCCGCTCAAACGGCTTGAGGTGGGCAGCCCGCAGGTGCGCACAGTACGAATCAATCAGTTTCAACAGGCGCCGCCGGTGACTCGGGTAGTCGTGGACCTGGTCCACCCCGTCGGTTACAGCAGCGACAGTCACGGGGAACGCCTGGTGGTGCGCATGCATCCCATGGCCGAGGCCAGGCAGAACATTGAAGCTCCATCCGTAGCCGCACTCACCAAGGGCTCTGAACCGGCCTTCGTACCGGTTGCGCCGGGCAGCTCTGGAGTGGTGGTGGAAGCGGCCAGCCGCCTTTCGGCCGATTCCGCGCTGACCGCCGGCGCGGAGACTACGATCCTGCGGTTGGCCCGAGGCGGCGAAGTACGCGTGTGTCCCAAGACAACTCTTTCCGTGACTCCGTCGGAGAATGGCCGCGACCTGATGCTGGGTATGAGCACCGGCGCACTCGAAGCGCACTACACCCTGAACACCTCAGCCGATTCCGTGGTCACGCCGGATTTCCGCATGCTGCTCTCGGGTCCAGGTGAAGTGAACTACGCGATCAGCGCCAATGCTCGAGGAGACACCTGTGTCCGCGCCTTGCCGGGAAATACCGCTTCGGTGGTTGTTTCGGAGCTCATGGGTAACGGCACTTACCAGGTGAAAGCCAACGAGCAGGTTTTCTTCCGTGCGGGACGGCTGGATCAGATGGAAACCACGGTACCCGACGATTGCGGCTGTCCGCCGCCACAAGTCCCGGTGATGCGCGCCGCAATGCCTGCACCCACGGTTTCCGAGAAGGACCTGCCGCCGGCCGTGCATCTGGCTCAGCCAGGAGACGAGGCCAGGCCGGCGCCGCCTTCAGAGTCGGGCTCCAGGATGCCGGCGCAGGAGACATCGACATCTCAAGCAACGCTGACCAACACCCCACCCGAGGTGGCCGATCTGCCAGCCCCTTCGCCTAACGCAAAGCATGTGGAGGTAGACGCCCCGTTCGTCTTCCGGGCCAGTGATGTGCCATCTGCAGTGCCCCAGGCGGAAGTCTCGTCGGAGACTCTGGCCCTGTCGCACGTTTCTTCCCCCGCTCCGCTCATGACGATGGCTGAACCTCCGCCCAATCCCGAGCCGCGGAAAGGTGTCTTGGGCAAGGTCAAGGGCTTCTTCGCGTCAATCTTCAAGTAGCAGGGTCGGGGGCGGGCGTCAGACCTCAGACTTCGGACCCAGACTTCGGACCTCGGACTTCGGACCCCAGCAGACTTGATGGAGCACGGACATCCTGCCCCTGTCGGGGCGGGAAGGACACGGCTTCAGTCGTGCCACTCCAAGCTGGCGGAAGCCGCAGCTTAAGCCGGTGAGGGATATTTGCTTCGGAACAGCAAACCAGTTCAAGGTCTGAAGCCTGGGGTCTGAAGTCTGGGGTCCGACGCCCGCGGTCCGAGGTCTGACGTCCGCTTAGGTATCCTTTTGCGGACGGGCCGCGTCTCACTAGGAAATTCCCGATTGCGAGAAGGGAGCAAGCATGACTGCAGACCCACCGACATCGGTTTTCCCGGGCCTTCTCAATGACAACAGCGGTCATTACCGCACTCAACCGGAAACCTTTCTAGCATCATTACTGATTCACGTCATGGCGGTGGCTTTGGTCATCTGGCTTGCGGCCTGGATCACGGATCCGCCCAATCACAACGGCCTCAAAGTGGCCCATGCAATCAGTCTCGGCCCCATCTCATTCCTGCCGCAAGATCCGGGTGGGCATGGCGGAGGCGGCACTCACGATCCCTTGCTGGCTTCCCGGGGCGCGTTGCCCACCCTGACACTCGAAGACCAACTCACTCCGCCCGAAGCGGTACCTTTGAACCCCGATCCGAAGCTACCCGAACCTCCCAGCGTGATGGCGTTGTCGACCGTCAAACTGCCTCAGCTGGCACAACTGGGCGATCCGCTCTCCGCGGTGAATGGACCGCCTTCGAATGGTCCCGGGGGTGGGGGTGGAATCGGCAGCGGGTGCTGCGGAGGCGTGGGTCCGGGCAGTGGACCAGGCTTTGGACCTTACGATGCCGGCAACGTTTTCCGGCCAGGCATTGGCGGCGTAACTCGGCCGCGGCCTGTCTACGATCCCGACCCCGATTACTCCGACGCGGCACGCAAGGCGAAGTATCAGGGGTCGGTTCTTCTCTGGCTGGTCGTGGGCCCGGACGGACTACCGCACAACGTTCGCGTGGAGCGCTCGCTGGGAATGGGCCTGGACGAGAAAGCACTCGCGGCGGTCAGTACGTGGCGATTTCAGCCCGCTACTCTCAATAGCAAGCCTGTCGCGGTAGAAATCAATGTGGAAGTAAGCTTCCGGCTTTACTGAAACGGACGTCAGGCGTCGGACCTCGGGCGTCGGCACCATTTTTTGATGGAGCGCCGGCGTCGCGCCCGTTCTTGCGTGGAAAGGGCACAACTTCAGTCGTGCCGCAGAACGACGGAGGATGCATCTTCAGCCACTGAGGGCACATAACAGCAAACCTGAGACGCGAAACTGCACTGAGTTCTTGCGGCACGCGGCACGAGTACAATCGTGCCCTTCCCGGTTTTCGGAACAGATGCGAGGTCCGAGGTCTGACGTCTGAGGTCCGACGCCCACTTTTAGCGGCGCATCGCCTTTGTCAGCGGAGCTACTCTCTCTTTGACCTGGTCTGCAATTTCGGCGCCGCGTTCCATGGCTTCTTCGGCAAAATCTTTCGCTTCGTCCGTCCAGTCGTCGACGGTTTCCCGTGCGCTGTCAAATTTACGGCGCAGGTCTTTTCTCATCTGCTTCCCCGCTTTTGGGGCGAGCAGCATACCGAGCAGGGCGCCGGCGCCCAAACCGATCAGCAGGAAGGTGACTGCAGTCCCCGCGCTGTTGTGATCCGAGGCTTCATATTTTCCAGTGCGCATAAAAATTCCTTTCAAACTTAAATTCGTCTTGAAGTTCTGTTTGTCTGATTCTAGCTGTCCCTTCCGGGTTGGCGGGTTCTTTCTGCTAAATCTTCAGTAACAATTTGGGTGCTGTTCCCAAATCAACTCAAGCCCGTGTAAAATAAAGAGTTGGAACCCTGTGTCCGGTGGAAAATGTGGCCTGCCCGCCTTCCGCCGACGTAATCGCAAAAGCTTAAGGAGACGTAACCAGCAATGGCTATCCCCGCCACCCAGCTTCGCCCCGGCATGATCATCAAACACAACAATGATCTGCACTCCGTTTTCAGCGTCGAGCACCGCACTCCCGGCAACCTGCGCGCCTTCATCCAGGCCAAACTGCGCAACCTGCGTACCGGCGCCATGTTCGAACATCGCTTCCGCTCGCCCGATCCCATCGAAAAGATCACCGTGGATGAAGTCGAGATGGAGTTTCTGTACGCCGACGGCGACAGCTACTACTTCATGGACACCACCAATTTCGAGCAGACTCACCTGACCCGGGAGATTCTCGGCGACGCGGTCAACTACCTGATCTCCAACTTGACCATCAAAGTGGAATTCTTCGATGGCAAAGCAGTGGGAATCGAACTGCCCCAGACGGTGGAGTTGACGGTGGTCGAAACCGAGCCAGGATTGAAAAGCGCCACCGCCTCGAGCGTAACCAAGCCGGCCAAGACGGAGACGGGATTGGTCGTGCACGTTCCACCCTTCATCAACGAAGGCGAAAAGATTCGTGTGGACACGGCCGAAGGCGCGTACTTGTCGCGAGCGTAATGTCATCCTGAGCGGAGAGGAAAGTTCGCTTCGCGAACTTTCCGCGGAGTCGAAGGACCCCTACAGATTAAAATGCTGTCGGCATCGGAGGGCAGCCCCTCGGGTTCAGCGGTGGCAACAAGATCTGAGATCCCCGGCAGTGGTTCAGCTCAGAGGGGTCTTTCGACTACTCAGCTGCTTCGCGAAGCGAAGCAGCCACTCCGCTCAAGATGACAGGTGGTTGTGAGTTAGATGACTTCTGCCGAGAAAACTACCGAGGCCCGCCGCTTCGTCGTTCGCGGACGGGTGCAGGGCGTGGGCTTTCGCTGGTTCGTCGAACGCGAGGCGCACGTCCTCGGCGTCGCAGGCTGGGTTCGCAACAACGCCGACGGCAGCGTCGAAGTTCTCGCCATGGGATCACGCGAACAGCTGCTTGGTCTGCGATCGCGCCTGCGCGCCGGTCCGCGTGCGGCCCGCGTAGATGATGTCGAGGAAGTCGAAACCAAGCCGGTAGCCGGCCTCACCACTTTTCGCATTGAAGGAGCCTGGTAAATGTCGAACCCCTCGCCCCAGCAGTCGCGTCTCAACTGCGAGCCGCTGAAAAAGCTGATCCGCGAAGTTCCGGATTTCCCCAAGAAGGGCATCCTGTTTTACGACATCACCACGCTGCTCAAGGACAAGCTTGGCCTCGCCATGCTGATCGATGCGCTCTCCGAGCACTACCTCACGGCCGGCATCGACCTGGTGCTGGGCATGGAAGCACGCGGCTTCATCTTCGGCCCGGCAGTCGCCTATCGTCTGAATGCGGGCTTCGTTCCCTTGCGCAAGCCGGGCAAGCTGCCCGCCGCCACCGCCAAGTTTGACTACGCCCTGGAGTATGGCACCAACACTCTCGAGATCCACAAAGACGCAATCCAGAAAGGCCAGCGCGTTCTGATCGTTGACGACCTGCTGGCCACCGGCGGCACTGCCGAAGCAACTGCCAAGCTGGCGCATTCGCTGGGCGCGGAAATTGCCGGACTAGGGTTTGTGGTGGAACTCGACTTCCTGAAAGGCCGCGACAAGCTGCAGGAGTACGACGTCTTCTCGCTTCTGCACTACGACGAGTAGCTCTTATTGCCCTGTTAACAGGACGCGGCCGGTCCGGCTTCGGTGATCGTGAGTTTCACGCCCTTCGCCAGATAACTCTTCCTCTGGAACCAGTCCTCCATGGCGGCTCTCAATTCCCCGATGGGAACACCAGTTCCGATTTCCATCACGCCGTCGGCCACTGGCAGTGTGTTGTCGAACACCGTAGCGTTGGTGAAGTTGCGCATGGAGAAACTGTCCAGCCATTTCAGCGGACAGGCCACACGCCGTCCTTTCTCTTCGTACTCGACGCGAATTCGGCGGGCAAACATGAGGCAGCAATTTAATCACAAAACCACCACGATCCACGTAGGGGCAAGCCGTCCTCGGCTGTCCGGTGGAGCGCAGCTCCGCTATTTGTCGCTGGAAAACCCTGTCGAGCTTCGCTCGACGGGACAGCCGAGGGCGGCTGTCCCCACGTGGATCGTGGCGGAACAATCCTGCTCACCGCTTGACAGGCCGTCGTCCCCGGCATACGCTTCCGCGGCGTATCTGGAGGACCTATGAACGGTTTGATCTACATCATCCTGGTCGGTCTGATTGCTGGCTGGGCGACGGGCAAGATCATGAAGGGTGCCGGTTACGGCGTTCTGGTCGACATTCTGCTCGGCATCGCCGGCGCCATCTTCGGCAGTTGGGTGCTGCGCCTGCTGGGCATCTACACCAGCGGCGGACTGGTCCCCAGCATTCTGGTCGCGATTCTAGGCGCGGTGCTGCTGGTCGTGATCGTACGCGCCTTGAAGAAAGCTTGAGCGAGCTAGTCTGATCCTGCCGACCCGATCTGCACCAGGTCGGTGGGCGCATGCCCGTGACCACGCGTGCCCCAGCGATACGGATTCACCGAACCCGATCGCAGCCGATTCATCAGGGAGCCGACGGCCGTCGAGCCGCGCACCAGGTGGCCGATGCTCAGCGGGCCGATGAGTTTTCGCTGCTGCACATAATGCAGTCCGCTCGAAACCACGCACCCACACTGACTGCAGTCCGGCGTGCCGCCAAAAATGCAAGGCTCGACGCGCGTCGTCAGGTCAGCCGAGAAGTTCGTTGACATCTTCGAGAAGAGACACTCCTGCGGATTCTTCGGCGGCTCCAGCAGCGCTTGCCCGATGCCGGGATTCATCAGCAGCTTGGGATACGCCTCTCTCAGGCCCGGCAATTCCTCTGCCACCCGTTGCCGCTCCTCCATGGTGAGCATTTCCGGAGTGTGCTCGCCTAGCTGCGGGCTGTAGAGGCTCACCCAGATCCGCTTCACCTCGGGTCGCGCCTGCCAGAATGCCAGATACTCTTCGAGGTATCCGTGGCGCTTCATCATCGGCCCGGTGATTGTCCAATGAATGTTCACATCACGGCCGCGGATGTTTTCCAGAATGCGATCGTAGGTCGCCGGCTTGCGTCGCGGATCGTGATGCTCGGGCAGCCCATCAATAGAAACGGCCACGCGATTTCGCCGCAGTCCCATCCACTCCATCGGGATCGGAATGATCCCGCTGGTCACTACCATGGTGAAAATATTCTGCTGGCTGAGCGCCGGAAGTATCTGGCTGAGTTCGCGATGCCGGATCATGGGTTCGCCACCCACCAGCGAGACGTGCAACGGCCGGTGTTTCTTCACCAGCCCCAGAACTCCAGCCACCAAGGCGTCGCCACGCAAGTCCGAGAGTTCGGTTAGCTTTTTCTCGCCACCCAGATGAGAATCGCCGTAGGCGTAACATCCGGGACAACTTAGGGGGCATTCGCGGGTAATTTCGATCGAAAGCATGGGAGCTCGGCCGCTCAGGATGCTTCCCCAGGCAGCAAACAGTTCTCCCACCTTCATTCCAGGCTGTGATTGAGACATAGGGTTTTGTAGGTTAGATGCGGCAGAGTGCTCGACCTTGATTGGAAAAAGCCAAGAATCGGTCCAGACGGGATTTGCAAATGTAGGCGCGAGCGCCCTCGCTCGTGCGGCTGCGTGGTGTTGCGGAGGTCCGTTGTGGTCCCTGCACGAGCGGGGCGCTCGCGCCTACATGGTAAGCCTAATGATTACATCTTGTTACCGTCGCCGCAGCACGCCAATATCGGTCTGGACGGATCCGCAACGTCGGTCGGCGAGCATTTCATTCCCATCTCTGGCAGAATGGAAGGTACGAATAACGCGCATCGCAATCATTGATACTGCTCCCTCTCACTGTTCAGGATGGCTATGAAAACTGCACGTTCGCGTGGCCCGCTCACGCGCAATATACATCTCGTCAAATGGGTCGAAAAAACCGCCGAACTCACCAAACCGAAGAACATTCACTGGGTGGACGGATCGCAAGCCGAGTATGACAAGCTCTGCCGCGAAATGGTGGCCAGCGGTTCCTTCACCAAGCTGAACGAAGAGTTGTGGCCCGGTTGTTTCCTGGCCCGTTCGGATCCGAGCGATGTGGCCCGCGTGGAAGACCGGACTTTTATCTGTTCCTTATCGAAGGACAATGCCGGTCCCACCAACAATTGGGAAAACCCCTACACCATGCGCCGCAAGTTGAAGGAAAAATTCAACGGCGCCATGCAGGGACGCACCATGTATGTGCTGCCTTTCAGCATGGGCCCGGTGGGCGGCCCGATGTCGCAGATCGGTGTGGAGCTCACCGACTCTCCCTACGTGGTCGTGAACATGCGCATCATGGCGCGCATAGGGATCGACGTCTTCAAAGAAATCGATAAAGACGAGCAGCGCGTCGTGCCCTGCATCCACAGCGTGGGCGCGCCGCTCGCGCCCGGCCAGAAGGATGTTCCCTGGCCGTGCAATCCGGACAAATACATTGTTCACTTTCCCGGAAACTCGCGAAATCTGGTCTTACGGTTCCGGCTACGGCGGCAACGCGCTGCTGGGTAAAAAATGTTTTGCGCTTCGTATCGCGTCCAACATCGCCCGCGATGAGGGCTGGATGGCCGAGCACATGCTCATCCTGGGTGTCGAGGATCCGCACGGCAAAAAGACTTATGTTGCCGCGGCCTTCCCCAGTTCCTGCGGCAAAACAAATTTTGCCATGATGGTCCCGCCCGCTGGCCTTAAAGACTGGAAAATCTGGACCGTCGGAGATGACATCGCGTGGATCAAGCCGGACGCACAAGGTTGCCTGCGCGCCATCAATCCCGAGGCAGGATTTTTTGGCGTGGCGCCGGGGACGTCGAAGAAAACCAATCCCAACGCGATGGCAACGCTCTCGCGCAACACCATCTTCACCAACGTGGCTCTCACTCCGGAAGGCGGCGTGTGGTGGGAAGGCATGACGGACGATCCGCCCGCCGAGTTACAGGATTGGCAAGGCAATCTCTGGACACCGGCGCTCGCGAAGAAAACCGGCGCCAAGGCGGCGCATCCCAACGCGCGCTTCACCGCGCCGGCGTCGCAGTGTCCGACCATCGACGCCGCCTGGGAAGATCCCGACAGGCGTGCCCATCAGCGCCATCATTTTCGGCGGACGACGCGCGAGCACGATCCCGCTCATATACCAGGCTTTCAACTGGAGCGCCGGAGTTTACGTCGGGGCCACTATGGGATCGGAAACGACCGCCGCAGCCGCGGGAGAAACCGGCAAAGTGCGCCGCGATCCCATGGCGATGCTGCCCTTCTGCGGATATCACATGGGCGATTACTTCCGCCACTGGATCAAAATGCAGCGTTCGCTCAGCCGCACGCCGCGCATCTTCCATGTCAACTGGTTCAGAAAAGACGCGGACGGGCAATTTGTCTGGCCCGGCTTCCGCGACAACATGCGCGTGCTGAAATGGATCGTGGACCGCGTCCACGGCCGCGCCCAGGGCAAGGAAACACCGATCGGCTGGACACCGCACTATGAAGACATCGATTGGAAAGGTCTCGACTTCCCCAAAGAGAAATTTGAGAAGCTACAGGCAGTGGACCGGGCGGCGTGGAAGTCTGAAGTGATCGGGCATGAAGAGCTTTTCATACTTCTGCACGCGCATTTGCCGCCAGAGATGATTTACGAGCGGGAGCTCCTGATCTGCCGGCTGTAAGCTGCCACGATCCACGTAGGGGCAGATGTCCTCATCTGCCCAGCGGAGCAAAGCTCCGCTTAATTTCGTGGTGTGAAGAAACCAGTCGAGCTGCGCTCGACTGGACAGATGAGGACATCTGTCCCTACGTGGCTTGTGGTGAATTCATCCGACCGGCTGGGCTTCCGGCTGATTCACAACCGCGTCGAGGTGCTTGAAGGTCTCGTCCACCGTCAGCGAATACATCTCGCGGCCTACGCCCTCGCCGGATTCGAGCGCGGTCTTCAGGTAGTGCCCGGCGATCTCTACCGCGAACTGATCGGTAATCACCTTGCCGGTGCGCTTCTTGTACTCCACCCAGGCAGGATGCGGTAACGCCACCCACACCGCGCGCCCGTCGACCAGGAACTTGATGTCAACGGCGTCAGCGTGACGCGTAGCAATGGCAACGATCAGCGCCTGATAGATGCAATGCACGTTCTTCTTGGTCCAGCGGTCAACGGCCTGAAAATCCTGGTACATGGCTGCAAAAACTATATCCGACCTGATGGACGCGGGCAAATTGTAGCGCCGGCGTCCCGCCGGCCGCGGCGTTGCACAGCGGCGCAAAATCCCGCGCAGATGGCAGCAAATGCACAGGTCCTTCGCTTCGCGAAGGATGACAAGCAAGGTGAATTATGATGTGAAGTTGAAAAGCTGACAGCTGCCAGCTGAAAGACTGATGCTCCCATGAAAAACCTAGGCATCCTACTCTCCGGACGCGGCTCGAACTTCGAAGCCATCGCCAAGAACGTCGCTGCCGGCAAAATCGCCGACGCCCGCATTGCCGTCGTCATCTCGAACAAGCCAGATGCCGGCGGCCTCGAAGTCGCCAAGCGCATGGGACTCGAAGCCCTGGTCATTCCATCCAAGGGCAAGCCGCGCGAGGAGCACGATCGCGAAGTCGTGGCCGCGCTGCAGCAACACAAAGTTGATCTGGTCTGTCTGGCCGGGTACATGCGCCTGCTTTCGCCCTGGTTCGTGCAGCAATACCCGCGGCGCATCTTGAATATCCATCCTTCACTGCTGCCATCGTTCCCCGGACTCGAGGCGCAGGAGCAGGCCTTCGCGTACGGCGTAAAAGTCACCGGCTGCACCGTGCATTTCGTGGACGAAGAACTCGATCACGGCGCGATCATCGTGCAGAAAACGGTCCCGGTACTGGATACCGACGACGAACACACGCCTCGCCACGCGCATTCTGGAGCAGGAGCACGTGGCGTATTCAGAAGCAATCAGTATTGTATTGACCGGCGGTTATGAAATTGCCGGCCGCCGAATCGTGAAGTCAGCACGAACCACATAGGGGCGGACGCCCTCGTCCGCCCAGCCGAGCGCAGCTCGGCAGTGTCTTCTCGATTCTGCCCAAGAAAAGACGAGCTGCGCTCGTCCACCCGGACGTGGCGTCCGGGTCTACGTGGCCTGTGGTGGCTTGCCGCTATAATCTTTACCCTATGCCCACCTTCCCTCCCGTCGACGAACAACTCGCCTACATCAAGAAGGGCTCCGCTGAAATTGTGAAGGAGTCGGAGCTTCGCTCCAAGCTGGAGAAGTCTCTCGCCTCCGGCAAGCCGCTGCGCGTGAAAGCCGGCTTCGATCCTACCGCGCCCGATCTTCATCTCGGCCACACCGTGCTCCTGCGCAAGCTCAAACACTTCCAGGACCTCGGCCACACCGTCATCTTCCTGATCGGCGATTTCACCGGCATGATTGGCGATCCCACCGGACGTTCCGCTACTCGTCCGCCACTGAGCGCGGAAGACATCATGCGCAACGCCAAGACTTACATGGCGCAGGTATTCAAGATTCTTTCCCAGGCCAAGACTGAGACCCGCTTCAACAGCGAGTGGTTCGACAAGATGAAGCCCGCGGACTGGATCCGCCTCACCGCCAAGTTCACGGTCTCGCAAATGCTCGAGCGCGAGGACTTTCACAAACGCTTTCAGGAAGAGAAACCCATCGCCCTGCACGAGCTGCTTTATCCGTTGGCCCAGGGATACGACTCGGTCGCGCTCAAGGCGGACGTCGAACTGGGCGGCACCGATCAGAAATTCAACCTGCTGGTCGGCCGCGAAATGCAGCGCTCCTACGGCCAGGAGTCGCAAGTCGTTTTGACCACGCCCATCATCGAAGGCCTCGACGGCGTGCAGAAAATGTCGAAGTCGCTGGGCAATGCCATCGGCATCCAGGAACCGCCGATCGAGATGTACGGCAAAGTG
>CAWFMU010000014.1:0-83959 GCA_963816865.1 Terriglobia bacterium
CCGCAATGGATTCGGCCTCGGCCCGCGCGTTCTGTGCCGCATACTTCGATACCAGCGACGCCACGGCCGCCGTGTCCTCCCGCACTTCTTCGACCGGGCGCGAGAACCATTTATCGAGAGAGCGGTTCATCAACCCATAGGCGAACCAGAACATCATGATGACGGGAAGGAACGAGAGCAACAATCCGCCCACCACCAGGCGAGTGCGGAACTTCGACCCCAGCACGCCCAGCCGCCGTTCCGCGAAAAGCTTGAGAAGATTTCGCGGCCAGAACGAAAGTCAGGGCCACGAACAGCAGAAATATCAGGATGGTGAGAGCGGCAAAGAACAGAAGCGGAAAGCGCTGCTGACTGGTTTCCGGGTTGAGAAACGGCAGATCGAAGGACGATTGGGAAAGCAGAATCCCGAACAACAGCAAAGTCCCGATAGCCAGCAAGATGATTACTTTCTTGCGGCTGGTAGTTTCCTTATTGCGGGTTGGACTGGGGGCAGCCACGATCAATTCCAGAACGTAAGTGGTTCATTATAAGCCTCCGGTGGTCGGATTGAGAGTACCGTGCCTTACTCTCGGGCGGTTCCACTGCTCCAGATGAAAAACGACTGGGGGTGCCCCATTTCTCGCATCTTTTGCGAGAAGTGGGCCCGCCTGCTGGCCGATCTCCAACTGCAAGGCGTCGGCGCGCCGTAATATCGCTTGAGATTTTAGAGAATGTGGGCGCGACAAGGTTGGTGCCGTGATCAACGACTCGTGTAGACGTTTTGACCATGTGGGACGGACCCACTTCTCGCAACAGATGCGAGAAGTGGGGCACCCCTTTTCCCCTTCCCATCAGCGCGGGCGAGTCGTCCGCGGCCGCACAATCTGTTACCAAGGTCACGCGACCCAACATCGTGATTGTTCCCCATCTTTTCCAAACACTACGGCGTCTCCCCTGTATTTGAGCGGCTTCTGCGCTGGTTCAATCTGCAACTTGCGAACTTTACCCACTGGTCTTACGCACTAAAGTTACTGGTGCCGTAACCCCGTTACGTTGACAATTTGTGTCAACGCGATAGGCTGCAACTTCTCCCCTCGAAAAAGCAGCTGTAGTCGCGCCGCATTCGCAGTCCGAAAAACATCTGACGCACAGATAGGAGATCGAGGTATGTCTCAACGGCTGGGTGATCTTCTTGTCAAAGAGAAGGTCATTACCACGGAGCAGTTGGAGCAGGCGACGAAGGTCCAGAAAGAGACCAACTGTCGTCTGGGCTCGGCTTTGGTCAAGCTGGGCTTTCTGACGGACGAGGACGTCACCAACTTTCTCTCCCGCCAGTACGGCGTGCCCGCCATCAATCTCTCCTACTTCGAAATTGATCCTTCGGTCGTAAAGCTGATTCCGTTCGAGACTGCCAAGCGTTACCAGATTCTGCCGCTGAGCCGCGTCGGCGCTTCGCTGACCATCGCCATGGTGGATCCGACCAACGTCTTCGCCATGGACGACATAAAGTTCATGACCGGCTTCAACATCGAGCCGGTGGTCGCGTCCGAGAGTTCCATCCTCGAAGGCATCGAGAAGGCCTACGGCACCACGCAGCAGGAAGATCTCGAGCAGGTCATGCAGTCCATGACCGAGGTCAGCGATGCTGACGTCGAGTTGCAGTCCGAAGAAGCGGAGATGGAACTGGCCGACCTGGAGCGGGCGGCCGACGAAGCTCCGATCGTGAAGCTGGTTAACCTGGTCTTGACCGACGCGGTGAAGCGGGGAGCCAGCGACATTCACATGGAGCCGTACGAAAAAGAATTTCGCGTGCGCTTCCGTATTGACGGCGTGCTGCAGAGCATCATGTCGCCGCCGCTGAAGTTGAAGGACGCCATCATTTCGCGCGTGAAGATCATGTCGAAGCTCGACATCAGCGAAAAGCGTCTGCCGCAGGACGGCCGCATCATGCTGAAGATGAGCCTGGGCGGACGCAAGAAGCAGCTCGATTTCCGCGTCAGCACGCTGCCCACGCTGTGGGGCGAAAAGATCGTGATGCGGTTGCTGGACAAAGAGAACCTGCGTCTCGACATGACCAAGCTCGGATTCGAGCAGGAGTCGCTGACCAAGTTCGAGAAAGCCATTCTGAAGCCCTACGGCATGGTGCTGGTCACTGGCCCAACGGGATCGGGCAAGACCAACACTTTGTACTCGTCCATCGCGCGCCTGAACACGCCCGACACCAACATCATGACGGCCGAAGATCCGGTCGAATTTCAGTTGGCCGGAGTCAACCAGGTGCAGATGAAGGAACAGATCGGCTTGAACTTCGCGGCCGCGCTGCGCGCCTTCCTGCGGCAGGATCCCAACATCATCCTGGTCGGCGAAATCCGCGACTTTGAAACCGCGGAAATTGCCATCAAGGCCGCCCTCACCGGCCACCTTGTGCTGTCCACGCTGCACACCAACGGCGCGCCCGAGACGATTACCCGCTTGATGAACATGGGTATTGAACCGTTCCTGGTCGCGACTTCCGTCCACCTGATTTGCGCGCAGAGACTGGTGCGCCGCATTTGCCGCGAATGCGCCGAAGTCATTGACATGCCGGTGCAGGCGCTGATCGAAGAAGGCTACACCCCGGAAGAAGCCAAGACGGTGAAGATCCAAAAAGGCAAGGGCTGCGGCGTCTGCAACAACACCGGATACAAGGGCCGGACAGGCTTGTACGAAGTCATGGAAGTGGATGACGAGATCAAGGAACTGGTCCTGGTGGGCGCCTCGGCGCTCGAGTTAAAGAAAAAGGCGATTGAGCGGGGCATGATCACGCTGCGTCGCAGCGGTCTGATCAAAGTTGCCGCGGGCCAGACCACGCTGGAAGAAGTGGCACGCGAAACCATTCACTAGAGTCGAGAAGGAAAGGGAAAACTATGTCGCTTTCGTTAAGTGATCTGTTGAAAAGGCTGCTGGAGATGGGGGGAAGCGACCTCCACATTACCACCAACTCACCGCCGCAGATTCGCGTCCACGGACACCTGGTGCCGCTCGACCTGCCGCAGATGACGCCGGCTGAAACCAAGCAGTTGGCCTACAGCGTCATGACCGACTCGCAGAAGCATCGCTTCGAAGAAAACCTCGAACTGGACTTCTCCTTCGGTCTGAAAGGACTGGCCCGCTTCCGCGCCAACACTTTCAACCAGCGCGGTGCGACCTCGGCTGTCTTCCGTCTGATTCCGTTTGAGATCAAGTCATTCAACCAACTGGGACTGCCCGCCATCGTCACCAAGCTGTGCGACAAGCCTCGCGGGCTGGTGCTGGTGACGGGTCCGACCGGCTCGGGCAAGTCAACCACTCTGGCCGCCATGATCGACAAGATCAACAGCGAGCGCCACGATCACATCCTCACCATCGAGGACCCGATCGAATTCGTGCACATGAACAAGAACTGCGTGGTCAACCAGCGCGAACTGCACGCTGACACCAAGAGCTTTGCCGACGCCTTGCGCGCCGCCCTCCGTGAAGACCCGGACGTGGTGCTGATCGGCGAAATGCGCGACCTGGAAACCATCGAGTCGGCGCTGCGTATTGCTGAAACCGGTCACTTGACCTTCGGCACGCTGCACACCAACTCGGCATCTTCAACCATCAACCGAATTATCGACGTGTTTCCTGCCCACCAGCAGCCCCAGATTCGGGCGCAGTTGTCGCTGGTGCTGGAAGGCATCATGTGCCAAAGCCTGCTGCCCACGGCGGACGGCAAGGGCCGCGCCATGTGCATGGAGATCATGGTTCCGAATGCAGCTATCCGCAACCTGATCCGCGAAGACAAGATCCACCAGATCTACTCTTCCATGCAGTCCGGCCAGGACAAGTTCGGAATGCAGACCTTTAACCAGGCGCTGGCGACGGCGTATTTCCAGAAAAAGATCACGCTGGAGATTGCCATGGCTCGTTCCAGCAACACTGACGAGTTGACGGAAATGATCAATCGTGGCGCGGGCTTGAATCGTAACCAGCCCGGGACCATGGCAAAGGGCGCCGCTGGTAAGCACTAGTTTGGCGAATTAAGGGACAGGCGTCCCCAGCGCTGGCCGTAGTACCAGGGACGGCGAGGCAAGGGGATGCGGGACGCCGGCAGAAGGCGGACCGGAAAAAAACGAATTGTAGCGAGGAGACGTACCATGCCAGTTTTTACGTTTTCAGGGAAGAACGAGGCCGGTCAAAAAGTCAGCGGCGAGCGTACCGCGGTCAACAAACAATCGCTGACCAGCCAGTTGCGGCGCGAGCGCATCACGCCGGGACCCATCCGGGAAAAGGGTAAGGAATTTGTCATGCCGAGCCTCGGCATGAACAAGGTCAAGACCAAGGACATTGCCATCTTCTTCCGGCAGTTCTCGGTCATGATCGACGCTGGTCTTCCCCTGGTGCAGTGCCTCGAGATTCTGGCCGCCAACCAGGAGAACCCGAATTTCCAGAAGACGCTGACCGGCGTGCGCACCACGGTAGAAGGTGGCGCTACCCTGGCGAACGCCATGAAGCTCTATCCCAAGATCTTCGACGACCTCACCACCAACATGATTGAGGCCGGTGAAACTGGCGGTATTCTGGACATCATCCTGCAGCGCCTGGCGATCTACATCGAAAAGGCGGTCAAGTTGCGGGCGGCCGTCAAGTCCGCTTTGATCTACCCGGTATCGGTCGTCAGCCTGGCGTTCCTGATCGTCGGCGCACTGCTCAAGTGGGTCGTGCCAATTTTCTCGAACTTGTTTATCGGACTGGGCGTCGCCCTGCCGCTGCCCACGCGCATCGTCATGGGACTCAGCGCTTTTGTCGGACAGTTCTGGTGGTTTTTCATCATCGGCATTGCCGGCATAGTTTTCGGCTTGAAGCAAATTCAAAAGAATCCCAAAGGCCGGTACTACACCGACTACACGCTGCTTAAGTTGCCCATTCTGGGTGTGCTGCTGCGCAAGATCGCGGTCGCGCGCTTTACCCGGACCCTGGGTACCTTGATCACGTCGGGCGTGCCGATCCTGGAAGGTTTGACCATTACCGCCAAGACCTCAGGCAATGCGGTACTCGAAGAGGCGCTGATGAAGGTGCGCAAGGCCATCGAAGAAGGCCGCACCATCGTCGATCCTCTGCGGGAATCCGGCGTATTTCCCAACATGGTGACCCAGATGATCGGCGTCGGCGAAGCCACCGGCGCGATGGATGCCATGTTGCAGAAGATTGCCGACTTCTACGAAGACGAAGTCGACTCCGCCACCAAGGACATGCTGGCCATGCTGGAACCGGTCATCATCGGTCTGTTGGGCGTCATGATCGGAGGCATCGTCATTTCACTCTACATGCCTCTGTTCTCGATGATCGCCAAACTGGCGGGCTAAAAGTACAAGAGCAGTCGTCAGTCGTCGGTCATTAGTCTTCAGCTCTAGTCTTCAGTTCTTTCTGACGACTGATGACTGACGACCGACGACTAGTACTCAGGGATTCGGGTCTCGCATGCAATCCATTTTCGATGAACGGCTTTGGCTGGCCTGGCTGGTCAAGGTCCGAATCATTATTCTGACCCTCTTGTTTGCCATCGAAGTGGCCATCGCCCGGCTCACTCCGAATCCCTTTCCCCTGCGCCTCTTCATCATTGTGATTGCGCTGTGGTACGCGGTGTCAGTCTTCTTCCTTCTTCTGCTGTCCTTCTGGAAAGAATGCCGTATCCAGTCGCTGCTGCAAGTCATCACTGACCTGTTGATGGTCACGCTGGTGGTTTATGCCACGGGTGGTGTAGACAGCTCGCTGAACTTTTTCTATCCGCTGGTCATTATTGTCGCCTGCATTCTGCTGCCTCGGACATGGGCTTATCTGAGCGGCGCGCTGGCGTTCATTCTGTATGTCGCCGTCCTGGAGTTGACCTACTTCGGAATCATTCCCTCCTACTCGACTACGCATCCTGGGATGGGCGCTCTTCAGGCCATTATTTTTGTCAATCTGTTCGGCTATCTGGCGGTGGCTTATCTCGCCGGATTGCTGGCGGCGAAGTTGCGTCAGGTTGACGTGAAGCTGAAGCACACGCGTGGAGTGCTGGAAGACCTTCAGGCGTTGCATGAGAACATTATTCAATCCATCAGTGGCGGACTGATCACCACCGGGCTCGACGGTTTCATCACTCTGGCGAATACCGCCGCGCAGAAGTTGTTCGAACGCTCGGAACGCGATTTCCTGGGTCAGCCCGTCGGCCAGCTTTTTCTCGACCCGTTGCCCACCGTGGATTCAGAACGTGCCCGCGGAGAAGTCCGCTTTGTGGCGTCGAATGGCTTCTGCAAAACTTTTCGGGTCACGGTGACCACGCTTTCGGTCCCCGGCCGAAAGATGATTGGCTACGTTTACACCTTCGATGATTTGACTGAAATCCGGCGACTGGAGCGGGATTTGCGCATTCAGGACCGGTTGGCTGCCGTGGGCCGGCTGGCGGCCGCGATCGCGCATGAGATCCGCAATCCTCTGACTTCGATTGCCGGCTCGGTGAGCATGCTCTCCGGCATCGCCGACCTGAGCGACGAGCATCGCCAGCTACTGCAGATCGTGACCCGGGAGTCGGAGCGGCTCAACGGCATCATCACCGACTTCCTGGCCTATTCCCGCGGGAAACAATATCGCTTCGCGTCCGTCGACCTGCTGGCGTTGCTCGAAGACACTCTCACGTTGCTGGAGCACCGGCTGGTGGCAGAGAACAGGGGTATCCGCATCGAGCGGAACTACAACTTCAAAGAAGCCCTCACCATGGCCGACGGCGACAAGATCAAACAGGTGTTCTGGAATTTTTCCGAGAACGCAGTTCGCGCCATGAGCTCGGGTGGAGTGCTCACCGTCTCGCTGGAGCAGGCAGGTGAGGACTGGCAAGTCAACTTCGCTGACACCGGTCCCGGCATGAGCCGCCAGCTGGTGGAGAAAATTTTCGAGCCCTTCCAATCGCAGTTTGAAGGGGGCACCGGGCTGGGACTGGCCATCGTGTATCAGATCGTGCAGGCCCATGAAGGCAAAGTGTGGGCGCGCTCCAAAGTGGGAGAGGGCAGCGTCTTCGTCCTCCGGTTGCGCCGCCTGGCGGCGGTAGAGACCCTGCCGGCAAAGCGGCCGGCTGCGAAACCAGAACTCGTTCCCGGGGCCGCGGAAGCGGTGGCAGCGGGCAGGGGAGGTCGAGCGCATGGGTAACATTCTGGTTTGCGACGACGAACGCTCCATCTGCGAAATGCTTGATATTGCCTTGCGCCGCGAGGGTCACAAGGTCGAGACCGTAAAGTCGGGCGAAGATGCCAAGCGGAAACTCGAAAGCGCCATCTACGATGTGGTGGTCACCGATATCAAGATGCCGAATACCGATGGCATCGAAGTGCTGCGTTACGCGCACCAGGTTTCGCCCGACTCCGCGGTCATTCTGATTACCGCTGTGGACGACTACGAGGCCGCGGTGGAAGCGGTAAAGGCGGGCGGGGCCACGGATTACATCCGCAAGTCTCCCGGATTGGTTGACGAAATCAAGCTGGCCATCAATCGCGCACTGGAGAAGATGAAGCTGAGCCGGCAAAATTTTGCCTTCAAACGGGATGCCGCAACTCGCAATTCGCTGGGCAATATCGTGGGGGCCAGCCCCGCCATGGAAAAGCTGAAACAAACCATTCGGACTGTGGCGTCCACGCAAAGTACGATTTTGATCTACGGCGAGAGCGGCACCGGCAAGGAGCTGGTGGCACGGGCGGTGCACGTATGCTCTCCCCGGGCCAGCGAGCCGTTCGTCTCCATCAACTGCGGGGCTTTTCCGGAAACCCTGCTGGAGAGCGAACTGTTCGGCTACGTAAAGGGCGCATTCACCGGCGCCAACCAGAACAAACGCGGTTTGTTCGAGGTTGCGGACCAGGGCACCATCTTTCTGGACGAAATCAGCGAAATGACGCTGACCATGCAGGTCAAACTGCTGCGAGTGCTGCAGGAACGCAGCGTCCGGCCGGTGGGAGGCACCACGGAGATTCCGATCGACGTGCGCGTGATCGCAGCTACCAACCGCGATCTTGACAAGCAGGTGGCAGAGAATACGTTCCGCGAAGACTTGTACTACCGGTTGAGCGTGATTCCGGTGTCCGTCCCGCCGCTGCGGGAACGTCGCGAGGATGTTCCGCTGCTGGTCAACCACTTCCTCAAGAAATATGCTCCGGCTGCGGGCAAGAACATCATGCGAGTGAACCTGCAATCGCTGGGCGCTCTCTGCGGCTATGATTGGCCGGGCAATGTTCGCCAGCTGGAAAATACCATCGAGCGTGCGGTCGCGCTGGAGACAGGAGAAGAACTGACCGTCGAACTCCCCGCCGAACGGTCGAAAGCCAGGGCGGCGGCAGCCGGCGTGGGCGGCGCCAGTTTCCGCAGGCTCAGTGTTGCCGGAGGGCGTGGACATGGAGAAGTACGTCGCCGACATCGAGCGCTCGCTGCTGCTGGCGGCTCTGGCTCAATCGAACGGGGTGCAGACCCGGGCGGCAGAAGTTCTGAAGATTTCCTATCGTTCGTTCCGGCATTTGGCGAAGAAGTACGAGCTGTAGCTTCTAGCTAGAAGCTAGGAGCCGCCTTTCTTCAGCTGCTGCTTCCACCCCAGAATTCTGGCTTTGTTGGCCTCGGCTTCGGCCTCCGGAATCATGCCTTTTTTCTGGTATAGGACGGACAGGCTGGTATAGGCCAGCACGTCGTCGGGATCGAGTTCGGCGATTCGCTTTGCCACTACGATGGCTTCATCCAGGCGATTGAGGTCCTGGAGCGTGCGCGCCATGCCGTGCATGGCTTCGGTAAAGGCAGGATCGGCGGCCAGAGACTCCTGGTATTCGGCCAGGGCACGCTCCTGTTCGCCCTCAGCCACCAGGTCGAGCGCGGCGTAGTAGTGGTCTTCGGCTTTCTGGTGATCGGCCATGAACCGGAAATCTTAACAGGTCTGAACTGAGAACCAAGAACTGGAGACTGACAACTGGTTTTTTGAAGATCCTGCCGCGGTCCGATCCCGACCCGTTAGGTCCGGGCTATACTCAGGTACAACGATGCGCAACATGCTTCGGTTTCTCTGGAACGCAACCCGTGGACATCGGCTTACCCCGTGGCGCAGCCCCTATCTGCTCTGGCGGGTGGAGACCTATTGCGGGGTCAAGATGCAGCAGATCGGCTTCCTCGAGTTTTGGGAGTTCATGTGGCGGGAGCGCAGCAATCTTTGGCGCTTTCTGAAGTGGACGGGTGAAATAGAACGTTACGTCCATCCCGGACCAAAGCGAACCTAGTGCTGGTGTGGCGCGGGCGCCCTCGCCCGTGGCCTTTGACGTTCAGCTAGCATCTCGCGGGCGAGGGCGCCCGCGCCACACAATTCTACTAGTTTCCGTTGCCGGCGGCGGCAGCGCCTTCCAGCGAGATCGTGACTTCGCTGCCTTTGCCGCTCCCGACTATCTTGGCTGCCGAGCCGCGATTGGCAGCGATTTCCAGATAGCCCATGCTGCCCAGGATCCCGAAGACTTCGCCCGGCGAGCCTTCGGAGTAGTTGGGCAGGATTGCCGTGATCTCGTGCTTGCCCACGACCATCTTGAACGGAGCGGGTTCGGCTCCAAAAAGCATGGGCGCATCCTGCGGCGTGATGTTGGTGACCAGGTTGCCGAAGCGGTCCACTTTCAGGATCACGCCGCGCAGCGTGTTGCCGTTTACCGATTTCGGTTTGGGCGGATTGAAGCGGACGAAGTCGGTGATTTCATCGCCGAATTTTTCCGAATCAACCCCCTTGGCCAGCCAGGCAGCGACCGGCGCAAAAATATCGCGCGCATGAAACGTGTTGCTGATCGGCTGCAGGGAATAGTGCTCGGCGGTGACGTGGCGGATGTGCAACCGCTCTTCCCGGGCGTAGACCATGGAGAGCACGCCATTGTCGGGCGCAACAAAGTGATGCCGGTCGCTGGTGACCAGGATCGGCCGTCGCGCCGTTCCCACTCCCGGATCGACCACCACCAGATGCACGGTTCCGGAAGGGAAGTACGAATAGGACTGGGCAATCGTAAGCGCGCCATCCAGCACGTCGAATGCCTGCACGGAATGGCTGATGTCCACGATCTCAATCTCCGGGGAAATGTTGAGAATGACGCCTTTAATCGTCCCCACGAAGTGATCGTTGAGCCCAAAGTCGGTAGTCAGCGTGATGATCGGACGATGCGCCAATTTCCCCTCGCTTGCAGACAGAGTTATCCCGGAAATGCCGAAAGTAACCTGTCAGAGGGGCGGAGTCAAGGAACGGAGGTAACGAAGAGCAGTCGTCAGTCTTCAGTCGTCAGTCGTCAGCCAATCCATTGCGTCGGCTGCGGGACATCTTTGCATCCTGGGTAAAGACTTTGACCGAAAAGCTCGCTAAGCGATTCTGCAAAGGGCACAATGGATTGGCTGACGACCGACGACCGACGACTGACGACTGCTACTGGATCTGAATATCTCCCGATCCGGTTTCCACTTCTACCGGCACGCCGCCGCCACCGACCCGGCCGCGGACTTCCTTGCGCCCGATCGAGCCTTGGACGGAATGAGGTTGTTCGATCGAGATGGAGCCGGAGCTGGTGTGGGCGTCCAGGTCAAAGGCGGCGTTCGATGGCAGCTTCAGGTGCACTTCGCCGGAACCGGTGTGCACCGTCCACGCGCCCGTAGGACTGCCTTCGGCCTGAATGGTGCCACTGCCGGCCTTGGCTTCGAGCGAGCCTTGCACGCCGCGCAGTTCCATGCCTCCGGAGCCGGTGTCTACCCGCACCGAGCCCGGCGCGGTCTGTTGCAGAGTGATGTGTCCGCTGCCGCTGTCGGCTTCAAAGGCGCCTGCGATGTCGTTGGCGTCAATCGATCCGCTGCCGGTCTTGGCGTGCACGTTGCCTTTTACGCGATCGATATCGATATCGCCGGAGCCGGTCTCGGCATGCACGCGGTCACCGATGGCGGAAATCTTGAGACCTCCGGAGCCGGAGCTGACCTCGAGCGGACCTCGAATGCCTTCCACCTTCTGATCGCCGGAGCCGCTCTGCACGCGCAAGTCGGTCTCCGCCGGGACAACCACCTCGTAGCTGATGGAAATGTTGTGCCGCAGTTCCGGGTCATCAATGTGGCCGATACGGATGTCGTTGCCGCTCTGCTGAATGGGCGGGTTCGCCTCCAGCCGCTTGATCTTTTCCTCTACATTTCCAGCAAACCATTCCGAGGCCCGGATGTGCCCCGTTACCTGCACCTGGCTCGAATTGCCGGTGCGTACTTCGACGTTGCCCGAGCCCGTGGTCAGGTCCAGATGCACCGGTCCGGTGACCTGCAAAGCACGCTGGAATGAGCCTTCGGCTGCGGCGGCGGGGAGGGCTGGAAGGCAGATCAAAGCAGCGACCGTCATGCTTGCGATGGCCCAGGCAGAGAGCATGGAGGGAATGACGTTTCGGCGTTTCATGTTTTCTCCCGAAAGCTCAGTCAAGATATGCCGCCCAAGAGCAGGTTCGTACGGCCTACTGCAGCACCACCTGGTCGCCTTCTTTCAGCCCACTGAGAAGCTCGGTCTTGGCGCCGTTGGAGATGCCGATATTGACCGCCATCTTCTTCTTGCCGTCTTTCGCGCTGGGGTCGGGAACTTCGACCGACGCCTTCTTGTCCTTGTCGTAGATGATCGCGCCCTCGGGAATCTGGAGCACGTTCTTGTGTTCTTCCAGAATGATTTCAGCGTTGGCGGTCATTTCGGCCTTCAATTCGCCGCCCGGGTTGTTGATGGACACGCGTACTTCAAAGGTGGTGACGTTGTCCTTCTCCACGCCCATGGGCGAGATCTTGGTGACCACGCCGTTGAAGGTCTTGTCCTTGAAGGACTCCACCTTGATTCGCGCCGGCTGGCCCAGATAGACCTTGCCGATGTCGCTCTCGTCGACTTTTCCCTTCACGTACACCGAGCTGGTATCTCCCAGAGTCATGACCAGGGTGGCGGACGAGCCCAGGACCAGAATCGAACTGACCGCATCGCCCATTTCCACGTCACGCGAGAGAACAACGCCATCGATCGGCGACTCAATATCGGTATAGCTGAGTTGCTCTTCGAGTTGCTTCAGGTTGGCGCGGTCCTGCGCCAGCTGTCCCTGGGACTGGGCAATCTTCGCCTTCAAGACCGTGGCTTGCGCCTTCGACACGTTCTGCTTGTTCAGGGCCAGTTCGTAGTTCTTCTGGGCATCCTCCAGGGCAGAGGTGGAGACCACACCTTCCTTGGCCATCCCGATGGCTCGTTCGTAGGCACGCTTGAGCAGAGGAACGTCCGGCCCTTCGGCATCAACCTTGGCGCGCTCGTAGTCGGCTTCGGAACTGGTCAGACTGGCTTCGGCAGCCTGTGCACCGGCGCGCGATTGCTCCACCTGCGCTTCAATCTCTTCTTTATCTAGCTGGGCCAACAACTGGCCTTTCTTGACTTTGTCGCCGGCGTCCACCAGCAGCTTCTTGACGATTCCACTGGCCTTGGACTTCACCTCGACCTTGGTGATGGGAGTGACTTTGCCGGTGGCGACCACGCTCTTGGCCAGGTCGCCTTTTTCTACCTTCTGCAGTTTCGAAGGGTCAATCTTGGTGCCGCCGTGGGTGGCCGCAATCAGCCCCCCGGCGATCAGGAGGACGAGCACGAGTCCGATACCGCCATAGATCAGCCGTTTCTTTCGCTTCTTGCTGCTGCCGTTCCCGTTCACATCTGCCTCCTGAGTGGATAATGCCCGCGTCGGTATAGGTTACGAACTGGATATGAAGTTTGTTCCAGGGATTGTGCCGCCAGGAACATTCTATGGTCGGTCAACAAAAGACACTGTCTCCAACATTAGACCCCCGAAACCTGGAAATGGAAGCAGAGAACCCGGATTTGGACGGCTCGGTCGTGATGACCCTGATTCTCCAAGACGCGAGAGCGCGAAGTCCTGCCATTTCTCTTTGGAATGTTAGAATTAGCCTTCCATGATTGCCTACGTGCTGCTGCGGGTGTTTCTCATCCTGCTCCTGGTGGCGGCCAACGCTTTCTTCGCGGCCGCGGAGTTCTCCCTGGTCAGCGTGCGTGATACCCGTATCCAGCAATTGATCGCGGCCCGGCGCATCGGCGCCCGCATCGTGCAGAAGCTGCATCGCAATCTGGATGAAGTGGTCAACGGCGTCCAGCTGGGAGTCACCATCGTCAGCCTGACCCTGGGCTGGGTGGGTGAGCCGCTGCTGGCCCAAATGATGCTGGGACCGGTCCAGGACGTTCCTCACGCCTCGGTTTACGCCCACGGAATTGCAATTTTCATCTCATTCGTCCTGATCACCTGCCTGCACGTCATTCTGGGCGAACTGGTTCCCAAATCGCTGGCGTTGCAGCGCTCCGAGCAGGTGGCGCTGGCGGTGGCGGCGCCGATGGATGTTTTCCTGACCCTGACCCGTCCTTTGCTCTTCGTCATGAGCCGGGCGGCGGGATGGGTCCTGCGCGCGCTGGGCTCGCGCCGCATCCGGGAGGGTCCGGTGCACTCGCCCGATGAACTCAAGCTCATCGTGACCGCCAGCCGGCAATTCGGTGAGATTCCGCCCTTCCAGGAAGAAATGATCCATCACGCCCTGGAACTGGACAACATCACGGTGCGCGAAGTCATGGTGCCGCGCCCGGCCATTTTCTCTCTTCCCGGCGATCTCACGATTTCCGACGCCTTGTCCCGCGTGGTCGAGGAACAACATTCGCGGGTCCCCGTCTACGACCCGCAGCGCGGCCCCGAGCACATCGTCGGTGTGCTCTACGCCAAAGACCTGATGCGCTGGACCCGCCTGCGGCTGACCGCCGCTCCCGACCAGCCGGTCGCGGCGCGAGTATCATCCATGAAAATCAGCCAGATCATGCATGACGTGCTGGTCGTGCCTGAGACCAAGGTCCTCACCGAATTGCTGGAAGAATTCAAGGAACGCAAACGGCACCTGGCGGTGGTGGTGGACGAGTTCGGTTCCACCGCCGGCGTGATCACGGTCGAAGATGTTCTGGAACAGATCGTAGGCGAAATCGAAGATGAATTTGATGTCGCCCCGCCCCAGCAGGCCCTGGTCGAAGGAGAGATCGCGGTCGTCCTCGAAGGCTCGGTCAGCATTCGCGACCTGGAATCGCAGTATCAACTTTCGCTGCCGCGCGATTCCGGCTTCGAGACTCTGGCCGGCTTTATTCTCGCCCGCCTGCAGAGAATCCCGCGTCAAGGTGAGACCTTCGAATACGAAGGCCACCGCTACACCGTCCAGGAGATCGAAGGCCACCGCATCGCCAAAGTAAAAATTGAAAAGCTGGAGCCCAAACCCGTCCCCCAGGCAGGAGACTGAGAACCGGGAACTAAAAACTAAAAACTGGGTTGAAAAAGAAACCGAAGCGAGGCAGCTGGCCGCAGCCACAGAACAAACCGAATGCTCCGATACCTCTCGCTCCGCGTGTTGTACACGCTGCCCGTGATCTGGCTGGTGGTCTCGCTGGTTTTCCTTCTGATTCATCTCGTGCCCGGCGACCCCATTCTTCAAATGCTGGGAGAAGGCGCGCCGGTGACCGATGTGCAGGCTGCCCGCCATGCCTACGGCCTCGATCTTCCGCTGGGCCGGCAATATCTGAATTACTGGAAAGGCGTGCTGCACGGCGATCTGGGCCCATCGCTGCGTTTCAACCAGAGTGTCACGCGCCTGATCGCCCAGCGCTATCCCTACACCCTGCAGTTGACCCTGGCAGCGCTGCTGGTGGCGATACTGCTCTCGGTTCCGGCCGGCGTGCGCTCGGCGCAACGGCGCAATCGTTGGGACGATCGCCTGCTCAGCGTGGTCAGCCTGTTCGGGTTGTCGTTCCCCAACTTCGCCCTGGGACCAATTCTGATCCTGCTGTTCGCCATCAAGCTGGGCTGGCTGCCGGTCTCGGGTTCGGGCGGTTTCGCGCACCTGGTGCTGCCCGCGATCACCATGGGCGGCGCGCTGGCGGCGATCCTCACCCGCATGGTGCGCACCTCCATGCTGGAAGAGTTGGGCCAGGACTACATCCGCACCGCCCGCGCCAAGGGACTGTCCGAACGCAAGGTGGTCTACGGTCACGCCCTGCGCAATGCCATGATTCCGGTGATTACCGTGCTGGGCCTGCAGTTTGGCGCGCTCCTGGCCGGCGCCATCGTGACCGAAACAATTTTTTCCTGGCCCGGAATCGGACGGTTGACCATCCAGGCCATTTCCAATCGCGATTACTATCTGGTGCAGGGCTGCATCCTGGCGATTGGATTGACCTACGTGGCGGTGAATTTCCTGACGGATTTGCTGTACTCGGTGGCGAATCCGAGGATTCGGCAGTAACTGGAAGGGCTGTGCGGGCCGATGAGCACGGCGAAGAAAGGATGTTCACTATGAAATGGGTCCTGATTTCCACTTCTCTTGACAGCGTCGATGTTCGCCGGCGGACAAACCGTTTCTCCCAGCACGCGCTCCCAGGACGAGCGCGCCATCATTCAACGGCGCGATGCGTTGTTGAAGGCCTACGATGCGGGCGATGTGAAAACTCTCACCGAGATCGAGGACGAGGACTTCACTCTGGCTGGAGACTTTGGCCAGGTGACGAAACAGCAGCATCTGGATCAGGTTCGCCGTCGTGAGAAGCCCCAGGTTGTCTCGCGCAAAATCGACAACCAATTCCGCTTCTACGGCGACGTCGCCCTGTTGACAGAGGTTGATCACGCGTCTGACGCCGAAGGGAAGGCCGATTATCAAACAACCATTCTCTGGGTGCGGCGCGGAAACACCTGGCGGGTAGCGCACATGCATTTCTCGAAGGTGAACGACAAACCGTAATATCTTGTTCAGTGTGAATTTTACAAAACTTGTCCACCCTCTCCATCTCGCTGCCCCGCGCCGCCCGCCACAATCCGCTGGCGGCCACGGGCGCGGTGTTGGTCATCATCTTCGTGATCTTCGCGCTGTTCGCTCCCTGGATCGCGCCCCAGGATCCCGCTTACATCGATCTGCCCACGCGTCTGTCGCCGCCGTCTTCCGCGCACTGGTGTGGCACCGATGAACTCGGCCGCGACATTCTTTCCCGCCTCATCTATGGCTCGCGCATTTCCATGCTGGTGGGTAGTTCCGTGGTCGCGCTCTCGCTCGCCCTCGGCCTGATCGTGGGATCGATCGCCGGCTACTACGGCGGAAACATCGATCGCTTCTTCAACGTGGTGGTGATGAACGCGTTTCTCTCGTTCCCCGGAATTTTGCTGGCCATCGCTTTTGTGGCGTTCCGCGGTCCGGGAATTTTCAATCTCGTGCTGGCGCTCTCTCTGGGAGGATGGGTGGGCTACGCCCGCCTGGTTCGCGGACAGGTGCTGGCGGCGCGCGAACGCGAGTTTGTCGAAGCCGCCCGGGCGCTGGGCGCGAGCGATCTGCGCGTGATTGTCCGCCACATTCTTCCCAACATCATTCAGCCCGTGATCGTGCAGGCCGCGATCGGCATGGCGGGCGCCATTCTCGCCGAAGCCACCATGAGCTTCCTGGGTCTGGGTGTGGCCCCTCCGACCGCCAGCTGGGGAGCGATGCTGAATGATGGCCGCGCCCACCTGTTCGACGCTCCGCACCTCGTTCTTTTTCCCGCGTTCGCGGTGATGCTGGCCGTGCTTTCATTCAATTTCATCGGCGATGCGCTGCGCGATTTTCTCGATCCGCGCTCACGCATCGAAGTTGGACTCTAGCCGGCGTATTCACTTCCGGCACAGACCTCCTCCACAGAAAGCCGGTCTTGAGCCGCGCCTCGGTAACTTTAGTAACCATGGGTAAATCTTTGCGACTGATGATTGCCCTTAATCCGGCGCAACATTCCTTTAGCCCCTGTGTTAGAAGATGTGACCCGAAAACGGGCAAAGCAGTCGAATCAAAGGGAGCTAGGGAGATCAATATGAACCTACAAAACAAGAGTCTTATTTTGACCGCGGCAATGGCGGCACTCATGCTGCCCGCGGCTGCGCAGACCACCCCGGCCGCCGCGCCGGCCACCATCAACCAGCGCAAGGAAAACCAGCAGGATCGCATCGCCAACGGCGTCCAGAGCGGTGAACTTACCGCGGGCGAAACCAGGAATCTGGAAAAGAAGGAATCCACATCAATCACGAAGAGCACGACATGCGCAAACTGGACAACGGTCACCTGACCGCTGCCGATCGCGCCACTCTGAACCAGCAGCAGAACAAGGTGTCCAGGGACATTTACAAGCAGAAGCACGATGCCCAGACGTACAGAACGTCAATCCCAAGAGCGAAGTAGGACAGCGCCAGCGCAATCAGCAGGAGCGGATTGCCCAGGGCGTAAAGAGCGGCCAGTTGACTGCCGGCGAAACCGCTCACCTCGAAGGCCGCGAAGCGGCGATCAACAAGGAAGTCCACAATGATCGCGCCGCCAATGGCGGCAACTTGACCGGCAGCCGAACGCCGGCAGGTCAATCGTCAGCAGAACCGCACCTCAGGCGCCATCTATCGCAAGAAGCACAACGCCCGCGTCCAGTAGACGCGTCAACGACCGACAGGAAGTGAGAACGCCTCCGGAAACGGAGGCGTTTTTATGTAGGCGCGAGCGCCCCGCTCGTGCGGCAGCGAGATAAGTGCAGTTGGTATTTATCACGGTTTCCTGCCAGAATCTCGCTACACATTTCGACGCGAGGGCCAAGAACATGATTGCGCGTATCTGGCGGGGCGTGACTCGCGAATCCGATAAAGACACTTATTTCGAATACCTGCAGAAAACCGGCTTGAAGGAGTATGCCTCCATTCCGGGCAATCGCGGTGTGTGGGTCTTACGGCGAGTGCTCGACGGTCGCGCCGAGTTCACCCTGATCTCGCACTGGGAGTCCTGGGACGCGATCAAGGCCTTTGCGGGAGCAGACTACGAAAAGGCCGTGTACTATCCCGAGGACAAGAAGTTCCTGCTGGAGATGCTTCCGAAGGTAGAGCATTATGAAATACTCTGATCGCCGCCTCGCTGAGAGGTCAGGCTAAGTCGCGCCTTTCCTGCCGCTGAGAGCGCCAGCCTCCAGTTTTACCAGCCTGAAAATCTCGCCTGTAAACCCACGAAAAGACGCCACATCCAGTTCTTGACGAAATATAGCAGATAGAGATATAAATATAGCGATTTGCAATAATACAAGAAAATGACGGTGGCCGAGAAATTACGTTACCTGCGCGAGGTCGAAGGCTCGCTGCGCGGCCTGGGACGACCCATGACCCAGCAGGAGTTGGTCCGTGCCATCCGCAAGGAGCAGGGCAAGAGCATCAGCCAGTCCTACGTTTCGCAAATCGAGGGCGGCGTGCGCCGTCACATGACGCAGTCCACGCGCACCCTGCTGGCCAGGTTCTTCAAGGTGCATCCCGGATTTCTGGTGGATGACCCCGAGGGCTACCACACCGAACTGGTGTCCGACTTGCGCACCACCGAAGGCAAGCTTGATGTCTGGCTGCTGCAGGGTTCGGAACGTTTCGCCAGCGATCCGCAGGTGAGCGAGGTCCTGATCAAGGCGGCGCGCGAAAAAGATACGCGACGCTGTTTCCTGCTGCTGGGGGCGATTCTCGATACTCCCGGGCTGGCCGATCGCTTGCTGGAAGCACTGCAGCCCGACCGCGGCGTGCCATCGGACACACGGCAAAGAAGGGAGGCGACGGCTATGACCTGGGCAGATTTCTATCTGATTTGTTTCGCGGTGGGATTTTTCTTCAGCCTGCTTTCGTTTCTCGCCGGAGGTCTGCGCTGGCACCTGCATCTGCCCCACTTTTCTCATGTGCACGTGGCGCCGCCTCAAGCCGGTGCGGGACATGGCACGCCGGCCACTCCGGTGTCGAATCCAGGGGATGCCAGCAACGGTGCGGTTCATCACCAGACGGCGCACCTCTCGCCTTTCAACTTTGTCAGCCTGACGGCCTTCCTGGCCTGGTTCGGCGGGACGGGTTACCTGCTGACACGCTTCTCCGGCGTTTGGTTCGTCACCGGTCTTTCGCTGGCCGTATTCAGCGGCCTGGTGGGCGGCGCCATCGTGTTTCTTTTTCTCAGCCGGGTGCTGATCTCGCAGGAAGAAAGCATGGATCCCGCTGACTATGAAATGACGGGCGTGCTGGGCAGAGTCTCGGTTCCCATTCGCGAAAAGGGCACCGGAGAAATTATCTACTCGCAGGCGGGGACGCGGCGCACCTGTGGCGCTCGCGGCGAAGACGGAAGCGCCATCGCCAAAGGAACGGAAGTGGTGGTTACGCGCTACGAGAAAGGAATCGCATACGTGCGCCTGTGGACGGAGATGTCAGGCGAAGAAGATTCAATGTAGGCGCGAGCGTCCTCGCTCGTGCTCCCACGGCAAGAACGATGGCCGCGAAGTATTCGCGGCCTGAAGAAGAAGATTTATGGACAGCAAGTTCTATCGAACAATGACCGCGCTGCTCTGGCTGGCGCTGCCGCTGACCGCCTTCCAGTTTTGGACGGTCTGGAATCAGCTGCCCGGCCGAATGGCGAGTCACTTCGGAGCGACGGGCCAGCCCAATGGCTGGATGTCACGGGAGACCCTGGTCATCTTTTCTCTGGTGCTGCTGACTTTCCTGCTGGCAACTTTTACCTGGGCTCTTACCCGAGTCCGCAAGCCGGATGCACTGGCCTGGTCGCTGCTCGCGATGTTCTATGTGGTGATCGGCGTGCTCGTAAGCGTCAACTCAGCGGTGCTGAAGTTCAATCTTTATGGCCATCCGTTGAACATCTTGCCCGAATTCGTGATTGTGTTCGTGGCGGCATTTGTGGTGATTGGAGTTGCCTTCGGAGCTAAACGCGGGGCGGTATTGCCGGTCCCAACCGCGGCAGTGGAAGCCGAAGAAGTCCACGCTTCTTCTCTGTGGGCGCTCGTGTTTGCGATCTTTACCGCGATTGAGTTAGGCGTGATCGCCGTCATTCCGCTGCCCGGATTGCGCCTGGTGATGGCCTTGCCCGCGCTGCTCCTGCTCGGAGTCACAGCCCTGGCCTGGAGCGGATTTCACTATCGCTTCACCTCGCAAGGAGTTGAGATCAGCACGCTCGGTTTCCGTCTGCGATCGATTCCGCTGCAAAACATCAAGGCGTATGCGGTTGCGCCCTGGAATCCGATGGGCGGTTATGGCATTCGCGGCATTGGAGAGAAACGCGCCTACGTTTGGGGCAACACCGGCGTTCGCATCATGCTTTCCGACGGAGAAGTGTTTCTCGGCCATGCGTGAACCGGAAAAGATCATGAACGACTTGAACGCGATCAGGCAGACCCAGAAAGCTCGCGAAAATACATGAAGTGAAGCTCTTGATTTCCTTCGTGTACCTTCGTGCCCTTTGTGGTTGACGCTCTGGTTGGGGCACTCGAAAGAGGAGGCAATATGTTCGGGATTTCACACATTTTCGAGATTTGGATTTTCGTTGGCCTGGGAGTCATGGTCATTCTGTTCCTGATGAGCGGCATGGCCCGGCTCTATCGCAAAGCCGGCCCGCATGAAGCGCTCATCGTCTACGGACTCGGCGGAACCCGCGTGGTCAAAGGCCACGGCACGCTGGTGTTTCCCATGGTCCAGATTTGCCGCGAGCTTTCGCTCGAACTGATGTCGTTCGACGTGGCTCCGCAGCAGGACCTCTACACCAAGCAGGGCGTGGCGGTCACGGTCGAAGCGGTCGCCCAGATCAAGGTCAAGTCGGACATGGAATCCATCTTGACCGCGTCAGAACAATTCCTCACCAAGACCGATCAGGAGCGCGAAGGCCTGATCCGCCTGGTGATGGAAGGCCATCTGCGCGGCATCATCGGACAACTCACGGTGGAAGAAATCGTCAAGCAGCCGGAGATGGTTTCCGACCGCATGCGCTCCACTTGCGCGGAAGACATGAACAAGATGGGTCTGGAGGTCATTTCGTTCACCATCAAGGAAGTCCGCGACAAGAACGAATACATCACCAACATGGGCAAGCCCGATGTCGCCCGCATCAAGCGCGACGCCGACGTGGCCACGGCGGAAGCCGATCGCGACACCGCCATCAAGCGCGCGCTGGCGCAACGCGAATCCGCAGTCGCCAGGGCACAGGCCGATCAGGAACGAGTTCTGGCGGAAACGCTTTCGCTGGCGAAACAGGCGGAAGCGCAGCGCGACCTTGAAGTCAAGAAAGCGCAGTACGTCGAAGTCACCAAGCGGCAGCAGGCGCAGGCCGACAAGGCCTACGACATTCAGACCAACATCATGCAACAGCAGGTCATCGCCGAGCAGGTGAAGGTGCAGCAGATCGAGAAAGAGCAACAGGTCAAAGTGCAGGAAGCCGAAATCAACCGCCGCGAGAAAGAACTGATCGCGACTGTGTTGAAGGGCGCCGAAATCGAGCGTCAGAGAATTGAAACTCTGGCGCTCGCCGAAAAGCAGCGCCTCATGTCGGAAGCCGATGGTCACGCCTCGGCGATTCGCGCTCAGGGCGAAGCCGAAGCCGAGATCATCTTCAAGAAAGGCGAGGCCGAGGCCAAAGCCATGAACGTGAAAGCCGAGGCCTACCAGGAGTACAACCAGGCCGCGGTCATCGACAAGCTGTTCACCGGCATGCCCGAAATTGTGCGCGCGCTGGCCAGTCCGCTGGCCAACGTGGACAAGATCACCATCGTGTCTACCGGCAACGGCGACACGTCGGGGATGAACAAGATCACCGGCGACATCGCAAAAATGGCGGCGCAAGTGCCGGCCTTGTTCGAAACGTTGTCCGGGATGCCGATGTCAGAGTTGCTGGGCAAGGTCCGCCAGATCGGCGACAAGTCGCCCAAGGCGGACGTCCTGCCCCCAAATGGCGGAGCAGGGAAGTAGTGGGCCGACGGAGGACGGGCGTCCCGCCCGTCCCTTCCATTGGTTCGAGGAAAGAATATGAAGAAACCATCGATGCAAATCGCCCTGGGCATTGTTCTTGGCGCCGGCGTCGGTACCGCGTTAGGCGTCGCCGCCGGCCACGTTGCGGCCTGGCTGGGTGTCGGCATCGCCATCGGAGTCGTAATCGGAAGCAACTTTCATAGAACGAACTGCGCCGAGTGCGCGGAAGTCCACGAAAAGCACCAGGCTGGAAGCCAGCAGCCAGAAGCTAGAAGCTGATTCAAAAAAGGAGTCCATCATGGCATTACTAGAGCGAGTCGCCACACTGGTCCGGGCCAATCTCAATGACCTGGTAGACAAGGCCGAGCATCCGGAAAAAATGATCAAGCAGGTAATCCTCGACATGCAGAACCAGCTTTTGCAGGTCAAGACCCAGGTGGCGATCGCCATCGCCGATCAGCACCTGCTGACGAAAAAACAAAAAGAAAACGAAGACAAAGTCGCGGAGTGGATGCGCAAGGCAGAACTCTCCGTCGACAAGAAGCATGACGACCTGGCTCGCGCCGCCCTGCAGAGAGTGGAAAGCTATCGCGACCTGAGCGAAGGCTTCGCCCAGCAGGTAACCGATCAGAAGGCACAGGTGGAAAATCTAAAGACCGCGTTGCGCCAACTCGAGCAGAAACTGGCCGAGGCCCAGGCCAAGGCTGACCTGCTGATCGCCCAGCATCGCCGCGCCCGGGCCGTCAGCAGAGCCAGCGACGCCAAAATGGCCGCCGGCAACGGCTCCAGCGCCAACGCCTTCGATCGCATGAAGCGAAAAGTAGCTCACGCCGAAGCTCACAGCCAGGCCAAGTCCGAAATCGCCGCAGACGACGTTGAGGAACGCTTAGCAGCTTTGGAAAAAGAAGACCGCATCGAGCAATTGCTGGCGGAGTTAAAGACGAAGCGCGGAGCGTAGCAGGCCTTGCCGGGTGTGGGGCGGACACTCTGTCCGCCGCTCTTGAATTTGTTTTGCCTTGCGCCGTTTTGTTTCGACGACTTCGAGCTCCGCATGAGCACTTAGAATCCCAAGTCAAAGGCGACGGACAGGAGTGTCCGTCCCACACGGTTCGAGCTGAGTGCCTGCTTTATCGACGAGGGGCGGGGCTAGTTCTTCGTAGGAGCTATGCTTTTGCGGGTTGGGCCGCGGACAGGATCTTTCCCAGCAGTGCGACCCCGCTGCCACCCCCGATGAAGCCCCAGGCAAATGCCTCGAAGACCTTGCTTGAGGTCTGCAGGTTCTCAGGCTTCAGGGACAGGCTGATGATCAGCGGAAGTAACAGGTAGGTCAGCAGACCGGTCACTGCTCCGCCAAAGCAGTGAGACAGAAATCTTTTTGGAGAATGGTCCGACCCTATGGCGTTTCTCACCCCGCCTCCGATCAGCCCGCCCAGCGCAGCTATCAGCCAAAAATAGAGGTAGGCATTTCTGAACTCTATCTTGGCCGGTTCAACCAGGAGTCCTTCTCCCACAATGGCTTTGATGGTCGATGTTCCTTCGCCAGATGGCACAAAGGTTGTTTCCGCGACAGAATTGCCCTTGGGAATGGTGATTTCGGCTTTTTCAAGCACCCCACCCGTGGCTGGATCCACCTGCAGAAGAACGGTGCGATCTTTGTCGGACGCGATCCAATTGCCCTGTGCGTCCTCCAGTCCGATTTTCAGGGCAATCTTTGGATGTCTTACCCTTTCGGCATATGCCGGGTCGGCTATCAGTCGCAGGCCCACAATGGGGCTTACGAACTCGACTGTGCTCGAATCGCTCGACACAGAGACGGGTGGCGACGGGACTGGGTTCAACGGAATAATCTCCGCCCGATTATCGGTCAAATCAGCTTCGCCAAACGGGGCCCCCGACGGAATGCGGAGCGGATACGGAGTTATCTTGTCTGCCAAGCCCGGGAAGGACACCAGAATGTCTTGCCTCGCAGGAATCGAAACTTTTTGACTATCGATATATCGGACAATAATCTTTGCCGTTTCTATGCCGGCTTTGAGTTTGGTGTTAGGTTGAACGCTCAACCACAGACTGATCGCTCCAACCGGCCTGTAGTCGTCGGAGGGTGAAAAGCCAATCTGGGCGTTTGCCTTAAATCCCCCCGCCGCCACGTCGGTTTGCTCGACGCGGACATCAGAAATACCCGGTGCATCCTTGGAGACCACAACCTGGCCTGAAGTTGCGCCTTTGGGAATGGTGATCGTTTGATGTTCGACTGCGGCTCCAACCGCGTCAATGCGGAACTTCACATCGGTCTCGGCGGCTGTAGGCTGCCCTGCGGCGCCCAGCAGTCGTATGTTGACCACCCCTTTTCCTCCGGCCTCTACACTCGTTGGCGCTTCAAGCGCAATCCTCGCAGTTCCCTTGGGGGCTTGACCGTAAAGACTCTCGAATGCCATGAAACTAACACTAACAAAGAACAGAACGGTGGCCCTCATCGAGTCTGCCTCCTTCAAACCTCATGGTGGGCCCCTTCTCAGAGTGCGTAGCCCACCATGTCGGTCTCGAGTTTCTGGTGAATGCGATCGACATCCATCCTTTCGCAAAGACAAGACGGATGAGATTTCTCGCAAAAGTCACAGCCCCAGCTTTTCGAACGGAAAGGCGCGGGTTACGCTCAAGCTGCCTTACCGCGGCCGACGTCGGCTCGAAGCAGCTTCTTGGCAGCTCGTTGCTCGCTTCGATGACCCCGGCGATCTTCGCGGGCGAAGCGCTTCTTCTTGGCTTCAGAGCCGAAGATCTGGCTCCACTTCCCATTCTTCAAGATGAGCTGGTATCCGCCTGAAAGAATTTCAAACGGTTTACTGACCTTGTCGAGGTGGTCGAACCGGACCGACCCGGCTTTGTGGAAGTCTTCGAAGTACGCCGGGTAAACGAAATCGCTCATCTGAATCCCGTCGACGGCGAAGCTTAACTCCTCCACTGGATCAGCACTCTCGTACGCGTACACGAGCTTCGGGCTAGGACCCGTAGTCAGCAGGTTAATTGCCGGATCAACCAGCATCTCGACCAGTTCGTGAGAGGCTGACACACTTACTAAATCGTGGTTGTCGAGCGTGGTCTTCACGAAAACCTTGGATTCCGGCAGGCCGTCGGGAGTGAGGTCGTGGTAGGCCAGGGCATCGGGCTGGTCGGCGTCATCAAGAAACACCACTGCCCATGCGCCTTTCTGGAATCCCGTGGTTTTGACTAGCTTTGCCGGTGTTCCCCAGACCGGAGCGACAAATTTATCGACGTATGCCTGCATGGCCGCAATCAAATCGTCAAAGTCGACGCCGAGCGGAGTGGTGGCCTTATTGAAACAAGCGATTGTGGGGAGTTCCCCTTGGTTGAATGCACCAAATGTCGGATGAGTAGCCATAAACGGATCTCTCCTTCTAAGAAGTTTTGAATGGTTCTTGGGTCGTCCCTAGGATGGGCCCGAGGCCTGGGGCCGGGGAGAAGTGAAGGCGATTATGCACCGGCGATGAACTGCCGTCAACAACGTTCGAGGGGTTGCTTTGATGACGCGATTTAAGCGCTGGCTTTGTCGGTCAAAGGCAGGGTCGGTTCTTCGTCATTCTTCGCTGCTGCCGTTGCCGCATCCAACTCCAGCTGTTCCTGACCGCTGAGCGCGGTGACCCGGCCGCGGTAGGTTTTCAGATGCCGCTGCGCCGTATCGAAAGCTTCCTGCGCTTTATTCAGATTCTTGCCCACCGTTTCGAACTGGTTCTGGAAGTGATCAAACGACTTCTGCGCCTTCGCCAGTTCCAGGCGGCTTTTTTCGAAGCGGCTGGCAACTTCATACCACTTGTGTACCAGCGCAATCGTCTGCAAAGTCATCAGCAGTGTGTTGGGTGAAACCGGAAACACATGCTGCGCATTGAGCCAGTCGGCCAGTTCGCGGTTGCGGATGGCTTCCATGTACAGCGTTTCGCTCGGCAGATACATCAACGCAATGTCAGTCGTACCGTGTTCGGGCTGTATGTATGCCTTGATCCGTCTGGCTTCGACCTTCATCACGCGCACGAACTCGTGCCGCGCATCTTCAATTTCCGACTCGATATTGCTTTCAAAGAGTGCCAGCACCTGTTCACGAGGGAACTTGGCATCGATAGGCAGTCGGCGATCAGGAAACTGGATCACGGCATCGGCGCGTCCGTTGCCATCCCCGGCGGATGACTGTATTTCGAACATGTGGGCCGGCAAGAAATCGGAGAGCAATCGTTCCAGGCTGGCTTCGCCAAACTGCCCGCGCAGATGTGGCAGCTTGAGCATGTTGTTGAGATCGTTGATCGAGTGCCCCAGCGCGCCCACTTCGCGCAACTGCTCTTCCGCCGCCTTCAAATGTTGCTGCACTTTTTCGAACTGGGCAAACCCTTCCTTGATGTTCTGATCGAGCTTTAGCTGCACCTGGTCGGTGATGGCGAGCAGCTTGGCGTCCACGCGATCGCGAATCGAATCGAGGCTCTGCGCCGTTTTCTGATTCAGGTTTTCAAATTCGACTTTGAGCTGGGAAGTCGTCAGCGCCAGCGAGGTGGTCAGTTCGGTTCGTGCCTCGCGCAAATCGCGGGTCTGCTCCTGCCGCCCGCCGCTCAGTTGGGCTTCCACCGACGTGCGGATTTCGTTGAATCCCTGGGTCAGCCGATCGGTCACGCCCTGGCGCAGCTCTCCCTTGGTGCTCTCCAGGCGGGTGGCCATGTCGAGAGTGGCGTCGTTGAATTTCTGGCTGAGAGACTCATGCAGCAGCGCCGTTTGCTGGGCAAGGTCCGTAATTTCAGTGGTTTGCGAAGAGCCCGTCGTCCGGCGAAAAATGGCCGCGAGCAGTACCAGAAGTACTACGTTCACGACGACAAGTATGCCTAGCAGGAATGTCCCCATCGTAAGGTGCTCTCAATGATTTTAGGGGCTAGCGTGAGGGAAGCAAAGTGGAAGTTTGATTCCGCATCCATTTGGCGGCGCGACGACGACTCACATGGCCCGTGCCCTGATAGCGTCTCTGGCGATTGTTCTAGCAACTGGCGTCTCGACGCTGGAAGTCCCGGCATCGCACGCGGCGCAGCAACCGGTCGTTTCTGCTGCGGATTCCCAAGCCTCCCCTACTTACGACGCCGAGGCGGAACGCCAACTACTCGACATGGCGAACCGCGAACGTGCCAAGGCTGGCCTTCCTCCGTTGCAAAAAGATGAAGGACTGACCCAGGCGGCGCGAGAGCATGGCGCTGCCATGGCGGCGCAGAGAAAACTCTCGCATCAGCTCTCCGGAGAACCCAATCTGGTTCACCGCCTGGCTGCCAACACCAAGACCCGCCTCGACCAGGCCGGAGAAAACGTGGCCTTCGCCGGCAGCGTCGACCAGGCGCAGGACAGTCTGATGCACTCTCCACCTCACCGCGCGAACCTGCTTAACTCAAACTACAACGTGGCCGGGTTCAGCGTGGTGCGCAGCGGCTCTTTGCTTTACGTGACCCAGGATTTCGGACACAGCTTGGCCAGCCGTTCCGACGAAGAAGCGGAAGTTCTCGTGGGCCGGAGTGTCGATCGTATCCGCGCCCAGGCTCGCCTGCCCGGACTCGAGCGCATGGACAGCGCCGAAGCCGCCGCCGCAGCCTGCGCCATGGCTAAAGCCGATTCGTTGAAGACTCCGGCGCCCCGCAGCCGGGCGGTTGTGCGCTACACGACTCCCGAGCCTAAAACAATTCCAGCAGAGGCATCTCGTGCGATCGGAAACGCCTCGGTCAAGGCGGTCGCTGTTGGGTCCTGTTACGCCCGCAGTGCCACCTATCCCACCGGGGTGTACTGGGTAACGCTTCTGTTCTATTAGCAGATCGCGGAACCTTAAAGATCCAGGATCGGGGAAGGAAGATCTTGGATCAGGGAAGGGCACGGCTTCAGCACGGGTGCGGTAGGAGGGCTTTAGCCTCTGTAGGTTTTGCTCCTGGAAGTTCAACAGCCAACCTCAGACGCTAAAGCACGGCCTGATTTAAATCGCTAGCGGCACGAGTAAACTCGTGCCCTTCCCATTTCGTAATAGGTTGCATATCTTGGTTGATTGCCTAGCCTTCAAGCCCTCACGGCACACGCCGACGCCTGTGCTAGTCTGCATGCATCTAATTCTCCGAGTCATCTCGTGAACCCATCCTCCTCAATCCGCATCGGCACCGCTGGCTGGTCTTACAAGGACTGGGAAGGAGTCTTCTACCCTCCCGGAATGCAGCACCGCAAACAGCATCCCCTCGAGATTCTGGCGCGCTGCTTTGACATGGTCGAGATCAACACTTCGTTTTACGGACACATCAAACCGCATCTGGCCAAGCTCTGGGTCAAGAAAGCGGAGGCGGTGAATCCAAATTTCATGTTCACCGCCAAGCTGCATCGTTCTTTCACGCACAATCCGATGGCAGTGATGGAGCCCACTTCAGCCGCGTCGATCAGGCCGAACGACGAAGATGAAGCCCTGGCGCGTGAAGGACTGGAAGCGTTGGCGGGAGAAGGGAAGCTGGGCGCGCTGCTTATCCAGTTTCCGGTGTCATTCAAGAACACATCGCTGAACCGCGAATATGTCGAACGCCTGATACGCCAGTTCATCGAATATCCGCGCGTGATCGAAGTGCGCCACGACAGCTGGGACAATCCGGAAACCATCCGCTACTTCAATGAAAAAAATGTCGCCTTCTGCAACATTGACCAGCCGCTGATCGGCCGTTCGCTCGAACCCACCGAGCATGTGACTTCGCCAGTCGGCTACGTGCGCCTGCACGGACGAAACTACGATCAATGGTTTGACGCCGACACCGGCGCCGATCGCTACAACTATCTCTACAGCGAGGCCGAACTGGCCGGATGGAAAGACAAGATCGTCCGCATCGCCGGCAAAGCCGAGGTCACGTATGTCGTGACCAACAATCACTTCGAAGGCAAAGCCGGAGTCAACGCGCTGCAACTCAAAAATATGATCACAGGACAACGCGTGAAGGCGCCCGAGCCGCTGCTGAAGCACTATCCCGAGCTGAGCCAGATCGCCGACCCGATCTACGACGACACCGCGAATCCAGACCTGCCGCTGCTGGCTTGACGTAGAACAACTCACAAGCCATTGTCATTCCGAACGCCTCAAAGCCGCGCTCGCGCGGCGAGAGGCGTGAGGAATCTGCTTTGGCTGCTATCAGAGAAGTGGTCAGAAGAACAGATTCCTCACCGCTAAAGCGGATTCGGAATGACAAGGGATCAACCTAAAGCGGATGCGGAATGTCAAGGGATCCAGGGTATTTTGGCAGGCAGGAACTGCTGGGAAGCTATCTTGCGGCTAACTCTTCTTTGGCGGCGTAGTGCGATTCCACGTAGTCATCCAGAATCTGGATGAACTCGGCGACGATCTTGTCGCCCTTCAGCGTGGTGAACAGGCGTCCGTCGACGTAAACCGGAGCCTTCGGTTCCTCGAACGTTCCCGGCAGCGAGATGCCAAGGCTGGCATGCTTCGATTCGCCGGGACCGTTCACGACACATCCCATGACTGCGACTTTCATTTCTTCGACGCCGGTGTAGCGTCCCTTCCATACCGGCATCTGGTCGCGCAGGTAGGACTGAATCTGCTGCGCCATTTCCTGGAAGAACGTGCTGGTGGTGCGGCCGCATCCCGGGCACGCGGTCACCTGCGGGGTGAAGCTGCGAATGCCGAGCGACTGCAGAATCTGCTGTCCTACGCGGACTTCTTCGGTGCGATCTCCGCCTGGCGCGGGTGTCAGCGAAACGCGGATGGTGTCGCCAATGCCTTCCTGCAACAGCACACCCAGAGCGGCGCTGGAAGCCACAATGCCTTTGGCGCCCATGCCGGCTTCGGTGAGTCCGAGGTGCAGAGGATAATTGCAGCGCGCGGCCAGCGAGCGGTAAACGTCAATCAGGTCCTGCACTCCGCTGACCTTGGCGCTGAGAATGATCTGGTCGGGACGCAGGCCGTATTTCTCCGCCAGGCCGGCGGAATTCAGCGCACTCACCACCATGGCTTCCATCGTGACTTCGCGCGCGTCTTTGGGCTCGGGCAGCAGCGAGTTCTCGTCCATCATCTTGGTGAGAAGAGCCTGGTCGAGCGATCCCCAGTTCACGCCAATGCGCACCGGCTTCTGGTTCTCGACCGCAACCTCGATCATGGTGCGGAAATTGTTGTCGTCCTTGCGTCCAATGCCGACGTTGCCGGGATTGATGCGGTACTTGGCCAGCGCACGGGCGCACTCGGGATATTTCTTGAGCAGGATATGTCCGTTGTAGTGAAAGTCGCCGATGATGGGGACACGCACGCCCTGAGCGTCGAGCTGCTCGACGATGGGCGCGACGGCAGCCGCGGCTTCTTCGTTGTTGACCGTGACCCGCACCAGCTCGGAACCGGCCTTGGCCAGCGCTGCGACCTGCTTGACGGTCGAAGGAATGTCGGCGGTGTCGGTGTTGGTCATCGACTGCACCACAACTGGTGCATCGCTGCCGATTCTCACGCCGCCGATCGAGCCGGTAACGGATTTTCTGCGATGAATGTCTGCCATGGGGAAGCTTTATTTTAACACGGGAAAAGGAAGCTCTCAGCCGTCAGCTCTCAGCTTTCAGCGCTTAAGGGATGCTGGTTGAATAGGTTAGAGCGAGTATCGTGCCTGATGCCCGTTACGCGCGAGAGCGCTGCTGATGGCGGGAAACGCAAGGTCCCTCCACTACGCTCGCTGCGCTTCGCTCCGGTCGGGATGACAGAGTGTTTCGTTAGCGAGAAGCTAGAAGCCAGGAGCTAGAAGCTGAGAGCTGACAGCTGACAGCTGTGGTTAAGGCATTCTCCCCATCATGCTGGGCAGCATTTTCAGGACGTCGTTGTAGATCACCATGACCGCGAACAATACCAGGAAGACAAATGCCGCCTGGTAGATGCGTTCTTTGATCCTGCAGGCTGATGTCCCGGCGGATCAGGCTCTCGACGAACAGCAGCAGAATGACTCCGCCGTCCATGATGGGAATGGGCAGCAGGTTGAAGATGCCAAGGTTCAGGCTGATTCCGGCGGTCAATTCCAGAAGCGGCGTCCAGCCTTTTTTGCTGGCTGCCTGGCCGGCGGCGCGTCCGATCCCGATCGGGCCCTCGATGGAGCGGATCGAAATCTTGCGCTGAATCATTTTTTGCACCAGCTCGAGAATCAGCAGGGAGCCCTGCTTGTTCTGTTCCACCGAGCGGCGAAACGCAGCCGCAAACGGCAACGACGACACCTTCATGGGCGCGCTGCCGATGCCCACGCGGTAGCGTTGGTCGCCGCGAACATCGGACAAAACCGGTTGCACCGTGAAGTCGAGCAGCTGGCCATTGCGCCGCACCGTAATCTGAATCGGCTTGTCCTGGGTTCGCTTCAAGCTCTCGATCATCGCCTCGAGCCCGGCGATGGGCTGTCCATCTACGCTGACAATTTCATCGCCCAGCTTCATTCCAGCCTTTTCGGCCGGCATGCCGGGCTCCAGATCGGTAATCGGGAAATTCGGTTCCTTCGGCGCCCATCCCGCGGATCCCATCTGATTGGGACCGTAGGCCTCGGGCACGATGGTCTTGGTGATAATCTGGCCGCCTCGTTCGAAGGACGACATCAAGAGGCTGGTTGGGGTTCAACGCTTCGCGCGGAATCACTTGTTCCCAGGTCGGGTTCTGTATGCCGTCGATGCGAACGATGCGGTCTCCGACCACAATGCCGGCTTTCGCCGCCGGCGTATCCTGCAGTACCCATCCAATCACCGCCGGCTCGTCGAGCACCGCGGGATACTCGTAGTGCACCATGTAGACGCAGGTCAGCAGGCCGACCGCGAACAGGATATTCATGGCCGGACCGGCAATGGCGATGATGAAACGATGCCAGCGCGGGTGCGACATGAACTCGCCGGGGTCGTTGGTGCGGGCATCCATCGGGTTCTCGCCCGACATCTTCACGTAGCCGCCCAGCGGGATGGCAGCGATGCGGTAGTCGGTATCGCCGCGGCGGAAGCCAAACAGGCGTTTCCCGAAACCGATGGAGAAGACTTCGACGCGCACTCCCAGCAACTTGGCGGTCGCGTAGTGGCCGAACTCGTGAATCAGGATCATGAATCCCAGAATCACGCCAACGGAGAGCACGGCAATCAGAAATCCAGACATAATTATGATTTGTCCTACTCAACTCGCATTGTGTTTGATGCTGACACCGGACCGGTAATGCGCCCCGTACGCGCTCCACTCTTTCGCGGGCCAGCTCCCGCGCCCCAGCATCCGCTTCCAATACCTGCTCTATAGATTCCAACTTGCCTACTTCAGTTGCAGAAAGGACTTCCCGGATGACTTCAGGAATATGGTCGAAACCGATATGCCCCTGCAGAAATGCTGCCACTGCCACTTCGTCGGCGGCATTGAGTGCAACAGTTTTCGCACCCCCGGCCTCCGCTGCTTCATAGGCCAGACCCAGACAAGGGAATTTTTCCATATCCGGCGGCAGGAATTCGAGATGTCGTAAGTCCATGACCGGGAAACGCATAGCCGACGGAATGCGATCCGGATAGGTCAGCGCGTAGAGGATGGGGAGGCGCATGTCGGTCACCGAAAACTGAGCAAGTATGCTGCCATCCACGAACTCGACCATGGAGTGAATTGTGGATTGCGGATGCACTATCACCTGCACCCGGCTGGGCGGCAAGTTGAACAAACGACACGCCTCGATGACCTCAAATCCCTTGTTCATCAGGGTCGCGGAATCGATGGTGATGCGCTGCCCCATTTTCCACGTGGGATGGTTCAGGGCCTGGGCCACGGTGATCGAAGAAAATTGCGACTTTGGTGTGTAAAGAAATGGTCCTCCGGAGGCGGTCAGCCAGATGCGCTCGACCTCTTCCATCCGTCCCCCGCGCAGGCATTGGTGGACGGCATTGTGCTCGCTGTCGATGGGCAGCAGCGGCTTGCGCTGGCGGCGTGCCTCGGCGGTGATCAGTTCTCCGGCCGCAACCAGGCATTCCTTGTTGGCCAGCCCGACCGTCTTCCCGGCCTTTACCGCTTCGTACGTGGCTTTGAGGCCGGCGACACCCACGATCGCGCTGACCACAAAATCAACTTCCGAATGAGTCGCCACCCGGACAGCTCCGGCCTGGCCGTGAACGACTTCAACGCCCTTCATTCCAGACGTCTGCAAACGTGATCGCAGAATTTCCGCATCCACGGCGGAGGCCATCGAAATTAGTTTAGGTTTCCAGCGCCGGACCTGCTCGAACGCAGTATCAACATTTTGCCCCGCTGCGAGAGCAACCACCTGGAAAAGTTCGGGATAGGTTTCGACCACGCTCAACGTGCTGCGCCCAATCGAGCCAGTCGATCCCAGGATGGCAATACGTTTCATGAGCAAGAAAATTCAGGTGGGGCGCAGCCAGGGGGGCGGCTTACTGCATCACGCGCCAAGCCGCATAGTACCACAGCAGGGGAGCGGCAAAGAGCAGGGCATCTACTCTGTCAAGCATGCCGCCGTGGCCGGGAAGAATCGTCCCTGAATCCTTGACCCCGGCGCCCCTTTTGATCAGCGATTCCACCAGATCGCCCAGCTGGGCCGCGATATTAATGGCCGCGGAAAGCAGAATGATCGGCCACAGCGGCGCTTTCTCCAGCGCGAACAAGCCATCCTTCTTTTCGATTAAATGCGCATTCAAAAGCGCCGTGCTGATGGGCAGCGCGTAGTTATAGAGGAGCATGCCCACTCCGACGCTCGCAATCATCGAAGCCAGCGCTCCCTCCCATGTCTTCTTGGGGCTGACGCGCGGCGACATCAGGTGGCGTCCCAGCGAACGTCCCACAAAATAGGCAAAAATGTCGCCGGCCCATACCAGAAGGAGCAGGTAGAGCAACAGGAATGCGCCCGACGCCTGCTCCCGGATCTGCACCAGGCATCCCAGCGGCAGCGCAATATAGGCGAAGGCAAACGCCGAAGTCATACGCCGCGGGAAATCCGGTGCTGAGATCGGCGCGCCTCATGCCGATCACCAGAAAGACAAATGGCGCGATTGCCGCCACAAATACTGCGCTGCCGGCAAACACAGAAGTAGACAGCAGGGGCGTCTCATGTCCGACATTTACCGCCAGGAACAGGAAGAACAAGCCGACAAAAATGTAGGTCGGCCACTGAAACGGCCGGATCTTGTAGGCTTCAGAGATCTTGAGCAGTTCCTGGACTGCCAGCAACGCAACCAGCGCCGTCACCAATGCCACCACCGACACCGGCGCCCGCAGCACCAGCAGCAGCACGATCGGAATCAGCAGTACCGCGGTGAGGATTCGTTTCAGCAGTTGCAAGCCGTTTTAGCTCCGGCCCGTTTTGGATGGGTGTGGGTGTGGCTGAGAATGAGAGCTGTGGCCGTTGGCTGCATTTCCCGCCAGGCCGCCGTAACGCCGTTCGCGCTTCTGGTATTCCGCGATGCCTTCGAGCAAATGCGCGCCGCGGAACTCGGGCCACAAAGTCGGAGTGACATAAATTTCAGCGTAGGCGAGCTGCCACAGCAGGAAGTTGCTGAGCCGCATTTCTCCGCTGGTGCGGACCACCAGATCGGGATCAGGCAGATGCCGCGTGTACAAATTCTGCGACACTGCGTCCTCATCGATGTCGAGATGATCGAGGCCGCCGTTGCGGGCGGCAGCATCCACGATGGATCGAAAAGCGTCCACCAGCTCCGTGCGCGCACTGTAATTAAGCGCCAGGGTCAGCACCATGCCGGTATTGCCCGCGGTGGCATCCCGCGCCCAACCCATCTTTTCCTGCACCGAAGGCGGCAGCTCGTGCTTGCGCCCGATGTATTCCAGCCGGATGTTGTTCTTGTTGAGTGTCGGAACTTCCGCCTTGAGGTAGCGGCACAGCAAGCCCATCAGGAAATCGACTTCGCCGCGGGGACGCTTCTTCCAGTTTTCTTCCGAAAACGCGTACAGGGTAAGCCACGGAATCCCGATGCGCGCCGCCGTCTCGACGGTCGAGCGCACGGATGTAACTCCGGCGCGGTGTCCGGCCATGCGCGGCAAGTGGCGGCGTTTCGCCCAGCGGCCGTTGCCGTCCATGATGATAGCGATGTGTTTCGGGAGCCGTTCCGGATCAAGCCGCTGATAAACTTCCGCTTCCTTGCGATCCAGCCCGGCAGGAATCGTTGCTTGCAAGCTAACCTCTGCTGTTTCAAGAAGCTAACACACGGTGACGGTGGTTGCAATGACACTGGCGGAAGCCGCGTGCCGCATTAACAACGGCAGAGTGGGGACGGGTCGGAGCCTGTCCCCAGTTGTGTGTGACTCGGATGGCTGTGAGCCTTTGTCATTCATAAACGCTTTGAGCGAACCCTTGTCATTCCGAGCCGGCGTCAGCCGGAGAGGAATCTGCTGTGGCCATCGCCACGGACTTGCCCCAATCCGCGGCAAGATCTTCCCAACTCGGATTCTCTACCGCGAATAGTGCGACCTTCTTCTCCCGGCGCCACTCCTTAATTTCTGTTTCCCGGGCGATAGCGTTGTTCACGTACTGAAAGACTTCGTAGTAAACCAAACGGTTGACCTTATACCTCTGTGTGAACCCTTCACACTGTCCTGACTTGTGCTGCAAAACTCGCGCCATAAGGAAGCCGGTAACGCCAACGTACAACACACGGTTCTTGCTGGCCAGAATATAGACGTAGTATCGCTTCTCGCGTCCCACAGCAGATTCCTCTCTCGCCCTCGGCGCGCTGCGCGCGCCTGCGGACGGTTCGGAATGACAATGGACGAGGAGAGTTGAGATTTGCAAGGTCAGTTCTCACAGTGTTCGGTGACGCATGACCGAAGCATCCCTCTTGTCATTCCGAACCGGCTTCAGCCGGTGAGGAATCTGCTATGTCCGCCATCAGTGCCCGCGCTTTACATCTCCCAGCCCGTGCAATTATCCTCCCGCCCATGAACCGACGCAGATTCCTCCAAGCCACCGCCGCCAGTGCCGCCTCTCTCGCCTTTTCCCGAAACTCATTCGCCGCCGGTAACCCTGACCTCGCTGTCATCCAGAAAGAAATCGAAAAGCGCCACGACGAATCCGTGCAGCGTCTGCAGCACTGGATTCGCCAGCCATCGATTGCGGCCGAGCACCGCGGCATGGACGAAGGCTGCGACCTGACAATGCAAATGCTTCGCGACGCCGGTTTCGGCCAGGTCACGAAAATTCCCACGGACGGCCAGCCCGGCATTTTTGCGACTCTCGACGCCGGCGCTCCACGAACCCTCGGCATCTACTTCATGTATGACGTCAAGCAGGTTGATCCCGCCGAGTGGTCGTCGCCACCCTTCGAGGCCGCCATCATCGAAAAGCCCGGCGTGGGCAAAGCCGTAATCGGACGCGGAGCCGTAAACCAAAAGGGCCCGGAGGCTTCCTTCCTGGCGGCGCTGCACGCGATTCGCGGCTCCGGCCGGAAACTCCCGGTGAATCTTGTGTTCGTGGCGGAAGGCGAAGAAGAAATCGGCTCGCCGCATTTCCCCCAGATCGTGCGTCGTCCCGAGGTGCTGGCCGCGCTCAGCAAATGCTCGGGCGTTTACATACCGTCGGCCGAACAGGACCTCGATGGAAAAGTCACGATGACGCTTGGCGCCAAGGGCGTAATCGAACTCGAATTGGTTTCGAGCGGCGAAAAATGGGGACGAGGTCCGCGGAAAGATGTCCACTCCAGCCTGAAGGCAATGATCGATAGCCCGGCGTGGCACCTGGTGGCGGCGCTTTCTACCCTGGTCTCACCCGACGGAAACACTCCCGCGATCGAGGGCTTTGCCGACAAAGCTCGTCCACTATCGGCTGCGGAAAAGAAAATGATCGCCGAAGCTGCCCGTCGGCTGGACGAAAGCGTCGCCAAGAAGCAGTACGGCACCGAACATTGGATACACGACGTCGGATACCAGGAGGCGCTGGAGTTATTGCAGTCGCGTCCCACGGTGAATATCGAAGGCCTGGTCGGCGGCTATACCGGGCCGGGCGGCAAGACTATTCTGCCGCATCGGGCGGTCGCCAAGCTCGATCTGCGCCTGGTGCCGGACATGAAAGCCGACGAAGCGCTGGCCGCGCTGAAGGCCCATCTCGCAAAACACGGCTTCGGCGACATCGAAGTCAACATGACAGGCGGCTACGATCCGAACAGCACTTCAGCAGACGCTCCGCTGATCCGCGCCCAGGTGGCGTTCTATCGCAGCCAGGGAATCGATCCCATCATCCTGCCGCGCAGCGCCGGATCATGGCCGGGATATGTTTTCACCGGCGATCCGCTGCACTTGCCCGCGGGACACTTTGGCATGGGCCACGGCAGCGGCGCTCACGCGCCCGACGAGTATTTTGTAATCGAAACGAAAAATCCCAATGTGCAGGGGATCGACGGCGCGGTGCGCTCGCACGTGGAATATCTGTACCAAGTGGCGTCGATATAGATGTGTGGGTGCCCCATCCTTTCGCGGTTTGTGCGAAAGGGTGGGTTCCGCCGCAATGACCGAGGCATGTGGGCAGAATCGGAGCAAGGAACTCGGGATCGTCATCCGTGGAATCCGACCCTTGCAAAGAACGCCAGGGTGGGCACCCTGGCAAAACAACCTTACTGCGCCTCTTCGGGTACCACCGCCAGATCCAGCTTTTCAGTCCAGCGCAGAACCGTCAGCGGATTGCTGACTCCCACTCTTGCATCTGTCAGCAGCCGATGCAGATCGTCCACGCCTGCTACTGCCTTGCCATCGAGCGCGACGATCACGTCGCCTTCCCGCAACCCTGTCTTCTGTCCGGGGCTGCCGGCAGTCACGGAAATCACCACCACACCCGTCTCCTGCGGCAGGTTGTAAAAACGCACCAGTCGCCGGTGCAGCGGCGTGGTCTGCGCCTCAACGCCGATGTAGCTGCGTCGAATCCTGCCTTCCTGCAGCAGACGTCCCGCCACAAACTTGGCGGTGTTGATCCCGATGGCGAAACACAGTCCCTGCGCCCCCATGATGGTCGCGGTATTCACGCCGATGACCTGGCCATCGGAAGTGACCAGCGGTCCTCCGGAATTGCCCGGGTTCAGCGAAGCATCGGTCTGGATCACGTCGTCAATCATCCGTCCTGAGTAGGAACGCAAAGACCGCCCCAGCGCACTCACCACTCCGGCCGTCACCGTATACTGGAAGCCGTAAGGATTTCCAATCGCGATCGCCAATTGTCCCACTCGCAGCTTCTGCGAATCTCCGAGCGGCGCGGCGACTAAATGGGGCGCGTCGTTATCGGGAATATCCACGCGCACAATCGCCAGGTCCGTAGCCGGATCGTCGCCGATAGTGTGAGCGGGGAAGCGGCGCCCATCGGCAAAAGAGACCTGAATTCGCGTGGCCTCGTGGACCACGTGGCTATTGGTGAGAATGAGGCCGTCGGGAGTGAATACAAAACCGGAACCGCCGCCTTGCCGTTCGCGGGGCTCCCCCGATCGGCTTTTGCCGGCCTGCGCGACATCAATCTTGACCACGGATGGGCTGAGCTTTTCAGCAGCGCCGACGACTGCCTGCGAATAGGCATCGAGCAAAGCAGAATCATGCGGCGGATTAGTGCTCGACGTCTGGACAACGGATTCCGAATAGTTCGTTGCAGCTAGAGGAGTAACTTCCTGGTTCATATCTGCTAGATGAACAAAACAATGTTCGGGATTCAGTTCTCAACTCTTGTCATCCTGAGCGGAGGGATTGCTTCGCTTCGCGAAGCAATCCCGGAGTTGAAGGACCCCTATGAGCTTACCGACCGCATGAAGTCTTGATCCGGGGCGCAGTTGCAAAACATTGCTTAGAACGTTCGTGGAAGGGTAGGGGTCCTTCGACTACGCAGCTGCTTCGCGTTGCGAAGCAGCTACTCCGCTCAGGATGACACTGCTACTGTTTGGGGCGCAGACGGGTGGCCGCAGTCGGTAGAATGCAGGCATTCGAAGCATCCGTCAACGATTGCTGCAGGGCTGCACCCAGGACGGAAAGCTCTTCCGGCCCCATCAGGCGCTGCATGCCCTCAAACAATTCGCGCTCTTCCTTGCGGATGTGGGACGCCAGTTTCTCCACCAGGGCTTGTAAACCCGCCACATGCAATTTGCGGGCGGCGGCGCGGGAAAAGAAATCACGCAGCAAAATGTGTCCGGTCACCAGCTCCTGGACCAGCGGCTGTAACTCCGGAAAGCGCGCAGCCACCGGAAACAATTCTTTTTCTTCTGCTGCAAAATGAAAGGTGATCTCCTGTTCGAAGATCTGCTGAATCTCGGATTGCCATGCTTCCAGGTCGACCCCGCCGGCCTGGATGGCGCGATCCAGGCGCACACACAGCGCCAGGCAGTGCTGGTGCTGGTGGGAAAGAGGGATCAGGTTTTTGTCTCGAAGCATGCTTGCCTATTCTCCGCGCAGCCCAGCCCGGGCGCAACTAAAGCTGCGCCATGACTGGTGACGCTCGTCACTTAAGATGAGAAAAACTGGTCAGGGGATTCAGGCGCTGGCAGTTACGGCCTGGGCCGCCGCTTCTTTTACCGCCGGCCGCAGGGTCAGCCAGTCGGTGCGTACGCTGTCCCATTCCTGAATCAAGATTCCATAGGATTCGAAGAACTGGCGAATCCGTGGGCGCTCCCAGCCGACCGTTTCCTCCAGGATCGGTCCGAGAACTGCTAGGGCGTTGGTGCTGAGCACGGTCCGGCGGGCGATCTGAGAGATGTGCTTGGATTCCGACACCGCAATGGTGAATCCGTCACGCAACTTGACGTGCAGCATTACGTTGATATCCGAGCTGCCGTCGCCCGTGTAGATGATGTGATCCGGTCCAATCTGCAACTCAGCCTGCAACTGGTCGAGCGCCGCAACCTTGCCATAACCGGCTGTTGCCCGCACCAGGCTTTCGATCTCGCCAGCGGCGTTGTAGATGAATTCCGTTCCGTAGATGTGGTCTTGCGGAACGATGCCCTCGAGCGCCGACTGGATGACCTCGACCGGAGACGCAGAGAGAACGTAAAAGTCGAAGTGATAGCCATCCACTCCGTTCTTGAGCACCTGGTAGAGCAGTTCGATGTTTTCTTTCAGGCGAATGGTTTTGCCGACCTGGTAAAGGTGTTGCTTGCGCACTTTCTTGCGGAACTCGGGATCATGCAGCAGCAGGTACGACAACTCCGCTCCCTGCTGAACCAGGTTCAGCTTGGCCATGCCCTGAGCCTTACGCTCAAATTCCGCGGTCGGGATGCCGACCAGTTCGCTCAATACATAGCCGGAATCGTCGAAAGTAAGGGTCTGGTCAAAATCACTGGCAAAAAGGTAACGCTTCAATGGTTTGTCAGTCATGCGGATTAGATTCCCCAGAGGTAGGGAATGGCCCATAAATAACATCGATAGCAAGCATTACCAAAGGCATGATTAGGCCACCCTTCCAAGGGAAGTTGTTGATGGCGTTGGCTCAATAGCCTACTGGAGCAAGTTTGAAAACTTCGCGGTTAATCGGTTACTCAGGCGTATTGCCAGAAGAAGCGCACCCATGCCCGTGGTGCCTTTACTAATCCGTGCGCACCGTTGAGAATGGAGGTATCCCAAAAGGGCAACAGGAGCAGGTTTAACTATGGCAGCTACCGGGGAACTCATCCGTCTTATCAACTACGTCGACGACATCAACACCACGCTCCGCCGCATCAGCGCCTCCATCCCTCTGATGGAAGCCGAGGAGCGCAAACGTCTCGCCGAGAATATTCGCTCTGCCAGCACCAACCTGAACTCTGTCCTGGGACAACTGGAAAAGGGGCAGTAGTGGCTGAGGTCCAGACCATCGCCGTAATCGGCGCTGGTCCAGTGGGCCGAGGCATCGCGCAGCTGGCGGCCTGGGGCGGCTACCGCACGATCCTGGAAGATTTGTTGCCCAACGCCTTGCGCCGGGCGGAGAGCGAAATCCGCCTCGAGCTGGACCGCGCTGTGGATTCAGGCGGCGCTACAGCTGAAGCTGCGAATGCTGACTTTTTCCCGTCTGGAGTTCGCCGGCAGCGTCGAAGACGCGGCCCGCTCAGCCGATCTGGTGATCGAGGCAGTCCCGGAAGAACTGGAATCGAAGATCGAGATCTTCACTCTGCTCGACAAGATCTGCCGCCCTGGCACCATTCTGGCCTCGCATCTCTCGTCCCTCAGTATCACTGAGATCTCCCGCGTCACCTATCGCTCCCGGAATTGTTTGGGCATGCACTTCGCCGAACCGGTGGACCGCGAGAAAAGGCTGGAGATCATTCGCGGCCGCGAGACCGACGAAGATACCCTCGCCACGGCCCTCGAAGTGGGAAGGCGCATGGGGAAAGAGCCAATCGTGATCGAGGATGCCGCCGCTGGCCCAGTTTAACGGCCTGCCACTTGGCACTGAATAATTGACAACGTGGCAGTCCTCCGATACCCTTGAAGCATGGGCCATGTTGGGCTAGACCGGCCAGCCGGAACTACCCGGCCAGGTGCATCGGGCCAGCGGCTGCGATATCGATTACGCGGCAGCACCCTGGGCCTGACCGCGGCCAATCCCGGCGAACTTATTCAGCAGCTGGAGCGCGGGTTTTCTTTTAAGACCTTGCAGACCTTCGAATCGCGAAGCGGCCTCGCCATGTCGCGGCTCGCAGCCACGATCGGAATTCCCGAGCGAACCCTGGCCCGGCGCAAGGTCTCCCGCAGATTGACTCCAGAGGAATCCGAGCGGCTCCTCCGCATCTCCGCCATATTCGAAGACGCATTGGATCTGTTTGAAGGCGATGTGGCGGCCGCCGTGAACTGGCTGAACACTCCCCGGAAGGCGCTCGGCGATCGTCCTCCTCTCGCCTATGCCCGCACCGAGCCCGGAGCCCGGGAAGTCGAAAACCTGATCGGAAGGCTGGAGCACGGAATCTTTTCGTGATGGTCACCGCCTGGCGAATTACCAAGCGAAAGCATGCCAGGAATGCTTTTAGCGGGGAAGGCGCTCGCGAATTTGGCGGGCGCTGGAACAATCCCGGAACCGCGATCGTCTATACCGCGCAGTCGCAATCGCTTGCCGCCCTCGAGATGCTGGTCCACCTCGACTCGTCGGACCTGCTGCAGAAGTACGTGCTGATCGCAGTGGAGTTCGACCAGTCGCTGATCAGGCCAGTTGAACCGGCAGCGCTGCCCAGGGACTGGCGGTCAGATCCAGCACCGCCAGAGATCCGATCCATCGGCGATGACTGGGTGCTTGCTGGAAGTTCGGCTGTACTCCAGGTTCCGAGTGCCCTGGTCCCGGGAGAGAACAATTTTCTACTGAATCCCGCCCATCAGGATTTTGCCAAATTGCGATTCGGCAAGCCGCTGGCTTTTCGCTTCGATCCTCGTTTGAAGAGGGGACGTAGCTTCTAGCTCTTAGCCTTTAGCTCTTAGCCTGGTCCATGGGATTCAGGCTAACGGCTAAGAAGCTAGAGAGCTAGAAACTCTAGCTACTTGTTGATATCGTCCTTCGCTTCGAGCCGCTTCGCGAACGCCAGTAGCGGCTGCTTTTGTCCGTCGGGAGCGCCGGCGACGGCGGTGTTCATTTCCTTGGCCGCGTTTGCGAAATCGCCTTGTGCCGAATACATGCGGGACAAGCCGACGTGAATAATCCATTGATCCGGATTTTTCTTGGCGTTGTCGCGGAAGATGGCAAACGCCTCGGTCTGCTTGCCGTCGATTTGCAACTGGCGAGCGTAGCCGTGGAGCTGGATGGCATTCGCCATGGTGAGCGCCTTGTTGCGCGCCGTGGTCGGCGTCGTCTTTCCGGCCCAACGCGTCCAGCACCTGCGACTTGGTCATGAGGTTGTCGTAACGCGCCTCATTCTTGATCGACTTGTCGGAATACTTCAGGGCTTCTTCGAGATCGACCTTCTCCTGCAGCAGGTAGTTGGCCGCGTCGTCCCAACCTTCCCACGAGTACTGGGCCAGGCCGCGAAGCTGGTTGTGCAGATTCTGCGCCACGATTTCGTGCGTATTGACGCCGACCTTGAAAGGAACCGCAACCTTCTCCCAACGCAACGTGACCACCGAGGAATCCGGATTCACATCGTCGAAGTCGTAGGTGAGCGCTTCGTGAAACTCTGCCGTCTGTGGCTTTCACCGTGACTCGAAGCGCATCCTCGGCCTGGTCGTAGGTGAAGCTGCCCCAGGAAGTTGAGTTCCTGGAGAAAATGACCGTCCACTCGTTTTCGCCGGGAATCATGTGCAGGCCGTAGGTTCCCTTGGGCAGGGGCTTGCCCTCGATGGTCACCGGATCGGTAAACTCGATCGTCGTATTTTCGTTGGCTCCGGCAGCGCCACACTTGGCCGTAGGGCACGAGGCCGCCCCAGACTTTGCGCTTGTTGACCAGCGGGCGGTGATAGTTGATGGTGATGTCGGTGATTCCAATGCGTTGCGTTAGCACAGCATGCTGGCTGGGCCGCGGCAGATCCAGAACAAACGACTGTGCATGACCCAGAGACCCCAGCAGCAGCAATCCTTCGATCACAAACAGAACACGCACAAGCAGTTTGACCACGGTGTAACCTCCGCAATTGTATTTTCGATGAAAACTGACTGGGCCCGGGCGAATCAGAACGGTCGTTTAGACGCCGCGCCTCCGACCTGGTTAGCACTATGGCCGCCGATGCGCCGGAGCGCCCAAAAATGGGGCTATCCTTTTGCCCTGCAACACGGTCTAAAAGACTGCCGACACAAAAATTGTGGGAACCAGGCGTGGTCTGGCAACGTAATAGAAGTAGACCTTGCGACTGGGACGGGCCGGGGCTCGCGCTCCAACTTCTCTCGGCAGCCGTTGATACGATAAGCTCATGAACGTGCTTTTTGACATCGTTCGCCAGTCCCTGGCCACGCTCTGGGCGCACAAATTGCGCTCGTTTCTGACCATGTTCGGTATTGCCTGGGGCGTGGGCTCACTGCTTCTGCTGGTGGGTTTGGGAGAGGGTTTCCGCAGCGGCCAGGTGCGGAACCTGGCGACTCTCGGCCAGGACATCATGTTTGTTTTTCCGGGAAGGATTCCGGCGGTGGCGGGAAACCTGCAATCGGGCCAGACCTATCACTTTACCTACGAAGATTATCTCGCTATCCGGACTGAGGCCCATACCTTGCGCTTCGTGTCTCCGGTGATCAATCGTGAGGACATCCGGGCAGTCAGCGACTACGGTTCAACCAACGGCCAGGTATTCGGAGTGACTCCGGAATACAACCAGATTCGCAGCGTGCCCCTGGGAACGGGCCGCTGGCTCAATGACGAGGACAATACGGAACACCGCCGGGTCGCCGTGGTCGGTTGGGAACTGCTGAAGAATGTCTTCCCCGGACGCCCCGCCGTGGGCGCAACCATGCTGCTGAACGGCATCCGCTTCGACGTAATCGGGGTGCTGGCCAAGGTCGGGAAAGATGGCAACAACGGCACCAATGCCCGCATCTTCGTTCCGGTTGAGACCATGCGCAATCTGTTTCCCCTGAAGCAGGAGAACTCCGAGAGCGCGCTTTCCTTCATCAACTACCGCCCTCTGATCAAAGCCGAGCACATGCGGTCCAAAGAGGAGATTCACCAGATCATCGCGCGCCGCCACGGATTCGATCCCAAGCTGGAAGACGCCTTTGAAGACTGGGACACGATTGAAAACTCGCAACGCGTGGACAAGATATTCGACGCCATGGACTATTTTCTCGGAGTCGTCGGCTTCGTGACTCTGGCCCTGGGGGCAATCGGCATCGTCAATATCATGCTGGTCTCGGTGGCCGAGCGCACCCGGGAGATTGGCCTGCGCAAAGCATTGGGCGCAACTTACAAGAATATTCTGACCCAGTTTTTCGTTGAAGGCGCTTTTCTCACCGTCTTCAGCGGCGGCATTGGACTTCTGATTGCCACGGCCTTCGTGACGGCGCTGGCACAATTGCCCGCTCCGCAGGGATTTGACACGCCGCGCATCGTCCCCATGTCGGCGCTGGCCGCGATCTTGTCCCTGGCGATTGCCGGCATCGTGGCTGGAATTTATCCGGCGCGCAAGGCGGCGCTGCTGGCTCCGGTCGAAGCCATGAGGCAGGAATAGCCGTGATTCACGAGCTTGGAACCCAGGCCTACAGCGCCCTGCGCCACAACAAGCGGCGCAGCATTCTCACCATGCTGGGCATGGCCTGGGGCATCGCCACCGTGGTGCTGCTTCTGGCTTACGGCGCTGGCTTCGAGCGCGGTTTGTGGACGGCGTTCCGTTCCTTCGGCACCAACCTGGTCTTTGTGTTTCCCGGCCGCACCTCGCATCAGGCGGGCGGCACCAAGGCGGGAAGCGAAGTCCGTCTCACGGTCAAAGATCTGGATTACATCCGCGACGAAGTGCCTCTGCTCAAGCGGCTCTCGCCCGAAGTGTTCAAGCAATGCACCGTGGCCTGGGGCACGCGCAGCGCCAGCTACGGGGTGAGCGGCGTGTACGCCAATTATGCTCGCATGCGCCGCATGGAATTTGCGGAAGGCGCTCCCTTCGGCGAAGCCGAGGACTTCACCCACGCCCGCGTGGCTTTTATCGGAGCCGACGCCAAGAAGAAACTTTTTTCCGGTCAGAATGCGATCGGCGAGAGCATCCGCGTGGACGGCATCTCCTACCAGATCGTGGGCATTCTGAAACACGTCATCAACAACAGCGACGACAATCTGAATGAGCACATCTACGTGCCCTTCAGCGCCATGAGCGATCTCAAAGACACCTACTACCTGAACTCGATTGTCATGGAATACGAGGGCGACAACGCCAAGGTGGTCAAGGCGCTGCGGCAATCGATGGCATTCCATCACGGCTTCGATCCCAAGGACGAGCGGGCGGTCTTTCTGTTCGACGTGTTCTCTGACCTGCTCGACTTGCGCGTGATCACCACCGGGATCAAGATTCTCCTCGGCTTCATCGGCCTGCTCACGCTGGGGATCGGCGGCGTCGGCCTGATGAACATCATGCTGGTTTCGGTCACCCAGCGGACTCGCGAAATCGGCGTGGAAAAAGCCCTGGGCGCGCATCGCTGGCACATCCTGTTCCAGTTTCTGGCGGAAGCCATGGTCATCACCGCGCTGGGCGGCTTGCTGGGCGTGGCCTTCGCCTACCTGGTCTCCTGGTCCGTCCCCTCGCTGACCCTGTGGAGCGCATTTCAGGAGGGGGCCGACGAAGGCGATATTCACCTGACCATTGACGCCGCCACTCTCATCTGGTCCACCGGCATTCTCAGCTTCGTGGGCATCATCAGCGGCATGCTGCCCGCCATCAAAGCCGGCAAAACTCGACCCCATCGAAGCCCTGCGATACGAATAACTGGGAACTGAGATCTAAAAACTGAGAACCGGTTTTTGAACATCCCAGAGTCCACCGTCCCGGACCGAGCATCTTCCAGCGATCCCGTATCAGCGAACATACCCAACTCCCGATAGAATTGTGTTGTGACCGATGAAGCAAACCCGCGGCTCGAACGCGTTCTGGCCCAGCTGAAACTCTACGAGCATCCGCTGCTCGATTTTTCCGCCCGCGCCAAGGGCGAAGCGGTGGAAGTCATTATCGATTTCAAGAATCCCCCGGTGCCGGTGCATACCTACTACTTCGAACTTCATCCCCGCGACCTCGATCATCCTCAATTCGAGTGGGAATTCCAGCGCCAGCTCTACGACTGTCTGCACGACTACATGGTCGAGATGTTCATCCGCACGCCCCAGGACCGGGCCGAGCGCCAACGGAAAGGCTTGTGAGCCTGCGCCACATCATCGAACAGGAGATTCGCGAGCACGGGCCCATCCCGTTTTCGCGTTACATGGAGCTGTGCCTGTACCATCCCGAGCTGGGCTACTACTCGCGCAACGCCGAGCAGTTCGGCAAGGCCGGTGACTTCTATACCTCGAGTGATGTGCACGCTGTCTTTGGACGTCTGCTGGCGCGCCAGTTCGAAGAAATATGGCGGGCGTTGGACTCGCCGGCTGAAATTGAAATTCTGGAACTCGGTCCCGGCCGCGGACTGTTTGCCCAGGATGTGCTCGCCTGGTCGGAGAAAAAATTTCCCGCGAATTCTTCCGCGCCCTGCACTACTCGCTGGCGGAGCAGTCTCCCAAGTTGCGCGACCGGCTCAGGGGCGTGCTCGCGAGATTTCTCGAGAGCGGCAAAGCGTCCTCGGTTTCCGAGAATGCAGCCGAGAAGCAGATCCATCAGAGGCTGAAGCCCTGGTTTTCGGATCCGTCAGGCGGCGCGACTGGAGCCGCGACCATCGCGCGACGGTACTTTCTACACCCGGACTGACCAGACTCAGGAGGGCACGACTTCGGTCGTGCCAGCCAGCGCCATGGACGAGCGGGCTTTAGCCTCCGAGGTCCCGGTCATCGTTTTCGCCAACGAATTCTTCGACGCTCTTCCGGTTGAGATTCTCAGCCAACAGGGCGCGCTTCGCATCATCGCTCGAAAGTGGACGCTTCGTCGAAACCTGGGTTCCGCCCTCCGCGGAAGAATTGGAATTTCTCGACCGCTACGGTGTGCATCCTGAAGCCGGGAGAACGCATCGAAGTTCCGCTGCTCGCTTATCGCTACATGGCGAGCCTGGCTGCGTCGCTGCAGCACTGGCATCATCATCGCGGTCGATTATGGCTACACTCGCCAGGAGCAGCTTGCCGGCCGCCATCGCGGAACTCTGATGGCCTATCGTCAGCACTCCGCCGTCCCAAATCCCTACGAAGCTCCGGGCGAGCAGGACCTCACGGCGCATGTGAACTTCACCGCTCTCTCGGCGGCGGCGGAAGAAAACGGCATGCAAGCGCAGCCACTTCTCACCCAGTCACAATTCCTGATGGGAATTGGAGAGCGCAATCAATTTGCCGACGCCTTCGAGGACTGCCGCCTGCCGCCAGGAGCGCGCCAAAGTCGCACTGCAGCTCAAGCACCTGGTAACTCCGGCTGGCATGGGCGAAAGTTTCCATGTTCTGGTGGCGACGAAGGGCCTCGCGTCGATGCAAGTTGAAGGATTGAGCGGTCTGTCGTTCGCCAAAAGCAGGCTCTAGGCAGCCATGAGCAGGAATCCGCTTGCGAACAAGAATCTTTCATGCGAGAAGTTGGTTCGGGAACTGACCTCGCAACATCTATGGAACAGTCGGCAGAACCGCGACAGAAATGGAGGAGTTACGGATGAAAAGCGAAGCTCGACCTCCTTCATGGAAAATCCTGCTGGCGTTTCGGGATCATTTACTTCGTCTGGGGATCGACCTTTCTGGCGATCCGCATCGGTGTTCATGAAGTTCCGCCATTCGTGTTGGCGGCAGTACGCTTTTTCACCGCCGGAGTCGTCCTCTACGCCTGGTTGCGTCTGAAGGGCATTCCGGCTCCCAGCCGGCGAGAGTGGGTTTCGGCTTCCGTACTGGGCGCGCTGATTTTCTTATTCGACTACGGCTGCCTGTTCTGGGCTGAACAGCGCGTGCCTTCCGGAGTGACGGCGGTGGTGCTGGCGATCATCCCGGTTTTTATCGCGCTCCTGGAAATCATCTTTCTGCGCACCCAGAAACTCACGGTCAGGCTCGGACTGGCTCTGGCCATTGGCATTGTTGGGCGTGGCAGTCCTGATGAACCGGTCTTTTTCCTTGGGCGAGGCTCCCATCGATCGCGCGGGGGCGCTGGCGTTGCTGGTGGCCTCGGCCACCTGGTCGGTTGCGACCATCCTCACCCGCCGCGTTCCGCTGCCGGCGTCGAAGGCGATGAGCGCGGCCGCCCAGATGGTCACCGGAGGAGCCATGCTCTTCGTGCTGGCCGCAGTGTCGCGCGAGTTTGCGGGATTTCATGTGCAAGCGGTATCCCGAAACGCCTGGTTCGCTCTGATCTATCTGATCATCGCGGGTTCGATCGTGGGCTTCACCGCTTACGTCTGGCTGTTGCACTACGAGTCGCCGACGAAGGTGGGAACCTACGCGTACGTGAATCCGGTGGTCGCGGTGTGCCTGGGATATTTCTTCGCGGGGGAATCGATCGGCGCACGCACGCTTCTGGGGACGCTGCTGGTTCTGGTGAGCGTGGTTACGATCACTACGACGAAGAAGGTTGCGGCGAGCGCCAGTGCGCAAGAGTCCGAACCGTTGGCAGAATTGAGGGCTGTGAAGGCAGACTAGCCATTTGGATCCAGGCAGGGACTGTGTGGGCCCGGGTCGAAGACCCGGTCCCCACACGGTCCTCTACGGCCGCGTCATTCTTTCCGGCTTCATCAACCGATCGAACTCGTCGCCAGTAAGATACCCCAGCTTCAACGCCGCCTCGCGCAGGCTGCTGTGATCGACGTGGGCGGTGTGGGCGATCTTCGCTGCCTTGTCGTATCCAATCTTCGGGGTCAGCGCGGTCACCAGCATCAGTGAGTTCTTCAGGTGTCGCATGCACTTTGGCGCGATCTACCTCGATGCCCTTGAGCATGTACTCGACGTAATCCGTGGCAGGCGTCCGTGATCAAGGTGACCGAGTGCAGAAAGTTGTAGATGATCACGGGCTTGTAAACATTCAGCTGGAAATTGCCTTGCGAGCCGGCGAAACCGACTGCAGCCGTGGCGCCGTGCACCTGCACGCAGACCATGGTCATGGCTTCGCACTGCGTGGGGTTTACCTTGCCGGGCATGATCGAAGACCCGGGTTCGTTCTCGGGAATGATCAGTTCACCCAGACCGGAACGCGGACCGGAAGCCAGCCAGCGGATGTCGTTCGAAATCTTCATCAGCGATGCAGCCAGCGTTTCCATGGCGCCCTGGGCAAAGACGATTTCGTCGTGCGCCGAAAGCGCGGCGAACTTGTTGGGATGCGAGCGGAAGGGAAGTCCGGTAAGTTCAGCAATCTTCTTCGCGGCGCGCTCCGCGAATTCCGGGATGCGCGTTCAATCCCGTGCCCACCGCGGTTCCGCCGATGGCCAGATCGTAGAGCCCGTCGAGGGCCAGTTCCAGGCGTTTGATATCGCGCTCCAGCAGGCTGGCCCAGCCGCCGAATTCCTGTCCGAAGGTCAGGGGCACGGCGTCCTGCAGGTGGGTGCGCCCGATCTTGACGATGTCGCTGAATTCTTTCGCCTTTGGCCGCGATCGCATCGTGCACGGTCTGGATGGCTGGAATCAGCGCGTTCTTTACCCGTTCCGCCGCAGCGATATGCATCGCCGTCGGGAAGGTGTCGTTCGACGACTGCGACATGTTGACGTCGTCATTGGGATGAATCGGCTTCTTCGATCCCAGTTTGCCGCCCGCCAGCTCGATGGCGCGGTTGGCGATGACCTCGTTCACGTTCATGTTGGTCTGTGTGCCGCTTCCGGTCTGCCAGATGCGCAGGGGAAACTGGTCGTCAAGCTTGCCGGCGATGACTTCATCGGCGGCCTGCACGATGAGCTTGGCTTTGTCGGCTGAAAGCTTTCCCAGGTCCTGGTTCACCAGCGCGCAAGCCTTCTTAAGAATGCCGAAGGCGCGTATCAGTTCGGGCGGCATGGTGTCGCGGCCAATATTGAAATGCAGCAGCGAGCGCTGCGTCTGAGCGCCCCAGTAGACGTGGGCCGGGACCTCGATTTGTCCCATGCTGTCGGATTCGTTGCGAGTCTTCGGTTTCAGTGACGCCGCCATGTGGGTCGGTGCCGATTAGGGCAACCGGGAATTATAACGCGGACGCGAGTCGCAAAGCGGAGAGACGAATCCTTTGCGAAACTCTGCGGTCTCCTTTGCGTTCTTTGCGGTTAAGATCTTGACCGCAAAGGCCGCAAGAACTCCGCAAAGGCCGCAAATAAAGCATTTCCCTTTACTTTGTGCCAATCACCACATTGAAAAACGTCGGCGGCAAGGGATGATTTTCGACTGAACAGACACTTCCGCCGAGCCGCATGAAAACTCAAGGTCCCTCGACTTCGCTCGGGATGACAGTTCGCAGATAAGCCGTTGGGTAGCGAGCAATACTTGGCATCGAAACTTCAAAGGCGGCGGACAGGAGTGTCGCCCCACACAAACCTCCTTTCCCTGCATGCTAGAATCTTTAGCTTCCAAGGCGAGCCTACTCCTTCAGCGAGACGACGATTTGGTGACCAAACAGATTTCCGGCCCGACCCAGCAGATTCCCGATACCCTTCCGCGTCCGCAGAGCAAAGGCGAGGCAGACACGTCCGCTGATGTTGTCGTGATCGGCGCCGGTCCCACCGGACTGGCCTGCGCCATCGAGGCCCAGCGCGCCGGCTTCAAGACCATGGCCATCGACAAGGGATGCGTGGTCAATTCCATCTACAACTATCCCGCCAACATGTCGTTCTTTACCACGCCGGAGCTGCTGGAAATCGGCGACATTCCCTTCAGCACCGCGCGGCAGAAGCCCACCCGGGAGGAAGCGCTGGAGTACTACCGCAAAGTAACCGAGCACTATCACCTCGATGTTCGCCAGTACCAGTGGGTGAAGACAGTGACCGGATGTGACAACAATTTTCAGATCACGGCGACCGACAGCCTCGGCCGGATTTATGACTACCGCACCCGCAAGCTGATTGTTTCGACGGGGTACTATGATCTGTCCAACCCGCTGAATATTCCCGGCGAAGATCTTTCCAAGGTTTTCCATTACTATCGCGAACCGCATCCGTTTTTCGATATGGATGTCGTGGTTATTGGAGGCAAGAACTCCGCCGCCATTTCCGCGCTCGATCTCTGGCGCCACGGAGCGCGCGTGACCCTGGTGCATCGCGGGTCGAAATTGCATAACCACGTCAAGTACTGGATTTTGCCGGACATCGAGAATCGCATCAAGAACCGCGAAATCGCCGCCTACTTCGGCAGTACGGTGACGGAAATCGGAGCCGACTACGTCAATCTCGAAACTCCAGAAGGCCCGGTCCAGTTGAAGAACGATTTTGTCTTCGCCATGACCGGCTACCATCCCGACTACGATTTCCTGCGTTCGATGGGCATCGAACTTTCCGCCGAACAATGCCGTCCGGTATGCGATCCGCTGACGCTGGAAAGCAACGTGCCGGGAATCTACGTGGCCGGAGTGATCGTGGCCGGGTCAAGAACCAACGAAATATTCATTGAGAACGGAAGATTTCACGGGAGGCAGATCGCCGCCCATTTGAAGCAGAGTCTTTCCGGGATCTGACGCTGAGTATGCGCTGAACACTAGGCCAGCGTGACCAGTTCTTCTCCCAGTTGCTGATTAATCAATCGTGCCACCAGCACTTTGAGCTTCTCGCCGCTCTTGGCCAACACAAAATCCTGATCCGGGTCCGACCAGTCCAGCTTGAAGCTGGTGGCCAGGGCGGAAATCCATATTTGCCGCACCGGAGCGTTGGGAGAAATGACGAACTTGCTGCGGTCTTCGAACGAAATATGCAGCGCGCCGGACTGGTCTTCCACTTCGATGTCGGACGACTCCTCGGCCTGCATGAGCGCCTTCTTCAAGGACTCAAGCGCGGCATCCGCCCGCTTGCGAAAATCGTTTTCATCAAGCATGTGTAGATTATAGTCGCAGGCAGACCGTCGTTGGTCGTTGGCCTTCGGTCGTTGGCCAAAAGCCCACTCTTGAAAATTGTTAAACCGAAAGACTGAAATCCAGGCCAACGACCAAAGGCCAACGACCAACGACCAGAAACCATGGACCCGCAACCCGAGCGCGCATCCACGTCGATCTCGCTGTCCGCGTACCTTCGGTTGGTGCGCCAGAACCGCAACTTCCGCCGGCTGTGGCTGGCGCAGATCGTCAGCGAGATGGGCGACTGGTTTTACACTCTCGCGATTTACAGTCTGCTGCTGCAATTGACCGGCCGGGCAAGCTCGGTGGCGTTGGCCCTGGTGCTGCAGGTCCTTCCTCAGACTTTCATTGGTCCTGCGGCTGGCGTGGTCAATGACCGCGTGCGCCGCAAGCGAGTCATGATCACAGCCGATCTGGTGCGCATGGTCATCGTCTTCGCCATGCTGCTGGTGCGCTCCCGCTCCACCGTGTGGTTGGTCTATCCCTTGTTGCTGCTTGAGACGCTGATGGCCGCGTTCTTCGAGCCGGCCCGCACCGCCGTGGTCCCGAATATCACTGCCCGGGAAGACGTGCTCGTCGCCAACACGCTCTCCTCGGCGACCTGGTCGGTCAATCTGCTGATTGGCGCGTCCGTCGGCGGAGTCGTAGCCGCGTTGCTCGGCCGCGATGCCGTGTTCGTGCTGAACGCTCTGTCATTTCTGGTCTCAGCGCTCCTGATTCGCGGAATGAGCTTTGCTGAACCGCATGCCCAGGCGTCGGCCCCGTTGCGCCTGCGCGACGCGATCGATCTTTCGCCGGTAGTGGAGGGCATGCGTTACGTTCGTCGGGATCGCCGATTGCTGGCTACGGTATTCGCCAAAGCCGGCGAGCTCATGATCGGCCCCAGTTGGGTGCTCTTCACCGTCATGGGACACCAATATTTTCACGTGCGGTTGCACGGAATCGATCCGCAGCGCGGCGCCATGTTGGGCATGAGCCTGCTGCTGGGAGCGCGCGGCATTGGCGCCATCATGGGGCCGCTGTTCTCCGCCCGCTGGGCGGGCCACTCTGATACGCGACTGCGGCTGGGCATTCTGTTCGGCTATCTGACGATTGGAGCGGGATACTTCGGCCTGGGCACGGCGCCGAATGTTTGGGTGGCGTGCCTGTGGATCATGCTGGCCCATTGCGGAGGATCAACCGTCTGGGTGTTTTCCACCACACTGCTGCAGTTCAACACCGAAGACCGCTTCCGCGGACGCGTCTTTTCCGCCGACCTCGGTTTTTCCATGTTGACTATCGCCATCGGCGCCTACGTGTGTGGAATTTTTCTGGATCGGGGAGTTTCGGCCCGGGTCGTGGCGTCAGCCACCGGCCTCATCATGATTTTTCCGGCGCTGCTGTGGGCATGGGCGATGAGATCGGGAAAGCCGAGCCCGGTGTCGGCCGAAGCCGGATAGTCTCCACAGGCTGTTTAGGAACGGGTTCGGAGCCTGCGCAGAGCGAAGTCGAAGTGACCCGCCGAGGCCCAGCAATGCTCGGCAGGGTTTGCTATCGTCGACGAACATCGGCTGAGCTTCGCTCAGCCGGACAGCCGAGGGCGGCTGTCCCCACGTGGTCCGCTACGCCGGCAAAAGCTTGTCAATCTTGGCCGCCATGATGAAATCGCTCTGGGTGAGGCCGTCAATCTTGTGCGTCCACATGGTGATTTCCGCTTTGCCCCACGTCAGCAGGATGTCGGGATGATGTCCTTGTTGTTCCGCCACCTCTCCCACCCGGTTTACAAAGTCGAGCGCCTGCTTGAAATCGGGAAAGGTAAACGCCCGCGTGATGTGGTGTTCGTTGACCACTTTCCACTGCGGAACCTGTCTGCTGAATGAGTTCCAGTTCCACGCCCTTCAGCGGAGGCACGCCTCCGCGGCAGGGAACGCAGGTTTGGCTGGCGAGATCTTCGGGCATGGCGGTTTCCTTTTCTATTGCGGCGGCCGCATGTCCACCTGATTGACCGGACATTCCCGCACGCTCTGGGTGCAGCTTTGATACTGCAGATTCTTGTCCACGCAGACTTCCAGGCTGACCAGTGCTCCGGCATGGCAGGAAACGCGGAAGGCGTCCGGCGGAGCATGGTTGGCGTCGGCAAAACTCTTTTCCAGATCCGAAACGTTGAACTGCTGCTCGTGCTCCAACCTGGGATACTGCTCCGGCACGTGCACGTTCTTGTAAGCCTGCTCGACCTTGGCAAAGTAATCCTGCGCCGACAGGCCGGTGCAGGTGCCATGCTTCTCCCACTCATGCTGGATCAGTCCGCGGCTGGGCATGTAGTTGAGCATGTGGTCGACCGTATCGCCGGCCACTGGACTGGCGGTAGTGCACGACATGGGCGGCGCACCGCTGTTGGCTTGCGGCCAGAGCCCATGCAGGACGAAGGCGGTGTGTCCGCCGATTCTGCACTCGCTGGAATGGTCGCTGGGATGACCGGCGCAGTAGTTGGGCGCCCAGGAGAGAGCCAGCAGGTAGTAGTCGAAATTACCGCCTGACGGTGCATCGTCATCGTGGTGGCGATGGTGATGTTTGGCAGAGGCGACAGGAGTCAGGTAGAGAAGCGTGCAAAGCAGAGCCGATGTAATGAGGCGTTTCATATGGTCTGAGGGTGAATACTCGAAGATGGACGCATTCCGCCGCCCAGCGTCCGAGGGTCCCACCTTTGCGCAAAAACCGCGAAAGATGGGGCACCCCTCGGATGGACGACGGCTGCTTCTTAGAACGGAATATCTTCGTCGCTGATTGGCGATGAAGCGGCCGCCGGTTCGGCTTCCGGCATGCGCTGATCGAAGTTGTTGCCACCCGCTGCCGCGCCGCGTGAGCTGCCTGCGAAATCTCCGCCGCCTCCGCCTTCGCCGCGTCCGCCCAGCAGGATCAGGTCGCTGGCCACGACTTCCGTCATGTACTTTTTCTGATTGGTCTGCTTGTCGTCCCAGGAGCGGGTTTGCAGGCGGCCTTCGATGTACACCTTGCCGCCCTTCTTCAGATACTCGCCGGCAATCTCAGCCAGACGCTGCCAGAGGACGACGTTGTGCCACTCCGTGCGGTCCTGCCATTCGCCGTTCTTGTCCTTGAAGCGCTCGTTGGTGGCGAGCGCGATCTTCGCCACCGGCGTGCCGCTGGGGGTGAATTTTACCTCGGGATCCTTGCCCAGATTGCCGATCAATGTGACGCGGTTCAAACTTTTGCCTGCCATGAATGCTGCTCCTTCCGCCCCTTTTGTTTGGGTATAAAACCAGGGAGCCGGGAAAATAATACGGGATTAGAGGGGCTGGAACGTCACTATACCAGAATCCAAGCAAAGCGGACGTCGGACGTCAGACCTCGGCCCTCAAATCTTGGGCTTGGGCAGAGGTCTGACGTCCGAGGTCCGACGCCGCTCTTAGGTTATAATGCTCGCGATGCCTGAAGAACCGCTCAGGGGAATCGTCGGGATGGTGCCCGACGAGTTCAAACACGAACCCAGATCCAAGGGTTTGCTGACCGCGCGCAAGAAAAAACCCAAAGAGTTGGCGGTAATCACGGAATGCTGTACCGGTTGCGCCGGTTCGCCCGCCTGTGTGGAATATTGTCCAGTGGAAGACTGCATGTTCTGGGTCCCCGACGAAGACAATTCCCCCTTCGGCCGCATCCAGGTTGATCCCATTCTCTGCATCGGCTGTAACAAATGCACCAGCAAGGGCCCGGATGGCTCCTTCCTGGACGGTTGCCCCTGGGATGCCATCGTGATGGTAGACACTGCCGAAGTGGAAAAAGAAGTCGGAGTTATGCCGTTCTGAGAACCGAGAACTAAAAACCGACAACTGAAGTTCAAAAAACCTGATCCCAGCAGACCCCCCCAAACCAGCCTACTTCGCCCGCGCTCGTATTGCCTGCTCAGTCGCGACCGCCTGTTGCCGCACATGGTCGGGGATCTCCGGCAATTCCCGTTCGTAAGGCCGAATCGCAGGTATATCTTCCGGTTGGCCGATCAGATACAGCGCGCGCAGAGCTTCCCAGACCTGGTCTATCCCGGGATCAAGGGTTGCGATTTCGTCTCCGGCGGCGACCGTCTGCCCGGTCTGCACGGATAACTGGCGCAGCCGGCCGCTGATGGGCGAGCGCACCTCAACGGTTTGTCCTCCAGACTCGAGCTTCGCGATGATCCCGCCCTGATGAATAGACGTCCCTAAGGAGCTGGAATCGGTGACCTTTCCCGCATGGGGAGCAGTGACTTTGGCGGGTTGCAGCAGTGCGACAATGTTCGGCCGCCCGCTGGCATCTCCGAAACGGACCAGCGAAAGCGCTGCATTGCCCTTCACCATCACCGAAGAATCGTCCAGCATTTTCAGAAGCGCCTGGTGAAATCCCGCGCTGGCTGCGTCTTTGCTGTTCACGTCCTGGCCCATGACCCAGGCGTCGGTGTTGCGGACTTCCTCGATCGGGTAGGACGCCAGGCGGACCACGTCCGGATACCAGCGTGTGACACCAGGATCGTTGCCGTGCCACGCGCTCGCCGATCTGCACCAGGGCATGCTGGATGTGACGGGGCTTTTTGTCATCCTGCAGGTACTCGCCGAGTTGCTTGTCCGAGAGCTGCCGGCCGAACCAGGTGTTCCACCAGAACAGAAATGGCATGAGAACGATGAGCCAGCCCGTGGCGAAAAAAAGCAGCCGGTTACGCGTGGACATGCGCGGCTTGGCGGGAGGAGGGACGGCTTCTGTGTCGAGAGGCGGGAGTTCCTGTGCAGAGTCGGGGGATGCTGACATGCCTGAATCCACGGAAACTATACCAGAAGCGGGTCGCGTAGCGCCGGGGTGCTACGGAACCTAATCCACTACGTCCGCGTCCAGAACGCGCTCCTGCTCCAGATAATGCGACACGGCATACTGGGCCAGCAGCGGAGTTTCCAGTCGAATCTCCGCCCCGATCCACTCGCCCTTGGCGTGCGGTTGGTCGGGGGCATGCTTGCAAGTCCCGCTCGATCCGAACTTCGGACCGAAAGCGGCGCTCTGGATTTCGTCAAACTGGCGCAAGTTGCGCCAGGCCTCGTCCCCCACGGTGCCGGAGACATCGATCTTGAGCTTTACGGTTGTCATCAGCCAATTTCACCACGGAGGCACAGAGAATACTTTTTTGTTTTCTCTGTGCCTCCGCCGTATACGAACTAAATCAAGCCGCAAACAAGTGATACAGCATCACGTAAATCACCACGCCCGTCACCGAGACATACAGCCACAGCGGAAATGTCCAGCGCGCAATTTTGCGATGTTGGTCGAAACGCTCTCGCAGCGCGCGGCTCAGCGTGATGATCACCAGGGGGACGATGGCGATCGCCAGTATGGTGTGCGAGATCAGAATGGTGAAATAAACCGGGCGCGACCAGCCTTGTCCCTGAAAGTGCACCGAGCCGACGTGCCAGTGGTAGTAAAGGTATGAAGTGAGAAACAGGGCCGAGGAAACCAGCGCGGTGATCATGACAGCGCGGTGTGCCGCCATGCGTCCGCGCTTGATATAGGCTCGACCCACCAGCAGCAGTACCGCGCTTGTGCCATTCAGCACGGCGTCAATGACGGGATAGACGGCGTATTGTGCGGCAACTTGCATCAGGCGGCGGGTTTGGTGGTGCGCCGGCTCACCATCACGAAGGAGAGCCCGAACATGAAAGCCGAGAACAGCACCAGGGTCGCCAGCGACGAAGCCAGCGGGAACTCCGGCAGGTTGCCGGGATACAGCGCGTCGCGCAGCGCTTCAACTCCGTAAGTCAGGGGATTGATTCGTATCAGGAATCGAATCCAGCCGGAAGCTCCCGTCAACGGAAATAGAGATCCGGAGAGCAGCCACAACGGGATGAGAAATAGATTGATGATCGCGTGGAAGGCCTGATTCGAGTCCATGGACCACGCAATGGTGAATCCGAGCGCGGTGAGTGCAAAGGAAACCAGGAAGACTATCAACGCGACGAGCAGGAAACTCGTTAAGGTGAGGTGTATCCCCACCAACGGGGCGAACGCCAGAAAGATCAGGCCCTGGATTGCCGATAGCGTGGTTCCGCCCAGCACTTTCCCCAGCACGATCGCAGCCCGCGGCACCGGAGCCACCAGAACGGACAGCAGAAAGCCCTCTTTTCGATCTTCAATCACCGACATCATGGTGAAGATCGAAGTGAACAGCACGATCATGATCAAAAAGCCGGGATAGGAGTAATCCAGATAGTGTTGCTGTCCGGCAGCGTTGCCGGAGCGAAATGAACTGCCGAGGCCCGATCCCAGGACAGCCCAAAATACGAGTGGAGACGCGATGACTCCCACGACGCGGGCGCGCTGGCGATAGAAGCGGACCAGTTCCCGCCACCACAGCGTGAATGCGGGCAGCAGGACGCCGGTGCGGGGAAGCGGGTAAGTCTGCAGAGTTGCACTCTGGGTCGCCACATCAGCTCGATTTCTGCGCCTGCGGCGCCTTTTTCATCGTGAACTTCTTGCGGGCTTCCAAAAACGCATTCAGGAAAAGTATGCCGGAGAGCGCCAGCAGGATGATGCTCATGAAGAGGCCATCCACGGTAGTGATCATTCCGTTCTGGACGGTCCAGGCAATTCCTGCCAGGGGAACCAGTCCGAGGACAATCGAAAGCGCAAGCATCATAAGTCAGCTCCTGGTAGCGCCGGCGCTACGAAGGCCGTTCGGCATCGTCGGTCCAGAATTTGTGGCCGGTGCGATGGATGAAAACATCTTCCAGCGCCGGCTTGCTTACCGAAATGGACTCAATCTCGCCGGGAAAAGCTTCGACCACTTCGGTGATGAAGCGATGGCCGTTTTCCTGCTCGAGCCTGACCTGGCCTCCGAGCACCTTCGCATCGAGGTTAAAGCGGGCGCGAATGCGTTCCGCCATGGACTCCGGGTCGCGAGCATCCAGCAGAATTACATCGCCACCGATTTCACGTTTCAGTTCGGTGGGCGTCCCGAGCGCCACCAGCCTGCCCTCATTCAGGATGGCGAGACGGTCGCAGCGCTCCGCCTCCTCCATCAGGTGTGTGGTCACAATCACCGTGACTTTTTCCTCGTCGCGCAAGATCTGGAGATATTGCCACAAGTCGCGGCGCGCGCCTGGATCGAGCCCGGTGGTCGGTTCATCAAGCAGCAGCACCGCGGGATGGTGAAGCAGACCCTTGGCCAGTTCCAGCCGGCGCTGCATTCCGCCGGAGAATGTTTCCGCTTTCTCGGTGGCGCGGTCCGACAGCCCGACCCTGGACAGCATCTCCGTTATGCGCGATTTCAGCGCCGTCCCGCGCAATCCGTAAAGATGGCCCTGGTGCCATAGATTTTCAGCCGCGGTCAATTTCAGATCGATGCTCTGGGCCTGGAACACGACCCCGATCTGACGGCGCAATTCGTTGGGCTGCGTGGCCGCGTCAAATCCCATAATGACGGCGCGCCCGCCGCCCGCCACCATCAGGGTCGAAAGGATGCGGAACATAGTGGTCTTGCCGCTGCCGTTGGGCCCCAGCAGTCCGAATAGTTCAGCATGGCGGACGTCGAACGAAACGCCGTTCAGGGCTGTGCGGCCGTCATAGCGGTGAACCAGATCCTGGACCGAGATTACGGCTGAAGTAACGGGCGTGGCGCTGTTTGGCGGGTCGAGCGCGACGTAATCGGGGGCTTTAGAGACCACAGCGTATTTTATCCGGAACCGTGGAGCTGTGCTTGGTTTGGATGCTTCTCCGGGCCGCGGAAGGCCCCGAAGCTATGACTTGATGTTGAGCATCATTAGCGCGAACAACAGCGGCAAATACAGAACCGTAGCCTGCAACAACTGCCGTGCCCGCTGCTTGGACCGCGCTGTATTGGACGCCATTCTCAAAGATGCCAGTCGCCAGCCAAAGTAGAGAAGGGCCGTTCCAAGCACTACCGCCCCCGCGAGGTACAGTTTCCCGGACATGCCCAGAAAAGTCGGCAGCAGGCTTATCGGAATCAATGCCACTGAATACAGCAAAATTTGTCTACCGGTGGACTTGCCGTCCGGTTCCACTACCGGCAGCATGCGAATTCCGCCATCCTCGTAATCCTGGCGATAGAGCCAAGCAATCGAGTAAAAATGAGGGAACTGCCAGAAGAAGACGATGGCAAACATCACCAGCGCACCCCACTCCAGCCGTCCGCGGGCGGCGGTCCAGCCCAGCACTCCAGGCATTGCTCCCGGGAAGGCGCCGACGAACGTGCAAATCGGGTGGATCTTCTTCAACGGCGTGTAGGCTCCGAGATAGACGGCAGACGTAGCCAGGGCCAGCCATGCCGTCAGCGGATTCAGCGCGAGTCCCAGGTAGAGAGCGCCGCCGAGCGTCATCGCAACGCCGACCAGCGTGGCATGCACGAAACCAAATCGCCCAGCCGGGATGGGACGTTGCGCGGTGCGGCGCATGCGGCTGTCCGTGTCCCACTCCATCACTTCATTAAGGGCGGCGGCTCCGCCTGAAACCAGGCCAATTCCCAGCAGAGTGTGAAACAGCGACCACGAAAGGGAAGAGACGCCCGACTTCAATGCGCCAAAGTAATATCCGCACCACGCGGTCATGATGATCAGGCTGGTGACGCGCAGTTTCGCCAGTTCGGCATAGTCGCGCGCCAGAGTCAAAGCACCGCTGCGCGGGACCACCAGAGGTTGTGTTGCCGTACTCATGCCGCCACCGGCTTCCGTTCTCGACTCAAAATGTGTTCTCTGACCGCCACCGGGCTGTGCCGCCACGCTTGTACCGCCAGCACAGCGGTTGTGGCCAGCAGCAATGCCCCCACTGCAACATGCGCCACGGTGGAGACTACCATGGGAAGTTCAGGCTGGACCGCATCATGTCCCCAGGCCACTCGCGTCAGAAACGCGACGAAACCCAGGCAGAGTTGACCGATCATCAGCGCGAGCATAGTTATAGCAGGCCGTCTTATTGAGTCAATCGCGGAATATCGCGACAACGCGCGGATCGCAGTCCAGGCCAGCACGATGGCGACAATTGCCGGCATTCAACACGTGTGGCCACCAGCTCAAGCCATGATGGCGAAACATTGCGCCCAGAATTAGCTGAACGTAGAGCACTAGGATCGAAAGCAGAGACATCGTAAAAAGAGTCGGACGGAGTTCGTCGTTCTCGATGCGCGGAGTTTCTTCCACCCAGTTGCGGCCGGTGAACACGGCTATCAGAACCACTACGCAGAAAAATGTCTGCGCTAACGCGGCGTGCGAGGATGAGATCGCCGGCGGCAGGTAAAAAAGCACCGTGAGCCCGCCCAGTATCCCCTGCGCGATGACCAATCCTAACGCGCTCGCGCCGAGGTATTTCATCCAGCGGCGAGGGTCGGCACGCCAGGTCCAGACCGCTAGAATGATGCTCAGAAATCCGACGAACTGGGCGATCATGCGGTGGGTGTGCTCGAACTTCACGCCTCCGACCAGATGCGGAATCTTGTAGAGCGATCCGAACGACGTAGGCCAATCAGGGACGGAAAGGCCGGCGTCATTGCTGGTGACCAGCGCCCCGGCAATGATGAGCAAAAAAGTCATCGACGCCGCAAAGACGGCAAACCTGTGATGGGCCCGGTTGTACGGTATGGCAATGGCCTTCAGAAGGGCTCCTAGGGGGTTGTGTAGCGCCGCCGAGTTGGCGGCGCTACATTTTCGGGCGCCGTCACTTACTCCGGTTTGAAGCCCTGGTCGACGGTCTTGCTGTCTTTGGCGGCCAGAGTGACTTTCTGCGTCTGCTCGCCCAGCTTCTCCTGAACGAACGCGATCGTGTAATCTCCCGGCGGCAGACCCTTGATCTCGTACTTGCCATCCGCGCCGGTGACGGCGAAGAACGGGGTCTTCACCACGTTGACATACATCTTCATCCAGGGATGCTGGTTGCACTTCACCGGCAGCATGATTTCTTCGCGGGCGAAGTTCTTCTCGATCGGCGCCGCCTTGGGTGGCTGCGACTCGTTCCACTCGCGATTGTCTTTCGGTGTGGGATGGATATTGTGAGTGGTATCGTCGTCGTTGCGGATCTCGATGTTCTGGCCGGCCATCACAGCCAATACGTGAGGATGGTACTGGCAACCCTTCTGGTCAATCGTGGTTGAGTCCTTGGGAACGTCAAAGGTGCGATCGCCTAGACCCTCTTTCACGTAGACAAAAACGTTAGCCAGCTTGCCGTCATTGGCCACGACAGTCTCGGCCATGTTGGTACCCTTGCAGGCTGCGTCCTGGCTCATGTCAATTTTCTGACCCTTCGGAGCTGTTCCGCCGAAGGTCACGGTGCCGCTCACGCTGGCCGCTGTCGCAGGATCAATTGGCGCCGAGGCCGGCGCCGGCTTTACGTCCGAGCTCGGCGAAGTGCCTTGCTCTTCGTTAGTATTTTCCTTCTTGCTGCAGCCCGCCAGCACTCCCAGCAGGCAAAGCACGCACATTGCCGCCCATATTTTCCTATTCATTATTATGTCGCCCTTTCGTCAGATGTAAGTCTCAGAAACGTCGTTGGTCGTTGGTCGTTGGCTAAATCAACGTCTGTGGCGAGAAGCCAACGGCCAAAGGCCAAGGACCAATGGACGCATTTCTCAAAGCACAACATTCTACCGCGAACCGCCACTGCTTGCCGCTCCGGCCTGAGTGGCAGCCTGCTTCTGCTTGTTCCGCGGCTGCACCGAAGCCTGGCTGCGTCCCATGGAAGCCGCTACCCGCCGCTGTTCCTCCGCGCGTGAGCTGGAATATGTAGTCCACCAGCAGCTTGCTCTGGTCTTTCTCATAGCCCTGGAACGAAGGTGGAGTCGGACCGGAGAACACCCAGTGGTTATTTTCCCGCTTGAACAATCCCGAAGGCATCGCCGTCCCGGGACTGATCGCCTGGGGATCAATGATCCAGCGCTCGGCCCAATCCGGCTTCAGGCGCTCACGCGCCAGCAGGAAGTTGGGCGCGGTGGCGATTTTGTCATGCTGCGGATCGCCGGTGGCGTGACACTTCAGGCAAGGCGCGGCTGTACTCGAGAACAAGCTTCGCGCCATGTCGTTTTCCTTGGTCGTCAAGGCCGGCACCTGCTCCGGAATGTAGGGCATCGGCTGTTGCGATAGCGCCTGGAAGAACCTGACCAGCTTGCGAAGTTCATTGTCGGAGAAAGAAAACGTGGGCATGCGCACTTGCAAGTACGGGCGCACGCCGTTGCGGTTTGTGTCCGTAGTGCTCAGCGACGGATTCGACAGGAATTTCCTCAGCCATTCGGGATCAACGCGCGCGCCCTCGGTCAAAAGCTTGGGAGGCAGTTGCTCCTGTACATCCTGATAGTGTTTCATCCCCATCAGGATCGTAGTCTGCTCCGGCGTCAGTTGATGGCAACCCATGCAGTTGTACTTCTCAACCACCCACCAGCCTTCCTGAATGTCGCGGCGGGCGTCGCCGGGTCTGTACTGATAGCCCGGGGGCAGGGAACTCTCCTCGCTGCCCAGCAGGAATGTCGTCAGGTCCTGAATCTCCAGCTTCGATAGATGGAGGTTGGGCATGCGGAGCACTTCCGTCTCCGACTTGACCTTGCCCTTGTCGTAAACATTCGGTTGTGCCAGCTTGTGCTCAAAGAATCCCTTGTGGTCGTACCAGGGATCCTTGGCGGGGCCTTCGGGCAGGCGCGCCAGGTCTTCCGGATCGGTGATCGGCTCGGACTTCTTGCCGCCGCGCTGCGAGATTTCCGTGAACAAAGCGAAATCGAGACGCTCGATCGGCTTGCTGCCTTCGTACGTGAGTTCGGTGCCGATGCGGCCTTCATCCTCGAAGCCCGAAATCTCGTGGCACCCGGCGCAGCCGTAGTGGCGAATCCACTTCTTGCCTTCTTCCTTCAGCTCAGGATCGTTCATGAAGGGAGCTGCCGCATACGCCGTAGGCTCCTGTTTCTTCTGACCCATGAGGTAGGTGGCGATGTCCGCCGCATCTTCGGGAGACAAACGCAGGCTCGGCATCACAGTCATGTTCTGCACTTGCAGTTCGTGACCGTCGTTAGGACACTGGCTGTGCTGCAAATCAAACTGGTAGGGCAAGCCCTTCTTGGCGTAGTCCTCGGGGCCGATATCTTTCTTTTCGTACGGACAGTAAGGCCGTGTGCGCTCGCGCGCGTTGTGGATCCAGCGGACCAGGTATTCGTAAGTTCGCCTTCTCGCCCTCGCGAGTCAGATTCGCGGCAAACGTGCCGCCCTGCAACTGGTCGCCTTCGCCGATAGAGTGGCAGGCCAGGCAGCCGCGCGTCTCGAACAGTTGCTTGCCGTGCTCAGCGTTGCCCGGTTTTTGCTTGGGCAGAGCGTCGGTGAATCCCGATTGCCACAGGTATGCCGAGATCGTCTGGATCTGATGATCGGTCAGACGGAAATTCGGCATCTTGGTCGTCGGGCGGAAGTCAGTCGGCTTCTTCAACCACACCGGAATCCAGTTCGGGTTCAGCTTGAGCCGAACGTCTTTCAGGTTTGGCCCGATCTTCTTCACATCCTGCATCAGGTTGTGGGTCTGAAAATCAAGCTGCTGGATGCTGCCGTCAATCTTGCTGTTGGCAACTCGCAGAGCGACCGCCCGCTGGTTCAGCCGGTTGGCTTCGTCATTGCTCGATGCGGAGTCGGCCTGCTTCATCAGGTCGGCGGAAATCTTTGGCGTTGTCAATCTTTTGCTGATCAAACAGTTTCATCTGCTGCGCGATCGAGGTCAGCTCTTCCGGTTCCTTGTCGTAGCCTTCGTAGCGATGGCAGCCCATGCATCCGCGCTGGCGGTAGAGGAATTTGCCGCCGGAGATATGCTCGCCCACGGATCCAACCATCAAATGCATATCGGCAGCGTGGCAAGTCTGGCAGCCGGCTTCAGCATTCTGTTTGGGGAAAAGCGGCCACAGCCAGTGTTCGTAGTTGCCGTGCGCCTTTTCGACGCCTGGTCGTCGCCCGCCCGTTGCCCTGATGGCAGGGGGAGCAACCAAACTTGTCCGGATCATGCGTGCCCAGCAGTTCCGGGTCGGGATGGCTGGTGAAAGCGCGGGCGTATTCATCCGGATGCTTCTCGCCCTTGCCGGTCATGACCGCAGCCGAGATCCGCAGCGGCTCGCGGGCATTCATGTGGCAGGACTCGCAGCGGTCCACGATGTTGGCATCCGCCACGTTGATCTGGACGATCTTGGCGTCCCACTCTTCCGTCTTCTTTTTCAAACCGTCAATCTGGGTGGGCGTAAGGTCCACCATGTGGTCTGAAACAAAAGAAGACATCTTGTTGCTGGCCTCGGTCACCGGCTTCAGCACGTCACCGAGTTCCGCGCTCAGCTTGGTCCGCTGGTCCTTGAGCGAGTTGTAAGTCTCTTCCAGGTCGTGAAAGTTGAATTGCTGCTTGTGGCCGTCGGGGAATTCGACAGTCGCTTTTTCCTTCTTGTACTCGTCAATGTCCTGCTGTTTGCTTTTCTTGCCGGACGCGCTGGTCTCAGTCTCAAGCTCGTAGGTGAGCGCGTTGACGTAAGCCCGGCGATCGGTGAAGACGTTCTGCACCGCCAGAATCTTCGCGCTTAGATCTGTGATCTGTTTCTGCAGTTCGTCCCGGCGGGGACGGGCGGTCTCGTTGGCGTCCTTGTAGGCCTGTTCCAGTTGCTGGTACTGCGACTCCTGCTGAACTTCCTTCACCGACTGCGACGACTTCGACTTCGCACTATTCAGGAAAGCCGTGTACCGCTCTTTCCAAACATGCTGAAAGGCTTTCCAGGGACGCTGCGCGAAGGACTCGTCCCACAGCGCCCAGAACAACGTCACCATGAGGATCAACATGGAGATGACGTAGTACGCCGCGTAAGACTTGCTTACAATCGGGTCCTTCTCGGGGACAGGTGGCACTCAGATCCTCCAGCAGTCGTCAGTCTTCGGTCGTCAGTCGTCAGCAAAACATCAGTGGCGATCGTTGGTTGTTGCTGACGACCGACGACTGATGACTGACGACTAGACGTTAAACCACGGCGTTATCCACACGTACTTGATATGCCACGCCAGCCGCAGCAACATTTTTGCCGGCAGGGCGACCATGCTGAGCACGAAAAACATCATGATGGAATACTGCAGCAAGCTCATGCGCTTGTAATCTTTCGGGTTGTAGCGCCGGAACAGGGCGTGCATGATAAAGCCGCCCACTACATAGAAGCCGACCACCACGATGCCGCCGAAAATCGCCTTCGCCAGGTTCGATGTGATTCCAAACAAGTCCGGCAGATCGCGGTTCACTTCATAAATAAGACGATTGTGGTCCCATGTCTGTCCCGGCCAGAACCACTGCCAGCCGGGGCCGCGGATGAACGTCCCAATAATGATCATCGCGATCCACAGGATGATGAAGCCGAACAGAAATGTGCTGATGGAAAATTTGCGCTGCTTCCAGGTGTAGTACCCGCTGCCCAGCGGATTGGTGTCGATGTAAGGAATCACCATCAGCCCGACAATGATCAGCGTAGGCATGACCACGCCGGCGATCCACGGATCGAAGTACACCAGCATTTCCTGCAGCCCGAGGAAGTACCACGGCGCCTTCGCCGGATTCATGGTCAGGTTGGGATTCGCCGGCTCTTCCAGCGGCGCGTTCAAAGTGATGGACCACACCATCAGAATGATGGTGACGATCATGGCGGCGAGAAATTCTATGCGCAGCAGAAAGGGCCAGACGTGGATTTCTTTCTGCCAGCCCGGCCGGAAGGGCCAGCTCTTGCGATGATGGGTCTTGGCCATCGCCGGATTGGTTTCCAGTTGGCCGATCAGTTCATCGTTGGCCTTGGCCTGCTTCCACGCCAGATAAATGTAGAAAACGAGCAGCGGAATCAGCCCCACGATGGGCACGTTGTCAGGCGCCGAACATATCTCCCAAAGTTGCCGCCAATCCATGAGAACTCCCTAGCCTGTGTGGGGACGGGTCTTTGACCCGTCCTAGTCGAGCGAAGCTCGACAGGTTCTTTCCTGCCGACAAGTCTAGCCGAGCTTCGCTCGGCCCGGACGGGTCGAAGACCCGTCCCCACACAACCTGTTAAGCTGCCAACTACTTCTTCGGTTCTTTTACTTCCGACGCCAGCACCACCGCCGCCGGCCCCGAAATGCCGCCGTCTTTACGTACCCGCCAGAAGTGCACAATCATCAGCACCGACGCCACAATCGGAATTCCGATGCAGTGCCAGATGTACGATCGCAGCAACGCGTTCGCATCCACGATCGAACCGCCGAGCAGTCCGAAGCGGACATCGTTATAGGGCGTCATCCCCAGCATGTGGCCGAACGGACCTTCATTGCCCAGGCCCGGCGTGGCCCGCGCCATGTTCGTTCCCACCGTGACCGCCCAGAATCCAAGTTGATCGTCGGGCAGCAGGTAACCGGTGAACGAAAGGAGCAGAGTGAATACCAGCAGCAGCACACCGATGTTCCAGTTAAACTCGCGCGGTTTTTTATACGACCCGGTAAGAAAGACGCGGAACATATGCAGCCAGACGGCGATCACCATCAAGTGCGCCGCCCAGCGATGCATGTTGCGCAACAGCTTGCCGAAGGGCACGTCGTGCTCGAGATAAAGAACGTCGCGGAACGCCTGCACTTTGCTGGGGTGGTAATAAAACATCAGCATCACGCCGGTCAGCGTGAGCACAATAAAGAGGTAGAACGTGATGCCGCCCATGCCCCAGGTGTAGCTGTAGCGCACCGCGTCGCGGTTGATCTTGGCCGGATGCAGATGCAGGAACACGTTGGACAGCACGCCCAGCGCCCGGTTGCGCGGCGTGTCGTCATGCTTGTGGCGGAAGATCGAAGTGTAGACCTGGGTCTTGGTCGGATCTTTAAGACCCTCGATCTGATCCTTGGCCTTCGCCGGCATGTCGGTCTTGAGCGACTGGACGTCTTCCTTGACGCCAGCCTTCACCCGTTCCAGCAGGCCGACCCGCTTCCCGTTGTTCCCGTTCCCACTTCCGTTTTCTTCAGGCATTGAAACCTCTTCCCATCTCGCGTAGGGGCAGGTGTCTCACCTGCCCAGTCGAGCGAAGCTCGACAAATTTCTAAGTCGGCAGAAACGCTCCCGGATCGTTGAACGCGCTGGGCTGTCCCTTAGGCCACTGATAAAGCTTGGAAACATCCACCAGAATCTGACCATCGGGAGCGATCTGAACATTGGCCCGGTCCATCGGACGCGGCGCCGGCCCCTCGAAGTTGACGCCTTCGCTGTCGTATCCACTGCCATGGCACGGACACTTGAATTTGTTCTCAGCCGGCTTCCAGTCGGGAGTGCAGCCGAGGTGAGTGCAGCGCGCGTAAATCACGAAAATGCGGTCCGGCGTGCGGTCTACCCAGATGCGATATTTCTGCTGAAATTTTGTATCCACACCCAAACCGAAGTCGGCGGGATATCCAATTTTGAACGAGGTGGCCGGCTCGAAAAGCGTTCGGGGGAGGAAGAAGCGGAAGAAGGCGATGAACCATGCGGTCATGAAGGCCGCAAACGCAGCCCAGGCAAATCGCCGGCGCCCCTGATTGATCTCGCTGTCGTCGGGCCCGACTGAGGCCACGCCCGCGGACGCAGCTGCTCTCGAAGTTCCTACCGCTGGTGTGCCTACGTAGGTGTTTGAACCTTCGCCACGTCCAACCGTTGCCGCAGCCGATGGCGGACCGGCAGAAGGGCGAGTTGCTGCCGCAGGCTTGGCTACTGCCGCTGCAACTGGAGCGGCCGCCGCTGCCGGCGCCTCCGCAGGCTCTCCCAGCAGCGCGGAAACTTCGGAATCGGTCAGGGCAGGCAAGCCCTTGCGTCCACGCCGCGCCTGTTCGGCGGCGATGGTGGATTTGCTCCACTTCTTTCCTTCCGCGACCCACTTGGCAACTTCCGCGCTGATCGGACCGCTGGCCGCTTTTGCCGCCGGGGCGCTGCGGCCGGAGTCGGGGCGGCGGCTGCAGCAGGCGCGCTCGCCTCTACCGGTTCGCCCAGCAGGGCAGACATCTCCGCGTTATTCAGCGCCGGCAATCCCTTGCGTCCACGTCGCGCCTGTTCGGCGGCGATGGTGGACTTGCTCCACTTGTTTCCCTGCGCCACCCACTTGGCAACTTCCTCGCTGATGGCTCCCGCTGCCGCAGCAGGAGGTGCGGCAGCCGGCGCCGATGCAGCCGGAGCTTGCGACGGTGGCGGCAGGCGCGCTCGCGGCAGGCGGTGCAGCGCCGCCAACTTCCCAAGGCATAGGCTGACCGGCCTTGAGCGCCTCAATGTCGGCGTCAGTCAGCAGCTGCAGTCCCTTGCGCTGACGATAGGCCTGCTCCATGCCGATCACGGAGTTGTTGAGTGCCGGTCGTGGCAAGGGCGGTAGATGCCCGAGAATTCCCGTCTTGGACTCGTCTGCCATCCGTTCCTTCACTCCTTGATGATCACGACCTGGTGATCACAATCCTGGTGACCCGAACCCGATAACTGCTACAGCTCAATCTCGCTCGCCAAAACCTGCGGAGCTGCGCTCCGCTGGGCAGGTGAGACACCGCCCTGCGTCTCATTCAGTCTGCCGCGACCAGTCGCTCCGCATCGCGGATCTGATCTGCATCGGCGCCAATCGCAGTCACCACCAAATCCGCCAACGCCGCAATGAACGTCGGCGAATCATTCAGGCCGGACGTCATCTCAAACTGCTGGATTCCAAGTTCCGCCGCTTCCTCGCGCGCTTCGTGGTCAATCTCGCCCAGCGTCTCCACGTGATCGGAAACAAATGCGATGGGCACGACACAAACTTCACGGATCCGCTCCGCTCCCCAGATCGCGGATGGTGCGGTGCAGCGACGGTTGCAGCCACTTGCTGGCGCCGACCTTGCTCTGATAGCAGAGCCGGTGGCGATAGGGCCAGCCGCCGCGCTGCATCACCAGTTCGACCGTCTCTTCAATCTGGCGCTGGTAGGGATCGCCCTTGGCGATGACCGACACCGGTACGCTGTGCGCGCTGAACACGATCTCGGGACAACCGGATTCCGGAAACCGGGCCAGCGCTTCGTCAATCTTCTCGACCAGCGCGTCCAGATAGAGCGGGTGACGATAGAACGTCTCAATCGTTTGCACCGGAGCATCGTCACGAAACAGGCGGCGCCATTCGTTGAGGCTGCTCCCGGTGGTAGTGCTGGAATACTGGGGATAAAGCGGCAGGAGGACGACTTCGTCGCAGTTCGCCGCCCGCAATTGTTCGATCGCCTCGGCCGTGAACGGATGCCAGTAGCGCATGGCCACGAAACAATGAGCGTCAATGCCGTCGGCCCGGAGCCGGTTCTGCAGGGCGTCGGCCTGCTGCTCGGTGAACCGCCGTATGGGCGAGGCGCCGCCGATGGCCGAATAGTGATGCAGTACTTTCTTGGCTCGCGTGGTCGAAATCAGCTTGGCCAGGGGTTTGCGTCCAATGCGGGCAAAAGGGAAATCAATGATATCGGGGTCGCAAAAAAGATTAAAAAGAAAGGGTTCAATAGCTTGCGGCGTGTCAGGGCCGCCAAGCTGAAAGAGCACTACGCCTACCCGCCGTGTTGGGTTAGCCATCCCCCGGGTGTCCTTGAAGAAGGAGGATGTTACTCAAAATCTGTGGGCCGCGTCAACGAAGAGTTGCAAGGGGAGCCGAATGCCGTGTCATCCTGAGCGGAGTGATTGCTTCGCTTCGCGAAGCAATCACGGAGTCGAAGGACCCCTACTCTTCCACCGGGTGTTTCGCGGGAATCTTCACGGACGATGTTCAAGGCTCAAAGACGTGGGCGGTGATCCGCTCATAGGGGTCCTTCGACTCCGCAACTGGTTCGCTACGCGAACCACTTGCTGCGCTCAGGATGACAGGATTCAGCTGTGCCACTGATGAAAGAGCAAATAAAGTTTATGCGTGAGAGGATTCGGCTTGGGCGGGGACGTCCGTGCTGGTTTCCATGAACTGAATAATGGCGTCGGCAAACTCCGAGGTTCCGGCGTTTCCGCCCGACATCGCGAGTGAGTTTGTCTTTGGTGCGATAGACCTTTTCCAGCCCATCGTGAATCTTGTCCGCGGCGTGGTGTTCGCCCAGATGGCGCAGCATCAACTGCGCCGAGCGGATGACCGCAGTCGGGTTGGCCAGGTCCTTGCCGGCAATGTCAGGCGCCGATCCGTGCACCGCCTCGAAGATGGCGCAACTGTCGCCCAGGTTGGCGCTGGGGACGAAGCCCAGTCCGCCGACGAAAGCGGCGCACAGGTCGGAAATAATGTCGCCGTAAAGATTTTCCATGACCAGCACGTCGTACTGATAAGGATTCATCACCAGCTGCATGCAGGTGTTGTCCACGATGTGCTCGCCGTAAGTGATCTCGGGATATTCCTTGGCCACGTCGCGGCAGCAGCGCAGAAACAGGCCATCGGATAGCTTCATGATGTTGGCTTTGTGGATGGCGTGAATCTTCTTGCGCTGGTTCTTGCGGGAGTATTCAAAGGCAAAACGCGCAATGCGGGTGGAAGCCTTCTCGGTGATGATCTTCAGGCTCTCGACCACGCCCGGCACCACCTCGTGCTCGATCCCGGAATAAAGACTCTCGGTATTTTCCCGCACGATGATGAGATCCACGCCGGGATAGCGGGTCGGGATGTGAGGCAGATTACGAATGGGGCGGAAGTTGGCGTACAGCTCGAACTTCTTGCGCAAGGCAACGTTGATGCTGGGAAAACCTTCGCCCACCGGTGTGGTGACCGGTCCCTTCAGTCCCACCCGCGTGCGTTCGATCGATTCAACCAGTTCCTTGGGAATGTATTCGTGATACTTGGCAAAGGCTTCGGCGCCCGCCTGAAAGATTTCCCAATCGAATTTCACCCCGGTCGCTTCCAGAATGCGCACAGTCGCCTGCATCACCTCAGGGCCGATGCCGTCGCCGGGAATCAGTGTGACCTTGTAAGCCATATTCTTGACTGTGTGGGGCGGGCGCCCTCGCCCGCCGCTTTTGACTTCGACTTGATGCTCTTGCCTTGCTACAGGCAGGCGGGCGAGGGCGCCCGCCCCACACAATCCCCTAAGCTCTTTACTGCGCCCTTACTGCGAACGTCAGGCGCTTCTTTCGTCTTCAGCAAGTCTTTCAACTCGGCCATGAACTCCTGCACATCTTTGAAGTCCAGATAGACCGACGCGAAACGTACATACGCCACTTTGTCATAGCGGCGCAGGCGGTTCATGATCAGCTCGCCCACTTCGCTGGTCTTGCGCTCGCGCTCGGCCGACTCGATGACGAAGGCTTCCGCCTCGTTCACGATCTGTTCCAGCCGGCTGATCGGCACTGGACGCTTCTCGCACGCCCGCAGCAGTCCGTTCAGCACTTTCTGCCGGTCAAATTTTTCCCGGCGGCCGTCCTTCTTGACCACCATGTAGGGAATCTCGTCGATCCGCTCATAGGTGGTGAAGCGCTTGCCGCATTTCAGACACTCGCGGCGGCGGCGGATGGAATCGGCTTCCTTACTCTCGCGCGAGTCCACCACTTTGTCATTTTCAAAGCCACAGAAAGGACACTTCATGTCAGACGGGGAGGTCGTCGCCTGCAATTGTAACAGGCGAGACTTCCGACCTCAGACATCGGACGTCGGACGCGCGTCCTCAGGACGGGGCGTCCTCATTGATTCGTGGGTAGGATTTTTCCGGGTTTGGCGAAAGGCGAAGCGATGGTGCGAGGCCTGACGTCCGAGGTCTGACGTCGACGTCCAAGTTCATCCGGCAGGCGGCGTAACCGGGACCGGCGCCTCCGGCTCTTCCTGGTGACTTTCCTGGGAGAGCTTGCGCAAAGACAAGCGCTCGTGATGGGCCAGCAGCAGACCCAGCGGTATGACCGCGACAAACGTCACCAGCCAGAGCATGATGCCGCAGCTGGCCGCCAATTCCTTGGGCACATCGAAGATATGCTCCAGCGCGGCGATGGTGGCCAGCTGCGAACCTCCGCCCACGCCCGGCAGTTGCAGCACCGATCCCAGCATGCTCGAACCCATGAGCAGGAGCACCTGCACCAGCCGGATATCGAGCGGATCTTCTCCAAAGACATGCGCAGTTTGATGATAGGCCAGCGTGACTTCATGGTAGGCGACAGCGATGATCCACCACATTGCGATCGAGACCACGATCAGCAGGATCAGGGAAACCGGGCCATGAATGGTATTCAGACCCTGGCCGAATTCACGGATTTTGAGCGCGATCCGATGACTCAACCGGGCGCCCCAATGAGAAAAGCGGTGTTCTACCCAGCCCGCCAGCGCATTCCCTTTGCGACTCACAACCACGGCACCGAGCGTCAGTGCCACGACCAGCCCAAAGAACAGAAACCCGCCGTCACGAAACCGGGTGTAGTACTCGGGGTGGGGGAGCGTCCTCCTCGAACTCGGCAGGAAGATGCTCACCGCCATGAGGACGGCAAATGCCCCGATATCAAATATGCGCTCGACCGCCCAGACTGCGACCTGGGATGAAACCGGCAGCTTCTGCCGCCGGGCAATCAGATAGGGGCGAATGAATTCTCCCGGACGTCCCAACAGCGCCAAGCCAGTGAATCCGACAAGCGTCGGGGGAACCAGCTCCAGCCATGACGCATTAGGTCGCACCGGGCGCAGGAAGATCTTCCAGCGGACGGCTCGTAACACGTAGGCGATATATATAAGACCGACGGCGTGGACAATGTGCCAGGGCCTGATCTGCTCGGTTTCCGCCCAGAAAGTCGTCCAGTCAAAGCTGCGCCAGTGACGGAACTGGAAATACACCAACAAAGCGAAGGCAGCCAGTATTCCGCCGGTAATCAGAACGCGTTTTCTATCCATGTCAGGGGAGGACCCGAACCACCGAGCACAACGCTTGATCCAAGGTAAACGAGGCAGACCCGGGGGTCAACGCGCAGACGTACGCGTGATAGCACGTGATAGCCGGTGAGCTCGGATGCGGACGCTTACTGCGAAGCCTGAGGAGCAACGCTGGGAAGGGCGGCTTGCTTGACTCCCGCAGCGGCCTTTGGGGCGGCCGGCTTGTTGCGGGCGGCCTTGGCGGTCGCTGCGGCGGCTTTACGCTCCGCAATTTTCTTGCGATTGTAGTCGCGAACGATCCGCGCCACGTAGGTGCGGGTCTCGTAGTAGGGCGGCACGCCACCATACTGTTGCACGCGGTGCGGCCCCGCATTGTAGGCGGCCAGTGCCTTGATCACGTCGAAGTTGTAGCGTTCCAGCAATTCGCTCAGATAGCGGGTGCCGCCCTCCACATTGGCGCGGGGATCGAACGCATTGGATACTCCCAGCTTCGAGGCGGTGCCGGGCATCAACTGCATCAGCCCTTGCGCTCCCTTGGGGGAGACCGCGTGCTGATTGAATCCGCTTTCGGCGTGGATCACGCTGCTGATGAAATCGGGATCGAGCTGGTGCTGGTCGCTGATGGTGTTGATCACTTCCTTGAGGTCTTGCGGCTTAAGAGGCTGTGCCTTGGCTAACGGCGCTGGCGTAAGGGAGGCAGCGGCCGGTGCGGTTGCCGGTGCAACTGCCGGCGACAGGTCCTTCTCAAACCGTTCGATCTGGCTGGTGGCAATGTCAACGTAGTCTTTGTCGGTTCCAAGATAGAGACGAGTCACCGAGCCCACGATTTCCCGGCGCTCGTGGCGAATCGAAAAGCCGTTATGCAGGATAGCCAGGTCAGCGCCCAGGGCCGGGAGGGCAACAAGCAAGAGTGCCACCGCGAATTTTTTCGAGAGAATCATTCAGACTCGAAACTTGTACCGCCGGCGTCTCGCCGGGACGGTGGCGCTACGAAGAACCTAAAACCTGTTCAATCGCTGCCGCCACGCCGTTCTGGTCATTGGACAGCGTTACCGCCCAGCCGTCGCGGCGCAACTCCTCAGCCGCATTTCCCATGATAAATGGCACTCCGGCGAAGGCAAGCATTTCTATGTCGTTGTAGTTGTCACCAATGGCCATGACCTCTTCACGAGGGATGCCGCGATAACCGGCCCATCGTTCCAGCGCATGCCCCTTCGAACAGCCCTGGTTCAGCACGTCCACCATGGAGAGATCGCGGGCCTCGTACTCGGTCCGAAGCACGGTAATGTCCTCGTCCAGGCCACTGGCTGCCAGAGTCGCCAACGCCTCCTGCATGCGCGGGATCGAGCCGCAGAACATGGCCTGCACCGGATCGCGCGTCAGCGAATCTTCAATCGGGATAACGAAGTCGATGTATTGCAGGTTCTTTTCCAGCCAGCGCTGGATGCTCGCGCTCAATTCGTTCATGTGCTCGAGCACAATCGCGCCCTTGGCTTCCTGGTCGAAGGTCAGGACCGTGTTGCCGCGAAATTCCCGCATGGTGGCGCATAGCCGGCGGCAGGTTTCGGCCGGAAGCAGGTCGCGATGAAAGGTCTCGCCCGCCAGCGAACGCGTGATCGCGCCGTTCGAGCTGATGACCCACAGGTCGAATCCCAGCTGCTGCACAATCGGCAGGGCAAAGGTGTGGCGCCGTCCGGTGACCACAACGACTTCGACCCCGTCTGCGTGGGCCCGGCGCAACGCTGCCATATCGGCGGGGGAGATCTGAAATTCGGGGTTCAGCAGGGTGCCGTCGATATCGACAGCCAGAAGGCGGATGGGAGGCTTCACTGGAACGATTTTAGCAGTCACCGGCCACGTGGGGACAGCCGCCCCGGCTGTCCTGGCGGAGCGAAGCGTCGCAGAAGGCTCGCACGACCGTTGGCGCTGCAGGCCCGCGTACTATACTGCTGCATCAACGCATGGGATCGTTACTCTTTTTCGCGTTTTCGTGGTGGGGCATCCTGCTGCAGGCGTTCGCGATTATTCACTTCATCCGGCGCCGCCCGGACACCTTCTGGCTGTGGATCATCCTCATCGGCGGCTGGCTCGGCGCGCTGGTCTACATCGCGGTCGAAGCCATTCCCGATGCCGGCCTGTTGCGCCAGTCGTTCAAAGCCTTCCCGCGCCGCAAGCGCATCCGCGAACTGGAAGTCGGCCATCATCGACAACCCTTCCGCCGGAAATTACGAAGAACTGGGCGATCTCTACCTGGAGGAAGAGCATTTCGCCAGGGCGCGGCAGGCCTACGACAAAGCGATTTCGTCCCGCACCGACTCGCCCGACCCGTTCTACCGTCGCGGCGTGGCCGCCATCCAGATGGGAGACTTTGCAGCCGCGCTGCCCGACCTCGAACGGGTGGTGGCCGCAGATCCCACCTACGATTTTCATCGCGCGGCGGGATTGCTGGCCCACGCCTACGCCAACACCGGCCAGCCCGAAAAAGCCGAAGCGCTGTTCCAGCAGGTGACGAAGATTTCGACCTCGTCCGAGACCTACTACAACTACGCCTGCTTCCTGGCCTCGCAGCAACGCAACGCCGAAGCCCGGGAGTGGGCCCGGCAAATCCTGGCAAAGAAGCCCACCATGCCGGGATACCTGCGTCGCCGCGAGCGCCCCTGGTTCCGCAAAGCCAATGCTCTGCTGAATCGACTGCCCGTCTGAGAACCGAGAACTGGAAACTAAAAACTGATTTTGAAATACCGGAGCCAAACTCTAGTCTTAAGTCGGAATGCTAAACTTCCGACGTGTCCCGCATCGCCTATCTGGAGTGCACCAAATGTGGTGCACACCTCACCGCCGACCACCCCCAGACGGTCTGCCCGAACGATGGCGGCGTCCTGTACGTTCGCTATGACCTGCAAAACTTAAAGCAACACTTTAAGCGTGCGTCCCTGGCCGCTCGCCCTGCAACCATGTGGCGCTACGCCGAAGTTCTGCCGGATGCCCCTCCGGTCTCCCTGGGCGAGGGCTTCACGCCCATGCTGCCCAGCCGGGAGTTTCCCAACGTCTTCATTAAGGATGAAGGCCTGAACCCGACCGGCTCCTTCAAGGCGCGCGGCATGTCGGTCGCGGTCACCATGGCGAAGGCCTACGGTCTGAAAAAACTGGCCGCGCCTTCCGCCGGAAACGCCGCCAGCGCCCTGGCCGCCTATTGCGCCGCCGCCGGTCTGGAAGCCCACATCTTCATGCCCAAGGATGTGCCGCTGGCCAACCGGATCGAGTGCGAAAGCTACGGCGCCCACGTCACGCTGGTGGACGGCCTGATCAGCGACTGCGCCCGCATGGTCGCCGAGCGCAAAGAGAAAGAAGGATGGTTCGACGTCTCCACCTTGAAGGAACCGTTCCGGGTCGAAGGCAAGAAGACCATGGGATACGAGGTCGCCGAGCAACTCGATTGGAAGCTGCCGCAGGGCATCATCTATCCCACCGGCGGCGGAGTCGGCCTGCTCGGCATGTGGAAGGCCTTCGACGAGATGGAAGCGCTGGGCTGGATCGGATCGCGAGCGGCCGAAAATGGTCGTCGTGCAATCTGCCGGTTGCGCTCCGATTGTTAAAGCGTGGGATGAGGGCAAGCCCACTGCCGATTTCTGGCCCGATGCCTCCACTCTGGCTTCCGGCCTTCGCGTGCCCAAAGCCTATGGCGACTACCTCATTCTCGACATTCTGAAAAAGAGCGCCGGCATAGCCCTCGCCGCAACCGACGCAGAAATAATGGATGCGTTCCGGCACTGGGCGCGGGTGGAAGGAATCTTCGCGGCGCCGGAAGGCGCGGCATCGCTGGTGGCTTATCGCAAGTTGCGCGCCAGCGGTTTCTTCTCCGCCGACGACAAAGTTGTGCTGTTCAATACCGGCTCAGGCCTGAAGTATCTGGACGTAATCGAGAGCCAGAAGAAGAGCGGAAGCCGCCAGCCTCGCGGCAAATCGGCGGCATCATCGGACCCTACTGAACTGTCATCCTGAGCGCAGCCGTCTGCTTCGCGAAGCGAAGCAGAGGTGGAGTCGAAGGACCCCTATCGTCCTACTTGCTGTCGCAGGATTCACGGTTTTGAAGTTAGCTGAAGCTGAAAGCTGCACTCGCCCCATGCGACAGTTCCGCTCATAGGGGTCCTTCGACTCCACGGAGAGTTCGCGAAGCGAACTTTCCCCTCCGCTCAGGATGACAGCCTCATGCTACATTTCCCACAGCGGATCCCGTGTCCATCGCGATCGCCGATTCACCGAAAATGGAACAGCGACTCATCCTCATCAATCTGCTGATCAAGCTGGGCGTGGCCGCCTCGGCGGCCAGCATTCTGGGCCGCTCGGTGGAGTTCAAGTCGCTGCTGTTCCGCGATGAGCGGAACTGGAAGCAGAAAATCTATCTCGTCCTGTGGATCGGCATTCCCCTGGCCTTGGGCGTGTGGATCCGGTTCAGCGCCAGAAGTTTTGCGGCCGGCGATTTGTCCTTCGAGACCACGGTGCTGCTGGGCGTGATCGGCGGACGCCTCACCGGCGTGCTGGGCGGCGTTCTGCTGGCGCTTCCCGCGCTCTGGCACGGCGAGTGGGCGACGTTGCCTTTCAACGTGCTGTGCGGCTTCGTCGCCGGACAATTGCGCATCTTCGCTCCCAATCGCGAAGACATCTGGTCGTTTTCCCCGTTTGTGGACCTCAGCATCTACCGCTGGATCCGGCGCAACCTGCCCACGCCCCACCCGTTCGAATGGCAGACCATGTTTTTCGTCACCATCGTGGCGTTGCGCTTCGTGCAAACCGAGCTCTCGCGCTTTGCGCCCAATCGCACCTTCAGCCTGGAGAGCCCGACCTGGTGGGTCGAAGTCCTGATCTACGCCACCTCGGTCACGGTCATCGGGACCGAACTGAAAATCTGGAACAGCGTGCGCATTCAGATCAAGCTGGAAGAGCAGGAGCGCCTGCTGCTGCACTCCCGCATGGAGGCGCTGCAAAACCAGATCAATCCGCACTTCCTTTTTAATACGCTGAACTCGGTTTCCTCGCTGGTGCGCTTCGATCCCGACACGGCGCGCCAGTTGATCATCAAGCTGGCCAACATTCTGCGCCGCCTGCTCAACAGCAGCGATGCCTTTGTGCCGCTGCGCGAAGAAGCTGGAATTCATCGACAACTATCTCGACATCGAAGTGGTTCGCTTCGGCCGCGACAAGTTGCGGGTGGTGAAAGAACTCGAGACCTCGTCGCTCGACACCATGGTTCCCAGCATGTTGCTGCAGCCGCTGGTGGAGAATTCGATCAAGCACGGCTTGTCGTCGAAGATCGACGGCGGCAGCATCTACCTGCGCAGCCGCCTCACCGATTCGCACCTCATCATCGAAGTCGAAGACGACGGCGTGGGCATGGGCTCGGCCAATCTGATCGAACGGCCCAGCGGGCTGGGCGGAACCGGCATCGGGATGGCGAACGTGGCCGAGCGGCTGAAGGTGCTCTACGGCGACACCGCCCGCATGACCATCGACAGCCGCGAAGGCAAGGGAACTCTGGTGCGGCTGCGCTTGCCGGTTCTGCAGGGAACGGGCGCGATTCCCGAAGCCTTCTACGAAGCGCGTTCCAGCACGCGCCGGTAAAACTCCTCATATTGCGGAATGATCCGGCTGGCGCAGAAGCGCGATTGCGCCACGCCCCGGCTGGCTTTCGCCATCTCGTGCAACGCGTCTTCGTCGCTCAGCAATTCGATGGCGTAGCGCGCCATGGTGTCCACGTCGCCGACGTCGGCCAGGTAGCCGCTCTTGCCGTGCTCGATCAGTTCCGGAATGCCGCCCACGCGGGTGGCGATGGGCACGACTTCGCAGGCCATGCCTTCGAGCGCGGCCAGCCCGAACGATTCCAGTTCGCTGGGCAGCAGCAGGATGTCGGCCATGCGCCAGCTTTTCCTGCACCTGTTCCTGCTTGCCCAGAAAGATCACGTCGTTGTGAATGCCTTTCTGTACCGCCAGCCATTCCGCGCGGGAGCGGTCGGGACCGTCGCCGATCATCAGCAGCTTGGACGGAATCTGCTTGCGCACCCGGTCAAAAATCTCGATACAGTCGGTCACGCGCTTCACCGGACGAAAATTCGACAGATGCACCAGCAGGCGCTCGCCGTTCGGCGCGTACTCCTTCTTGAGTTCCGAAACCTCTTCGCCCCGGCAATACACATCGCAATTGACGAAGTTGTAAATCACCTTGAATGTCGTTCCGAATATCGAACTCGCGCAGGGTGCGCTCCTGCAGATATTGCGAGATCGCGGTCACTCCGTCGCTCTGCTCGATGGAGAAGCGGGTGATCGGAAGATAAGAACGGTCGAGTCCGACCAGCGTGATGTCGGTGCCGTGCAGCGTGGTCACGAACGGAAGCTTGCGTCCGCGCGGTTTGGCCGCCATCATCTGGCGCGCCAGCAGCGCGCTCACCGAGTGCGGAATCGCGTAGTGCACGTGCAGAAGATCAAGGTCGTAAAGCTCGGCCACTTCCGCCATGCGCGAGGCCAGCGCCAGATCGTAAGGAGGGTACTCGAACAGCGGATACCGCGAGACTTCCACTTCGTGATAGTGAATGTTGGGATGGGGACCGCTCAGCCGGATGGGCTGGGCGTAGGAAATGAAGTGAACTTCGTGGCCGCGCTCCGCCAGCTCCAGCCCCAGCTCGGTCGCGACCACGCCGCTGCCTCCGTAGGTCGGATAGCAGGTGATGCCGATTTTCATGCCTGTCCCTTCCGGATCAGCGCTCGCGCTCTTTCCATTCGATGGCGGGCGGGAAGCCGGGATTCAGATTTTGCCTGATGTTTGATGCCAGAACAGCGACAGAACCAGTGAAAGAAAGGTGCTAGCCGGCGCCCGGAGTCTTCTCGGAGGTCTCCGACTCTGCGGCCATGGCCTCGATCTGTTGCTGCAGCCGTTCCCTCGTCTTGTCGTCCAGGCCGGTAAACTCAATGCCCATGCCCACTCCGCCATCACACGATCGGACCACCGCTGGCGTGCTGATTCTCTCAGAATCCAGCCAAAAGGTGATGCTCAGCACCTTTCCGACCGGAAGGGGCAGCATGGTCTCCACATAACAGCCACGGGCGCTTATGTCTGCCGATTTCGTGTTCATGTGCGAGCCGACGCCGTCCTGGTCGCGTATTTCGATGGGAAAAGGAACCCGGTGCCGGGGAAATTTTCTCTTGTCTTCGTCGGACGGCGACAATTCGAAGCGCGGCTCGGGCCTCCTGCTGGGTCTGCTCCATTTCTTTTTCCCAGGGACAGGGCTGGCCCTCGACCAGGTTTACTCCCACTGCAATTTTCTGCGCTTGCCCGGCGTCGACCACCCAGATCACCTTGCAGCGGGCTTTCTTGTCGCCGACCTGCACCCCGATTACGTCTCCCGGCTTCAACGGAGTCTCCAGGCCGGAGAGCTTGGCGCCATGATGGCTGATATTCCGGGCCTGGGCATTCTGCAGGAATGGACGACCATCCGCACCCATGCCAAACACTCGGATCGGCAACTCTACATCCAGTCGGGTCTCTGGTTTGTCAGACATGAAGGGCGCAGATGCTCCGCTAAGCAAACCGCTAGCATTTAATCATAAATCGGAGGTTCGAGCCGCTCTCGTCACCGCGGTTTCGTGTTCCGTCCATGGCTCGCACTCGCGAGCGGAAAATCATCCCGCCACCGCCAACTCCCGGAAGGAGATGAGCTCAACCTCATTCGCCGCCAGCAGATCGCGGGTCGACTGGCGAGGTCAGGATGCTGCAACTCCTGCTCGCGTGATTCACGCAGCCGGGTGCGAACCTCGCGCAGATCGGCGTCGTTATAGCCGGGATGACAAACCAGCTCCCAGGTTCCGTCCGGAAGGTTTTCCACCATCAGGCGAAGCAATCGCTCGTTAAGCGAGCCGGTGGCGACGATGGCCAGAGTTCCATCCGGCGTTGATATTCCAGCTTGCCTGCACCGCTTCGCGAAATTGCCTGGCCAGGCTGCGCAAGACACCGACCTCCGTCCATCGCCTCCACAAACTCGGGGAGGCAGCCAGCTGCGAGCCCTGAATTCGCTCGAATGGATTCCGTATCGCCCGTCACCCCGCAGCTCGCCGCCGCCCGCAACAGCGGACGCAGCACGCGCGGGAAAAGGTGCGTGTGCTTGTGCGAGTCGAGGTGAGTGACCGCGATGCCGGCCGCTTGCAGCTTGCGGATCTGGGCGCTGGCTTCGGCCTCGATCTCATCTTCATCCAGACGGCCCAGCAGGGCGAGTGCGCCAAACCGGGCGATTCCTTCGCGGAAATGCGGGTCGCCGGAGCCGTCGCTGCGATCCAGCAGACTGCGGACCTGCGTCCGGTCAAGCAGCGGGAGCGCCATCCACCAGGACGATGTGACAACCCACGCCCAGCCGAGGCCGGGATTGCGCCAGAGCGACGCGTCCTCAAAGGCCTGGCCGTTGGCCATCAACGTGGCCGACGTGACGACCCCACGTTCGTGCGCCTCCACGATGGCGCGATTCACGCCGGCAGTCAGACCGAAATCGTCGGCATTGATGATCAGGCGGCGCACCGCGCCAGTCTAGCAGGGGCGCGCCGAGGACGGGCGTCCCGCCCGTCCACCTCGAACATGAATATGGCGGCCGCTTCACGTGGCTGGACGGAGGACGGCGCTCCACAGCCAATTACTTTCTTGCCGCGGCCCTGACTTTTGCCCATCGGGCTTTTTGAGCGCGGCGAATTGCGGCCCGGCCCTTGGCGCTCATGGGACGTCGTTTTCTCTTCCGCGCCGGCGCTGACTTGGCCCCCGCGGCTGCTGTAGACTCCGGCAAACGCGGCCAGCGCCGCATTCAATCCCGATAACTGCTGTTGTACCCGGTCCCGCTCTCTCTTTAACTGGCCGACAATACTGGACAGGTTCTCCATTTCTGTAGATTCCCCCTGCCGGGAATTGTAACAGCGCGAGAAGCCGCAGAAGAGTAGCGAATGGGCGGGGGTTCAATAGCGGGCGGGCGTCCCCCCGTCCACCCGGGCGAGGGCGCCCGGCCTGCAATAGCATTTCTTGGTAAGATTGTCGCAGCCCTCGAAGAAGATGGGCGGTTAGCTCAGTTGGTTAGAGCGCCTGCCTTACAAGCAGGAGGTCGCAGGTTCGAGCCCTGCACTGCCCACCATCTGCTTCCCCAACTATGCTCATGCATCTCGGATACCTAGAGTACACAGGAGCACCTCGCCACAGCGCCGAATTACTCCGATAGAGAGATCAGCCGCGAACCAGGCGTCATCGCCCGTGGTCACAAGGCCGGACGAGCCGCCATCCTTTCGATTTGAGATCGCCCTCCTTTCGAGTGAAGCCAGAGCTCGACAATCGCGGTATTGATCGAGAAACCAATCCAGAACGCGATGCCAAAGAACTGCGGCGGCGCCAGATGAGTCAGCGGGCTGGTAGCAAAGAATATGCCCATCACAGGGCGAGTGGTCGCGATACCGAGAAGGATTCCAATTGCTCGCGTTAGCCACTGCAAACTCTGCGCCGGCTCGCGACGCAGGTACCATGCACGAAATAGCGAGAACAGGAAGAGACTGTTGAAAAGGAGAACCGCGGAGCGTTCCCCCCAGCCACCAACGGAATAATTGCTCATCGCATAGGCAGTAACACCAACAACGGCCCCGAGAGGAAACAGAAGGCGTTTCGGCCAAGCCGCACCCGCGAACCGCTGAATGTACAGGAAAGGAGCCAGCGCGACAAAAGCCAATGCCGGAAGAATATGTGCCAGCGTGAGCGCCGCATGTGACGCAAATGTGGCATCCAGTGCAGCCAACTGCGGCGGCGCCGATCGCGGTGGGTGTACAAGTGCAAGCGTGCGCCGAACTACTACGGCGACGGCAATCGCAGTGCA
>CAWFMU010000015.1:0-4828 GCA_963816865.1 Terriglobia bacterium
GTTTCGCTGGATGGCAAGAGAATCGCTTATGTGGAGAGCACTGCTGGAACTGCTATTTTCCATGTGCTGGCCTGGAAGGCCGGAGAAGGAACCTCAGCCACGGTGGCCGCGACCCCGACGCTCAACGGCGCCTGCACGGGTACCGTCGCCGCTCCCACCAGTTCCTGCCTCAAATCTGTGACCTTCTCGACCACGGCTACGGACACGCTGGCTTCTCCCTGGGTGGACTACCAGACCGACAAGGCTTTCGTCGGCGGCGACGACGGCAAGATTTACCGGATCAGTTGCGTCTTTAACTGCGCCCTCAATGCCAATCCCACGGTGGACTGGACCTTCACCCTGCCGGTGGCCGGCACCGGCGGCGCAGCGGCGAGACCAAATGGTCCGGTGTACGACTACCCCAGCGGGCGCCTCTTTGTGGGGGACCAACTTGGAGAGCTCTGGGTCATCAATGCCGGCGGGGCCAGCCCGACCCTCAACGCGGGCCCGGTGATGATCGGCGGCGGAGGCTGCACGACGACCAACCCGCCGGGACGCACGGGAACTCCGGCTCCGTGCACCGCGAGCGGCGGATCTTTTGGCATCCCCGATTCCGTCATCATGGACAGCTCCGGTGTCAGCCAGCGGATTTTTGCTTTCTCCGGCAACGACGGCACTGCCGGTGCCAGCGCGGTCGTAGCGCAGCTCACCATGAACCTCACCGGCCTGGTCCGGACTCACGTCGGCCTGGGCAGCGTCGGCAACACGACCACCAACGTGGATATTCACACCGGCGCCTTCGACAACAACTACTTCAGCGCGACTCCGAACACGGGCGAGCTTTTCGTGTGCGGGACGGGGCCGGCAATACCAATCCCTTCCACTACTGGATCGGATTCACCAACTATCCGGTCATGAACGCCACTCCGACCGGCTCGATTGCACGCAGCCCCACGGCCGCGGGGCTGGCCTGTGCTCCATACACCGAAATTTTCAATCCCAATATCAACCTGGGTGGTGATGCGACCCATCACGATCTGCTGATCAGCGGGCTTATGGGTGCGGGCACGAACGGGCAGATCATTACGAACGACATCAGCACGGGGGCGATTACGATCGGTCTAAGTAACGTCAGCTACGCCGGGGGCGTCAGCGGGATTATTGTGGACAACACCAGCACCTCGGGACAGGCTTCCAGCGTGTACTTCAGCACCCAGGGCGTCGTCAATGTGGGTAGCTGTGCGAATGCGCGCTGCGCCGTGAAGCTGACGCAGCTCAACTTGCAATAAGCGAGAAGCTTAACCGCAAAGATCGCAAAGAAATACCGCAAAGGTCGCGAAGAAAGCCTTTGCGACCTTTGCGGTCCGTCTTTGCGTACTTTGCGGTTAAGATTCGCCCCAAGGATTCGTACAGCCGTCCGGGCGCCCGGACGTGCTTCCGCCCTTCCACAACCAACTCAGGTATCCTGAAGCGACGCTCACGCGGAGAGTGTCCATGAAATCCAGTCAGTTGATCGCCACCAGACCCGAGCCGAACGAGTACGCTCCCTATTACGGCAAGTACGTTTCCCTGGTGCCCGAGGGCGACATTCTCGTCACCCTGGAAAAGCAGCAGCCGGCCACGCTGGCTCTACTGGCGCGCCCGGAGGCCGACGGAGATTTCCGCTATGCCCCGGGAAAGTGGAGTGTGAAGGAATCGCTGGGGCACGTCATTGATGCCGAACGCGTCTTCAGCTACCGCGCAATGCGCATTGCCCGCAATGACAAGACTCCGCTGGCCGGCTTCGAGCAGGATGATTACGTGAAGTACGGACCGTTCGGCCATTGCACTCTGGCCGGGCTGGTGGAGGAGTTTGCGGCGGTTCGCAAGGCCACCGTACTGATGTTTCGCGCGCTGGATGAAGCCGCATGGACCCGCCGCGGAACGGCCAGCAATAACGAAGTCACGGTGCTCGCGCTCGCCTACATGATTGCCGGTCACGAACTGCATCATCGCAGGATCTTTCAGCAGAACTATTTTCCGGCCTCCGTTTCCTGACGGCGCAGCCGCGCCGTCCGGCTCCGGTATCCTTACGAGTGACACCCGTCACTATGCTTTCCGATTCCGCCATCCTGAAGAAGATCGAGCAGCAGCCCAAACGCACCGCCGGCTTCAAGCAGATGGCGCGCGAACTCGGCGTCCACGGAGATGCCCGCCGCGAACTGTTCGAGCGCCTCAAGCACCTGGTGTCCAGCGGCCAGTTGCAGCAGGTTGGGCCCGACCGCTATGCCATTCCGCAAACCGCATCCGGCAAGAACATGGCAGTGGGACGGCTGAGCATGCATCGCGACGGCTTCGGCTTTGTGATTCCGGAAGCCAACTCGCTCGAGCCGCGTCTGAAAGCACGGCTGGTGGGAGACATCTTCATTCCGCCTCCGGCTGTGGGATCGGCGATGCACGGCGATCGCGTCATCGTCGAAATCGGCAATATTCGTCCTGATGGCCGCGCCGAAGGCCGCATCGTGCGTCTGGTCGGGCGGGCGCACTCGACTGTCGTGGGAAAATTTCACTATGGCAGCCGGCGGAACTACGTCACTCCGATCGATCAGAAAATTACGCAGGAGATTGTGATTCCGCCGGGGATGGAGTATCCGGAGAAATCGGCGCTCGGACGGCGATGAGCGACGCCTCTCGGAGCCGCGAACCAGAGAGAAGCAGAAAGAGTCCGCACCGCGTGCTGGGCCAGGAAGCGGCGCGGCGCGCCAATTGGGACGATCTGGAAAACGTCGTGGTGGACGTTGAGATCACCGACTGGCCCACCGCCACGCAGAATCCGCGCGGGCGGGTGGTAGAAATTGTCGGCTACGAAGACGATTTCGGGGCGGACGTTGAGATCATGATCCGCAAGCATCACCTTCCCCATCGTTTTCCTCCCGCCGTGCTGTCCGAAGCGCAGGATGCCGACCCCGTCATTCCAGCCGCTGAAGTGAAGAAGCGGCGCGACTTTCGCGCCCTGCCGATTGTCACCATTGACGGAGAGACGGCGCGGGATTTCGACGACGCGGTGATCGTGCAGCATCTGGAAAACGGAAACTTTGAGCTTCAGGTGCACATCGCTGACGTGGCCCACTACGTGACGCCGGATTCGGCGCTCGATCAGGAAGCCCGCCTGCGCGGCACCAGCGTCTATTTTCCCGATCGCGCCGTGCCCATGCTTCCGCTCGAACTCTCGACCGATATCTGCAGCCTGCGTCCGCAGGTGGACCGCCTGGTGATGTCGTGCGTCATGGAGATCGATCATCACGGCGAAATTCTCGGTTACGAATTGAGCGAAGGCATCATTCGTTCCGCCGAACGCATGACCTACACCGACGTGAACCTGGTGCTCGAAGGCGACGCCGGCGCGCGCGAGCGTTACAGCAAGCTGGTGGCCGGGTTCGAGCGGATGCGCGATCTGGCTCTGATTCTCAATCGCAAGCGCGAGCGCCGCGGCTCCATCGATTTCGACTTGCCCGAGCCGGTGATCGAGTTCGACGAAATGGGATTGATGAAGAGCATCACCCGTTCCGAACGCAATATCGCGCATCGCCTGATTGAGGAATTCATGCTCTCCGCCAACGAATGCGTGGCGTCGTATCTGGAAAATAAGCGCATCGCTTCGCTCTACCGCATTCACGAAAAGCCCGACGCCAAACGGGTCTACGACTTTGAAGTGATCGCCGCGACCTTCGGTTACTCGCTAGGCGTGGGACCGCTGCCCATCCAGCGGGTGCAGCTCAAGACCGACCGTCGCGCCGGACGTAGTCAGATGGACACGGCAAAGGCCGGCAGGCGCGCGAGATCGAGATTCCGAAAGAAGTACACATCACGCCGCGCATGTATCAGAAGCTGACAGAGAAGATCGCCGGCAAGCCGGAAGAGCGCATTCTTTCCTTCCTGATGCTGCGTTCGCTGAAGCAGGCGCGCTATTCCGAAGAGAACCTGGGACACTTTGCGCTGGCCGCGACCGCCTACACGCATTTCACGTCGCCGATCCGCCGCTATCCGGACCTGATCATTCACCGGATTCTGAAAGCAGTCTTGGCGATTCGAACTCCGACGTAGCGCCGGCGTCCCGCCGGCCCGAAGGCGGACGGAACGTCCGCTAGGCGAAAGCGATTCAAGCGCAACCGAAGCAGAAGGATCGAGGGCGTCTTACGGGAAAGCTACCAGCCCCGAATTCAAGCGGGCTTCCAGCCCGCCATCGGGCCGGCAGGATGCCGGCGCTACCAGTTCGCCCTGGTCGAAGCGCCGTGATCACTCCGCCCATCACGAAGCAGTCCAGCCCGAGGGCGGCCCCATCCCGATCGAGGAATTGCACGACATCGCCGAAGAATCCAGCCAGTCCGAGCGCCGCGCCGACGAAGCCGAGCGCGAATTGATGGAGTGGAAGAAGGTCAAGTTCATGTCGGACCGGGTCGGAGAAGACTTCGACGGCCTGATCATCAGCGTGACCAAGTACGGATTCTTCGTGGAACTGACCGATCTCTTCGTGGAAGGCCTGGTGCCGCTCGACTCGCTGTCCGACGACCGCTACACCTATCACGAAAACACGCGCGAAATCATCGGCCTGCGCAGCCGCAAGATCTACAGCATGGGACAACGAGTGCGGGTGCTGGTCGACCGCATCGATCCGGTAGAAAAGAAAATCCAGTTCGCCGTTCTGGAGGAAAAGCCGGCCCCGAAGCGCAAGAAACGCCGCAGCTAGTGTAAAATCCCTAAGTCAACCCCACCGCCGCGTTTATAGAATGCGGCCGGTTCCTTCCAGTCGGGACGTGGCTCAGCCTGGTAGAGCACTCGCTTGGGGTGCGAGGGGTCGGCAGTTCAAATC
>CAWFMU010000016.1:0-44677 GCA_963816865.1 Terriglobia bacterium
AGGGTGTCGCCCAGCGCCTTGACTGCGATGGTCCAGTCGTTTCGGTGATGTTCAGTCCGGTGTGCGCCGTTTCCATGTCGCGTCCCGTGTATTTGCAGGGGCCGCCGGTGGCTACGCACAGGAAGTCCACTACGTGCTGCCGCACGCTCGTCTTGGAGTCGGTGCTCAGGCCGACGAAGAAGCGGCTCTCTTTGGGGTCCGCGGGTAGGCGTCCGAGGAAGTCGTCGGTGACGGCGGCCAGGGCGTCGTAGCCTCCCAGCCGCTTGTAAAGCGTGTCCTGGGCAGCGGCCTGGGGCGCAGCCGGGGTTGGGGAGAGGTGCGGCGAGGCCGCTCGAAACGCTGGCTGAAAGGAAACCCAGCACGAGAGCCACCAACAGGGAATGCCGGAAGGTTCTTGGCATGGCGGATAGTCTCCTTCAGAGATGTGATTTTTTGGGCCCACATCAAATACGGGAGAGAACACTTTCCGGATTTAGGGGGTGGTTGTCAAATGGGTGTTGTGGCGCGGGCGCCCCCGCCCGCGAAAGCCGGAAGCGAGAACGAGGTGGAGGTCAGTAAGGTCAAAATCAAAATCAAGTCAAAGGCAGCGGGCGAGGGCGCCCGCTCCACACACTCCCGAACCTACCCGACCTCTACCAGGCCGTAGGTCTTCTGCCAGTGGGTGCGCATGTGGCGCAGGGCGCGGTCGATTTCTTCTTTCGATACTTCTTCGTTGGGGCCGGCCAGGACGGCGGCGGCTTCGCGTTTGGCGGCTTCCAGAAGCTGGCGGTCGCGGATCAGGTTGGCGACCTGGAAGCTGGGCATGCCGGCCTGGCGGGTGCCGAAGAACTCGCCCGGCCCGCGCAGTTCGAGATCGAGTTCGGCGATCTGGAAGCCGTCGGTGGTGCGGACCATGGCGTCGAGGCGGCGTTCGCCATCCTCGGAGATTTTTCCGCCGGTCATGAGGATGCAGAACGACTTGGCGGCGCCGCGGCCGATGCGTCCGCGGAGCTGGTGCAGCTGGGAGAGGCCGAAGCGCTCGGCGTGCTCGATCACCATCACGGTGGCGTTGGCGACATCGACGCCGACTTCGATCACGGTGGTCGAAACCAGAATGTCCACTTCGCCCTTCTGGAAGCGCCGCATGACGTCTTCTTTCTGATCGGCATGCAGGCGGCCGTGCAGGAGCTCGACTCGCAGATCGGGGAAGATTTTCTTGCTGAGCTCTTTGTGCATCTTGAGCGCGGCCTTGAGTTCGGTCTCTTCGTTCTCCTCGATGACGGGATAGACGACGTAGGCCTGGTGGCCGGCGGCGACCTGCTTGCCGACGAATTGCCAGACTTCGTCGGCGCGGTCGTCGGAGACGCGGCGGGTGACGATGGGGGTGCGGCCGGGCGGCATTTCGTCGAGGACGCTGACGTCGAGATCGCCGTAGAGAGTCAGCGCCAGGGTGCGCGGGATCGGGGTGGCGGTCATGACCAGGACATCGGGCTCGCCGAGAGTGCCGAGCTTTGCTCGGCTGGGCGGACGAGGGCGTCCGCCCCTACGTGGTTCGTGGCGGCGGGGTGGCCATTGCTGCTTCCTTCGTCTGCGGATTTCTTCATCAGCTTGAAGCGTTGCATCACGCCGAAGCGGTGTTGTTCGTCGACGATGACCAGGCCCAGTTTGGCGAACTCGACTTTTTGCTCGATCAGGGCGTGGGTGCCGATGACCAGTTGCGCGTTGCCCTGGGCGATGTGGCGGCGGATTTCGCGTTTGCGATCTTCTTCCACCGAGCCGGTCAGCAGGACGATCCGGTATCCGGCATTTTCCAGAATTCGGCGGGCGGAAAAATAGTGCTGCTGGGCCAGGATTTCGGTGGGCGCCATGAGCGCGACCTGGTATCCGTTTTCCATGGCGATGATGGCGGCCTCGAAGGCCACGATGGTCTTGCCTGATCCGACGTCGCCTTGCAGCAGACGCCGCATGGGAAAAGGCTTTTCCATGTCGGAGGCGATTTCCTTGAGCACGCGCTTCTGCGCCGCCGTGGGATGGAAGGGCAGAATCTTTTTGATCGCTTCGCGGGCTCGATTGTCCAGGTTGAAACGCGATTCCGGTTTGCGCCTTCTGCTCGCGACGTTTGAGTTCGAGTCCCAGCTCCAGAAAGAAGAGTTCTTCGAAGATCAGGCGGATGTGCGCCGGGGTGCGCGAGGCTTGCAGGTCCTGAAGGCTCTCGCCGGGATCGGGCCAGTGGACTTGTCGCAGCGCGTCCTGCGGCGAGATCAGGCTCAGATGGTTGCGCACGACGGCTGGAATCGGATCGGGACTTGCGGCGAGAGATTCTCCAGCACGGTGTGGATGATGCGCCGAAACCAGCGCGGAGTGAGGCGTCCCTGGCCGGCCGACTCGTAGATGGGGACGATCCTGCCGACTTCGAGCGAGGCGGCGGCTTTCTGTTCTCCGCCTTCGGTGTCGTCGGCAGGAGTCGCCGAGAATTTCAAACTGCGGCTGCACCAGTTGCAATTCTCCGCCGCGTTCCTGCTCGACCTTGCCGTAGAGAGCCACCAGTTGTCCCGGGCTTGAAGCGGTCTCGCAGATAGGTGCCGTTGAACCAGATGCACTTCAGGCGGCTTCTGCCCTGGCCGGCGGTCATCTGAAAAATGGGCATGCGGCGGGTGCGGAACAGGCCCGAGGTGCGGACTTCGGCGATGACGGTGGCCATTTCTCCCGCGCGCAGTTCGGAAATCCCACGCGGGTTCACGCGGTCTTCGTAGCGGAAGGGCAGGTAGTGAAGCAGATCGTCGACGGTGTGGATGCCCTTGGCGCCCAACACCTCGGCCAGGCGAGGGCCGATGCCCTTTACGTATTGGACCGAGGTGGAAAGCTCCAGCATCTCAGCGATGTTAGCAGGATCAGGAATTGGTCAGGGGGCCCTCGCAGCCGCGAAGCGGCGCGGAGAATGTAGCCCAGGGCGTAAGCCCTGGGTGAACGGCACGATGAGATGCGAAAGCCCCGCAGGGGCGAAAGGGTGGAGCACAGCATCGTCCGGAGGCGGCGATCCCGGCGTCACTACGATCCCCGACCAGCTGTTGGCAAAGTTCTTTCGCCCTGGAGCTCGGTCGGCTCCCGGCGTTACCCAGGGCTTCGCCCTGGGCTACATTCTTGCGCCGCTCCGCGGCTTGGCCCTACGTTACTTTCGGAACATCGGTCGGGCATCCCGTGCGGGTTACAATCCGGCTGGGCTCATGCAGAAAATCGCCATCCTTTACGACGCCAGCCAGGCGGTGCTTGTCCACGTTTGACCTGGATGAAGTGCTGCAGCGCATCCTGGTGATTGCGCGGGACTATTTCCATCTGCAGAACGTCGCTATCCTGTTGCTGGATAAGGACACAGATCAGCTTTGCACCCGCTCCCAGATCGGCGGCGAGCAGGGATTTGACAAGGTCAGGGTGAGCATCGGGACGGGGCTGATCGGCACCGCCGCCCAGAAGAAGCGTCCCCTGTACGTGCCGGACTTCACCAAAGAGAAGCCGCTACAAGCCGTGGGGAAAAAAGACCCGTTCTGAACTGGCGATTCCGCTCATGGTGCGGGACGAAGTGGTCGGCGTGCTCGATTGTCAGAGCGAAAACCCGGATCACTTTGATTCCGAAACCGTCGATCTGTTGACCTTGTTTTCCACGCAGGCCTCGATGGCCTTGCAGAATGCCCGGCTGTATTCGCTGGAACGGCGGCGGGCGTCGCAACTGGAGGCGATCAACACGGTGGCGCGGGAAACCACGGTCGTGCTGGACGTGAAAGAACTGCTGTCGAAGGCCTGCGCGAAGATTCGTCCGGCGTTCGAGGTTTCTCACGTCTCGATGCTGGTCAAGGAAGACGAGGACCTGGTGCTGCAGGCGCACCATGGCGACCTGACGCTGCGCATCCCGGAAGGCGGAAAGGTGCCGGCGGGGGCAGGTTTGTGGGGGCGGGCCCTGCGCGAGAGCAAGACCGTGATCGAGAACGACGTGAAGACGGATCCCGGATTGCGTCGGCATCTATCTGGAATCGGGCTTCCCGGATGTGCATTCCGCTGGTTTCCTTCGGGCAGACGCTGGGCGTTCTGGTGCTGGACAGCGCCCGGCCCGGGTCCTTCAGTGTCAGCGATATTCAATCGCTGGAATCGGTCGCCGACATCTGTGCGACTGCGATTCAGAATGCTCACTACGTGGAACGGGTCAAGCGTCTGGCCTATCTGGACGGCCTGACCGGAATCTTCAACCGCCGCTATTTCGAACTCCGAATCGAGGAAGAACTGGAGCGGGCCCGCCGGTTTAACTCCGGCATGGCGGTGATCATGGTGGACATCGACCAGTTCAAGAGGCTGAACGATGAATTTGGCCACCTGCTGGGCGATGAAGTGCTGCGCCAGGTGTCCTCGATCTTCTCCCAGCAGCTGAGGAAGATTGACGTGGTCTGCCGCTACGGAGGAGAAGAGTTCGCCGTCCTGCTCTCCCAAACCAGCCAGCAGCACGCCCTGGGCGTGGCCGAGAAGCTGCGGCGAATGGTGGATAGCTGGCAATTTCCCGGAGTGCCGCGCTCGGTCACGATCAGCGCCGGGGTGGCAACCTGTCCGGATCATGGCAGCACGCGCGAGGAGTTGGTGAAGGCGGCGGACGCCGGCTTGTATGCGGCAAAGCAGGCGGGAAGGAATTGTGTGCGGGAAGCGTCGGTTCAGCAGGGACGGGCGTTAGGGCATCGGGAGATAGTCGATCGTCGGTGTGCTGCTGTCCTCAGTCCAACCAAACGTCGGTGCCCCGTCCAAGCTCGGCTTGGGCGGGTCTTTGAGTCCGTGGCGCGCATTCTTTCGCCCTTTCAGGGCTGCGTCATTCATCGCTGTTAACCCGGGGCTTGCGCCCCGGGCTTCATTCTTTCGCCGCTTCGCGGCTGGCCACCGGCATAAGAAGCTTAAGAGCTAAGAGCTAGAAGCTAGAAGCCAGAAGCTAGAGAGCTGCATCCCCTGTTGTAAACTCCACTGCAGTGTCCTCCACCGATCAGCTTGGATTCAGTTTCAAACCTCCCGATCGCCGCATTTGGACGGTGCGCGATCTGGTGGCGGCGGTGCGCACTCATATTGAGCGCGAGTATGGCGATACCTGGGTGGAAGGCGAGATCTCGAATTTCCGGGCGCATGACTCGGGACATCTGTACTTCACTTTGAAGGACCAGAACTCGCAGATTCGTGCCGTGATGTTCCGGTCGCAGGCGCGGCTGCTGCGCTTTCGTCCCGAGAACGGCATGCAGGTGGTGCTGCGCGGGCGAGTCACCATCTACGAAGATCGCGGCGAGCTGCAGATTTCAGCCGAGTACCTTGAGCCCAAGGGCGCAGGCGCGCTGCAGGTTGCGTTCGAGCAACTCAAGGCCAAGCTCGAAGCGGAAGGGTTGTTCGACGCCGGCCGCAAGAAGCCGATTCCTACTTTGCCGCGACGGATCGGGATTGTGACTTCGCCGCAGGCGGCGGCGTTGCGCGACATTCTCAACATTCTGCTGCGGCGGCATCACACCGCCAGCGTTCTGATTTTTCCCGCGCAGGTGCAGGGCGAGTCCGCGGGCGCGGAAGTGAGCGCGGGAGTCCGCTACTTCAACCAGGCGCGCAGCGTGGACGTCATCATCGTGGCTCGCGGCGGAGGCTCGGCGGAGGATCTGGCGGCGTTTAATAACGAGGCGTTGGCGCGCGTGGTTGCCGCATCCGGGATTCCGGTGATTTCCGCGGTGGGGCACGAGACCGACTTCACCATTATTGATTTCGTGGCTGACCTGCGGGCTCCGACGCCTTCCGCCGCCGCCGAGTTGGTGATTCGTTCCCGCCAGGAAGTAGAGGATCAGGCTGAGGGACTGCGCCAGCGACTGGTTCGCGCCGTGCGCTACCGGTTGCTGATGGGGCGGCAGGCGCTTACCGAACTGGCGCAGCACGGCGCGTTTGGACGCATGGTGGATGTCATCAACCGGCGTCAGCAAAGACTCGATGAGCTGAAGAACCGGCTGGAGCGGGCGGAGCGGCAGATTCTGGAACAGCATCGGCGGCGCCTGGAGACGGCAGCGGCTGTGGTCCGGCATTACGATGTGCGCCGCATGCTTGCCGGAATTCGTCAGGAACTCGATGCTCGCGTGGCCGCGCTCGGCGGCCACTGCCCGGACTCTGTTGTTGCGGCAGCGAGGGCTTGCTCAATCAGCTTACCGGACAGTTGGAAGCGCTTTCGCCTCTCGCCATTCTCGATCGCGGGTACGCTCTGGTGTTCGATTCCGCAGGAGTGCTGTTGAAGGATGCGGCTCAGGTGAAAGCTGGCGACGAGATTTCTGCCCGTCTGGCAAAGGGCACGGTGACTGCGACCGTGAACCAGAAATAACCATGTGGGGCGGGCGCCCTCGCCCGCCGCTCTTGACTTGGACTTCAGTATCAGACCGGCTCGAGTTCTGCGTTCTTACTCAGTGTCTAGATCAAATCGAAGTCAAAGGCGGCGGGCGAGGGCGCCCGCCCTACAACCGACATATCTTTACAAAGCCTTTACTTCGATAAAGATAGCCGGAATCATATGACCCTGGATTACAATTGATTGTTCAAGTTCAACGGCAATTTTTCGGAAAGGGATCGCCGGTGAAGTTCTTCGCAGCGCCGTGGCCGCATTTGTCGGTGATTTCGGTCATCGACATTCTGCTGGTCGCGGTGATCATTTACGAGCTGCTGGCGCTGATCAAGGGCACGCGCGCCGCCTACATGCTGGTGGGCGTGGCGGCGCTGGCGCTGGCATTTTATTTTTCCCGCGCCGGCGAACTGGCCACGTCTGAACTGGCTGCTGAGCACGCTGCTGCCTTACGCGGTGTTCGCGCTGATCGTGATTTTTGCGGGCGAAATCCGGCAGGCTCTGGCGCGCCTGGGACGCCGGCTTCTGCGCAGCCGGACGGCGGCGTCCGAGGCCGACGCTTACGACGACATCGTACTTGCAGCCAACCTGTTTTCCCAGAACCAGACCGGCGCCCTGATCGTGATCGAGCGGGAAATCGGATTGCGGACCTACATCGAGAGCGGCGTTCCGCTCGACGCGCGTCTTTCCTACGATCTGCTGGCCACGATTTTTCGGCCCAGCGCTCCCTTGCACGATGGCGCGGTGATCGTGCAGAAAGACCGCATTGCGGCCGCGGCGTGCTTCCTGCCGCTTTCCATGAATCCGGTGCTCTCGACTCAACTTGGCACCCGGCATCGCGCCGGCATCGGCGTGACCGAAGAGACCGATGCCATCGCCGTGATCGTTTCCGAGGAAACCGGCGCCATCAGCCTGGCGGTTGGCGGAACGATCGAACGCGACCTCACGGTGGAGCAACTGCGCGAGCGCATCGGAGAGCTGCTGCGCCGCTACGTGCCTCCCTCCACCTTGCCCACTCCCATGACGAATGGCAGCGAGGAACTTTCGGCTGCCGAAGACGACATTCAGAGGTCCGCGCCTCGCCCGGCCGATTCGCGGGTCACCCCGGGAGGCGAGCGCTAGCCATGAAAGACTTCTTGCGCCGGCACGTGCTGCACAATTTCGGCATCAAGCTGCTCTCGCTGGCCCTGGCGGTGGGCTTGTGGCTGGCGGTGACTCGCGATCCGGTGGCCGAAGTGGCGGTCGAGGTGCCCATTGAATTCCGCAACATTCCGGAAAATCTGGAGATCAATACCGAAAGCATTCCGCGGGCCGAGATCCGGGTGCGCGGCCCGCAGCGCATCGTGCGGCGCCTGCAGCCTGCGGATATTTATGCCGAGATCGAACTCAGCGGGATGAAGCCGGGAGAGCGCACCTTCGATCTGACGGCGCAGCAGGTCCATCAGCCCCGGGAGCTGGAGGTGGTCCAGGTTATTCCCAACCAGTTCCACCTCACCTTTGACACTCGTCTTACCCGCCAGGTCCCGGTGCGTCCGCGGGTTTTCGGCAACTTTGCCGCGGGCTACCAGATCGGGCACATCGAGGCGGCGCCGGCCACGATTACGATCAGCGGGCCACGCAAGCGGGTGGAGGCGGTGGAAGCCGCCATCACCGATCCGGTGGACGCCAGCGGCACCATGGACCGCGCCACGTTCGTGCGGCATGCTTACGTTTCTGATCCCCTGGTACAGGTGATGAACCCCAATCCGGTGCGGGTCACGGTTATCATGGAAAAGGCCCCTGCCGGAAGCGGCGGACGCTAGGTCATTTTCAATTCAGCATGACAACCCAGACGCGACAACTCTTCGGCACCGATGGGATTCGCGGCGTCGCCGGCGAATTTCCCCTGACTCAGGACAGCACCTACATGATCGGCCGCGCGCTGGGCCACGATCTGAAGCGTTCCGGCGGAACGGGACGCGTCGTGATCGGGCAGGACACGCGGCAATCCAGTGCGTGGATTGCGGACCGGGTGACGCACGGGCTGACCTCCAGCGGAATTGAAGTGCACAGCGCCGGCGTGATCACGACGCCCGGCGTGGCCTACCTGGCGCGCTCGCGCAAGTACGCCGCGGGCGTGGTGATTTCGGCGTCGCACAATCCCTGGACTGACAATGGCATCAAGGTTTTCTCCGGCGACGGCTACAAGTTGCCGGACGCGCACGAGATCGCCATCGAACAGGAAATTTTTGCGCTGCTGCAGAACCCGGAAGCCCACGTGGACTCGTCTTTCCAGCTTCCGCCGAGCCTGCCGGGGCAAGCCGAACTGCGCCACGCCTACATCGCATGGCTGGCGAAGAATGTCGGCGCTGATTTGAGCAAGTTGCGCGTGCTGGTGGATTGCGCCAATGGCGCGGCCGCCGCCGAAGCGCCGGAATTGTTCCGCCTGTGTCGGAATCCGTGCGACGTTTCTCAGCGCGACTCCGGACGGCAAGAACATCAACGAGAATTGCGGCGCGTTGCATCCCGAAACTGTGGCCCGGGCGGTGGCGGAGAAGCCGGGCAATTCGATCTGGGCGTGACCTTTGACGGCGATGCCGACCGCGCGCTTTTTTGCGATGCCAACGGCCGGGTGGTGAATGGCGATGCCGTGCTTCTGCTGACTGCGCGTGACATGAAGTCGCAGGGAGCTCTGCCCGGAGACACCGTGGTCGCGACCACGATGTCGAACATGGGCCTGGAAATCGCGCTGCGCAATTCCGGCATTCGCCTGCTGCGCGCCAACGTCGGCGACAAGTACGTGCTCGAGGAAATGCAGAAGAGCGGCGCGGTGCTGGGCGGCGAGCAATCCGGCCACATCATTTTCCGGGATGGCGAAGCCACCACCGGCGACGGCCTGCTCACCGCGTTGCGCGTGATGGAGACCATGGCGCGGACGGGAAAACCACTGGCGGAACTGGTGAGTGATCTCAAAGTCTTTCCGCAGACGATTCAGAACGTGCGAGTGCGCGAGAAAGTGCCGTTCGCGAAAGTGCCGGAAATTCAAAAAGCGATTGACGCTGCCGAGCGCGAACTGGACGGGAATGGGCGCGTGGTGGTGCGCTACTCAGGGACGGAAGCGCTGGCGCGCGTGATGATCGAAGCCGAGTCGGAAGAGAAGATGAAGGTGCTGGCGCAGAATATCGCCGGAGCGATCAAGAGCGCGCTGGGAGCGTAGAGGTTTGGAGTCACCTCCGGCTGTGTGGGGACGGGTCTTCGACCCGTCCGGGCCGAGCGCAGCTCGGCTTGGTTTTGTTTTGATTCTATCCCTAGAACACGGCCAGAAAATGCTAGTCGAGCTGCGCTCGACCTGGACGGGTCCCTTCGACTTCGCTCAGGGCAGGCTCCGACCCGTCCCCACATGGGCGGTGCCGGGCCACAGGTTCTACTCCAGGTCGCGCCAGTTCTGGCCTACGCCGACTTCTACCAGCAGTGGCACCGTCAGCGGCGGATGAACATTTTCCATCTGCTCGCGCACCAGGGTGCGCATGGTCTCGATTTCATTCTCGGGGACTTCGAACACCAGTTCGTCGTGGACCTGCAGCGTCATGCGTGACTTCAGGCCGCGCTCGCGCAGAGCCGCATCGATCCGGATCATCGCAATCTTGATCAGGTCCGCGGCCGTCCCCTGCAGCGGCGTGTTCACCGCCGTGCGTTCGGCGAAGCCGCGCTGGTTGATGTTCTTGCTGTTGATGTCGGGGATGGGCCGCACCCGTCCGAAGAGTGTCGTGACTTTCTGTTCGCGCCGGGCTTCTTCCAGAGTCTTGTCGATGAAGGCGCGCACGCCCTTGTATTTTTCAAAATAAGCTTCGATGAACTGCTTGGCCTCCCTCGGCTCGATGCCGAGAGTTTGCGACAAGTCCGAACGCCGACAGCCCGTAGACAATGCCGAAGTTCACGACCTTGGCCTGACGGCGATGATCGGCGGTGACCATCAGCGGCGGCACGCCGAAGACCTGCGAAGCGGTGAGAGTGTGAATGTCATCGCCGCGACGGTAGGCTTCGACCAGCAGCGGATCTTTCGAGAAGTGGGCCAGCAGGCGAAGTTCGATCTGAGAGTAGTCCGCGGCCAGCAGCACGTGGCCGGGTTCGACGGTGAAGGCGGCGCGAATCTCGCGGCCCAGTTCGGTGCGGATGGGAATATTTTGCAGATTCGGATTGGTCGACGACAGTCTTCCCGTGGCGGTGCCGGTCTGTCCGAACGTGGTGTGCAGGCGGCCCGTGGCCGGATTCAGCAGCGCGGGCAGGGCGTCAACGTAAGTTGATTTGAGCTTCGAGAGCTGGCGGTATTCGAGCACCAGGCGCGCAATGTCGTGGGTCAGCGCCAGTTGTTCCAGGACATCGACCGCAGTCGAGATGGTTTTGCCTTTGCCGTACTTCACCGGCTTGGGCAAATTCATCTGGTTGAAGAGCACGTCGCCCAGCTGCTTCGGAGAATTGATGTTGAAGTGAGATCCGGCGTGCTCGTAGATTTCGCGGGCCTTGGCTTCGACTTCGCGTTCCAGCCGGGACGACATTTCCTCCAGAACTTTGCGATCGATCTTGACCCCGGCCTGCTCCATGCGGGCCAGCACCTGGCACCAGCGGCAAATCGATTTCTTCGTACAGCTTCAGCAGCCCTGCGCTCTCGATCTCACGGCGCAGCGCGGTGGCGAAACGTCCGGTGACGTCGGCCGACTCCGCCAGCGTGCCGCCCAGCTTGAGATTGAAGCGGCGCAGCGCCACCTCGGGCAGCCGATGCGAGGAGTACGTGGGATCGAGCAGGTAGGAATACAGCATGGGATCATGCCGCACGCCGCGCAGCGTGATGCCTTGCGGCTCCAGCGCATGAATCGCAGCCTTGTAGTCGTGGATCGCCTTGGGAACGCCTTCGTCTTCCAGCGCGGAGCGTAACCGCGAGCCCGGCCCTTCCTGCATCGAAACGGTCACTGCCGTTCCCGGCCGCGGCGGAGATAGCGAGAGTCTTCGCGGGCGCAGCTTCGGCAGGCGGCGCCGTGAGCGGCAGCATGCTGCCCTGCGGCTCGTCCACTTCCTCTTCATCCTCATCCGCGACTGCACGGCGATTCCGCCTCGATCGCTACGGCGAGCGCATTGCTGGCAGAAACTTGTTTCAGCACCGCCTCCACATCAGCCTCCGACTTGGCTTCGGTGTAGTGCGCCTCGGTCACTTCCACCACCGGCAGCAGTTCTTTCAGCAGGGAAGTGAACTCGAGTTCGGTGAACAGCTCGCGCAAGGCTTCGACGTCGGGCGCCCCGGCGCGCATCGCATTCAGGTCAGATCGACCGGAACATCGCAGTCGATGGTCGCCATGCGCTTGCTGAAGAGCACGGTGTCGCGATTGTTCTCGAGCGACTCGCGATACGACTTCTTCTCCACCTCGGCGGCGCGATCGAGAGCCTGCTCCACCGTGCCAAAACGCTTGATGAGTTCGACTGAGCCCTTGTCGCCGATGCCGGGCGCGCCGGAATGTTGTCGACCGAGTCGCCGCGCAGGGCCATCACGTCCACCACGCGCTCGGGCGGAACGCCGAGAATCTCTTCCACCTTTTTCGCGTCGCAAATCAGGTTGTCCTTGGGCGGATTCAGCACCAGCACCCGGTCGTTGACCAGTTGCAGCATGTCCTTGTCGCTCGAAACCACATACACCAGATACGATTGCGCGGCCGCTTTGCGGGCCAGCGTGCCGATCACGTCATCGGCTTCGTAGCCCGGCCAGTTCGAGGATGGGAATGCGGTAGGCCTCGAGCGCGCGCCGGATGTAGGGCACCTGCTGCACCAGTTCTGCCGGCATTTCGCTGCGATTGGCCTTGTATCCGCGATATTCGATTTCCTGGAAGGTCTGGGTCTTGAGGTCGAATTTGCGCACCTTGGTGATGGCTTCCGCTTCCTGATCGCGGAAGGTGGGCGCAGCCACGTCAAATACCGCCGCCAGATATTCCGGAGAGAAATCGTCGCGCAGTTTGCGCAGCATGTTGACGAAGACGTAGGTGGCCGCCGTGGGCAATCCGGTCTTGGTGGTCATGCCGCGCTGCCGCGCCATGGCGTGATAGGCGCGGAAGATGAAAGACATCGCATCCATGAGGAAGATGCGGCGGCCGTCGCTGGCGTCAGCTTCGGCTTGGACATGGGAGGCAGCCGGCTTGCGTCCGGAGCGCTTTCGAGCTGGGCAGTCGAAAGTTTTCTTCGGGGAGGCAACGGCTAAGTTTAGCAGGACAACAGTTGCTAGTTCGCAGTCCTCGGTTCTCAGTTGGACTTCGCCGGTTTTCCGTACTCGGTTTGGTAGTGCAGTTTGATCACGCCGCAGGTGCGCTGCTCCTGCGAATAGACCACGCAGGTATCAAAGGGACGGGAATAGACGTGCAGGCTCACCGCGCGCTGGTTGAATTCGCGGGGATTGTAGACCCGGTGGACGGGCTCAAGAGGATCCACGGCGCAGGGCTGGCGCGGATTCATTTCCACCGTGTCGGCGGTCTCGAGCTCGCAGGTGCCGGCGTCCAGGTTCTGGGAAATCGTGCGATAGTTCTCGACTCGCAATCTTCCGATCGGCACCGCCATCCAGCAGTTCTGCTCGCGGTGATTGTGGATCGAACTCGCCTGACCGACTTCCCAGCAGATGGCCACCAGTTCGTACAGCGGCGTCTTGTCGATCAGATTGCGTGTGTAGTGCTGGCGGTCCCAGGTCAGGTACGGCGTCAGGGTGTCGGATGCAACCGGTGTGCTCTCGAGAAAACGGATGATCTGGTCGATCCGGGTGAAAGCCGGTTCGGGAAATTTTCTCAGCTCAGCGACAAAGTCCTGGATCGAAACCGGCTTGGATAGGGCTTGCGTTCCCATATTTCACCCCCTGCAAAGCCCAGTATATTCCTGCGGCAGGTTGCCGGCATTACTCCACGAACATGCAATCGCCGTAGGAATAGAATCTGTAGCGCTCGGCCACGGCATGACGATAGGCGTCGAGCACCCGCTGCTGGCCGGCGAACGCGCACACCAGCATCAGCAGGGTGGATTGCGGCAGATGGAAGTTGGTGAGCAGCGCGCCCACCACCCGGAACTCATAGCCCGGATAGATAAAGATGTCGGCCTCGCCGCTTCCCGCCGTCACCCGGCCCGATTTCGCGGCGGAATATTCGAGTGTCCTGACGGTGGTGGTTCCGACCGCTACGATTCGTCGTCCGCTGTCCAGAGCGCGATTGATCGCTGACGCCGCCTCCGCGGAGATCGAGTAGGACTCGCGATGCAACTTGTGATCTTCCACCCGGTCCTCGCGCACCGGTTGGAATGTCCCCAGTCCCACGTGCAGCGTGACCTCCGCCGTCTCGATGCCTCGCTCTTTCATGCGGGCCAGAATCTCGGGCGTGAAGTGCAGGCCTGCGGTGGGCGCGGCCACTGAACCGTTTTCGCGGGCATAGACGGTCTGGTAGCGCTCCCGATCTGCCAGACCATCGGGCCGGTCAATATAGGGCGGAAGAGGCACGTGGCCGATGCGCTCGACCTCGCGCAAAGAAATCCTGCATGGGAGCGAACCGGATGCGGCGTTCCCCGAAGCTGCCTCGGGACAGAACTTCCGCCTGTAGTTGGTCCTGCTCCCCGAAAAACAGGCGCTCTCCCACTCCGATCTTTCTCCCCGGTCGCACCAGGCACTCCCATTCGTTGGGGTCGTGCGATAGTTGGCGAGTCAGGAGAACTTCGATCCGGCCCGTCAGGAAATTGCGCGAGGCAGGATTCCCTGGGCTGAGGGGTTGCGCATTTGCACCACTCCTTCTGCCATAGAGTCGTGCGGGAAAGACGCGTGTGTTGTTAAACACGACCAGGTCGTCGGTTCTGAGCAGGTCAGGAAGATCGCGGAACCACGAGTCATGCAACTCACCTGAGCTGCGATTCAGATGCAGCAGTCGCGAAGCCGCCCGGTCGGACAACGGCTCCTGGGCAATCAGTTCTTCGGGAAGTGAGTAATTGAAATCGGAAACCAGCACGCTGCCTGATTATAGGATTTCCTGTCGGGTTGAACCGTAAGCGCTCAAGATCAGAATGTAATTGTGTGTAAACGACGTTGTAACCACCAATCGCTTGGGTTACCATACGCGGAAACAGCCGGGGCTTTCAGTTTTACCTTTCCTAACGATGCCTAGTGAACGTCAATATCGGCGCGAAATTGTCCTCTTTGGCAGGGCGCTGCACGAGCGCGGCTATGTGGCCGCCATGGACGGCAATCTTTCCGTGCGCCTCGACGAGCGCCACATCCTGGCCACTCCGACCTCCATGTGCAAGGGCATGATGAAGCCCTCGGATATGGTCATCGTGGATATGGACGGCCGCCGGGTGGAAGGGCGTCGCGATGTTTCGAGCGAAATTGCAATGCACCTCCTGATTTACAAGCTGCGGCCAGACGTGCAAGGCGTGGTGCATGCGCATCCGCCCACTGCCACGGGGTTCGCTGCCGCCGGCCTGGCGCTGAACCAGCCTCTGGTGTGCGAAGTGGTGATCGGACTAGGCTCAATCCCGCTGGCCAAATACGGCACGCCGGGAACGCCTGAGCTGACCGCCGCACTCGAACCGCTGGTTCCGCAATACGATGCCATTCTCATGTCGAACCACGGAGTGGTGGCGTATGGCGCCGACCTGCATCATGCCTATATGAAGATGGAAACGGTCGAGCATTTTGCCCAGATCGCGCTGGTTACGCATCTGCTCGGACGGCAGCAGCCTCTGGGGAGCGAAGAACTGGGAAAATTGATGGCGGCGCGGAGCAAGTATCAAGGCTCGAGATCGGCCGCTCCACTGCCCCTGGCTGTCCCTTTCTCCGCCGAAGCCGATGAGCAGCCCCAGGCAGCGCCCAGGCCTCGCCGGGTCCGTCACCGGTAGTCTGTTTTGGCTGGTGTGGTCGCGGGCGACTCGCCCGCGTGACCTTCCCTCTGAGAAGAACTCAGCCACGTGCCTCCAACATCAATCAAGCGCTCTTAAATTTAAAGCCGCGGGCGAGTCGGCCGCGACCACGAAAGCATAGCAACCTATTCTCCACCGATTCTGAAGCGCATGCCTGCCCTGACGTTTGCTCCCAGCGCTGGATAGCCCACCACTTCCTGATAAGCCTTGTCGAACGCGTTCTCGAGATTCACGTAGGCCGTGATCCGAGAAGTGATGGCGTACCATCCGCCGAGATCGACGCGAGCGTAGCCGGCAGCATGGTTGATGCCGTAGCCCAGGAAATCGGAATCGGTGCGCCGGCCAACGAAACTTCCGCCCAGATTTGCTCCCCAACGGGTGCTCAGGTAAGTCAGCAACAAACTCCCCGAGTGTTTAGGACGCCGCAGCAGAGGCTGGCCGGGCTCAAGCAGCGGATCGAAGGCGAAGGGCTGCTCGAGGATCTGCGTCGAAGTGTAAGTGTAGGAGCCGTCGAGCGACAGTTTCGCCAGTGGGCGTCCGTGAAACTCCAATTCGGCGCCATGCGCGATCGCCTCATTGACGTTGACGTACTGTCCGCAGAAAGCGCTGGGTGGTGGGCAGGCTGCCCCGGTCAGGAAATTGAAATCGATCTTGTCGCGAAACAATCCGTTGAAGTAAGTAGCAGTCAACGAATAGTTCCTGGAAAACTTCTGCTCGAAGCCGGCTTCAAATGAGCGCACCTCCTCCGGCTTGAGAGCGGGGTTGGGGATCACGGGAAAGCCGCCGCCGTTACCGAATGACTGCGCGAAGCTGGGCTCCTTGATGCCGGTGGCGTAGCTGAAACGGAAGCGCGTGCCGGAAAAGAAATTTCCTCCGCGCAGGGCGGTAAACCCCAGGGCAATCCGCGGGACGGCCTTATTTCCGAAACTCTGGTTGTGCACAAAACGGGCCCCGGCCACCACCGAGAGACGGCCCAGGGTCAGAAGCTGTTGCCCGTACACGGCGTGGTTGAGCCGTACGCCATGACTCAGCGAATCGGGCAGGCTGCCAGTGGTTCCGTTTTCATCTTCGAATTCGTATCCAATAGTAGTTTGCGCCCAGCTTCGCTCCGTGTAATCGCCCTGATAGTCGAAGCCGGCGCGATTGATGTTGGTGATGGAATGAAATGGAGTATCAATTTGATTGCCGAACGGGTCCACGCGTCCGGGCTGATTGACGGGTTGAATGTTGGTGCGATGCAGCGCGTACTCGAAACCGGTCAAGCGATGTTGCCAGCGCGACGGCCCCGCAACGGTCAGCTCCGCGCTGGCCAGCAGATTGTTCTGGCGCGCGCGCTGGTCAAGGTCCGGAGGCAGAATTGGATCTCCGTTGAAATTCCAGTAGCTCTGAACGCCCGTGGCGCTGTTGGAGTGGCGGGCACGCAGGCGGAGCGCCGCCCAGTCGGTCAACTTCACGCCGACGTTGCCGCCCTCCAGGGAGTTTGAGTAATCGTCGTTCGGGCCCTGACCCATGGTGTTGAACTGGTCTCCGAACAGGTTGTAGTCGAAGCGTCCATCGGCGCCCGCGAGCGATGCATATCCGTTCGCCGTTCCCAGGTTGCCACCGTCCGCGCCGAAACGAAATTCCGGGACTGGGGTGCTTCCGCTGCGGGTGAAAACTTGTACGACGCTGCTCATGGCGTCGGAGCCGTAGAGTGTGCTCTGCGAGCCGCGTACGAACTCCAGGCGATCCGCTCCCGCCAGGGGCAGTACCCCGAAGTCAAATATTCCGCCGGGATCGTTGACCGGGACTCCGTCCACGATCACTTTGTTGTAGGTAGACTCGCCGCCACGAACAAACAGAGAGGACAATCCGCCGCGTTGCCCGGCCGTACTCACCACGGCGCCGGGAAGAAAATGCAGAGCATCATCGGCCGCCACCGGCCGCATCACGTCCAGTTGCCCGGCATTCAGGCTCTCGACATCCGCACCCGCCAAGTCTCCGGAGACAAGAGTGCGAGTGCCACTTACGTTGACGGTTTCGGTAGCAGGGGCCAGCCGCAGGCTCACCGTAGTCATTTCGGACGCCGAGATGGTCACCGATTGTTCAGCAAATCCGACGGCCAGGATTCGAGCGCGATAGGACGCAGCGTCCGCTCCGTGAAATACAACCAGCCCATCCGCCGAAGTAGTCTGGATCGCGGCTGGAGTTGACGACTCGAGGCGGAACAATTCTACCCGTGCTCCGGCGACCGCCGCGGATTGGGGATCGACAACTTTGATTTTGAGCTCGGCAGCCGACGCCGCTGCCAGCAGGACTAATACAGAGACGAAAATTCCGAAGAACCGCATGCACTCCTCCTTTGTCACGCGAAAGGGGTTGGTGTGGACGGTTCACGCCGGTCTCCTGGCTTGCGAGTAAGGACGCGTTTTCGTGTCCGACGAATACAACCGGCCTTCCCGGGTCTCCCCAGTGACCGGCTGCGATTTCCTCGCTTACAGTTGCGCGGCAGCGCGGGATTCTCACCCGCTTCCCTCCTCGTCAATGCGACGAGGATGCGCGAACCAAAGAAGTTGTGAAAGAACTGATGTGGTTGAAAAAATTTACTCGCTCAAGGCAATGAAGTCAAACCACCGTGTGAACTTGTCATCGTGAGCGTAGTGGCAGCTTCGCGAAGCGGAGCTCCTACGGAGTCGAAGAACCCTGTAACTTTCCAAGCGCGGAAGACATGGGCGGCGGTGCCCACCAGCCCACGATGACTAGATGCCGTTACGACAGCAGGGGTCCTTCGACTCCGGCTGCCCATTCGTAAAACGAATGGGCCGGCTGCGCTCAGGATGACAACTTGCGGGGTCTAACGTGATTTACAAAGTGTGAAGATACGCCAGCAGATCCTGCACTTGCGATTGCGACATTACCTGGCCGAAGGCCGGCATCATGTTGCGGCCGGTTACAATCATCTCGCTCACACGTTCGTCGTTGGCCGGCATCCCGCTCACCGCCAGGAACGGCTTCTTGAAAACACCCTGCAAACTGCGTCCCTTCTTGTCGCGGGACGAGTAAGGTTCGTGACAGCGATCGCAATACTGGTCGTAGAGCCGCCGTCCGGCCGCCTGTTGCGCGTTCAGTCCCAGTTCAGCATCGCTCTTGCGGCGTTGCACATCACAGCCACTGCATACGAGCAAAAGCAGGGCTGCCAGCGCAGTCGGTATTCGAAAAGCTGGTTGATGACCAACCGAGTGGCGGGATGATTCCATTCGTCCCTCAAAATCAGTAATTGGCAATTAGCCAAACCCCATCGGCCGTGGCCAGGTGCCAATTGCCGATTGCTAGTTACTGCGCCGAAGTACAATAGCAGAGCACTATCCATGCCCGCCGCCGGCAAATGCGTTGTTGTCAAAGCGAGTCTACGAGAAGCCCGCTCGCGCCGATGGCTACCGCGTTCTGGTGGACCGGCTGTGGCCGCGCGGACTCAGCAAAAGCCGGGCTGCGCTGGACGCATGGTTACGCGACCTTGCCCCCTCGAACGAACTGCGCCACTGGTTTCACGCCCATCCCGAGAATTGGCTGACTTTTCGCAAACGCTATCTCAAGGAACTCGCGGCGCCGGAGGCGGCGGAAGCTCTCGATGAACTGTACCGCCTGGCCCGCAGGAAGAAGAATCTTACGCTCCTCTTCGCCTCCAGGAACGAGCCTCACAACAATGCCGTTGTCCTGAAGGAACTGCTGGAAGGCATGCGTAAACCGCCAACCGGCACCGGACCCGGCGCGGCGCGCAGCATGCGCGGCCGGCAGGCCAAGCGTATGCAACGATAGCGAGTGGTTTATTTGTGTTGGGCGGGCGCCTCGCCCGCCTGACAATGTGGGCGGAAGTGCAGTGTGGGGAAACCTCCAATGAGACCTGCCGTCTGGTGTGGTTTCCAGCGTCAGCAGGCGAGGGCGCCCGCTCCACACAAGCAGAACGTTACTTCCTGGGTTTGTCGTCGTTCAGGATTTCGGCGACGATGTTGTCTATGCGTTTCGTTGATGCGCTTGTCGGGCAGGTTGAAATTGTTCGACAGGATGGAAAATGCGACCCGGTCGCCGTGATTCGTGGTGGCATATCCGGACAGCGTCTTGACGCCGCCGAGTGAACCGGTCTTGGCATGGATGCGTCCCTGTATATCCACGTCTTTGAATCGATTGGAGAGCGAGCCGTCGGTGCCGGAGAGGGGCAGAGTATCGCGAAAACTGGGTCCCCAGGGCTGGGAGTCGGCGTAGCGCAGCAAATCGACTACCGCTTGCGGTGTCACCAGGTTTTGCCGCGATAGACCGGAGCCATCGTAAAACGCGTACTGATCGCCTGTGATCCCGGCCTGGTTCAGAAATCCCCGCAGCACCTCGAGCCCGCCTTCGACCGTTCCCGCAGTTCCTTTTTCGCGGCCGAGAAGCCTCAGCAGAATCTCGGCGTGCAGATTCTGGCTGACTTTATTGATGACCCGCACATCCTCGATCAGCGGTTTGGACTGATAGCTGGCCAGCACCAGCGGCCGATTCTGAAACGCCCGCGATGGTTCGTCGCCGCCTCGAGCGGCTGCGGAAGCCGTGACCGTCAAAGTGGACAGACTCGACAACTCGGTGTGTCGCGTCTTCTGCTTGCCATAGACCGCGATGCCGCGTACTTCCAAAAGTTGACGGAACAATTCCGCCGCAAACTCCGCCGGATCTTCGATGGCGAGGGCCTCATTGGCGCCGGCGTCGCCGAGCGGCATGTTGCCCCAAAGCGTCAGCACAGTGGCGCCGGGTTCTCGGTTGATGAATATTTTTCGTCCCGTGCCCGCGGGCGTGGTCATGATGCGATTGTCGATGCGATAGTAGTCGGCAAAAGGCGTGATGCTGACGAAAGCGCGGTCGCCGGCGCGGTCGGCGGGCAGAATGTTCACGAAAATTACATTGTCGTTGATGGTGAGCGCGGACACCGGAGCGCCGTCCGCCCACACCAGGTCGTCCTGACTCCAACCCTCGCCGTAACGCTCGAAGGCGAAGTAGGAGTCGTCGGCGATGATGTCGCCGTCCACGTACTTCACGCCTTTTTGCGCCAGCGTATCGGCCAGTTGCTCGAGCACGCGAATGGGATGATCGTTGCGCTCGGTATGCAGCGCATAGGGCAATTCGCGGCCGGAAAGATTGGGATCGCCGCGCCCCACCAGCACCAGGTCTCCGGTAAGACGGCCGTGGGTATCGAGAGTGCCGTTGGTTTCGACCGTAGTCGAAAAGTGTAGTCCGGACCGATCAGCGCCATGGCCGCGGCGGTCGTGAACAGCTTGGTGTTGGAGGCAGGCGTGAACAGCTTGTCCGCATCGTGCGTGTAGAGCACTTTGCCGGTGGAGAGCGAGACTACTTCGATACCCCAGAACCCGCGCGCGAGATCGGCAGATTCGAGAATTGCGCCAACCCGTTTGTCGAGCGGCTTGCGCGAGGCGGCGTGCAGTTGCGTGCAGAGCAACAGGCACAGCGCTATCCGCGGAAAGAGGCGTGCGCGGCGCATCGTAAGGGAATTGTAGCATCGGCGAACGGGGTGCACTGCTATGTGCAAGTGTGGGGCGGGCGCTCTCGCCCGCCGTTTTTGAAGTTGATTTTGGCGGGAAGAGGTATTGGCCACGAAAGTCAAAGTCAAAGGCGGCGGGCGAGGGCGTCCGCCCCACACATTCGTCAGGGTTTAGAATCGCTGCCATGCGTCCGGTGTTCGAGTGGCAGATTGGCTCCCGCACTTTGCAGTTGGGAAAACGCACGCTGATCATGGGCGTGGTCAACGTCACGCCGGATTCATTTTCCGACGGCGGCGTCAATTTCGATCGCGATCGCGCCGTCGAATCATGCACTCAAAATGCTGCAAGGATGGCGCCGACATCGTCGACGTGGGCGGGAGAGTCGACACGCCCGGGGGCGAAGGTGGCATCCGCGACGAATCCGGAGCGCTGTCACGCGAGAAGGAAGAACTCGAGCGAGTGATTCCGGTGATTTCGGCGGTGAAGCAAAAGAATCCGCAGGCGATTATCTCCGTGGATACCTACAAGGCCGGCGTGGCGCGTGCCGCGGTGAAAGCCGGCGCGGAGATCGTCAACGATGTCAGCGGATTTCTCTGGGACCCGCAAATGAGGAAGACTCTGGCCGAGTTGAAATGCGGCGCGGTGCTGATGCACATGCGCGGGACGTCCCCAGGAATGGAAGACGTTGCCGCCGCTGTCGGATGTGAGTGACGGTGGTCAAACGCGAATTGCGGGAGCGTGCTGACGCTGCTGTGATTGCGGGCATGAAGCGCGAGCGCATGGTGATCGATCCTGGTTTCGGTTTCGGCAAGAATCGTGAGGAGAATTATCCTCTGCTGAGGCGTCTCGAGGAATTTCATCAGCTGCGATTTCCGCTGCTGGTGGGCGTGTCGCGAAAGTCATTTATTGGCCGCGCCCTGGCCGCAACGGAACCGATGCGGCGATCAGCGATCGGCTATTCGGGACTCTGGCTGCGGAAACCGTGGCCATCATGAAGGGCGCTCATATCATCCGAACGCACGACGTGCGCGCCTGCGCGGACGCGGTGCGGATCGCGGATCTGGCTGCGAATTAGATAAGTTCCTGAACCACGCGGTCCGTGACCGGGCCGTCTTTTTACACTGACAATGCATCCGTGAACTTCCGGATAATTTCAGATTCCACTTTCTTGTTCCACGCCATCCCGATGTCCCATTCCGCATAGCTGCTGTGGACGGGCGCGAACTTCACCCCGCTCACGTGCATCGCGCGCGCCGCCCGGGGCACGAGCGACACCCCAATGCCCGCGCTTACCAGGTTCAGGATGGTGAACATGTCATTCGGCTCATAGACGATTCGCGGAGTGAATCCAGAGCGGTCACACAGGCTGATGCAGTGATCGTGATAGGTCGCGGAAACTCCGCGGTCAATGAGAATGAAAGGCTGCTCCTGAATGCCTTTCATGGTCACCGGCCCCGTGAACTTTTCCGCGGTGGCGATGGTGAGGCGCTCGGTCAGCACCTTCCGCACTGCGACCAGGGGATGCTTAACCGGCAGGCGCACAAAGCCGACGTCGAGGCGTCCGGCGATGAGGGCCTCGACCTGGCTGAGCGTGGACATGTCCGCGATCTCGATTTCGACCCCGGGAGAGCTTTCGCGGAACTTCAGCAGGGCGCGGGGAACCAGACTGTGCACGGTGGACATGCCCACACCAAGCCGCAACTTCCCGCGCTGGCCGCTGGTGGCCCACGCACCGCATCGAAGGCCACCTCGACGTCGCGCATGATCCGGCGGGCTTCTTTGTAGAACATTGATCCCGCCGGAGTGAGCGCAACCCCGCGCCGGTTGCGGACGAGCAGCGGTCCGCCGACCTTGTCTTCCAGACTCCGGATGCGTTTGCTCAATGCCGGCTGAGAAATGTGGAGACGCGCCGCCGCCCGGCCGAAGTGTAACTGTTCGGCGAGCACGGCGAAGGAGGACAACTCCTGGGTCTCAAGTGCCATAAACTAAAGTTATCACACGCTTCCAAACATTTCATTGGACGAATCAGTCGTTCACGGCATCTACTATAAATGTTAGACGAGAGGTATGGACATGTCGGTAACGGGTTATATCGGAATCGTAGCGGCTTTCTGCACCACGGTGGCGTTTGTTCCGCAAATCGTTAAGTTGCGAAAGCAGGGTGGCAAGGATCTGTCGTACTCCATGCTGTTTCTTTATTTGACTGGAGTGCGTGCTTTGGCTGGTCTACGGGATTCGGATCCACGCCGTGGCGGTGATTTGGGCGAACGCGCTGGCCACGGTGCTGGTGCTGATTTCGATTGTGCTGAAGGCCAATCCGCCGAGAAAGCTGGACACGGGAATCGCAGGATTGCGCATCGCGGTTGACATGGATGAAGTCATCGCCGACGCCTTCGGCAAGCATCTGCAGCCACTACAACCAGCAGACCGGCGCGCAACCTGACCACGGAGATGGTCGCCGAGAGCGGGCTGGGCGCGTTGATTCCGCTCGAACGGCGCGACCAGTTCAACGCGATTCCCCACGCTGATGGATTTTTCGCCGACCTTGAAGTCATTCCCGGCAGCCGGGAGGCGCTACAGGAACTGTCGCGAAACCATGACGTCTACATCACCAGCGCGGCCATGGAAGTTCCGAGCTCATTCGCGGACAAGTTTGCAGTGGCTGGAAGAGCATTTTCCTTTTATTCCCCCCAGCCGGATTGTGTTTTGCGGCGACAAGAACATCATCAACGCCGATGTTCTGATCGACGACCGGTCACGGCACTTCAAGGACTTCCGGGGCACGGGAATCCTGTTTACTGCCCCGCACAACGTCGCGCGAAACCGCGCATTTACGCGCAAACAATTGGAATGATGTACTCGAAATCCTGGAAGGCGACAACCGGGAAAAACCGGGCGCAGAGGCGTTTTCTAGAAAGCTTTCGATGAATCCAGCAGGATCGTGACCGGCCCGTCGTTGACCAGTTCCACCTGCATCATCTCCTGAAATCTTCCAGTTTCGCAGCGCAGTCCCGCGGCGCGGATGCGCTCCACAAAATACTCGTAGAGGGTGCGCGCTTTTCCGGAGGAGCGGCGGCATCGAATGAGGGCCGCTTGCCTCGCCGCACATCTCCGTAGAGCGTGAACTGGGAAACCACCAGCACGCTGCCGCCAACTTCAGCCACGGCCTGGTTCATTCTTGCCGTGCGCATCCTCAAAAATTCGCAGGCCGACAATCTTGTCAGCCAGATAGTCGGCGTCGGCTTCCCTGTCTTCATTCCCGACGCCGAGCAGGACCAGCAAGCCACGGCCTATGTCGCCGGCAACCTCGTTGCCGACGCGTACCTGGGCCCGGCTTACTCGCTGCACTACGGCACGCATGGTTTTGTTCCTCTTGACAAATGTTATGAGCGCACTCCATGGAACTAGTTGTCCAAAATCAATAAGGAGGTCGAGCGCTTCGTCCGTGCCTTGTCATCTCCAGAAAGTATCCCACGCGAGAATCATCGACTCTGTCTTTAAATTATCTCTGCTGGGCACGCGATGCTGATTGACGATGCTGCACACAGGCTCTTAGAATCCCGAGGCTGTCCTACAGAAACTGGGAGCCTCATGGGTGCGGGCCATTAAACTATTTTCACTCGCAGCGATCGGACTGGTCTCATTTCAATCGTCGGCGCAGCAATCCCCCGAGTCTATCTCTCACAATGATGTTCTGATCAAGAACGCCGTGGTGATGACGGTCACCCACGGCAATATCCAGAATGGCAGCGTCTACATCAAGGACGGCAAGATCGCCGCGGTCGGCAAGGATCGTGAGCGCTCCCTCGAGCGCCACCGTGATTGATGCCGGCGGAAAATACCTCACGCCCGGCATCATCGATTCCCACTCGCACATCGCTCTCGACGACGACGTGAATGAGGCCACCAGTCCGGTCACGCCGCAGATGATGATGATGGACGCCTTCGACTATCAGGACAAGGCGATCTATCGCGGACTGGCGGGCGGCGTCACCACCTCGCTGCTGCTGCACGGGTCGGCCAACATGATTGGCGGCCAGGCGATTGTGATCAAACACAAGTACGGAGCCAACCGGGACGCCATGTTGTTTCCCGGCGCGCCGCGTTCCATCAAGTTTGCCAGCGGCGAAAATCCCAAGCGAGTGTATGGCAGCAAGGACCAGCTGCCTTCCACGCGCATGGGAAATTTCGCGGTGCAGCGCGCCGCCCTGGTGGAAGCGCAGGACTACATGCGCGAGTGGGACGACTACGACGCCAAGGTCAAACGTGGCGACAAGGATGCCAAGGCCCCCAAGCACGATCTGAAGCTGGAGGCGCTGGCCGATGTTCTGCGCGGCAAGCTGCTGGTGCAGATCCATTGCTATCGCGCCGACGAACTGCTTACCGAGATGGCGATGGCGAAGGAATTCGGCTACAAGGTGCGGGCTTTTCACCACGCGCTCGAGGCCTACAAGGTCGCCGACGATCTGGCGGCGCAGGGCGTGGCCATCGCCACCTTCTCCGACTGGTGGGGCTACAAGCAGGAGGCCTGGGACGCGATTCCGTGGAATGCGGTGATCTCGATGCGCAAAGGCGTGCGGGTGGCGATCAAGAGCGACTCCGAGGATTTTGCCCGCCGCCTGAACCAGGAAGCGGCCAAGACCATGCGCTACGGCGGCGCCACTGAGGAAGAGGCGCTCAAGATGATCACGATCAATCCGGCGTGGATCATCGGCGTGGACGATCGCGTGGGGTCGATCGAGGTGGGAAAGGACGCCGACCTGGTGCTCTGGGATGGCTATCCTCTCTCCAGCTTCGGGGTGCCGAACAAAGTACTGATTGACGGCGACGTTTATTTTGACCGCTCGCTGCCGGGCTTTGGCATGCCGCACTACCGGGAGGGAGAATGAGGCAGTCGTCAGTCGTCGGTCGTCAGTCGTCAGGAGCGGTCGTTGGCCGTTGGTCGTTGGTCATTGGCCAACTGCTTCTGGCTCTCTCGGCTTGCTTCTTTCGGAGCCTGCCTGGGCGCAAGGGAAAACGCTTGTGCTCAAGGGCGGAAAACTGCTTACGGTTTCGCACGGCACGATTGAAAACGGCGTGCTGGTGATTTCTGGCGGCAAGATCGCGCCATCGGCGCCGCCGGTTCGGTGAAGATTCCGAAAGATGCGGAAGTGATCGATGTGAGCGGAATGACCGTCTATCCCGGGCTTATTGATTCCGAGAGCTACCTGGGCCTGACCGAGATTTCCGCCGAGGAAAGCACCAACGATCTGATCGAGACCAGCGATGAGATCATGCCGCACATGCATGTCTATGACGCCTTCCATGCCGAGTCGGAACTGATTCCGGTAGCGCGCCTGAACGGGATCACCAATGCCATCGTGGCGCCTCAAAACCAGGACACTCTGCCCGGCCAGGATGCGTTCATTCAACTGGACGGCAAGTCGGCCAATGAAATGCTCCTGGTGCGCGACATCGCGCTGCCCCTGAATTTCACCGGCGAGCAGCGGCGTAACGAGTCCTGGGAGAAAAGAAAGTTTCCGCAGACTCGCATGGGCCTGGCGGCCCAACTGCGGCAGGCCTTCATGGATGCTCAGGACTATTCCGAGCGCTGGTCCGACTACGAAAAGAAAAAGTCCGACGCGGCCGCGAAGCCCGACGACAAGAAAGGCCCGCCATCGCCTCCGAAGCGCGATCTCAAGCTGGAAGCATTGCTGCCTTATTTACAGGGCAAGAAGCCGATCGTGCTGGCGGCCCAGGAACCCAGTGATCTGGAAACAGCGGTCGGTCTGGCCCGGCAATTCAATCTGAAATTTGTGCTCAACCACATCAGCCATTCGCAACCCGTGCTCGACTACGTCGCCAGACTGAAGGTGCCGGTCATCGTCGGACCCATCTACGAAAGCCCCAAGAACTACGAACGCTATGACGCGGTCTACAAATTGCCCGGCGAGCTGTACAAGCGCGGAGTGAAAATCGCATTCGCGTCGTACGATGCGCACGCCGTGCGCAATCTGCCCTACGCCGCGGGCTACGCTACCGCCTTCGGCCTGCCGCATGACGAAGCGCTCAAGGCCATCACGCTGAATCCGGCGGAAATTTGGGGTGTGGCCGACCAGTTGGGCTCGCTCGATGTGGGAAAGACCGCCAATGTGGTGGTGGCCGACGGCGATCCGCTGGACGTCAAGACGGATGTGAAGAGAGTTTTCATCGATGGACGTCAGGTTCCGATGACCAGCCGGCAGACGGAGCTGCGGGACCGGTATTCGGTGAAGTAGTCTTGTCATCCTGAGCGGAGTGGCTGCTTCGCGAAGCGAAGCAGCTGCGCAGTCGAAGGACCCCTATAAGTGGCACAATCCAGGCGGGCACAGCCGCCCGGCTGTCTGGCGGAGCGCAGCTCCGCTAGTCTTGCGGTGGAAAGAGCCGTCGAGCTTCGCTCGACCGGACAGCCGAGGCAGCCGTCCCCACGCGGCCCGTGATATTGAGAGATGACAGAGGCCGCAGAGAGTCAAAACGCCCTTAACACCACCGTCGTTGAGCTTATAGGGGTCCTTCGACTCCGCATCTGCGTTCGCAAGCGAACGCAGATTCTCCGCTCAGGATGACAAGGGAACAGAGCGGCTGCGTTGACCGCTCGCGGGGGGCGCAGTAGCATCTTCTTTACCTTGCTTCACGGGCTTTACATCAATTCGCACGGGCCAGTACACTACTCGTTCCCTTTAAACTTCCAGGAGGTGGGATTCATATGGCTGCTGAAGAGAAAAAAGAGATTGTGGAGAAAGTGAAACAGATCATCTCCGAGCAGTTGGGCGTGGATGAAAACGAAGTCACTCCCAGCGCGTCGTTCGTGGACGATCTGGGCGCGGACTCACTCGACCAGGTCGAACTGGTCATGGCCCTGGAAGAGCACTTCGGGGTGGAAATTCCGGACGAGGATGCGGAGAAGCTCCGCACCGTGCAGGATGCCATCGCCTACATCGACAAGCACGCCAAAGTAAGCAAGTAAGACGCCTTACCCTCTGTCTGCCGCGGTTAAGCTGCTAGGGGTCTTTCGACTCCAACAGTTCATTCGCAAGCGAATGAACTGACTACGCTCAGGATGACGTAGCCGGCGGAGCTGTTGGCGGAGGAACAAGCGAGGAGAACCAATGGCAGCCGTTGACGACAAAGTGAAGCAGATTATCGTGGAACAGCTGGGTGTGGACGAGGGCGAAGTCACCTCCAACGCCTCTTTCGTGGACGACCTGGGCGCCGACTCGCTGGATACCGTGGAACTGGTCATGGCCTTTGAGGAAGCCTTCGAGATCGAAATCCCCGATGAGGACGCGGAAAAAATCCGCACCGTGCAGGACGCCGTCGACTACATCGGCAAGCACGCGAAAGGCGGGAAGTAGTTGGGACGTAGGGTCGTAGTCACCGGAATCGGCCTGATCTGTGGGGTGGGCAACACCGCGGAAGAGGTGTGGAAGAACCTGCTCGCGGGAAAGAGCGGCGTGGCCCGCATCAGCGAGGCGATCAAGCAGGGTTCGTTTAAAGAAGAAGACCTGCCCAAGTTTGCCTGCCAGATTGCCGCTGAAGTCAAGAATTTCGATCCCCTGCAATTCATCGAGAAAAAAGAACTGAAGAAGATGGGACGCTTCATCCACCTGGCCCTGGCGGCGGCGGATGAGGCCATGAAGGCTTCGGGCTTGCAGGTCACGCCCGAGATTTCCGAGCGCGTCGGCGTGCACATCGGATCGGGCATCGGCGGATTCGACGTGATCGAGCGCGAGCATATCAGCCTGCTGAGCGGCGGGCCGCGCAAGATCTCTCCGTTTTTCATTCCGGCCGCGATCGTCAACCTGGCCGCCGGACACGTCAGCATCCGCTATCACGCCCGCGGGCCGAACGAGGCCACCTGCACGGCCTGCACCTCGAGCGCTCATTCCATCGGAGACGCCTACAAGATCATTTCCCGCTGCGACGCTGACGTCATGATTGCCGGCGGTACCGAAGCAGCGATCACTCCGATGGGCGTGGGCGGGTTCGCCGCCATGCGCGCGCTTTCCACCCGGAATGACGATCCTGAGAAGGCCAGCCGTCCCTGGGATTCGGGGCGCGACGGATTTGTGATTGGCGAGGGCGCCGGCATTCTGGTGCTGGAAGAATTGGAATTTGCCCGCCGCCGCGGGGCCCACATCATGGCCGAAATCATGGGCTACGGCATGAGCGGAGACGCCTTCCACATCACCCAGCCGGCCGAGAATGGCGACGGCGCCTACCGCGTCATGTTGAACACGCTCAGAGACGCCAAGGTACAGCCCGAGCAGGTCCAGTACATCAATGCTCACGGGACCTCGACCGATATTGGCGACAAGCTGGAAACCGTCGCCATCAAGCGGGCTTTCGGCGACCACGCCTACAAGCTGGCGGTGAGTTCGACCAAGTCCATGACCGGACATTTGCTGGGCGGAGCCGGCGGACTCGAAGCCGGAATTACCCTGCTGGCCCTGCGCGACCAGATTCTGCCTCCGACCATCAATCTGGAGAATCCCGAACCCGCCTGCGATCTGGATTACGTTCCCAACCAGGCCCGGAAAGCCGATGTGGAGTACGCCATGTCGAATTCGTTCGGATTCGGCGGAACCAATGGCGCGCTGCTGTTCCGGCGCTGGCAAGAGTAAGCCAGACTGACGCACATCGAGAACCCGTCTTCCGAGCGCAGGTCAAGAATTCATGACACCGAAGCCAGGCAAGCCGATGATGATTCTGGTTGCCGGTCCCTACCGCTCCGGCACGAATGACGATCCGGCGTTGATCAAGAAGAACGTTCAGGAGATGCAGTCCTACGCGCTGCCCATCTTCCGTGCCGGGCACATCCCAATTCTGGGGGAGTGGCTGGCGCTCCCGCTGGTTGAACTGGCCGGGTCGAGGAAAATCGGTGACGACGCCTTCAACGAGATCTTCCATCCCATCGCAGTTCGACTCCTGGAGAAATGTGATGCTGTCCTCCGAGTGGGAGGCCCATCGACGGGCGCTGATGAAATGGTGCGTGTCGGCCGCAGCCTGGGGCTGAAAATCTACACCACACCGTCTGAAATTCCGCGGCCAGAATGAGGGCTGACAGGCGAATCGTTGGGCGACTTGAGCGCCTGAGGGCAGCCCGCCCTTTGCTTAGATAGCTCTAATAGACCCGGTCACCCTTCATAAACCTAACTACCGTAGAAACTTATCTTTGCAAGCCAAAATGGGCCACCGTCAGTCCATTTCCGGTAATGACACCTTTGTACCCGTATATTGTCCTTCTATCCCTTTGCCAAGCGTCGCAAGGGGGACGAGAATAGTGTTTAGAGCATTCCCCAAACGCCATGCAAAAATCGTCTGGAATCGTTCTCGCGCCACCTCCTCGCAGCAGAAAAAGTTCCGCCCGAGTCGCCCTGGTTGACATCAAGGAACCCGCCCGCGCTTTGCTGGCGGATTGCTTCAAGCAATTTGGAATCGAAGCCGTGGTGTTGACCGGAAATGTGCGGGAGCGGTTGCAACGCGAAAAGCTCGAAGCCTGCGTAGTACACCTGGCGCCGGAAGCCGTGCCGGTGATGGAATCGGTGCGCACATCAGCCTCCAACAACCGCATGGTGCTCTATGGGCTGGGAGGCAGTGCCCAGGAGGCGATGAAGTTTTCGAAGTACGGCGTGAACGCCGTTTTCCACGAGCCGCTCGAACGGCAAGCGGCGTTGAAGCTGGTGCGGGCCACGCAGATGCTGGTGCTGCACGAATTTCGCCGCTATATACGCATTCCGATCATTACCGAAATCGCGATGGTCTCGTCCGACAACCGCCGCTTCACGGCCACCAGCAAGGAGATCAGCACGGGAGGAATGTCGGTCAAGAGCCCGGAGGATGTTTCGATCGGCATGGAGCTGGAGGTTTCGTTCGCTCTGCTGACGCTGCCTCGCATCTGGGTGCGGGCGCAGGTCAGCTGGCGGAAACCGGACAAGACTTTTGGCGTTCGCTTCGACAGCAAGGACGAGCGCCGCTTGCGCATCAAGGAGTGGATCGAGGCTTACCTGGAGAATTAGGGAGGACCACTTCCGACCCCTCAAGCCTGTCATCCTGAGTGCAGTCTTTCATCCCGCGAAGCGGGACGAAAGCAAGCGAAGGACCTCGGCATTCCCCGCCACCCTCCGTAGAGTGTCTGCTCAAATCCAGCGTGAAAGACATATGTGCCGATCTTGCGGCGCTTGTGATCATGTCGTCGCAATGCACAGGTCCTTCGTCGGAAGCCCTTCGCTTCCTCAGGATGACAGCGTGTTTTGGGGAAACTCTACTCCTGCATGTAAAATTGTACCCAGACGATGGCGGCCACTTCCCAACTCGTACAGATCGAACTCAGCCCTCCGGTCCGGCAGCCCAAGCCGGATTGGCTTCGGGCCAAGGCTCCGGTCGGCGAAAATTTTCACAATCTCAAGAAGCTGGCACGCGGGCTGGGACTGCACACCGTCTGCGAGTCGGCGCAGTGTCCCAATATCGGCGAGTGCTGGAACCATCGCACTGCCACCTTCATGCTGCTGGGCGATATCTGCACCCGGCGCTGCGGATTTTGCGCGGTGCCCAAGGGCAAGCCCGGCCCCATTGAGTGGGACGAGCCGCGGCGGGTGGCCGAAGCCGTTGCCACGCTCGGCCTGAAGCACACCGTCGTCACCAGCGTGAATCGCGATGACGACAACCTGGGCGGCGCGCGCATTTTCGCCGAGACCATCCGCCAGATTCGCGAGTTGGTGCCGGATTGCCGGGTCGAAGTTCTGATTCCGGATTTCCAGGGTCTCGATGAGGCTTTGAAGATTGTCCTCGACGCGCAGCCTGACGTCCTGAATCACAACACCGAGACGGTGCCGCGGCTCTATCGCTCAGTACGCTCCGGCGCGCGCTACGAGCGCACGCTGCGTTTGCTGGAGAACGCGAAAGCATTTGCGCCCGCGACGGTGACCAAGTCCGGCGTGATGGTCGGCCTCGGCGAGACCATGGACGAACTGGTGGAAGTCTTCCGCGACCTGGGTTCGCGCGGCGTGGATATTCTTACCGTCGGACAATACTTGCGGCCTTCACGCGATCATCTTCCCATTTCCCGCTTCTATACGCCCGATGAATTCGAGTATCTGAAAGAGGAAGCGCTGCGCTTCGGTTTCCGCCACGTGGAATCCGGACCGCTGGTGCGTTCCAGCTACCACGCGCACGAGCAGGCGGAAGCCACCCGGACGGTGTAGGCGCGAGCGTCCCCGCTCGTGCGCAAGCCACCCCCACGTGGTTCGTGTCCGTTTAGAAGACTTTGAAGTGGATGGTCAGATACTTCTTGGGATTCTCGCGGATATTCTTCACCAGGCCCCGGGTCTCGACCAGCATCTGGTCGGCGTTGTTGTAGAGAGACGGATCGCGCAGCAGCTTGCCGGCTGAGCCTTCGCCCGCTTCCAGGCGATCGGAGATGGCGGAGAGCTTGTCCATCGTGTCCTTCAGCTTGCGGGCAAATTCTTCGTCTTTCGCCAGCATGCCGATCGGGCCCTTGCCGGCATTCACATCGTCGGTAAGCTTCTTGACGTTTGCGATGGTGGCATTGGCGTTGTCGTAGAGCGCCGGATCTTTAAGAAATTTTCCGGCGCTGCCCTTGCCCGCATTGATGTCGTCAATCACCAGGTTCAGCTTGTCCACCGTGGCGTTGGCTTTCTGGTACAACTCCTCGTCGGAAAACAGCTTGCCCAGCGTGCCCTTGCCCTGGGCCACCTGGTTCACCAGTCCCTGGAATTCATTCACGGTCGAGTTCAGCCGGTCGTAGAGAGTGGGATCGTACAACAACTTGCCGACCGAGCCCTGGCCGCTCTCGACGAAGGCGACGATGCGATCCAGGCGCTTCAGCAGCGCATCCATGTTCTGCAGCGTGCCCTGGCCGGAGCGCACCATGTCGCCGAAGTCCGGCACTTCGCGGCTGGGCAGCACATCTCCATCCTGAGCTTGCGGCCCCTTGGATTGCGAGCTGTCGATGTCGATGTAGGTTTCGCCGAGCACGCCCGCAGTGGAAAGCAAGGTCAGCGAATCCTTGCGCAGATTGAAGAGGTAGCGGGTGTTGACCTTCATGTCGACTTCGACCGGAGTGAGTTGCTTGGTCCGGTCGCGCACCACCAGGATCTTGGTTACGTTGCCGATGTCCACTCCCGCCAGACGCACCGGCGCGCCCTCGCGCAAGCCGTTGGCGTTGTCGAAATAGGATTTCAGCTGGATTTTGGAAGTGAACAGGCCGCCGGTGCCGCTCATGAGGAAAATCAGCAGGCCGAGCGTGACACTGGCCGCCAGTACCGTGAGCCCCACCTTCAGTTGAGACCACTTCAACTGCTTCTGGCTAGGCACGCATTCTCCCGAGCAAAGATTATTCTCGCTATTAGCCCAGAATCATAGCAGACCGCAACGCCGCTTCATCCGATTCTATGCGCGGGACGCAGCGTTGTAGTCAGCAGGAGTGCGACCAGGTAAGCCACCGCCCCGGACGCCAGTGTGACATTCAATCCAAACTGGATGGCGATGATGATGGCCAGGACCGAACCCAGGACGCTCGATGCCGCGTTCATCGCCCAGGCCCACTCCACCAGGTTTCCGCCGGTGTCATCGGCTGGCGGGACCGGCGACTCGGTCACGCCGCCGCGCGCCAGGGCTCGCAGACCGGTGGGAAACGGCATGCCCATGGCGAAGCCCAACGGGACCAGCAGGCCCGCGCTGACCAGCAGCTTTACGATGAAGGGCAAGCCCACCAGTCGTTCCAGCAGGCCGGGCAGCACGGCGACATAGAGCAGCAGGGCGGCGGCAATCAGCACCAGCGGCAGCCATATCCGGCTGGTCTCCGCCAACCACCACCGGGAAACCATGCTGCCCGCGCCGCTCGAAAGCAGAAGCAGGAACACAACCACGGTCAAGGCGTAGACCGGATGTCCCAGGAACAGGACGAAGCGCTGGATGAAAGCGATCTCGACCAGAATGTATCCCAGCCCGACCGCGATGAAGTAGAGCAGGCGCACCGGACGCGGTTGCTGGCCTCGAGCTCCCCGCGCCAGGGGAAGAACCAGGAACACCAGCACGGCCAGAAGCGAGATCGCCAGCACCATCCCCAGCACGGCCACGCCCAGATTCACTTTCCAGTCGATCCCTTGCTGCAGCGACTTGGGATGCAGGATCTGTCCGAGCTTCAAAGTGAAGAAGAAGAACGGAGCATTGTCGGTCACCGGAGAAACGTCGTACGGATAACGCGCCGCAAAACGTTTGGGATCGTTCGACTGGATCAGCTGGGTAAAGGAATCGGCGCTGGCGGAATAGTGTTCTTGCTGCGCGGTGACCGTGGACACAGCCGGATCGGACGGAGCGTAGAGCAGAAACAGTCTGGGATGGGCTGCCAGATGCTGCTGCACCCGGCCCACTTCCTCCGGCGGTGAAGGCCGTGCGCTTGGCCAGCACGACGACCGGAATTCCATCTGCGTCCAGATGTCCTTCGGAAACCACGATGAAGTTGCCGGCGGGGTTCGCCACTCCCATTTCATGCAGGGCCTGCATGGCGACCGAAACCACGCGCAGGGCTTCGCGGGGCTGCTGAAACTCCCAGCGGGTGATGGCGATCATTCCATCCGGCTTCAGGTGCTCGAAGTATTCGCGGAACGCTTCGACCGTGTACAGGCTGTTTTCGCTCAGGGCAAAGGCGCCGGCGGCGGTGGAGGCCCAGGTGTCGACCAGCGTCATTTGCACGACGTCGAACTGCTGCTTCGCATTGCGCACAAACGACCGGCCGTCGGTGACGTGAATGTGCACCTCGGGCCGCTGGTACAGATGAAAGGTGTAGTCGGCGTAGCGGCCGCGCATGATGGTGTTGGCAATGATGGGATTGATCTCGATTCCGGTAACGCTCGGGCTGCCATTGCCCACCGCGCGCAAGACGTCCACGCCGCCGCCGGGGCCGATGATGGCGTAGTCGCCGTGCGGGCGCAGCACGTTGGCCAGCGCCGGCGGCGCCGACATCAGATTTCTCTCCCAGGGACCCTCCCAATGTTTGGGATCGACGTTCATCAGGTAGGTGGAGGCGTCGGCATCGATCACGATCGCCTTGCCCTTGCCCTGGGTATCTACTTCGACGCGCGAGATGGCATTCCAGCGCGCGAACTCGACCCAGGCGGAATCGCGGAAGCCTCCCTTGGCGTAAACGATGTCGAAGAGTCTGCCGGAGTAGTTGACGGCGATCAGGACCAGCACGAACAGCGCGCGTCCGGCGGCAGATCTTCGCGCCCGGCTGTCGACCGCCCAGATCGTTCCTGCCAGGGCCATGCAGACGGCGGTAAAAAACACGGTGTTCGGTCCGCCCAGCCAATTGAGCAGCGGGACGATGGCCAGGCAGGCCAGCGCTCCTCCCGCCAGATCGGCGGCGTAGAGCGGAGAAACGTGCCGGGCCTCGCGCGCAAACACGATGGAGAATTCCAGTCCGGTGATAAAGAAGGGAACGGCCGAAGCCAGGTAGATGGCGGTGAGCCGGAGGAAATTCGCCTTCGAAATGTCCAGCGAGACCGGAATGCGCAGCACGATCACCAGCACCACCGGCACGATCAGCGCGTTAATCGAACATAGCCGGGAGACCAGGGCGCGGGTCTCGAATCGCGCCAGCCGGTTCTTTCTCAGATGCGCGAACACGCCCCCGGCGCCGAGGCCGAGCAGGGCAATCGAAATCGCCAGAAACGCGAAGTGGTAAAACAGCACCACGGAAAACAGCCGGGTCAGCGCCAGTTCAAGAAGCAGCGCGGCAAAGCTGCACAGCGCAATGCCGAAGAGCATCGCGCGATTCGGAGCTTGATCTGCCTGGTGCTGGGGTCAGGAGGGATGTCTCACTCATCGCGAAAGGTTTGCCCGGAACGCGGCCAGTCTAACAGAACAGGTAGTACAACTCTTGCACTTCAAGTTTCCAGAATCACTTGCGCGATCGCCTGCTCGGCGGTGTGGGAGAGCGAAAGCGCAACATGCACCGCGCCCAGCTTGGCCGCAAACTCGGCCGCCTTGCCATGGAAAGTGATGGTGGGCCGGCCTCCGGGCTGGCGCGAAACTTCGATGTCGCGCCAGCGCACGCCGTGGTTCCAGCCGGTGCCCAGGGCTTTCATGCCGGCTTCCTTGGCGGCGAAGCGGGCGGCATAGCGCTCAACGCGATTGGCTTTGGAATCGCAATAGCGGATTTCGCCTTCGGTGAACACGCGGTGGAGGAAGCGGTCGCCGTGGCGGGCCAAGGCTTGCGCGATGCGCGGAACCTCGGCAATGTCGATTCCGGTGCCGACAATCATGAGCAGATACGTTAGCACGGAGCAATGTGGGCGCGGGCGCCTCGCCCGTGCTGGCCGAGCTTCGCTCGGCTATTTACCGCAACTTAAGGGTTTTATCCACTGCCGCACGAGCGAGGGCGCTCGCGCCTACATTAAGGCGGTGATGTCGGACTTCCATCACAATCGCCACCACCAGCGCCGCAGCTCCCGCCAGAACGGCGGCAGGAAGTGCGATCTCCCGGTACGCAATGGTCAAATTGGGTTGGGAACCACGAATCGCGGCGGTGATCACGAGCCCCACGATTCCCAGCAGCAGGCATACCGCAAACGAAAGCAGCGCCAGCAGAAAGGTCACCAGCAGCACACGCAGCGGGACCAGGAACCATCGGATCGGCGTGGACGGAACCTTCGCGGACAGCATGCCTCGATTGTAGCTCCGCTCCCTGCTCAAATCGTCCAGGGCGAGCAGTTGTCCCGGGTGCGCTAGAATACATCCCATGCCGCAGGCAGCACCGCCGATTACGCGCCCCCCGGCGGAGGTCGTTCGTCTGACCCCCGTCTCACAAGCCCCGAATGGAATCTGTTACGCCGCTTCGGGAGAAATCACGGTTCCCGATGCTGACCTGGAGCGCATGGTGTCCGCCGTGCCCGACGCCGCTGCGGCCGCTCTCAAACGCAAGGCTTACTACTTTGTCCCTCTGACCGTAAACCAGGGCGACGAGACCGTGATCGCCGACCGCTACGACGTGGCGCTGAGCGACAACGCAGTCTGCCATCGCAATCTCGACCTGGGCGATTCGCAGTGCGTTTTTATTTCCACCCGCTTGATGGACGACAAGTTTTCCGTGGCCTTCGAGTTCTATATCAATGTGGGCCACGCCGTGGTGGAGCGGGCCGGGGTTTCGCAGGCTTTCGCCGATCTGGTATGGAAGCAGGTCCAGTCCAAGGCCCGGGGCGAGACCTCGCTGGACGCCTGGGAGTCGCGCAAGCTGGCGACGGAAGGCGGTCCGGACGCGGAGAAGTACAAGAACGAATATTTTGCCGCCAGCTTTTCGGACGCGATTTCCATCTACCTGCTGTCGCTCTTTATCGATGTGGACTACTACGATCTGCGCGAGCGCGACTACCCGCTGCTGGCGCCGGCGCAGATGGCGGAGCGGCTGAAGAAAGTGGCGGAGTTGTTTCCGGCGAATCCGGGGTTCGAGTTCACGATTTACTACAAGCGACGGACGTAAGAATCGGCCACGGATTTGCGCGGATCTACGGATCAAACCTCGAGAGCGCAAAGCTCTGTGTCCTCCGTGTCCTCTGTGGTTAAAATCATCACGCCATGATCCTGTCAAGACTGTGATCGTCCGATCCTTCGCGCAAGATCAATCTCGGGCTCTGCATCGGCCCGTCGCGCCCGGACGGCTTCCATGATCTGCGCACGGTCTATCAGACGATTGCTTTGCATGACGTCATCCGCGTGCAGTTGGGACGCGGGACCGGTATTGAGATTCGGTGCGAAGATCCCCGTGTTCCCCGAGACTCATCGAACACCTGCTATCGCATCGCCGAACGTGCCATGCACGCCCTCGGGGCGAGTGGCCGCGTGACCATCACCATTGATAAGCGATTGCCGGTGCAGGGCGGCTTGGGAGCAGGTTCTGGAAATGCGGTGGCTACGCTGCTCGCGCTGGAACGGGCGTTGAAGAAGAAGCTGCCGGGAGCGGACAGGCTGCGCATCGCAGCTGAGGTCGGCTCGGATTTGCCGCTCTTTCTTGTGGGCGGTACGGTCCTTGGGGTGGGTCATGGGGAAGAAGTGTATCCGCTGCCGGATTTGCCCTCTGTCTGCTGTGTTGTAGCGACGCCGGAGATCGGAGTATCGACCCCGACGGCGTTTGCTGATTGGGATGCGATGATTGGCGCCCCGGCTAAACCCGCCTGCCAAGGTTCGCTCGGCCCGGACGGGTCGAAAGGCCGCCCCCACACAGTCCGTCTCCACACAGTCTGAGGGCTCAAAATTGACGCCTCTGGCCCCCTCCGATAGAATGGTTGAGTTCGGTCGCGCGGTTTCTGCGTGGCTGAGTGGTCAACCTTTATCCGGTGTCCCTGTGAGTAAAGGCAGGGGCCGGGCCGAGACCTCGCTTCTCGACCTTGTCCGTACCGGGATCGAAAACGACTTTGAACAGGTCGTCTTTCCTAAGTATCCCGAATTGCGCGAGGTCAAGAGTGTGCTCGAACGTGCGGGGGCGTTTTATGCCTCGCTTTCGGGTTCCGGTTCAGCGGTTTATGGACTGTTTCGGTCGCGGGCAGCGGGCCAAAGGGCAGCGGCCAGGTTGCAGCGTGACGGCGTACCGGCGGTGGTTACCACTACCCTGACGCGGCGGCAGTATTGGAGAAAGTTTCCAGTTTCCGGTTTCTAGTTTCCAGAGGATAATGCGGGCACAAGGTTTTTACCTGAAACAAGAAACTAGAAACTTGACGCTGATTTACTGGGCCGTCGACTAATGGTAGGTCAAGTGCCTTTGGAGCACTTTGTCTAGGTTCGAATCCTAGCGGCCCAGCCAGAAAAACAGCTCTTAGCCATTAGCTTTTGGCTCTTAGCGGAGCCGGAAGCCGTGGATTCGAGCTAAAGGCTAAGAGCTAATAGCTAAAGGCTGACTCTATGGCTACTCTTGCGACAGCGACCGAAAAGAAGGCCCAGATGAACGCCGACGAGAAACCTGAGCGCAAGCCCCAGCGTTCCCGGGTGGACGACAAGTTCAAGATCTTCTGCGGCACGGCCAACGAACCGCTGTGCGATGAGGTCTGCGCGTTTCTTGGGTTGACGCGGGGGCAGGCGCAAGTCACGCGCTTCAGTGACGGCGAGGCTTACGTTCAGATTCAGGAGAACGTCCGGGGCGCGGATGTTTTCGTGCTCCAACCGACTTGCCATCCGGTGGACGAGCACCTGATGGAGTTGCTGCTGATGATTGATGCGCTTAAGCGGGCATCGGCTCGCCGCATCACGTCGGTGATTCCGTATTTTGGGTATGCGCGGCAGGACCGCAAGGACAAGCCGCGGGTGCCGATTTCGTCGAAGCTGGTGGCCGATTTGCTGACCACGGCGGGCGCTGATCGGGCCTTGATCGTGGATTTGCACGCGCCGCAGTTGCAGGGATTTTTCAACATTCCGGTGGACCATCTGTTCGCGTCGCCGGTGCTGGTGGATTACTTCAAGCGGCTGAACTTGCCGAACCTGACGGTGGTCTCTCCGGACGCGGGCGGTGTGGAGCGCGCCCGTTTTTTTGCCAAGAAGATGGACTCGGCTCTGGCTATCGTTGACAAGCGCCGTCTCGAGATGAACGTGGCGGAAATCATGAACGTCATCGGTGATGTCAATGGCCGTACTTGCCTGGTGATCGACGATTTAATTGATACGGCCGGAACGCTGGTTAAGACCGCCGCCGCATTGATGGAAAACGGGGCCAGCCAGGTTTATGCCTGCGCTTCGCATCCCGTCTTGTCGGGGCCGGCGGTGGAGAATATTTCGAAGTCTTGCATCACTGAAGTAGTTGTAACCAACACTATCCCGTTGGGTGAAGCGGCGCAACGGGAGCCGAAGATCAAAGTACTAACGATCGCTGGGTTGATCGGACGCGCGATCCAGTCGATTCACGAAGAAACGTCCGTCAGCAGATTGTTCTTATAGGAATCTAAATTATGGCAACCGCAACAACTGAAAGCAATGTTCTGGAAGCGCAACCGCGGACCCCGGGCAACAAGAATGTCGCCCGCCGGGTGCGTATGGGCGGCAAGATTCCCGGCGTCCTTTATGGCGCCGGCAAAGAGTCGATGCCGGTCACCCTCGATCCCCGCCAGGTTACCCGCATTCTGCATTCAAAGACCGGTCACAACACCATCTTCGATCTTGCGGTAGAAGGCGGCGAGCGCACCAAGGCCATGATCGTGGAGTGGCAATATGAGCCCATCAAGAGCCACCTTCTGCATATTGATCTCAAGCGCATCGCCATGGACCAGAAGTTGACGGTCAGTGTCCCCATCGTGCTGAAGGGAGAGGCAGCCGGAGTCAAACAGCAGGGCGGCATCATGGAGCAGATTCTGCGGGAAGTGGAAGTCGAGTGCTTGCCCGGCGACATTCCGAGCGCCATCGAAGCCGATGTCAGCGAATTGGTCTTCGGCAAAGTTCTGCGCGTCTCCGATCTGACGCACGATGATAAGAAGATCACGTTCATCACCGATGCGAACCAGCCCGTGGCCCACATCACCACGGTCAAGGAGGAAGTCGCGCCGGCCGCGGATGCGGTTGCTGCAGATGCCGCTGCCGCCCCTGCCGAGCCCGAAGTCATCAAGAAGGGCAAGCAGGAAGTCGAGGGCGAAGAGGGAGCAGAAGCTGCCGAGAAGCCGGAGAAGCCCGAGAAGAAAGAGAAGAAGTAGCCACAGACCACGTGGGGACGGGCGCCCTCGCCCGTCCTGGTCGAGCGAAGCTCGACAGTGGTTTGGGTTCGAGTTCGGGCAGGGAATTTGTCGAGCTGTGCTCGACTGGACAGCCGAGGGCGGCTGTCCCCACATGGTCCGTAGTGGTTCGGAGCGGATTGATCAGGCGTGAAACTGATTGTCGGGTTGGGCAATCCGGGAATTGAATACCAGTTCACGCCGCACAATCTGGGATTCCTTACTATCGACCGCATCGCGAATGACTGCGGAGTGGAAGTGAGGAATCGCCAGTGTCGTGCGCTCACGGCTCGGACGACCGTCGGCGAAGAGCAGGTCCTGCTGGCCAAACCAGAGACCTTCATGAACCTGAGCGGGATGTCGGTTCGTGAGCTGGTCGCAAAGCATGAGATCAGGCCGGAGACAGACCTGATCGTGATTTATGACGAACTGGATTTGCCGTTTGGTGCGATCCGCATCCGGCAGCGGGGCAGTTCGGCGGGCCACAATGGCATGAAGTCAATCATTGGGGCGTTGGGTACGCAGGAGTTTTTACGCATCCGGCTGGGGGTTTCGCCGGAACGAAAGATTGCAGATGGCGTGAAGTTTGTGCTGACTCCCTTTCGCAAGTCGCAGCTGAAGAAAGTGGATGAAGTGCTGGACAGCGCCACTGAAGCAGTGGGCGTGATTTTGAAAGAAGGTCCGGCTGCGGCCATGAACCGCTTCAACCGGAAGGCGGAAACGATTTAGGTCAAAAGCCGCGGGTCAGTTTCCCGCGACCACAGTGGCCTACAGTGAGATTCGAACGTGGTGGGATGGAGAAAAAATGAATCGTGCTTATGAGTTGATGTTTATCGTCCGCCCTGACATGGTGGAAGAAGAACAGGACAAGCTGATTTCGACGCTTGAGACCGCTGTCACTTCATCCGGCGGAAACGTAAAGAGCGTGGAAAAAATGGGCAAGCGCCGCCTGGCCTACATGGTCCGCAGGTTTCACGACGGCATTTATGTCCTGCTGACGGTCGAGGGTGGCGGTGGATTGATTCACGAACTGGAGCGTCGCCTGCGCGTCACCGAACCGGTGATCAAATTCATTACCGTGCGCATCGATGAAGAGCAGAAGCGTCTGGACAAGATCAAGGCGATCCGCGACGCCAAGCGCAAGACCCCGCCGCCCGCCCCGGTCACAGAAGCAGGCGGAGAACCGGCAGCGGTCACGGCTTAACCCCGTCGTTGGCCATTGGTCGTCGGTCGTTGGCCGTACAGAACGAACCGGCGGCATGAGCACAGCCTGAGATCTGGCGGCCAAAGGCCAACGACCAAGGACCAACGACGATTTCTAAGGAGCATCATGGCTGACGAAGTTAGAGCAACAACCGCAAGTTCTGGTTCGGAGCGTCCGGCGGGTGGAGATCGGCCGTCCGGAGACCGGCCTTCGTTTGGAGACCGGGAGCGGCGTCCTCCGCGTCCTGGCGGGCCGGGTGGCGGGCGCGAAGGTGGGCGCAAGTATTTTCGGCGCAAGAAGGTCTGCAAATTTTGCGTGGAGAAAATTGAGGCCATCAACTACAAAGATGTCCGGCTGCTGGCGCAGTTCGTGGCGGAGAGCGGCAAGATCGTGCCCCGGCGTTTGACTGGAGTTTGCACGCCGCACCAGCGACGTCTGTCCCTGGCCATCAAGCAGGCGCGGAATATCGCTTTGCTGCCGTTTGCCGGGCGGGCATCGTAAAAAAATCGGCCACGGATTTACGCGGATCCTCACAGATCAATCAAGAAATAAGAAATCCGTGGAAATCCGCGTGAATCGGTGGCGAAAAGAATTTTTAAGGGAGTCATTCATGGAAGTCATTCTGAAGGAAGACGTGCCCAAGCTGGGCTCACGCGGCGACGTGGTGAAAGTGGCCGAGGGCTTTGGACGAAATTACCTGTTGCCGCACAAGCTCGCCATTCAAGCCACAAAGGGCAACAAGGCCGTGGTCGAGCAGATGAAGGCCGCCTCCGTCCGGCGCTCCGCCAAGGAGAAGACCAGCGCGGAAGCTTTGGCCAAACAGTTCGAAGGCGTGTCGGTGTCGTTCACTCGACGGTCTGGCGAAAACGATCAACTCTTCGGCTCGGTCACCTCCGGTGATATTGCGGATGCGCTGGCCAAGAAGGGTTTTGACGTGGATCGTCGCAAGATTCAAATCCACGAACCGCTCAAGACCGTGGGTGAATTCACCGTGCCGGTCAAGCTGCACAGGGATGTGACCACTCACCTGAAGGTGGTGATTGAGAAGGAAGCAGCGGAGTAGGAGCGCGTCTACGACTGCGGCCTAGGTTCCCGCGGTTGTTCTTTGCGACCTTTGCGGTGCCTTTGCGCACTTTGCGGTTAAGTCTTTCAAATCAAATCGAAATCTTAACCGCAAAGGGCGCAAAGAACAGCCGCAAAGGTCGCAAAGACTGCCTTCCTGAGGCGCCTTGATGGGTTGGTATTTCCTATTCTTCTTCGTCTCCGGATTCTGCAGCATCCTCTACGAAATCGTCTGGCTGCGGCTGTCCATGGCGCAGTTCGGCGTCACTAGCGCGCTGGTCTCCATCGTACTTTCCATGTTCATGGCCGGGCTCGGCTTGGGCTCGTGGGGAACCGGCTACGCCATCCGGCAATACGGGGAACGCATCAGGATTCCTGCGCTGCGCCTCTACGCATGCGCCGAGTTATTGATCGGAATTTCCGCGCTGGCTGTACCCGCCGAACTGTCTTGGGGGCGACACCTGCTGGAGCGTAGTTCAGTTTCCTCGTCGTCGGCCTACTACTTCTTTTCCGGCGCTTGGGTGGCCCTGACATTGATTCCGTGGTGCGCTTGTATGGGCTCGACGATTCCGCTGGCGATGCTGGCCATCAAAAAGAGCTTTGAGCGGGAGGCCCACCGATCTTTCAGCTTTCTTTACCTGGCGAATGTTCTGGGCGCAGTGGCGGGTGCTACGGTGCCTTTGCTGCTGATCGAAATCTGCGGATTTCATGGCACGCTCAGAATCGGGGCGATGCTGAATGGTCTGCTTTTCGTATTGGCCATGGGTTTGACCTTGCGGTCGTCAGCAAAGGGAAATGATCAGTTATCGCCACGAGCTCCCGCGGCTCGAGTCTCCATCCGGCCGCCATCCGGCAACAAACCACTGGGATTGCTTTTTCTCACCGGGCTTACCAGCATGGGCGCCGAAGTGGTGTGGATCCGGCAGTTCACTCCCTATCTCGGCACCGTGGTGTATGCCTTCGCGTCGATTCTTGGGGTATATCTCGCGGCGACGTTCGCGGGATCGCGAGTGTACCGCTACTGGAGCCGCACTCATGATCACGAAGGAGGACTGGTCTGGGGAGCGCTCGGATTCGTTTTGCTCCTGCCGGTGCTTAGCGCCACTCCGTTTTTCCAAGTGCCGAATTTTCATCCGGCGCTGCTGCGGGTGGTGTTTGGCATCGGACCGTTTTCCGCCATTCTGGGATTCGTGACACCCATGCTGGTGGATCGCTGGTCGGGCGGCGATCCCGATCGGGCAGGCAAAGCATATGCAGTTAATGTGGTGGGCTGCATTCTGGGGCCGCTGGTCGCGGGATTCATCCTGCTGCCCCTGATGGGCGAACGTTGGGTGCTGTTTGCGCTTGCGCTGCCTTGGTTGATGATCGGCCTGGCGCCGCGATGGTCAGTCGGTCCCGAAAGGGCGGCGGCGCAGACTTTGCAGCGCAAGCTGTCCTATGCACTGGCGGCGTTGGCGGTGGTCGGAGTGCTTTCCATCAAAGGCTTCGAAGACCTGTTTTTCCCGTCTCAAGTCCTGCGGGACAACACGGCGACGGTAATCGCTACCGGAGACGGAATGAACAAACGGCTGCTGGTCAATGGGATCGGGATCACCCAACTGACTCCCGTCACCAAGATGATGGCGCACCTGCCGCTGGCCTTCCTCGCCCACACGCCGGGTAGCGCGCTGGTGGTGTGTTTCGGCATGGGAACGACGTATCGCTCGCTGCTTTCGTGGGACATCCAAACCACGGCAGTGGAACTGGTGCCCAGCGTTCCGCTCCTCTTCCCTTACTACCATTCCGATGGCGCGCAATTGATGAAGTCGCCGCTGTCACATGTGGTGATTGACGACGGTCGCCGCTATCTGGAACGCAGTTCGGAGCAATATGACGTCATCACCATTGACCCGCCACCGCCGGTGGAAGCGGCGGGCACGAG
>CAWFMU010000017.1:0-48432 GCA_963816865.1 Terriglobia bacterium
GGGGTTAGGACGTGAGATTCTCGAATCTTAAAACACGGGTTCGATTCCCGTTAGCGCTACCAAATCCTGATCCGCGCGCCCGCTTGAACAGGCGGGCGATTTTGTGCACTGGTTACACGGGTAATTCACGAGCCGAGGAACACGATTGGCGCCAAATTATGGCCAACTCGGCGAATTTCTCCTTGACGGCTTCCGTTTCAGGAACGGCGCGCCTGCATCGGCAACAGGACCCGGTATTAACTATCTTTCTCCCGCGGGGTTGCAGAATCTAATTGCGCCCAATTACTATCCTGCACTGATTTGAAAGCGGGTAGGCGCGGCCAACACTTTGGCGCGAAGGTCCTGGATTTTTCACATTTCGACCGCGAGGCAGATATGAAAACCATGAGACAGATTGCGTTGGCCACTGTCGGAGTGGCACTTGCGTTCACTTTCGGGTGCGGCACCGATTCGAAACAGGACGTATATTACATGATCGCTGCGAATGTGCAGCTGCCATACTGGCAGACCGCCGCCAACGGATTCAACAAAGCGGCGCAGCTGTACAAGGTAACCGCCAAGGTGGTCGGGCCATCGAGCTATGACCCGCTGGGCGAACTCGATGCCCTTCAGCAGGCGGTCCGGGCCAAGCCCGCGGGCATTCTGATTTCGGTGTCCGATGCGGGCATCCTGCAGCGGGAAATCGATACTGCGGTTCAGTTGGGGATCCCGATCATCACCATGGACTCCGATGCAGGCATCACCCGCCGTCTCTACTTCATCGGGACGAACAATGTGGAGGCGGGACGCCTGGGCGGTAGTCGGCTGCTCGAGAAACTGGCAACAAGGGGAACGTGGTCTTCTTCACGATTCCCGGCCAGCCCAACCTCGAAGACCGGCTGCGTGGTTTCAAAGAGGTTTTGAACGCTCAGCCCGGCATCAAGGTCGCGGAAATCGTGGACGTCAAGGGCGATGCTGCGACCGCGTTCGACAAAGCCCAGCAGCTTGTCGCCCAAACCGGCGCAAAGAAGGTGGATGCGTTTGTTTGCCTGGAAGCGGTGTCAGGCAAGCCGGTGGCCGACGCCCTGAAGCGCGCCAATATCCACGATCGGGAGGTGGTGGCGTGGGACGCCGACCCGGCTACGCTGTGACGCCATCAAAGACGGCACCATCGACGCGACCATCGCGCAGAAGCCTTACACCATGGGCTATTTCGGGTTGAAATTGCTGAGCGAAGTCCGACAATTCCCCTCCGGAATTGCTGAATAAGGACTTCCGAACGGACTTTTACTCGCCGTATCCGGTTTTCATCGATACAGGAAGCACGCTGGTTGATCGGAGTAACGTCGATCTCTATCTCTCGGCGACAGCGTCGGCGATCAACAAGTAGAAGTAATCGTTTTTTTCGGCGAGATTGGATCTGCGGAGCGTCCTCGATGGCCTAAATATGTGAGGGCGTCCTGCACGGGCGGATCCCGATGTCCGGGTTACAGGTCTGCGTGATGGAGATGTCTTCCTGAAGCGGCTGCGCCCCAGCCCCTGCGAGATTCCGCTGGAACACCTTTCGCGATGGATGGGAAAAGGGCCATTCCCGGCTGCCTGAAGAATTCCTTCAACGTCTGTTCGCCATTCGACGTCTAAAACCACAGAGGTGTGGAACCCGGACTTTATGCGGACTCGATCCATTTTCCCAGTCGCTCTCATAGCGCTCGCGGCCGGTTGCATCGCGCGCGATGGCCGTTCGCAACAAGCCGGCCAATCGCCCGCAGCCGACACCGAGAAATCAGCGCCTGCTCTCAAGAACGAAAAAACCTACGACGTGGTGCTCCCCGTGACCGTGCGCGACAAGAAGGGCGCGCTGGTGACCAGCCTGCAGAAGAGCGATCTTTCGCTCACAGAAGAGGGGCACCCGCAGACCATCAAGAGCTTCACGCGCGAATCGAATGAGCCCTTCCGTATCGGACTGCTGGTTGAGACGAACCGGGCGGTTGGCGGCGCCATGGAAGCCGAGCGCAAGGCGGCCGAGAAGCTCATCGACCGAGATGCTTCCCGAACAGCCTGCGGAGGGCAAGGCCGAAGCGAAGAACGAGGCCTTTCTGATCCACTTCGACCGCCAGGTCGAGTTGCTCCAGGACTTCACCGATTCACGCGAGAAGCTGCATCACGAGCTGGACGACATGGGGGGCACTCGCCAGGCGCAGAATGACACCCAGGGGCCGGAGACCACGGGCGAGGACCACGGCGACCGCACCCACGGCGCCCGTGGAGGCAACCAGTTGTACGACGCTATCTTCCTCGCCTCGGATGAAGTGATGGCCCCGAAGAACGGGCGCAAAGTTCTGATCATTTTTGCTGACGGAGTGGACCGCGGCAGCAAGGACCGGTTGAATGAGGCGCTGGATGCTGCCGAAAAGGCGCATGTCGAGATTTACACCGTTTTCTTCAAAGGGGAGCAGGACCGCAGTGAAAACCTTGCTCGTCCCGGCGGCAATCGTCGCGGTGGCGGATGGCCGGGCGGGGGCGGAAGCTATCCGGGAGGAGGCGGTTACCCGGGCGGCGGTCGGCGAGGCGGCGACGGCGGGCCAAGCGATACCGGGGTTGACGGCAAGAAGATCATGCAACAGATCGCCGAGCGCACCGGCGGTCATGCCCTGGATGCACGCAAGAGGGACGACTTGGAACCGATCTATAACCTGATTGCCGAAGAAATGCGCGGCCAGTACCTATTGACCTATACCCCCGACAAGCCGGACAACGACGGGAGCTTTCACAAGGTTTCTCTCAAGGCCAACAAGGACGAATACATAGTCGCGATTCCGGAAGGGTACTTCGCGCCGGGCGGTCCAGTACCGGGTGCGCAAGGCCGAGGAGTGCCTGCGGCGTCCCATCGGGTCGGCACCGCCTGCAGCTCGAACTGGCACCTGCTGGCCGGCCACTGGCTGGGCCGTGCGGTACTGCGCCCCGTCGGCGAGCTGAGCCCGGGCGACCTCAGCCCGCGGGCCCGCTGAAGTGCACGTATGACATCCCGAACGACTCGGTCGCGGTCACGCACACCGCGGACAGGCCCTGGTAGGCCTGGTGAACCCCGAAGCCCCACCAGTACCAGCCCCGCTTGAGGGTGAACGTCCGGCTGGCCACGGTCAGGCCGCCCGGGTGCCGCGCCGAGTAGACGATCACCCGCCAGGTCCTGGCCGCGGTCGCGTTGTACTGCACCCACATGATCACGGTCCCGATGCACACGCTGCCGTCCGCCGAGCGCCGCCACCACAGGTGGCCGCCCTGAGCCCGGCTCGGGTTGGTGATGAAGCCGTTCGCCGGGAGCAACGCCTGGGAAACGCGTGATCGGCGAACCCGGAACCACGACGACCGTCGGCGCCGAGAACGGCGGGGTCATGGTGGCCGGCTGGTTCGATCGTCACCGTCGGCGAGACGGCGTTGGAGTTGATCGTCCAGTCCCGCACCACGCTCCGCAGGTCGGCCTGGCCGGCCGTATCGACGGCGGTCGCTGCGCCCCGCCAAACCCCCTCGTGCGGCACCGTGACCGTGTAGGACCAGGTCGTGTTGGGGGCGCCGATGACATCCGGCGAGCCGCGGAAGGTGTTGAAGATCGGCGCGACCGAGCCGTCGGCCTGCAGGTAGTTGAGGTTCTCGTCGCGGAACCAGTAGCTGAGCGAGTCGACGCCGTGGTCGTCGGTCGCGCTGCCGGTCATGGTGAAGGTCGTCGACGTGAGCAGGTTGCCGCTCGGCCCGCTGATGGTCGTGTTCGGGCTGTGGTCGTCGAAGCTGAACGTCTCGAACTTCTTGGTGGCCTTCACCGGATCGCTCGCGCTGCCGGTGTTGCTGAACGCCTTGGCCAGCACCAGCAGTGAGTGGCTGCCGACCAGGCCGGCGGGGCAAGTTGAGTGACCAGGTGGTCGAGTTCGCGTTGGGGGTGCCCAGGTCGCGAAGACGTTGTTGGACTTGCCCCACGTGGTCAGGTCGTCCTGGAGGAACTGCTTGGTGTCCCTGTCCTGAATCTCGACCTGGACCCGCTTCACGCCACCGCGACGACCAGGCAAGCGTCTCCCTTCGGCCCGCCGGACGACACGGCCACGATCATCCGGCGGGCCCGCCTGTCGCGGGCGGCGACGGTGGCGGCGACGGTCGTCGAGGGCGCCTACAGCATCTCCGGCACCACCGGGCTGTTCGAGTCCTGCCCGCTGCAGCGGCGGCTGCGCGACGTGCGCGCCGTCACCCAGCACTACATGCTGTCCGCCCGCAGCGCGTACGGGCCGGTCGGCTCGGCCATCCTGAGCGAGCCCGCCGCGGGCTGAGTTCTCATCCGGCCGTATCTGGAGGTCCGATGCCGACCAGCGGTTTGAGCATGGTCGCCCTGGAGGCCATGCGGCTGCAGAACGCGTATGCCCTGGCGATCGACGCCCGCGACTGGGACCTGTTCCGTACCGTGTTCACCCCCGACGTGCGGGCCGACTACCCGCACGCGGTGTTCGACGGCATGGACGCGTGGCTGGACAACTTCATCCCGTTCCACGACACCTGCGCGTGGACCGTGCACGAGATCACCAACCACGTCGTCGGCGAGGACGGCCAGGGCATCTGGGGCACCTGCTACGGGTGGGTCCGCTGGACGATGAAGGACAAGCCCGGCTACATCAACCGGGCGGAGGTGCTGTTCCGTGTCAGCGCGAGCGCCGTTGATGGCCATTGCCCCGGCTCCACCCGCGGCGGACGTCACCACGCCGGGCACGAAAAGCGCCAGCTCCGTGAAATCGCGCCCGTTCAAAGGCATGTCGTTGACTTCGGACTGGGTGATCACCGCGCCTTTGATCATCCCGTTCTCAGTGTTCAAGGGCGCCACTTCGGCGGTCACGCTCACCGATTCGCTCACCGCGCCGACGCTCATCTTGATGGGAATTCTCAACTCCTGGCCGGTTGCCAGGATGATTCCCGTTTCATGGTGCGCGCGGAATCCCTGCTTCTCCGCGGTCAGCTCATACGCGCCCGGCGTGAGACTGGTAATTGTGAAATAGCCCTCGGCGTTAGTCTCGATGCTGCGCTTGATATTCGTATCGACGTTGCGGACGGTGATGGTTACGCCCGACATTATGCCTGAGGCGGCATCGGTGACTTCTCCTGTCACCGTAGCGAGCTCGCCCTGAGGATATAGGGCGCCGGCGGAAATCAACACGGCGGCGAGGCCTCGTACAATTCGGAAGCGTGACATGACTAACCTCCTGACGCGGGGGGCGGAGGAAATGCAAGTACCAACGTAATCCCACAGATTGTAAGCACAAAAGCCATGTGTTGACTATGGGCAAGCTGGCAAGTTAACAATTTTTTACAATTGTGGTACAATCCTCTGCCCTACGGTTGAATATGATTGAGTTCTGCCATGAAGAGAACATTTACGCTGCTCACCGCCGTAGCCGCCGCCATCCTCATCGGTCGAAACTGGATCCAGTCGGCCCCCTGCAAACCGGCCCGCCGCCCGCCGGCCAGACCAGCTTCCGCATCGTTTTCGGAGCGCTGCAGGAGCGCGGCCTGGACTACTCCGGCTCGGTCTCCCTCAGCGACGGCAAGGTGGTGAGCATGTCGCGCCGTGGCGCTTCTTCGGCGGAGACGCCGTGCAAAGCGGCGGCAAATGGAAGCTGACCATCAAGCGAAGCGGCTTCGAACGCAGCCCGATCAGCCGCGTGCGCTCACCGCGCAGGGGCAGGTTCCGCACTGGTACCGGCAGGCGTGACGATCACCGTGGACGCGCCTGCCACAGCCACGGCCCATGTCACGACGGCGCAAGGTATCTTCGACATCCGCCTGCGCGATCTTGCTGGAGGACACGCGCTTTCGTTCCGGGACGGCGACGTGGTGGCGCAGCAAACGCCAACTCCCCACTCGGTCTCCGGGCGGTCGAAGGTCAGGACGATTACCCGTCGCTGGCCGTGGCGCGCAATGGTGCGGTCTGGGTGGCCTGGCAATCCTACAAGGATCTGGGCGATCAGATTTATGTGAGCCACTCCACTGCCGGCGGCTGGGCGCAGCCGGTCAGACTGACCGTCGATAAGGCCGACATCTTTCACACCGCCGTCGGCGAGGACTCGCAGGGCCGCATCTGGGTGGTCTGGTCGGAGCGTACCAAAGAAGACTGGGACCTCTACGCGCGAAGCTTCGACGGCCGCGAGTGGGGAGCGCGCGCCAAGCTGACTAGCGGCGATCATCCGAATATTTTTCATCGCCTGATTGCGGACAAATCCGGCGCGCTGCACCTGGTGTGGACCGGCTACCGCAACGGCCAGTCGCACGTGTTGTGGAGCAAGCAGGAGGGCGCGGCGTGTGGGTGAAAATTTTTAAGGGTGAAAATTTTTAATATGTGTGGCGGGTCAAAGCGCGGCTATGTAAAGGTGGGAGGGTACTTTGGACGCCGGTGCACGGTTCTCTTCTAATATTACGTGGTCGGTCCGGATGTCAACATCCGCCAAAGTACCCTACTTTGGCGGGATCCTATAGTTAGGGGCCGGTTGGACGTGGTCGAGTGGCTCGTGGACAGGATGGACGAAGCTTCGATCGCCGCGACGGACAAAAATCGAGCGACGGGGTTGCAATTGGCGGCAGGGGCACAAGGACGTCGTCGCGCTGCTGGAAAAACGAATGAGAGACGTTGAAAATGCAACTCATGATGGTCGATGATGTATAACTATTGTTCCTGTATTATTCCTATCATTTATGTTATGATTTTTCTATCTCTTATGTACTTCATATGTTACCTCACTCCCTCTGATCTTGCAATGTCCCACCCGCCGTCCTCCAACCCCTCGACTTTGTTATATAGCTCAGAGACCGAATATTCCAGAACGACGTGATTTGTAATACCGATACGAATAGCGACCAATGGAGAGAAGACCAGCCGGTGGTCATAGTGTGCGCACTGCCGGATGAGTCATAAAAGCGAAATAGCGACCTCTTCCAGGCCACCGAAGTAGGTCTCATGACCAAAAACTATATTTCAGCATTGCAATGAAATATGAGTCCTGCTTGCTCCGACCTAAATCACGGTGGCCAGTACGCTTTTGTGCTTCCCTGATGATCGGCACTTTTTCGAAATCACAGAAGAATCTCCATGACCTTTAACGCAATCGAAATTTCACCGAAACCAGCGTGAAAAATTACTTATAAAACCCTAATCTTATTTCTATCCCCATATTTTATACAAAATATATAATGGATTTCTAACCCACTACTATTTTTCACCTAACTGCCTCCCACGCCGATTCATTTTCCTCATCCACCTCCATCGCGCTACTGTCGATGATTTCGAACCACTTCTTCAATTCACCTCCGAATGATGCCTGCATTCGAATACCTGCTTCCGTATTCTCCTTCGCTTCTTTGCCGTCATGTTTTTTCACGAAATGATCCGTCATCGAACCCCAAATCGGAGTGCAATGTCCGCATTCAATGCATTTGTGCCCCGTTTCCATCGCGATTCCGCTGATAGCTGCTTCCAATGCCACCGTGTTCTTTTTCCAAGCTCTGAGTGATTCTAATGTCATCAATTCATGTCTGGTGGTGATAGTATTCAATGTATCATCCGAGCAGTCGATACCGTGCTTATTCCACAAATGTGCTTGAACATATTCCGACGGCATCCCTCTGTCGCAGCGAGTACAAACGATCCATTTCAGCTTTTCATTGATGATACATTCGATTTTACGAAGTTCTTCGTCCTCTACAATCAGTCTTTTCATGAGAAATTCGTATACCAAAACAATCAGTCGATATCATCCTGTCTTCGATGCTCATGGATTCCGACGTGTGAGAATCATCGATATCCATCAATACAATCTCATCTTCATTCTCTTCTAGCTCCCCTGATTCCTCATTACAAATCTTCGCATGTCGCTGTATTGAATTTGGATGTTTGAAACTTTTTCCACACTTACATTTGAATGTATTATCTTCCATTCTTTTGACTTCAGTCATATCGCCATTTTGATATTTAATCTTGACCGATGATTGATGCTCATGTCTGACATGATAATTCAATTCATGACGACTTCTGAAAGTATTATTGCATGTGGTACATATGAGTAATGTAGGGGTCATTCTGATTTCAAATCGATTAAAATCGGTGGATGAAAATTTTTTATATATGTGGTTGGTCTAAGCGTGGCTCTCTAGTCTATTCTAACGTGGGGGGTGTGGGGGTGGAGGGTACTTTTGTATGCGCAGGGTTGTTTTGTATGCGCCGCTCGATCCTCTTCCGTTAATATATGGTGGCTGGCTGTGCATACCGGTATGCGCAAAAGTAGGTACTTTTGAAAAAATTGATATATCGGGGACTTAAATTTAATTCCCGGGATAAACTGAAAATTGCGCATACCGGTATGCGCAAAACTACCCTACTTTTGCGGGATCCTATAGTTAGGCAGCTGGAATGCTATGAATAGAGGGGACTTTGATCAGATCAATCGGAAGTTCACACTTTAATATTAATGCGGAGCTTGGCGAAGGTATCACGCACCGACATCTGAAAATAGCAAACAGTACAATGGATAAATTATATGCAGTGCCGAAGCTGGCGAACTGTGCGCACCTTGCGGAAGCGTTTTTGCTGTGGCCACGGATTATAGTATGTACAGTTCTTACAATTAAAAATTCGGAACCCGCGGGATTTAATTGTGTATCTATTGCAGTGGGAGCGCCTCGGTCGATTGTTAAGGTGAGCAATAGCCGCCCTCTCAGATATACTATACCGTCGCACCCACTCATTCCGTAAATTACTGGGCTTCACCATGAAAAAGCCGACAGTCTAACAGCAACCAATCAACAGTCTGTGCAACAACACATGACTTAAATTTTGGCTTCCTTAATGTAATAGAAATTAGACGGTACCTAATGCGAAACGGGACTCTCCTTCGCAACTCCTCTTCTCCATCGCATTACTCTCCAAATACTGTGTGACTTCCTATATTCCTTCAACGTCAATCTAGAAAAGCATCAACTTGCGTAGAGAATCGATTGACTCGGCTTCGTCAAGTTGAAGGCCTTTTCGCAATATCGCATCGGTTTCGCAAAAGGTACATTCTCGTTGCTCTCACCGCTTTGCGGAACGATACCAAATAGGTCGAAGCGAGAGCAAGCGGTATTCCTATGGGGAACTCCAAAAGTCGTCATGACAAGAGCGACTGCTCGATCGGGATAACTGATCGCAATGGCGTGATTAATACTGTGCAACTTCAGACATCCGATGGGCAGAGAGCAATGGTTTCCATTGAAAACGGAGTGCCGAAAAACTATCCCCTTGTGCATCAGACGGTTTCGAAAGACGGAGGTGCTCAAGTTGTACAATCTGCACATGTCGTTGAAAATGGTGTGCAAAAATCACCGCCATATGCAGTCCAAACTCCTGTCGTGAATTTAAATCCTTCAGAAAAAAGAGTATTTACTCAGATCCTTCAGCCCAGCGATCAAGATCTTGTTCTTGCAGCGTCCAAGTTCAATGACGCTGCCCGCCGCTTTAACATCGAGTTTGCCATCATCGGAGGTTTCTCGGCTCTAATTTTTGGGGGCAATCGTCTTACAAAATCCCTAGATATTCTCATAGCGCCACGACTTTTCATCAACAGCGAGTACGAGGTGAGACAGGTTATCGACGAACTCTTCAAAAATAATCCCAACGTTCTGGAGTATACCCGACCAAATTGTCAGGGGCATATCGTTGTTACTCATGGAAATGTTGGTGTTGCGGTCAATTTCGTGGATTGCGTCAATAATGTCTATCACTTCCCAGATCTTGTCGCAGAAACCCGTCCGGACGGGACACCCTGGAGTCACAATGACCCCGAACCAACATGGTCGTATCGATATATTCAACCAGCTGGGGTGCCAACAGGGTCTAATGTCCCAGTTTTGCTTCCACGACTTCTCTTGCAACAGAGGATCCTTCATTTTACCCGACCTCAGGAGAAAGATGAAGTGGACAGAAAGAAGAATGATGTCAATGATATTGCCGTCTATCTTACTAGTTTATTTGGATCTGAACATCAATCTTTTACGGATGAGGAAGCGCTGGAGTTGCTCCCTCATATTAGAGATATCCTTCGTTTCACTGACTCACATTGTGGAGGGGCTCGATGTAGCTAAATGGCGTTGGATTAATATCCCATTAAGGGAAGGTGATTGGATAGTGGAGGAGGGTTGAGGGAAATATAACGAGGGAGTGAGCGGGCTCAAAGAAATCCGATGGGCTGTACGAACACTGCGCGATGACCTTTTTCCTTTAATTCCAGAATCGTGCTTTCGACCGTCGGCCCAAGCCATGCTCCGCCCGACATCCCCTGGCTCTGGAAAGCAAACTTCCAGTCATCCGGCTCGAGACCCGCCTGCTGCGCCACCAATCCGGCGGTGTCCTTGGTCTGAGTTTCATAGGGATCGCCCTCGGTAATAGTGCGTTGAGGAACGCTGTGCGCGGTAAATATGACGGGCACGCGCGCTGACATTTCAGCGCAGGCACGCTCCCATCCCGCGCGAAACTTTTCGGCGAAGGCCGCGATCAGAAGAGGATGATCGTGCCATGACTCGACGAACTCGACGTCAAAAGGCACGCCGCCTTCGACATTCAGGGCTGCACGATACAGCCCCACGCTGGTGCGCGAATTTTGGGGGGCCAGACAAATAACGACGGCGCGGGCGACGCCGTCCGATTTCATGGTGGCAATCGTATCCTTGATAAACGGTTTCCAGTTTCGCATGCCGACGTACACCGGCAACTTCAGTTCTTCCGCCAGTAATTCGCCCTGCCGAAGCGTGAGCACTGTCAGTGGAGACCGCCCGATCAGCCCGTAACGATGCTTCACTTCTTCAATCACTTCCTGTGGGACAGGCCGGCCACGGGTAATCTGGTCCAGAAATTGCGGGATTTCATCCACAGAATCGGGACTGCCATGAGCCAAAAGCAAAACCGCATTTCGTTGATCAGTAGCCAAACCTAACAACTCCGTTCCCGTGGTCGCTGGCGCCTCGCCTGCGTTACGCCGAGTTCAGCGTAGGCCAAAGCCGTTCACCCACGCCACTTCAATATTCCTGCACGAACTTCGCCAGGGCCTTGACGTTTTCCACCGGGGTCTCCGGCAAAATGCCGTGCCCCAGATTGAAAATATGCCCAGTCCGTCCGCCGGCGCGCTTCATGATCTCCGCCGCGCTGTTCTCAATTTCCTTCCAGCCGGCAAAAAGCAGCACCGGATCCAGGTTCCCCTGCACCGCTCCGGACCCGACCGCTTTCCAACCCACATCCAGCGGAATCCGCCAGTCCAGGCCGATCACTTCAGCGCCAGTTTCTTTCATCGAAGACAAAAGCGTGGCGCTGTCCGTGCCGAAATAAATGATCGGCACCGCGGTCTTCTGCAACGAATTCACAAGTTCGGTGGTGCGCGGCAGAACGTAACGGCGGTAGTCGTCCACGCTGAGACACCCAACCCAACTATCGAATACCTGGATCACGTCCGCACCTGCGCGCACTTGCTCCGTCGCGTATTCCGCGACCACCGCGACCAGTTTGCCCAAAAGCTCATCCCAGGCCGCAGGCGAGGAGTACATCATTTTCTTGGCGTTCACGTAGTTGCGCGAACTGCCGCCCTCGATCATGTAGCTGGCCAACGTAAACGGCGCTCCGCAGAAACCAATCACCGGCAAACGTGGTCCGAAGTGTTTACACACCAGCCGGACGGCCTCGGAAACATACCCCAGGTCGGCAGCTCGGTCGGTGCGCAAACGCGAAATGTCTCCCTGGTCGCGGACCGGTTTCTCGATCACCGGGCCTTCGCCGGGAGAGAAATGAAACGGCAACCCCATGACTTCGAGCGGAAGCAACAGATCGGCGAAAATGATGGCCGCATCCACGCCCAGGGCTTCAGCGGCGGTGATTGTCACCTCGGCCGCTACTTCGGGCCGCTTGCATATTTCAATGAGCGAGAATTGTTCGCGGACCGCCCGGTATTCCGGCATGTAGCGGCCCGCTTGGCGCATAAACCGGACCGGGGTCCGATCAACCGGAAGCGCACGGCAAGCCTTGACGAAGCGGGATTCGGGGGAAGACATTGACTCTTTAACTGTAGCATTTCGCCGCGACCCACACACCGGTGTCATCCTGAGCGGAGCACGGCGTTTCGCTCGCGAAACGCCGTGCGGAGTCGAAGGACCCCTACCGTTCGCAATCACTGTTCGGTTTGGGAGATTTTCGACGCGGCCGGCGGGGCTACACCAACAACGCCAGCTTTTGATTCAGCTATAGGGGTCCTTCGACTGCGTCGCTGCTTCGCGAAGCGAAGCATCGACTCCGCTCAGGATGACAATTCCATCTGAGTTCTGATGCCCGAGACCTGGATAAGGCTTAAAATCAAGCCCATGGCAAACCTGACCCTGGTTTATGGCATGCGGTTGCTGCCGTCGGACGAGGTCGCTGAAGTCGGCGATGCGACCCTCAAGCTCAAAAATGGACGCGAGGCCCACGTCACCATGCACGTCCTCGAAGGCAGTAAGGACGAGATTGAGAAGCAGTTAAAGACCAGCCTGGAAGCGTTCTTCGATTTCTACCCGGAGATTTGAAATCGGGCGTCGGGCGTCAGGCCTCGGATCTCTGCTTATCCCTGATCCCACGCGCCCGAGGTCCGACGCCTGACGTCCAAGGTCTGAAGTCTGGCGTCCGATCTATAATCTGTTTGCCCATGGACCTGTCCCTCCGCACACTGCGTTTTCGGCTTCTGGCCATGGGTGTGTTTCCTCGCACCCGGCTGGCCCGCGCCGCCTGTTATCTGCTGGGACTGGACCTGCTTCTCTTCGCCCTGCAAAGGCTTTTCGCTGTTCTAAGAGTTTCCTACGGTCAGGCCCTCAGCGGATGGGTCGGAATTCTCAGCGCTCTCGCCATCGTTCTGCTCGCTATTCTCGCCTACCGCTGGCTCAAAGCTCGCCTGCTCTGGCGGCTGCGCAATCGCCTGATCGTGACTTATGTATTCATCGGCGTGATCCCGGTGGTTCTGCTGGTCGCGATGGCATTCATCACCATTTATTTGTTCGCCGGCCAATTCGCGAACTTCGTGGTCACTTCCGAACTGGATTCGCGGCTGCACAGCCTGCAATCGGTGAACGCAGCCATCACCCATGAACTGGCGGCGCGCCTGGAACACGGGCAGCCGGCGGTTGCCGAGTCATTGGAAGGATTGAAGCGGAGCGATCGGGCGTGGGCGTCCCGCCAGATTTGCGCCTGGAAAGGTGGGACCGCTCTCGCTGTGTGCAACCCAGCCGCTCCGGGGAAGACCCCGTTCGCGCTTCCGTCTTTCCTAACCACTGGATTCGGAGCTATCGTTCGCGACCAGGGTCAGTTGTATTTGCGAGCTGGCACCGAGCTCGGCACCGGTGGTCAAAAACTTTCGGTGGTCTCGAGTGAAGCACTCGATCGAAACCTGCTGGAGAAGCTGGCGCAGGATCTGGGCGAGATCACGCTGTACGCATCCGGCTTCGACTCGAAAGGAGGGGTGATTCCGGCGCCCACCTCGGCCCCGCTGATCGCGTTGGACTCGCCGGACAAACAGGAACTCGCCCTTCGAACCGGCAGGAACGGCGTGAGCGTGGACAGCGGAAAGGAAGAGCTCCGCCCCGCCTTCACCGCCGGCACTTTGTCTCCCGCGGACAACGCATTCGATAGTGAGATCACCTTCGGGACCCCCCTTCCCGTGGTGGACTGGGCGACCGGCGAGCAGCAGAAAGCCGGCGCGGTTCTCCGCGTCCAGACCCGGCCTTCGGTGCTTTATACGCGTCTGTTCGCTGCACTGGGTGACTTCGCGACCGGCGTGGAGTACACGCTGTTCTTCGCAGCGGTGGTTTTTGCCATCATCGAACTGCTGGCGCTATGGATTGGAACCCGCCTCACGCGCACCGTGACCGGAGCCGTGGCCCAACTCTACAACGCCACCGAACACATCAATCGCGGAGATTTCAGCCATCGCATTTCAGTGCAGTCTCACGATCAGCTGGCTACCCTGGCCAACTCGTTCAACTCCATGACCGCGTCCATCGAGAACCTGATCGAGGAGCAAAAGGAGAAGGAGCGCCTACAGAACGAATTGACCATCGCTCAGGAAGTGCAGACTCAGCTCTACCCGCAGCACATCTCGCAATTGGCGTCGCTCGAAGTCTTCGGCTTCTGCCGTCCCGCCCGAACTGTGAGCGGAGACTACTATGATTTTCTGACGCTGAATTCCGACAGGCTCATCCTGGCCGTCGGCGACGTCAGCGGAAAGGGAATTTCGGCGGCGCTGCTGATGGCTACCATCCACTCCGCCGTCCGTGCCTACAGCATGGAAAGCATGCCCAGTTTGCGACAGCCCGTGGCAGCTGGCGCAGCGGCGGGTTCCCATGTTCTCCTGGCCTCCGGCATGAGCGGCGCCGAGACGTCAGCCGGCGCGATGCTTTCGCTCCTTAATCATCAGCTTTACCAGAGCACTCCGACCGAAAAATACGCCACGCTTTTTCTAGGCATATACGACGGCCACGAACGCAAGCTCACTTACAGCAACGGCGGTCACCTACCGCCCATCATCCTGGGCAAAGACGGATCGGTACGCAGGCTAGAGCAGGGAGGCACGGTGGTTGGCCTTTTCGCCCATCGAACTTATCCGGAAGCGTCGGTGGCCTTGCGGCAGGGAGAGCTGTTCGTGGCTTACAGCGATGGTGTCACCGAGCCGGAAAATGATTTCGGCGAATTCGGCGAACAGCGGTTGATTGATCTGGTTTGGGAGCATCGGGACCAGCCCCTGGCCCGGATCAGTGAGATCGTGACCGGCGCCGTCGCCGACTGGATCGGCGCCAACGAACAACCTGACGACATAACCCTGGTACTGGCCCGAGGACAATAGGCCCGGATGTGGGATTGAGCGACCCGCTCGTGCTTCCCGAGACATTCAAACAGCAGACCAAGAAATTTCGGAGCGGGCGGCGGCACATGTGTCCAAGCCTCCGCTGCCGGCCTGACTCCGGCACCGCCGCCTTCCTCCGAAGCTCCGCGGACCCCCAAAAATGGCAGGCACGCCCCTCGCGGAGCAATCTTTTTAAGAATTTGACAGGGTGAGCTAGCGCGCCGGAAGGACTAACAGATCAGGACGCACAACTGTGAAAGGCGGGAATGAACCGCCGGAGGGGCGAGGACATCGGTAGTGTCGCTGCCCACGCGGGCGATTGGTCCAACAGGGAGAATCTGGGGTGTAACCGCAATGGCAGTGGCAGGGCCTCGGTCACACAGGCGCGAATGCGCCGCCAAAGGGGCTGTTCCGTCATGAAAGGTAAAGTCGGGCAATGCCACCTGGGGCAGGACCAGGATGACGGCGAACAACGCCAATTCGAAAATCAGGATTGAAAATTGCCAACGCTTCATGGAACGTTAACCTGTTCAAACCAAGAATTACTCTTCGACCGGCTCCCTGTCAATTGGGAACAACTGAAGGTAGTTTGGGCTTCCAGCCCCTGTGGCGCCACCGGGCCTAAGCGCCGTTCGTGGACAGCGTCGAAAAACGCGACCTGGAGGGCCGCTCCACGGTGCAAGAAATGTCCTTGGAGCCTGAGGGACTGGTGTCTTATCTAGGGACGTGTCCCTTAGTCTTTAACGATTTCCAACTGACCCACTACCCAGTTAAGAGTCGTGCGCTACTTTGGGACTCGGTTAGTAAACCTTGCGGAATCCAAGGTAAAAGCCGACGGTGAAGATCAGGAGCAAAACGACCCAGAGGATGGGACCATTGATTCTGACAACGTCGAGTCCATACGCTTGGTCATTGCCGCTGTATTTCATGGCGATCGCAAAAGCTACAGTTATCGTCCAGCCGAACGCTGCCAGGAGCGCTAAAATGCCGCCGAGTACGCCTCGAACATAGTTTTTCATGGTACTGCTCTTTCCGCCATCCGCTGCCTGTAGGTTTTCCGGAGGGCAACAAAATCTTCCCACCCCAGATCCGCTACCACTCAACTAGCAGCCGTGCTGCTATTTTGCCTTCGCTGCCTTCGGGAGAATCGCCACCCGGGAGGTCACCTGCTGCCCCTTTTCCATCCCTCCCACAATCACCAATCCTTCCGGCAGGACTACTAGTCCGCGATGGTCCATGGTGGGCTGGGGGGTATGCTCGTTGATGGTTTCCCACTTGCCGGTGCGTACGTTGAAGGCAAAAGTCACCGGGGACGGCTCCGAAGGAACCCCGTTGTATCCGATGCCGTTGTAGTTGTAGGGATTGTCGCTGCCGCCGGAGAAATAAATCTTCTGGTCCTTCTCCGAACCGCCCGCCGCGATGCGGTAGCGCGCCGTTCCGGGATGACTGGGCAATTTTGTCCACTGAATTTTCAGGCGATCATGGCGGTCGATCTTGCCCATCCAGCATTCGTCGGAAGCGATGTACTTCGGCTGGCCTCCGGCCGGGTTCTTGTATGCGCCGTCTATATACACAATAGTGTCGCCTACCACGGCGCCGGCGTGCCCGAACACGGGCGTTCCGGGGATCGGCGTGGCTTGTGCCCAGGTATTCTTCTCCGAATCGTAGACCTGGACATCGCGCACCGCGTCCGTCTTCGACCAGCCGCCCACGAGATAGATATAACGCTCGCGATAGAGTCCTCCGACCGAATCGTCCACTGCTACCGGCATGTCTTCAGCGCGGAACCAGCGATCGGTAAGCGGCTCATACGCGTTGACGTCGCGCAGGGTAGTTTCCCCGCCCTGTGCGTCTACGACATAGCCGCCAAACAAGAAAATATGTTCACGGGCGCCGACTGCCGTGGCCGCGAGACGCCCTACCGTCCCCGGAACCGCACGCACCTCAGCCCATTTGCCGGTATCGGCCTCGGAGTCGAGCATGTAGCCGGAGTTGGAGATCGCATCCCATGTTTTCTTGGGCCCCATGCCCATCATCGAGTAGACGAGCAAAGATCCGCGACTCTTTACGCTGGCGACAGCATTGTTGGACACCGGAACCGGCAGTGGCTCGAACCTTGACTGGTCGGCGGCAAACAGAAACCCGCCCAGAATGATAAAGAGAAGTATTCCCAAGCACTTTTTCATCGCAGAAGATTCTAGAACGGGCAGGGCTTTAGTAGATAGCGCTTAAAAGTTTCCCCTGCGTACGCCGGCTACAGCCTGTGCTAGTCTGAAACTCGTGAAGGCTGTTTGGAAATTGGCTGTTTGCTGTTTGGTGACTGCCTCTTTCGGGACAGGACAGGCGCAAAAGAGAGCTTCCCAGCCGGACGTCTACCTGATCACCATTGATACTCTTCGCGCCGACCACGTCCATTGTTATGGCTACGAAAATATCCAGACTCCCGCACTCGATGGACTGGCAAAAGACGGCATTCGCTTCTCCCAGGCATTCACTCCCAGCCCGATCACGAATACCTCGCATACCACGATCCTGACCGGCCTGTTGCCCAGCTCGCATGGCGTGACTGATTTTGCCGTGCCCTTGGCTCCGGCACATCCCACCCTGGCGGAGCTGCTGAAGGGGAAGGGATACCACACTGCGGCCTTCATTGGCGCGGTCATCCTCGATAGCAAGACCCTCGCTCCAGGCCTCGATCGCGGATTCGATTTTTACGACAACTTTCCGGAACACTCCCAGACCAAGTCCCGCTGGGGACGAGTAGAACGCCGCGGTGAAGACGTTGTGCAGCACGCGGAGACTTGGATGACAGCGCATCCCGCGGGCTCGCATTTCGTATGGATTCATCTGTACGATCCCCACGATCCCTACGAGCCGCCTCTGCCTTACTCGCAAACTTACAAGGACCGTCTGTACGACGGTGAGATCGCTTACGCCGATTCCGTTTTGGGCGGGTTTATTGGCTATCTAAAGAAGAACGGCCGCTACGACAACGCGCTCATTGTCGTGGTCGGAGATCATGGCGAAGGTCTGGGTGAGCATCACGAAGACACGCACGGAATTTTTCTTTATGACTCGACCATTCATGTTCCTCTGATCATGAAAACGCCGGTCAAGCTTCCGGCTCAGGGTCATCCCGACCAAGTGGTCCAAGCCCAGGTTCGAACCACGGATATTCTGCCCACGGTCGTTGATTGGCTGGGTATCCCGCCGCCGCCGAGCCTGGATGGCGCGTCGTTGAAGCCATATATCGAAGGGAGTGAAGGAAAAGACCGAACGGCCCTTGGCGAGACGGACTATCCGCTGCGCTTCGGCTGGGCGCCATTGCGATCAGTCCGTGGCGACGGGTTTAAGTTCATCGAAGCGCCTCGGCCGGAGTTGTACGATCTGCACGCCGACCCCGCAGAGTCGGCAAACCGCTACCAGCCGTCGGATCTGACAGTGCAGAAATTCCGCGGAATGCTGGCTGAGATCAAGGCCAAAGCGCCTGCAACGCCTGCTGGGGCAGAAACACAGAGTTCTCAGGGTTCGAGCGACGCCCTCAAAGCCTTGGGTTATCAGGGCGCAGGAGTTTCCGCCAACGCCCCTGGGACCTCGCAACTGCCCGATCCCAAGGACAAGATCGAAGAGCAGAACCTTTTACACAGCGCGATGATCGCGTCGGATGACAATCGCACCGACCAGGCACGGCAGGCGCTGGAAAAAGTTCTCCAACTGGATCCCAAATCCCTCACAGCCTTACGACAACTGGGCGAACTGGAGCTCCACGCCGGAGACTACGCCTGGGCCGCTGGACATCTGAAGCAGGCGAGAGAAGGCGGAGATGCGAACGCCGCCTTCTATGAAGGTCAGGCCCGGGAAAAGATCGGGGACTTCGCCGGCGCCCGCGACGCTCTCGAAGCCAGCCTCAAACTCATTCCCGGACAGTTCCCCGCCCGGCTCCTGCTGGGCGAGGTGTACCTCGGCCTCAAAGAGGCGAAGAATGCCGAAGACCAGTTTGAGGCGGCGCTGCTATTGCAGCCGGAAAGCGCGGAAGCGCAGCAAGGCTTGACCCGGGCGCAAGGATTACAAAAATCTCAGCATTGAAAAACGCTCCGGGTGCCCTGTCTGGATAGAGTAGCGCGTTATGGGTTTTGCTTGGCGATCCTCTCCACCTGCTGCAAGTGGTTCAGATCGTGGCCAGCAATCAATTTTACAATGTGGTCAACCGTCTCTTTGCCGCGCTCTGCGTGCTCGCCATAATTCTTCCATGCCTGCTTAGGCACGGAACTCAGAAGCCGCAAATTGTTTTCGCGGAGCATGCGAAACGTTTCCAGCGATACCTTAGTGTCGCGGCGGCTATAGCCGAACGTCTCTGCCCAGGCGTCCTGATTAAAGGCCTGAATGACCGTGCCATTCGACGCCAGAATCAGGCGTATGCGATAGCCGATGACCAGTTCCGCGTCCGCCATGTGGGCGAGGATTTCACTGATCGACCACTTCCCCGGCGCCGGTCGCCGCGACAGTTGTTTCTTGCTGAGACCCTTGGTGAGAGCGGCGAATTTCCTGGGAGCGGCCTGCTGCAGGCGCACCGGGTCCTTCCCCTGGCTGTGATTGAGCATGCGTTGCGTGTACTCTTGTGGCGTTTCAGGCATGGGTGCCTCCCCGATGAAAGACTGAAAAGACAAATGTTAAGCGAACCTTAAAAAGCGAAGGGAGCGCCACGGCCGGCGCTCCCCTGAACTGCGAAATTTGGACTGCGAATTCGTGCGTAAAACCGCTGCCAGAATATACTCTGGAAAATCGCGGCCATCAATAGAATTTCAACCTGCATCATAGTAGGAGCTTCTGCTGGATTGGAAGTTTCAAAACTTTTGTGGTCTCCGGAGGTTCACTTGGACAGACTGTTTAGCAGGCTGTCACTCGCACTGCTCCTCGTCGCAGGAACGATGCTTCTGGCCGCGTGTCCGACACGCACCAGTATCGAGAGGATCCTTCGTGATCCGGGACGCTACGCTGGCCGGGAAGTTGCGATCGGTGGACGAGTGAGCAATTCGTTCGGAGCTCTCGGCACCGGGGTCTATCAGGTGGACGACGGGACCGGTCAGATCTGGGTTTACAGCCAGAGATACGGCGTGCCCGGCAACGGCGCCAAGGTTGGGGTGAGGGGAACGATCTCGCAGGGCTTCAGCTTCGGCGGCCGCAGCTTCGCGGTCGTTTTGCGGGAGACCGAACGCCGCCACTAGCACTACTGCGGAGGGGCGGACGCCCTCGTCCCACCCGGACAAGGGCGTCCGGGCCTACATGGCCGGCACTAAATCTAAATTTTGTGGTATTAGTTTTGCCGCGGAGGGTTGGCGACGGACATGGGGTCCGGTTGCGCCTGTGATTCTCTAATTTCCAGTTTCATCTGCCGGAGGTTGGTCGCCTCGACTGGGTCCATTCCGGCCTTTAGGTCGGATTTCTCTACAAAGTAGCGCCAGCCCGCGTGACGATCTTCCGAACTCTGTCCGGTTTCGAAGTGTTTGACTCTGACTTCGGCGTTCTCTTTGCCTTTGACTACCAGCACCACCCCACCAGACTCGTAAGTCCGGATGTTATGGCGGATGATGGCGTATGAAGCTTTCGTTTCGTCGCGTGTCAGAGACACCCCGCTTCTGGCTGGTGGGAAAACCTGCGTTTGGGTGGTCGGAGAACGTGCCCGGAGGGTGGTTCCCGCTACGGGCACGCCTTCTTTTTATCTAGAGTTTCCGCTCTGCTTACAGCGGACGGACGTTCTCAGCTTGCCAGCCCTTTGGCCCCTTGGTCACATCGAACTCCACACTCTGACCCTCCTGCAAGCTGCGGAAGCCGCCTGCCTGGATAGCCGAGAAGTGCACAAATACATCTTCGCCACTCTGACGGCTGATAAAGCCGTAGCCTTTGGCGTCGTTAAACCACTTTACTGTTCCTTGTTCTGCCATTTTGTTACTGTTTCCTTTTCAATCGATTTACGCTGTGAGATCGGAGGTACTAAGGGCGGTTCAAGCTGGTATGCAAGAAGCTGCTCAACAACCGATTCTAATCAAACGCACTTTCAGTTTAGCAGAAAAGTCCGGATTTAGGTGGATAAAATGGTCATCCGTACCCCGGCGACAAACTCCTCGGTAACTGTAACCGCCTCAGCCTTTACGTCCCCACGAAGCTCGTGACTAAGGACAGCGCCGTTTCTAGCCGCGAAGCGGCGCAAGAATAGAGCCCACGGCGCAAGCCGTGGGTCGAAGCCGGATTCAGCCGAGCCCCAAAGGGGCGAGAGATGTGTTTTGCGCGACGGCGCCGGGCTCATACGTCGTCCGTTTCTTCCGCCCCTTCGGGGCTGGGTTGTTGCTGAACGTTTACCCACGGCTTACGCCGTGGGCTCTATTCTTTGCGCCGCTTCGCGGCTAGAAACGACACTGTCCCCACGTGGTTCGTGGCTTGAGGACTCGCAAATCCCGCTCTTTCAGTATTTTCTTTCACTTCCACATCCAGCAGGTATAATCTTAAGGATCAGAAGTTCCTTAACCACGAAGACACATCGAAAAAACCACCCTGCGCCTTCGCGATTGAGAAAGCTGCTTCCCTGTAGGCGCAACTTAGTCCAGCCCTTGACCGCAGGCAGTAGCGCTACTAGTTGTGTTTGACCAGCCCGGCAGGGAAACCTCGGACTGCATGCTCGTGAAGTTACGCCCACGAGTGCAGGCTCGTGATTAGAGTCCTGATCTAAAGTTCATGGAGGAGCGCAGCGATGTCGCAATTCAACGGAGACAAGGCCAGATATCACCGCGAACGGAAGCAGAATGAACGCCGCCGACTGCGCACCCGCGAACTGCTCCAGGCGGCCGGACTCAAGGTCACCCCGCAGGAAGTCAGCAAGAAGCCCCGCGTCGCTGCCGAAAAACCCGCATCCTGAATTTGAGTTACACTTTAAGCCTGCAGCAAGAGGAACAATATGAAGAAGCTGTTTGTTGGCAACATCCCCCACAGCACCACTGAAGCAGAGTTGCGGGCGCTGTTCGAACCCCACGGGGCCATCGAGCAAGTCAGCATCGTGACCGATCGCGACACCGGCCGTTCGCGCGGCTTTGCGTTCGTCGAAATGACCGATTCCGCCGAAGCGGAGAAAGCAATTGCCGCGCTCAATGGCAAGGAACTGGGTGGGCGCGCGTTGAACATTAACGAAGCCCGTCCCAAGACCGATCGCGGCGGCCCTCCCCGCGGCGGCGGTGGCGGACGTCCGGGTGGCGGTGGTGGACGCCCCGGTGGTGGTGGACGTTCCGGTGGTGGGGGTGGTGGGCGTGACGATTATCAGGGCCATGCGCGTCAGCCTCGAGAGCCGCGCTGGTAAGGAGCAACACTTAATAGTGCATTGCAGAGTTTCACGAACACCGATCTGCCAAAAAAATGTCCCTTGGAGGTGTCTATGTCTGGTCGAGGCCGTTCCAGCTTCACCAAGCGTCAGAAAGAGCGCTCACGGCAGGAAAAACAGAAAGAAAAAGCTGAGCGCAAGGTCCAGCGAAAGTTGGAGAAACCGGCAACCGGATCCGATTCTTTTGAACTCTCGGAAGAAGATTTCGCAGCCGCGGCCGCACAAATGGCACTTCCGGGAGATTCACACCTGGAAGAGTAGCCGGACAATCTTCGATTCAATGACATGGGAAGCGCGGCTTTGAGCCGCGCTTTTTCATTCTCCGGGACTTTCGGCGCGCCGGGGAAAATGAACCCTTCGGGCGCCCGCCGAAGTCTAAACAGAGGAGTGAGCCCCTCTTCTCCAGCCCAGCCCAAGCCTGCAATGACCGCCCAGCGCCTGCGGACCGTCCTTCCCGCCGTGTGGGAACTGATGCGCCCCCGCCGCGGCCTGCTGGCCCTGGGCTTCCTGTTGATGGTCATCAACCGGGTCTCGGGACTGGTGCTTCCCTACTCCACCAAGTTCCTGATTGACAGCGTCATCGCCAAACATCACGTCGAATTATTGCGGCGCCTGGTTCTGGTGGTTTTGTCGGCCACCATCATTCAGGGAATCACGTCCTTCGCGCTGACCCAGTTGTTGTCGAAAGCCGCGCAGCGCCTGATCGCGGAACTTCGTCAAAAGGTGCAGGCGCACATCTCGCATCTTCCGGTCGCGTTCTACGATTCGAACAAGACCGGCACGCTGGTCTCGCGCATCATGACCGACGTCGAAGGCGTGCGGAACCTGCTGGGAACGGGACTGGTCGACCTGGTCGGCGGACTGCTCACTTCCGGCATCGCGATGGTCGTGCTCTTCCGCATCAGCCCGATCATGACCCTGCTGGCATTCAGTTTTCTGCTTTGCTTCGCCATCGCGCTGAACAAGGCGTTCACCACGATTCGTCCTATTTTCCGCCAGCGGGGAAAGATCAACGCCGAAGTGACAGGACGTCTGGCGGAGTCCCTGGGCGGAGTGCGCGTGATCAAGGGATATCACGCGGAAGAACGCGAAGAAGCTGTCTTCGCCGGCGGCGTGCGTCGCCTGCTGGACAACGTCATGAAGACCCTGACCGCCACATCGGTCATGAGCCTTTCCGCCAGCCTGCTCATGGGCGTGGTCGGCTCGATCATCATGTATATGGGCGCGCACCAGATCATGGCGGGCACGCTGACCATCGGCAGCTTCTTTACCTACACGCTTTTTCTGGGATTTCTGGTCGCTCCCATCGTTCAGATCGTCAACATCGGAACTCAGATTACGGAAGCTCTCGCCGGTCTCGAACGCACCCAGGAAATTCTGCATGAGCGGCCCGAGGATCAGGATCCCAAGCGGACCGTCACGCTTGAAGACATTTACGGCAAAGTGGAATTCGACCACGTCAACTTCAGCTACGATGGCAGCCGCACGGTTCTGCACGACGTCAGTTTCCAGGCTGACCCGGGAACCGTGACCGCGCTGGTAGGTTCCTCAGGGTCAGGCAAGTCAACGATCATCGGACTGATTTCGGCGTTTTATGTTCCTACAGAAGGCCGGGTATTGGTCGACGGAGTTGATCTCAGCACCGTCCGCCTCGATTCGTATCGCACGCGCCTGGGCGTGGTGCTGCAGGAATCGTTCCTGTTCGACGGCAGTATTCGCGAGAACGTGGCTTTTTCCCGTCCCCAGTCCAGCGAGGAAGAAATCATGCGGGCCTGCCACATTGCCCGGGTGGACGAGTTTGCCGAAAGCTTTCCGGAGAAATACGACACCATCGTCGGCGAACGCGGCGTGAAACTTTCCGGAGGACAGCGCCAGAGAATTTCGATTGCCCGCGCCATCCTGGCCGAGCCGCGCATCCTGATTCTCGACGAAGCCACCTCCAGCCTCGATTCCGAATCCGAGGAGATGATCCAGCACGGACTTTCGTATCTGATGCAGGGCCGCACGACGTTCGTGATCGCGCATCGGCTCTCCACCATCCGGCGCGCCGACCAGATTCTGGTGGTCGAGCAGGGCCAGATCGTCGAACGCGGCACGCACGACGAACTGTACGCCTTGCAGGGCCGCTATTTCGATCTCTACACCAAACAACAAGGCCTGCAGAACAATCTGTTTCTGGCTCCCGGCGAGGGAGATGCTGCTACACCGGCCGAAGATGGCGTCCCCACAAAAAATGGCGATCGCGACGTAAGTTCGGCCGATGCTTTGCGTCTAATAAGAGGAGAGGTTCGCTAATACGAACTCTGTCATCCCGACCGGAGCGAAGCGCAGCGAGCGCAGTGGAGGGACCTTGTGTTTCGAGCGGTTCCAACATTCAAAGCTTGAACCACAGAGGACACAGAGTACGCAGAGATAAACCACCCCCTAAATGACCCTCAACCCCAATCAATCAAATAGCCCGAACGGCGCTCCCGCGATCCGCATCGTCGACCTCTGCCGCCACTACCAGATGGGCGACGCCCTGATCCGCGCCGTGGACGGCGTCTCGCTTCAAATTCAACCCGGAGAATTCGTCGCCCTGCTCGGCAGTTCGGGATCGGGCAAGTCTTCGCTGCTGAACCTGATCGCCGGCCTCGACCGGCCAACTTCGGGAGCGGTGATCGTCGAAGACCGCGACCTGGCTCAACTCTCCCGCGAAGAATTGGCCAAACATCGCCTGCGCACGGTCGGAATGGTCTTTCAATCGTTCAATCTGGTTTCACGGATGACCCTGGCCGAGAATGTTGACCTGCCGCTGCGTTTTGCCGAAGTCGACCGCGGCCAGCGCCAGACGCTTACCCGGCAAGCGCTGGAACGCGTCGGACTGGGCTCGCGCATGACCCACCGTCCCAGCGAACTTTCGGGCGGCGAGCAGCAACGGGCAGCGCTGGCGCGCGCTTTGATCAATCAGCCGAAGCTTCTGCTGGCCGACGAACCCACCGGCAATCTCGACAGCCGCACCGGCACCGAGATCATGAATTTTATCCGCGAGTTCAATCAGTCTCTGGGAATGACGATCGTGATGGTGACCCACGAACGCGCCCTGGCCGAACGCTATGCCCGGCGCATGATCTTTCTGGCCGACGGCAAACTGGTTGACGATCGTCCGAATGATGAAAAGTAGTATCGACGAACGCCGATGAAAACTTACGATCTTTCCGAACTCGCCCTGCGTAACCTGCGCGAGTCATCGCTGCGCAATTCGCTGACTACGATTGGCATCTCGGTCGGAGTGGCCTCGCTGGTTGCCATGCTTGTCGCTCGGCATCGGCCTGCAAAAATTGGCCACGCGGCATCTGGCCAAGTCAGGTCTTTTCGATACTGTGGTCGTAACTTCGCGCCGCGACCTGCGCGGCTTTAGTCGCGACGACGAACAACGAAGCACCGCTTCCGCCGCCGAAAGCCGCACTCTGGATGAACCCGCCCGCCAGGAGATCGAACGCCTGCCCGACGTGCTGGAAGCTTATCCCGACATCCGCTTCATCACTGAACTCAGCTATCAGGACAAGCCGCACCTGACCATGGTCTCCGGCATTCCGGACTCGGCCCGGTCGAACGACGCTTTCGCGGGAATTCCCGGCAGCTTTTTCTCTTCTGAAACTGCGCCTGAGGTCATTCTGCAAAAATCGTTCGCCATGGAGTTGCTGGGCAAGACGCCACCGCCCGGCCAGGAAGACGATGTCCCGGTCAATGAATTGGCCAAGCCGCTGTTGGGGCAGGAACTGACCATGCGCTATGCGCAGCGGGTCTCGGCGCCATCATCCTCGGGAGAAGACTGCCGCAAAATCCGGCGCTCGGCGACCCGGTCCCATTGCAGTCTTCTGACGCGGCCTATTCCGTCATCTCGCGCGAGCAGAAACTGAAAATTGTCGGCATCTCCGATCTGGATCCGGACAGCATGCGCGGCGCGGCCCGGGCGCGGGTGTTCCTGCCTCTGAAACTGGCCCAGGATCTGCGCGTCATGCAGCCTTCCGACGTGCGCGACAGCATGCGCGGCTTCAGCAAACAGCCCAGCTATTCGACGATCAGCGTGCGCGTAAAGAATCCCAAGCAGGTTGAAGCGGTCGAGCAGGCCATCAAGAAATTGGGGTTCAACACGTTTTCCATTCTCGACGCCACTCGCAGCCTGCGGCAATTCTTTGCCGTGCTCGATCTCTTCCTCGGAATTTTCGGCAGCCTGGCGCTGGCCGTGGCTTCGATCGGCATCGTGAACACGCTGGTGATGGCCATCCTGGAGCGGCGCCGCGAAATCGGGATCATGAAAGCCATCGGCGCCAGCGACGGCGACGTCAAGAAACTCTTCTTCGCCGAGGCCGGCGCCATGGGCTTGCTGGGCGGAGTGGTGGGAGTGGCGCTGGGCTGGACCATCGGCCACATCATCAACCTGGGGACAAATATCTATCTGAAGCGCCAGGCGCTTCCGCCCGAAAGTTTCTGGTCGGTGCCGTGGTGGCTGGTGGGCGCGGCCATCGTTTTTGCGTTCATCGTCAGCCTGGTTTCAGGGTTGTACCCGGCTGCACGCGCGGCCCGTCTCGATCCCGTACAGGCGCTGCGCTACGAGTAAACTGAAATCCATGCTTCGATCTTGCCGGCTCTGGTTTGTGCTGCTCACATTGTCTCCGCTGGCGGCGAGAGCGCAAAGCCGTACCGACTGCAACGTCATCAACAGCCGCATTCTCAAGCAGGCGGTTCACTACTGTGTGCAACTACCTCCTGGCTATGACGCCAAGGAATCTACGCCTCGACGTTATCCCGTGCTTTACTTTCTGCACGGTCTTGGCCAAAACGAGCAGACGCTATTCAGCACGGGCGGATGGAGCGTGATCGAAGATCTTCGCCGCCAGCACAAGATCGACGACTTTCTGGTGGTGGCGCCGGAAGGCAAGCGCAGTTTCTACGTCAACTCGCCCGGCGATTCTTTCCGCTACAGCGATTTCTTTCTGCAGGAATTCATCCCGTACATCGAAAGCAAATATCGCGTCCGCCCGGGACGAAAAGGGCGGGCCATCACCGGCGTTTCCATGGGAGGGTACGGAGCGCTGCGTTTCGCCTTCGCCCATCCCGAATTGTTTTCCGCGGTCAGCGCCCAGAGCGCTGCGCTGATCACGCAAACTCCACAGGAACTCTCAGCCGCCGGACACTCCGGCAGCCCGTTGGGCCGATTGATGGGACCCGCCTTCGGCGAACCCATCAACGTGCCGCACTGGCAGGAAAACAGCGTTTTCGTTCTGGCCCGAAAAAATCAATCGGGTCTGAAGAATCTGGCAATCTACTTTAATTGCGGCCAGCAGGATGACTTCGGTTTTGAAGACGGCGCCGCCGCCCTGCACCAGCAACTCCAGGCGGAAGGCGTGAAGCACGAGTATCACTCGTATCCCGGCGATCACAGCCTGACGTATTTCCTGTCCCACATGGGCGAGGTCATGGAGTTTCACTCCCGCGCGTTCGAACAAAAGTAGCTGCAAACCATTCGACATCCCCCAGGAACTTGCCATTCCGAAGCGCGTACTCTCGCGCGAGGAATCTGCTACTTCGCCGCCGGCAACCAGCAGATTCCTCGCCGATAAAACCGGCTTCGGAATGACAAGGAGTGATGGGTCCGGATTGAGGCCTTAATTAAAGCCTTAAGAGATGCTTCGTGCCCTTCGTGGTTCATGACCTTCGGAATTCATCCCGCCAGTTGTTGCCTTTCGCCCTTTATGCCATCCTTCTGAACGGATCGGCCCCGGTCCACTCTACTGAACGAGGTGATCGATGGCGTGCAGCCCAGAGATATTGCGACGTGTTCCCCTGTTTGCTCTGCTTGACGACGAAGAGACTGCCGTTTTGGCGGCGCAGGTCGAAGTCAGAAACTTTACTCAGCGCCAGCGCATCTGGAAGATCGGCGATCCGGGCGGACGAGCCTACGTCCTGGTCTCCGGCGTGGTGCGGGTCACGACCGTGGATGAAGACCAGCAGGAAGTCCTGGTGGACCAGCCGGCGGAGGGCGAGTTTTTCGGTTTCGCCTCCATGCTCGACCAGACCCCGCATCAGACCGAGGCCATCGCGGTTGAAGAAAGTGTTTGCCTGGAAGTGGACCGGCACGATATCGCCACTCTTCTGGAACGCAAACCTCACGCCGGAATGGACATGTTGACCGTGCTGGGCCGCCAGTTTCACGCTTCGCAGCAACTGGTGCAGGTCCGCGCCAGCCGCAATCCTAACGACATGATCGAGGAAGACATGAGCTTCGGCGAACGCATCGCCGACCGGGTCGCCGGCTTTGGCGGATCGTGGACATTCATCATCACGTTTGCCGCGACCATCATCGGTTACACCGCGATCAACGTCGTCCTGAGGGGACAAGCATGGGACCCCTATCCCTTCATCCTGCTCAACCTGTTCCTCTCCATGCTCGCCGCCATCCAGGCGCCGGTCATCATGATGAGCCAGAACCGGCAGGACACAAAAGACCGCCTTCGCGGCGAACTCGATTACGACGTCAACCGCCGCGCCGAGTCGGAGATTCAGGGCCTGTCCCGCAAGCTGAATTTGTTGGGTGAGAAAATCGGCGACGTCGAGGATTTGCTCCGGCAGAAGATATAGCCGGCCAATGACATCAACTAAGCAGGGGCGGACGCTCTCGTCTGTCCGGCGAAGCGCGGGCATAAAAGATAGGTTCCCTAAATAAGCGCATGAAGCCCAGGAAAGCTAGAATCGATTGACGCCATGGCCAACAAACTTCCGCTGATCTCGCCAGGGATTCGCGCGAAACTGGAAACTGGGCGGGTCGCACGGCTGGCCACGCTGGACGCCGAACGAAGGCCACACGCTGTTCCCATCTGCTTTGTCTGTGACGGATCGGTTTTCTATTCCGCAATAGATCACAAGCCGAAGCGGGTGGCTCCGAGCCGGTTAGCGCGATTGAAGAATATTAAAGAAACGCCGCAGGTGGCATTGCTGGTCGATGAATACGACGAAGACTGGACACGTCTCTGGTACGTGCTCGTACGAGGAGAAGCAGAGCTGGTTTCTGGCCTCAGCGGAACGCAAGCGGGCTATTCAGAGCTTGAGAGCGAAGTATCCGCAATATGACGCGGATATGCTCGCCGATGATGCTCCCGTCTTGCGCATTACTCCAGTGCGCATCACCGCATGGGGCAAGATCTAGAGCCGCAGCCACCAAGTCGCGACTAATTTACAGTCATCATTCCCTGCAGTTGTTCCAGCAGAGACAGCCAGCGATCGAGCGACTGCCCTCCGGGAGCAAACGCCGGATCAAAGAAGACTTCGTCGGCCCCGATTTTGGCGCAGCCCCTGACATCCTCGCTGATCTGTTCGAGCGAACCAGAGAATATCGCCCGGTCCTTGCCCAACGGTTTTTCGGTGATCTCCAGTACGGCATGAACCACCATGGCAATAGCGGACGGGTCGCGTCCGGCTTCCTTGGCCATCTGCTTTATGCTGCCGAACATCTCTGCCATGACGGGCACGGGGAGAAAAACCGGATTCCATCCGTCAGCCAGCTTTGCCAGGCGCTTAAGCGCCGCTGGAACAAACGCTCCCAGGTAAATCGGAGGATGCGGTTTCTGCACGGGCTTGAGATTGATGTAAGACTTGGGCACGTTGAAGAACTTTCCGTGAAATTCGACTGGATTTTCGGTCCAGATGGCTTTGAGCAACGGCAGAAATTCATCCGCCAGGGCGCCACGTTTGGTCATGTCAGCGCCGGTTGCGTCCATCTCGTCTTTGTTCCAGCCAAGACCCAACCCCACGCAGCAGCCGGCCGTTGGAAAGGACGTCGAGGGTGGTCAGCCGGCGAGCCAGTACGACGGGGTTGTGGTAGGGCATGTCGAGCACGCTGGTGCCCAGCTTGATCTTTTTGGTCTGAGCAGCGACGTAAGTGAGAGCGTCGAGCGGATCAAGCACTTGCTTGTAAATTTCAGGCAGGTGTCCGTCCGGCGTGCCGGGATAGGGTCTCTGCAGCTTGAGTGGGTACAGTAAGCGTTCGATCGTCCACAAGCTGCTGTATCCGAGAGCCTCAGCGCGTTGCGCGACTTTCGTGATGGCGTCCGCGGTGCCGATCGGCCCGATGTTAGGCAGGGAGAAACCAATCTTCATGGCGCACCCCCGGAGCGAGATAGCGCGTATTTTAACCACAAACGGGCCACCGTCTCAAATGCGAGATGGAGAGATGAACATTCTTTCGTCTCAAGGCGAAATAGCTGCCCAGAGTGATCCGGTACCCAGCGAAACCGGCGTCATCCTGAGCCCGGCTTCAGCCGGGTGAAGGATCTGGCGTGGATCTTAACGGGTCGAGGTTCTTCGGGGGCGTTGAGCGGAACAACGTTCCTGCCGCTGCACGCCAGATCCTTCACGACCTGAAGGCCATTCAGGATGACGCAAATCCTCAGACGGCTTCCGGGACAGCGGCGGCAATTTGAAATTCGACGATTTGCTTGCCCAACACGGGATGCGTCGCGGTCAGCCGCACAGTTCCGGGCTGCTCCTTGGCTCGAATCCAGATCGCACCGGTTCCACCCACCACGGAAAACGGATTGTCCCCGATAATTTCCGCCGGACCTTCCAGCTCAAACTTGATGGCGTCGTTGGCAAATGGCCGGATGGCATCGAATTCATCGGTGACGCGAAGAACCACGCGAGTCGTATCGGCTCCGTCGGCAAAGAGACTCGTGTCGTCGGGCAAGAGCGTGAATTTCTGATCAATGCCTTTGCCGGAGTACTTCTTGACGATCACTTGTTTGCCTTGAATGTAGCCCTCGAGACGCAGGTCGCCCCATTTGTGAAAGAGCTCGCCCAGCTCCACAATGAATGGCGCGTATTGAAGATGCTGGAAAGTTTTCCGGTCAGGCTCCACATCCGCGACCAGCTCGTCCGCAATGTAGAGCTTTATGTGGTCGCAGTTGGAGCAGATGACTGCCTTCGAAAATCCGATGGACGCGTCGCCCCGCGCCCAATGAAACGCCGGCTCGAGGACAACCTCTTCCGCGGGATCGCACTGCGACTTGTAGAAACCGGCGGCCGGCTTGGGTTCGCGGAACATGTCGGTAACGCCGTGATAGCAGATGCGATCGCCGGAGCCAAAATCTCCGTGGGTGTTGTAGTCGAAGGCGCACCAGCCAATGCCTCCGGCATATTGCGGGTTGGAGGCCAACTGGTCGTGGATGTGAGCGTGCCGCATCGTGTGCTCGGTGAGCCGTTCCACCTGGTCAATGGTTTTCGTGGGATAGGTGTGTCCGACAAACTCGGTGTTCAGATAGCGCGGGTGATTGGGCGGCTTCAGCGGAAAACCGAAGTCGTTCATGGTGAAAACATCTTCGAGAAATTCCGATTCCTGAAAGTAGCGGATGCCGCCGGTTTGACGCGTCGGGTCCAACTTGTGGGCCAGCGCGTTGGTGCGGACGTAGAAGTCATGATCGTCTTTCGACTCGTTGATGCGCACGCCCCACAGAATGACGGACGGATGGTTCCAGTCGCGGCGAATCATGCGGCTCACGTTGTCAATGGAGATCAGCTTCCATGGCTCGTCCCCGATATGCTGCCAGCCGGGAATTTCCTCGAGCACCAGCAATCCAATCTGGTCGCAGGCATCGAGAAAGTGGCGCGACTGCGGATAGTGTGAAGTCCGCACGATATTGCATTTGAGTTTGTTGCGCAGGATGATCGCGTCCCGGCGTTGCGCGCGGCCCGGCATCGCCTGGCCGACAAAAGGGAACGTCTGATGGCGGTCCAGTCCGCGCAGCTTGATCACTTTGCCGTTGAGTTCGAAACCGTGGTCGGTGAATTGCGCTTCCCGGAAGCCGATGGTGCGCGAGACCTCATCCACCGCCTGCGTCCCGCGCAGCAGGCGGACCTGCACCGTGTAGAGATGGGGGTGTGACAGATCCCACAATTTTATGGAACCGAGATTGTCCACGTGGACGGTGTGCGCAACTGGCTCGGCGGCAGCTTGAGTGGGCGGAACTCGTTGCGTGCCCTTGGCGAGTACGCGATCACCCTCGCGCAGACTGACTTCGAGAGTCAGTGGCTCTCGCGTCGCCTCCGAGTGCTGAATGTAGCAGTCCACATCGAGGCTGGGGTGGTCGGTCAGCACGTCCTTCGTCTTGGCAAACACGTTCTCGATAAATGTCGCCGGGACAATGCGAAGCGAAACTTCGCGGTAAATGCCGCCGAAGGTCAGGTAGTCAATCTGATAGCCGAAGGGCGGAATGTCAGGACGCTCGCTGGAATCAAGGTCAACCGCCAGCACGTTCTCACCGTCGAAATCGAGGTGCGGCGTAAGGTCAAACGAGAAAGGCGTGTACCCGCCCTTGTACTCTCCCAGGCGCTGGCCGTTGATCCACACCGTGGAGGCGGTCATGGCACCTTCGAAGTCCACAAAGACGCGGTGGCCTCGCGCCTCCGGCGGAAGCTTGAACCGGCGGCGGTAGCTGGAGACGAATTCATAACTCTTTTCGTCAAAGCTGTGCCACGGCAGCCGGACGTTGGTGTGAGGAATCACGACGCGCTCGTAGCTGGAGTCGTCGAAATCGCGGGCATGCGCCCCTTCCACGACCGTGCGGCTGAATCGCCAGTTTCGATTCAGCGGCAGAATCAGACGTCCCTGGACGGCCGCCGGTTCGGTCGCGGCATTGGCCAGCGCGGAGCGGACAACGGTCGCGCCCGCGATGAAGGTGCCAGTGGTCTTCAGGAATTTGCGTCGGTCCATGTTATGTCGATCCATGTTGGGTGGATCCATGTCGTGTCGGTCCATGATTCCCCTGTAATCGTCAGCCGCAAGGGCGGATTGAGAGCTGCATTATCTAACATCGAGGTATTTCTGTAAACGCTTACAATACAATCCGATAGAGTCCCAAGAAGACCCTGACCCGCGCCCCGCCATTCCTTCGCCCTGCAATCATTGCTAGAATGGAGTTCTCCTCAAGGCCTCCCCTCGTGGACTTGCATGAACATTAAAGAAGTCGCCAAAAGAGCAAAAGTCTCAACCGCCACGGTCTCGCGCACCATCAACGATTCCGAAAAAGTGCGCCCCGGCACGGCGGCGCGTGTGCGTAAGGCCATCGAAGAGCTGAACTTTTATCCCAATACCCATGCCCGCACCCTGGTTTCGGGAAGAAGCCGGATGCTGGGTCTCATCATCTCCGATATCACCAATCCTTTTTTTCCTGAGCTGGTGAAAAGTTTCGAGGATCAGGCGGTGGAGCGCGGCCAGGAAGTCATCATCGGAAACACGGATTACAATCCGAAACGCATGGCGGGATGCATTCGCCGCATGGTCGAACGCAAAGTGGACGGCGTGGCCATCATGACCTCCGAAGCTGATCCCGCCCTGGTCACCGAACTGACCCGCCGTAACATCCCGACCGTTTTCATGGACACCGGTAAAACCGGCCCTCACAGCGCCAACATTCGTATCGACTACGCCCAGGGCATCCACGAAGCCCTGCAGCATCTGTTCGCGCTCAATCATCGGCGAATTGCTTTTATCGCAGGCCCCATGAATCTGGAATCGGCCCGCATCCGCCGCGATGCTTATCTTTCCGGGCTTAAGTCGCGGGGGTTTTCCGACAAGTCCATGATCGAGAAGGGCGACCACCGGATGGAAGGGGGGACCATGGCCATGAGAGCTTTGCTGAAGATGCCGCAGCGTCCTACTGCCGTGATCACGTCAAATGATTTGACCGCGATTGGGGCGCTGGGTGCGATTCTTCAGGCCGGGTTGCGAGTTCCCGAAGACATATCGCTGATAGGATTCGACGATATTTCGTTCGCGCATCTCACCCAGCCGCCGCTGACCACCGTGATCCTGTCGAGAACCCAACTGGCGGTGACCGCTTTCGCCGCGCTCGAAGCGCTCATCCGTAAAGAGGAAAGCCCGCATCAGGACTATTCGATTCCGACTCACCTGGTGATGCGAGGTTCGACCCGCGCCATCTAGCCAAATGTCTGCCAAAACCTGTCATCCTGAGCGGAAGAAACCGATTCGCTTGCGAATCGGTTTGTGGAGTCGAAGGACCCCTATAAGCGGATGAGCAGTGCGCATCAGCGGGCTTTTTGGACGCCCGCGACTCTTCCGCCCTTTCAGGGCTGCGTCGTCTGCCGCTGATTACCCAGGGCTGGCGCCCTGGGCTACATTCTTACGCCGCTCCGCGGCTCATACAGTTACCCGCGCTCGGCAGAACCGGCGCTCCGCTCGCGCCCACATCAGAGTCCTAACCTTGTCCGTTCAAATCCGTGCTCGCGCCATTGGCGGCGGAGCACACGTAAACATCGGGCTTGATCCCGGTTGCATCTTGATATCGTTCGGAGATCTGCGCGGCGAAGCTCGACGCGACGGCGGCCTTCACCAGGTTGACCGTGCATCCGCCGAAGCCCCCGCCCGTCATTCGGCCGCCGCAGTAGCCGTCCAGCGACTCTGCGATCTCGACCATGACGTCCAGTTCCCGGCAACTTACTTCAAAAAGATCGCGCAGGCTGCTGTGCGATTCCCGCATCAATGTTCCGAACTTACCCACATCGCCCTCGGCCAGGTATTTGGCGCCTTCCAGCACGCGCTGGTTTTCGGTCACCACGTGCAGGCAGCGTTTGTAGACTGTGGCGGGAATCTCACTGGCATGCTGCTCGAGCTGCTGCAGCGAAATATCCCGCAGGGCACGCGTTTTGGGATACCAGCGCGTCAGGATCCTGACCCCTTCATCGCACTCTTCGCGGCGGCGATTGTAGGCGCCGCTGGCATGATCGTGCTTCACCATGGTGTTGCAGATCACCAGGCGAATATTTTCTGGAATGGGGATCAACTTGAACTCGAGCGAGCGGCAATCCAGCAGCAGCGCGTGGCCGGCCCTGCCCAGACAAGAGACGAATTGGTCCATGATGCCGACCCGGGCGCCGATAAATACGTTCTCCGCTCTTTGGCATAGCTTTGCGACTTCAGGCAGCGAAAGCCGTGTGCCATTGAGGCTCATCAGGGCGAGGGCACTGGCGACTTCGATGGCAGCCGAGGAACTAAGCCCGGCACCGATCGGCACTTCACCTCGAACCAGCAAGCTGGCGCCCGGCGTCGGGTGCCCGATCTCGCGGAGCATGACCGCAATACCCAGAACGTAGTCTGACCAAACGCCTTTGCCCCGGCTGGGCAGGTTCTCCAGATCGAATTCAAGCTGCTCTGAAAAATTCTCTGACCGTATGACCAGTTTGCGGTCCGGCCGCGGAGAAATAGCCACCCGGGTGGAAAAACCGATGGCGCAGGGCATTACGAAGCCGTCGTTGTAGTCGGTATGTTCGCCCAGCAAATTGACCCGGCCCGGGGCGGAAAAAACACGGGGTTCCGACCCGAACAGGTCCTCAAAATGTTGAGCCAATTCTGCCGACTTCATATGGCTTGAGCGGTCATGTGAACCAAACCAAACATAGGACGCGATATCCGGGTTAGGAGTATAAAATACGCATATGTAATCGCTTACAGCATGCCACAATAGGCGGCTAGAAATCTTCTGTCAAATTAACATCTTGTTTAACAGGGTCTCGTACTTGTAAGGCTTTCGCGTACATTGTAACCCAAGGGGCGGAGGCACGTTATTGAAGCTTACTGAAGATCCACATCGCAGATTAAACCCCCTCACCAACGAGTGGGTGCTGGTTTCCCCTCACCGCGCCGGCCGGCCGTGGCAGGGGCAGGTCGAGAAAATTGCAGCCAAACGCGAGCCCGAATACGACCCCACCTGCTACCTTTGCCCGGGAAATCCCCGGGCGGGCGGGGTACTCAATCCGCGCTACACCGGCACGTTCGTTTTCGACAATGACTTTGCGGCGCTCAAACCTGGGGTTCGCGACGACCGTATCGACATCGAAAACCGCGGATTGCTGGTCGCGGAAGGCGAACCCGGCCTTTGCCGGGTAATCTGCTTCTCTCCGCGCCACGACCTTACCCTGGCGACCATGTCGCCGAAAGAGATCGAAAGTGTGATCCGTACCTGGACCGCTCAATTCCAGGAACTGGCCCAGATGCCGCAGATCAACCACGTGCAAATCTTCGAAAATCGCGGCTCCATGATGGGAGCCAGCAATCCCCATCCCCACTGCCAGATCTGGGCCACCCATTCGATTCCGGACATCCCGGGAAAGGAATTGGCCGGCCAGACCGGTTACGTCGAAAGACATAACACGTGTTTACTGTGTGATTACGTCCATCTGGAGGACCGGCAGCAGGTTCGCGTGGTCTGCCAGAACGAGGGTTTCGTCGCCCTGGTACCCTTCTGGGCAGTCTGGCCGTTCGAAATTCTGGTTTGCAGCCGTCGCCATCTGGGATCGTTCCCTGAATTTACGGAGGCGGAAGTCGTTCAGCTGGCCCAGCTGCTGCAGCAGGTGACGTCAACCTACGACAAGGTTTTTGATGTCCCATTCCCTTACTCCATGGGCTTTCATCAATCGCCCACGGACGGCAAGCCGCATCATGAGTGGCATTTCCACGCGCACTTCTATCCGCCGCTTCTGCGTTCTGCGACCATTCGAAAATTCATGGTGGGATTCGAAATGCTGGGAATGCCCCAGCGCGACATCACTCCGGAAAGCGCAGCGGCACATTTGAAATCACTGAGCGACAAACCATAACGCTTGTCATCCTGAGCGGAGGAGCAGTCGCAAGGACCCCTATAAGAACCACGTGCGTTAAAGACCTCGGATCCCGGCACTCGAATGACCAATGCAAAGAGAGACCGGCAATTTGCCAACGGTAGGGGTCCTTCGACTCTGCCTGTCCGTTCGCGAGCGAACGGGCGAGCTCCGCTCAGGATGACCATGGCGAGAACCGGGCAGGCAAATCAGATTGACAAAGTTGCAGCAAGCCTGCAATCGTTTACACCGCTCGCCAGAAATAACGGGCTTTCAGTCCAGATCAGCCGACTCACGAAGGAGAACTATTCATGTTGAGGACCATCGATTGGACCATCATGATCGTGTATTTCGTCTTCGTGCTCGGCATCGGCGCGGTGCTCAAGCGCTACGTGAAGACCAGCACGGACTTCTTTCTCGCCGGACGCTCCATTCCCGCATGGGTTGCCGGCCTGGCCTTCCTTTCCGCGAATCTGGGCGCGCAGGAAGTGATCGGCATGGGCGCTTCCGGCGCGAAGTACGGGATCGCCACCAGCCATTTTTACTGGATCGGCGCGATTCCGGCCATGGTCTTCGTCGGCGTGTTCATGATGCCGTTCTACTACGGCTCGCGGGCGCGCTCCGTGCCCGAATATCTGCGGCTGCGTTTTGATGAGAAGACTCGCGGACTGAACGCCGTTTCTTTCGCCATCATGACCCTGTTCTCCTCCGGCATTTCGATGTATGCCATGGCGAAGCTGATCCAGATTCTGCACATCTTCGACTCGCCTTTTGCCTGGCTGGGACTGCCCCAGGCCTGGATCTTTCATTTCTCGCTGGTGATTTCGGCGCTCGTGGTTTTGGGATACATCCTGCTCGGCGGGCTGACCAGCGCGATCTACAACGAGGTGGTGCAGTTTTTTCTGATCGTCGCCGGATTCCTGCCGCTGGTCTGGCTGGGCTTGAAGAATATCGGCGGATGGCAAGGCCTGAAAGCCAATCTCGATCCCAGTTACACTCATTCCTGGCTCGGCATGAGCAATGCCCACACCAATCGCCTGGGCGTGGAGTGGTTCGGCCTGACGTTTGGGCTGGGCTTCGTGTTGTCGTTTGGATACTGGTGCACGGATTTTCTCGTCATCCAGCGCGCCATGGCGGCCAACTCGATGAATTCCGCCCGCTGTACACCGCTCATCGCGGCCTTCCCCAAAATGCTTTTCCCTTTCCTGGTAATTCTGCCGGGATTGATTGCGATTGCTCTGCCCACGCAGAATCTGGCACATCTGGCGGGCGGCAACACCACTATCCAGGGCCAGGCCGAGGGCCGAGGATTGATCCCGGCCAAGATGGACGCCTCAGGCCAGCCCATCCGCGACAAAGACGGAGCGGTCGAACTCGACTACGACCTGGCCACTCCCAACATGCTCTTGCATTACTTCCCGACTGGAATTCTCGGCCTCGGTCTCACCGCGCTGCTGGCCAGTTTCATGTCCGGCATGGCGGGAAACGTGACCGCATTCAATACGGTGTGGACGTACGACATCTACCAGTCGTACATCAACAAGAAAGCCAGCGATGAGCACTATCTCTGGATGGGCCGCATGGCCACCATCTTCGGCATCGCGCTGTCCGTGGCGACGGCCTACATGGCGACGCGATTCAACAACATCATGGACATGCTGCAACTGGTGTTCGCCTTCGTGAATGCCCCGCTGTTCGCGACTTTCCTGCTGGGCATGTTCTGGAAGCGCACCACCGGCCACGGCGCCTTCACCGGATTGCTGGGAGGCACCATGGCGGCCGCGCTCCACCACGCGTCTGACCCTGCCGCAGGGCGGCGTCCCCGGCGTGAAGGGCGGATGGATCGCCACCATGCACATTTATCCCAGCGAGATGGCGCAGAATTTCTGGACCGCTATTTATGCCTGGACCACCTGCTTCGTGATCACGATCGTGGTTAGCCTGATGACCCGCGCGCACGAAGAGAAGGAACTGGTGGGCCTGGTGTACTCGCTCACCGAACGCCCGACGCAGCAAGGCCTGAGCTGGTATCAACGGCCCGTGGTGCTGGCGGTGGTGGTGCTGGCGGCCACCGCTTTGCTGAATATTGTTTTCCGATAGGAGAAAAGATGGGACTCGACATTCGACTGCCAATTGGTTTCCTGTTCTCCATCTTTGGAGTGCTGCTGATCGTCTTCGGCGAACTCAGCGACAAAGCCATCTATGAGCGCTCGCTCGGCATCAACATCAATCTCGAGTGGGGAGTTGTCATGCTGCTGTTTGGCGCGGTCATGCTCTTCCTGGGCAGGCGTGGAACCAAGGCCTGAACAGACTGCCGGAACTTTCACCCTCGCATAAATCAGGAGCTTCCCATGGATAACGTTCGATCGTTTCAGCGGTTGAAGTTCGCCAGTCTGGTTCGTTGTTTACCGCCATCATTCTGCTGGCAACCACTCTCTCCGCGCAGACGCCGCCACCTCCGCCCATCATGATGGGAACTGCCTGGTATCCGGAACAGTGGCCGGAGTCGCGCTGGGACGCCGATCTCACCCTGATGCAGCAAGCCGGAATCCACATGGTGCGCGTCGGCGAATTTGCCTGGAGCCGCATGGAGCCGAGCGAAGGCCAATACGATCTCGACTGGCTGGACCGGGCCGTCACTGCCGCCTCGAAACACGGCATCTACACCGTGGTTGGCACTCCCACCGCGGCTCCGCCGGCGTGGCTCACGCAGAAATATCCTGAGACGCTGCGCGTTGATGAAGAAGGCCACCGCGCTCGAGCACGGAAATCGGCAGCAGTTCAACTTCGCCAATGCAAAGTATCGCGAACTGGCGCGCAAGATCGCCGAACAACTGGCCAAGCGTTTCGGTCACAATCCCTACGTGCTGGGCTGGCAAATTGATAACGAATATTCCGACATCTCGTTCGATCCCGATACCAAGGCGCAATTCCAGCAATGGCTCAAGGCGCGTTACGGCACGCTGGACAATCTGAATACGCGCTGGACCACTTCCTACTGGAGCGAAACAATTTTCGCCTGGGACCAGATTCCGATCCAGACGCAATACGGCAATCCCGGCCTGTTGCTGGCCTGGAAGCGATTCGTCAGCGATACCTGGCGCAGCTATCAGAAGAACCAGCTGGAGGTGATTCGCGCCAATTCCGATCCCAAACAGTTCATCACCACGAACACGATGGGATGGTATGACGGCTTCGATCACTACGTGGTCGAAAAAGATCTCGACCTCGCCGCCTGGGACGACTACGTCGGGCAGGGACATCTCAACCCCGCCAAGAACGGCTTCGCCCACGACCTGACGCGCGGATTCAAAGGCAAGAATTTCTGGGTCATGGAAACCCAGCCGGGCTCGGTAAACTGGGCGCCCATCAACAACTCTCTCGACAAAGGAGAGGTGCGCGCGATGGCCTGGCACGCCGTCGGACATGGCGCCGACGTCGTGAGCTACTGGCAATGGCGCAGCGCCTTGAACGGCCAGGAGGAATACCACGGCACGCTGCTGGGAGCGGACGGCACGCCCGTGCCGTTGTATGCGGAAGCGCAGCAGATCGGCCAGGAATTTGCCAAAGCCGGTCCGGCGCTGGCGGGAACGTCGGTGAAATCTGAAGTCGCGATGCTGCATTCCTATGACAGCCGCTGGGCCATCGATTGGCAGCGCCACAACAAGAACTACGATCCCGATCGAAGAACTCGTGAGCTACTACGGACCGCTGCGGGCGATCAGTCAGTCCATTGACGTGGTCGAGCCCGTCGCTCCCCTGAGCCAATACAAGCTGGTGGTCGCTCCGGGACTGAACGTGCTCTCAGATGCAGCCGCCAAAAATCTTATCGAATATGTCCGCCAGGGTGGACATCTGGTTCTCGGCCAGCGCTCTGCGATGAAAGATGAAGACAACGGCCTGCAGCCGCAACGCCAACCGGGTCCACTTGCAGATCTGCTGGGCGGACGGGTTGAGCAATACTACGCACTGATCGATCCAGTCGCGATCGAAGGAAAGTTCGGCTCGGGACAAAGCAAGCTGTGGGCTGAGTTGCTAAGTGCGAACGACAAAGACACCGAAGTCCTCGAAACCTACGGCAAGAGCAACGGCTGGCTCGACGGCAAACCGGCAGCCATCACTCGCAAGGTCGGCAAAGGGCGGATCACCTACATCGGTGCCTGGCTCGATGGCCCTGCCATGATTGCCGCGGCGAAATGGATGACCGACGTCAGTGGCGTAAAACCCGCGCTGGGCGCGGTTCCGGACGGGGTTGAAGTGTATCCGCGCTACGGCGATCACGGCGCGGTCTACATTCTGGTCAATCTTTCGAAGGCTGAGCAAACAGTTTCGTTGCCGTCAGCCATGACCGACGTGCTCGAAGGCGGATCGAAACATTCGGTGAAGCTTCCCGTGTATGGCGTCGCAGTATTGTCGAAGTAAGTTTGTGGGGCGGACACTCTTGTCCGCCGCTTTTGATTTTGACTCTTCGATCTGCAGCAAACTAACAACAAGCCGAAAATCAACTTCAAAAGCGGCGGACAAGAGTGTCCGCCCCACACACGGCTCAGCTAGCTCATCCAGGTGAGCAACTGCTTGAGATCGGTCGGATTGGACGATTGAGTTCCACCCGGCATCGCGGGGCCGATCGCAAGCGCTTCATTTTGGCCTTCGAACCACACCAGGAACGAAGATTTCTCCGCTCCGGTCAGCCGCTGCTGGTTCAGATAGGTGTAGTACGAACCCATGTCGGCATCCACCAGCGAGCCCGCTGGATCGAGCTCGGCATTGGGCCGGGTCCCGGACAGCAACTCGTTCATCGGCTTCTGCCGCTGCCGTGGCGCGAAGCGCACCAGCAAAGTGAGTGGCTGGGCCCGTCGCAGGGTCTCGCGCGCCGCCCACTGGGCGAAGGTGGTGCTGAAAATCTGTGTTCCCGAACCCTCGGTCAGCAGCTTGACCTGAAAGCGATCGAGCACCTCATCTTTTGCTTTGCCGACGCCCACGCTGCCCACGCCAAGGTCCGCGGGACGCATCTGCGCCAGCAGCGTGCGCAGCGCCTCCGGTCCCATGCCGGGTTTTTCGATTTCTCCGTGCATCTTGCGCAACAGGGCCGCCCGCGCCGGTTCCAGAGCATTGTAGGAGACGCAGGTAAGCGCAGGATCGTGGGCCGCTTCTTGACCTCCGTCGATGTACCAGTGACCGTAGGGAGCAGGATGCTCTTTGGCCCGGGCGGCGACCGCATTCAGCAGAGTCTCCAGACCATTCTCCGGATTGACGCGGCTGAAATATCCGCCATGACTGCGCAGTTTGCGGAACAGAGGTTCGTCGTGCGTGCCGCGCCCTGCCCGATGATCGCGATTCCAAGCCGGTGCACTCGAGGCGGCTCCGGCGGCGACACCGCCTGCAGACGGCTCGCGTAATCCATGGCGGCCTTGCGAAATGCGTCCAGTTGATGGGTGGCCCAGAGGTGCGCTGACAGCTGTTCGACAAACAGACCGGGTGAGTTTACCCAATCAACACTTTCGAGCTTCGGGGATTGCTTGATCTCGGCAAATCCCTGGAACCATTCTTTTGTCTGCTCCGGCGAAAGAGCGTTCAGATTCGCAAGTTCTTTTTCGATCGCTTTGCGCTCGGGAGGAAACTTGAAATCGTAGTCGATGACTTCTCGCAGCAAGCTCGGGACGAAGCTCAGGGGAAGCCGTTGCAGAGCCACGACGTAGCCCGTGACCAGCTTTCTGGCCTCTGGCGGATAGCCATTGAACTGCTCCGGTTTGAGATCGCTTGGAAGCATATGCGCTACAACAGTTCCGGTATCGGCTTGCCTTGCGCCAGCGCAGCGGAAAAATCCAGCATCGATCCGATGGTCGGCACCAGGTCGGTCGACTCCATGGCGCGGTCGAAAACCACGCCCGGGCGCACACCCGCGCCCAGCGCCATCATCCAGGTGGTGCGGGAGAGCGCGTCGCCGGTGCGATGATGCTGAAATCCGTTGCCCCCGGAATCGTCGTCCGAATCCCGGCCAAAATCCGGCAGGATGAACAGGGTGGTGTTGCCGGCATATTCCGGCTCGGTCTGGATCGCCTGCCATAGTTCAGCGCACAGCCGGTCGGTCCGGCGGATGCCCTCAATGTAGAGCGAGTAAGCTCCGGCGTGAGCGATATCGATATCGTGCATGGTGATCCACAACAGGCTGGGCGCCACTTGCCGCATCAACTGACGGGCGATATACACGGAGAGCTCGTCCGGACTCGACAACGTCCGCGCATGGGCCTTGAAGTCATCCACGGAGAGCTTCAGCATCATCTCCAGTTGCTGCAATTCAAACTCGTGGCCTCCGAGTTCGGGCGCGTAGAACGGCGTCTCATAGTTGTCGCGCAGCAAGTGGTCGAAATCGCTGCTGGGGCCCGACATGGCCGCCGTCAACAGATGTTTGGGCAGAATCACGGTTGCGCCCGATCCTCCGCCATACAGAGGATGGTTGCTCTCGCCAATCCGGTTGAACCCGTTGCTGGGAGCCACAACCCACGCATCCGAGCTCGGACGCTTCAGGTCTTTGCGGAAATACTCAAACACCGTCGGGTGATCCGGAGGAACCGCGGCAAAATTGTTAAACGTTTCGTAAACTCCGGTGACCAGGCTGGCGGTGGCCACGTAGTGGCCCAGGATTCCACGATTGACCACCTGGGTAAAGAAAGCCGACTGCGGGATGAGTTCGCGCATCAGGTGCGGAATGTTCTCCTGCCCTTCCGGCGCAAACGTCTCCTGGTCCCGCGCTCCGCCCCCAAATGTAATCACCACTATTTTTCTCTTCTTACGGGGCGCCGCCACTCGAGCCATCGCGCTCGGGCCGAGCAATGCACTCCCCAAAGCCAGTCCTGCGGCGTTCCGCAAGAAGTCGCGGCGGTTGCAGGCCAGCAGCCGGGCCAGTTCGCGAGGAGACGAGACTGCGGCAGCGGCGCGGCGTCTGGCAGTCAGTGATGAAAAATCAAATGGCATTGCAAATCCAGGTGCGGGTCTTCTACCTTCCGGTGTTAAACGATTTCAAATCGCTCGCCGTACACACCAAGCGAAATCACTTCGCGGACGGCCCGTCTTTCGACGAATATACGAACTGTCGAATGTCGGCTCGCTGCTTGTCGACCTCAGCCAGGTGCTCTGCCCGGAGTTGCTGATACACCTGAAACTGCTGCTGGGCCCGATCTTTGTCGCCGGTGTGAACATAGGCCTGTCCCAGCCGGTAGTGGACGTCCGCCAGATCCGGGATAAGCGCAAGCGCCCGCTCATACTCCGGAATAGATTCCGCGTACTTATTCTGGTCCGAGTAAAGATTCCCCAGCTGCAGGTAAGCCTCACCGAATTTGGGGTCGAGCGCAATCGCCTGCTTCAGCAGCGATTCGATTTGTTGCAGGTCCAGGCCGGGGTCCTGCGCCCGCTTTCCCTTCCACAAACTCATGGCATAGTAATACGAGGCTCGCGGGTTGCGCGGCTGAAGTTCCGCAAAACGGCGGAAGCGCTGGATGACCTCATCCGCCTGGCCCGGCGAACTGTCGTAGGCCTTGGAGAGAAAAAGATAAGCACTCGGGTCGGATGGACTCAGATCCGCCGCCTGCAGCAGCCATTTGACTGCCTCGTCGTAGTTCCCGCGCGAGTACAGGGCCATCCCCAGGCCGATCAACAGCCGGGGCGATTTGGGATAGCGCTCAGCGGCGTGCTGGAACACTTCGATGGCGGGTGCCAGCGTGCGATGAATCAGAAGTTCGCTGCCCCAGTCGAACAGATTGCTCTCGCTCGGATCCATGTGGGCTGCGGTTTCATACTGATTCGCGGCAGGCACGAACTTGCCGTCCTTCTCTTCAATCTCGCCCATCAGGTTGTGCAACTCTGCTGTGTCCTTGGTTTTCAACAGATCTTGCACCAATTGCCGGGCATCGGTAAGCTGCCCGGTCAAGATGTAAGCCAGAGACAAGTCGTAGCCGTTATCGTAAGAAGAAGGATTGATGCGCTGAGCCTGCTCGAGAAAGGACGCAGCCTCGCCAACCCTGCCCGCCCGGGCATAAAGCTCGCCCAGATTGTGGTTGGCATCGAAGTTTTGAGGCTCCAGCTCGACCGCCTTCTTGAATTGCACCTCGGCGAGCTCCAGCTTGCCCATACGCACCAGATTCGCGGCCAGGTTGGTTCTGGCGGCTGCAGAGTCCGGCTTTAAGCGCACTGCTTTCTCGAGGTGTTGGTTGGCTTGGGCTTCCTGCGATTGCGCCGAATAGACCAATCCCAGGAGCTCATTCACTTCAAAACTCTCCGGCGCATCGTGAAGAAGTGTTTCCAGTTGCGCTGCGGCCTCGGCGAAGCGGCCGGATTCGTATTGGGCTACTGCCGACTGGAATTTGCGGTCGAGGCTTAGACCCTGCTGGCTGCCAGCTGTCGCCGGTGGAGCGAAGGCCAGAAGAACCAGGAATGCCGACCAAATCGACGGGCGTCTCATGGTCACGGTCTTGTATGTTACCACCGCATTTGGGCGGGGGGATCGGTTGGATCTGAAAGAGAGTTCCTCCGGCAAGCGTCTCGACGAGGCGCTTGCCGGAAGAAGTTACCCACGCCTTAGAAGTACAACTTCAGAGCGAACTGAATCTGCCGCGGATCGTAAGGAGCATCGCGGGTCGATCCGATTTCGCCGAAGTTCGAGCTGTTGAAGTTGAGAGAGTTGCTGACCGCGCTGCCGCCACCGTTTCCGCTCAGCCCCGGTGCATTGAAGTTGGGGTGATTGAGAATGTTGAAGAACTCGGTGCGGAACTGTAACCGGAAGCGCTCGCTCAAGCGGAAATCCTTGAAGGCGGAGAAGTCCAGCCGCTTAAAGGTTGGCCCCTCGACCGGCGAGATGCCTCCACCGAGCGCATCCACGCCATTAAGAGGCAGGCAACCATTGGTGACTGCTCCTGGCGCCAGGGCACCCGGTGTTCCTGCCAGCACGCAGGGTTGAGCCCAAGCCGCCGGATTGCCGAACCAACTGAGTCCGCCATTGGAATCAAAGTGCAGTCCAGTCTTCGGATCTCCCACTTTGAAGGCGTTGCAGCCGGAACCCGACGTGGTCTGAGTCGGGCACGGAATCGTCATAGGCTGGCCACCCTGAAGAGTAGCGGCCCAGTTCAGACTCCAGCCTCCGACCAGGGCATTAGCGAATCCACCGGAGTTACCCATGAACCGCTTGCTTTTGCCGAAGGGCAGTTCATAGCCACCGCTGAAGTGAAATACGTTGCGGACATCGAAGGGCGCCAGACCGTTATCAAACTTAATTCCGAGTCCGGGGATGTTGGGCGCACGGTAGCCGTCAATGCCGTTGTTATTCTGGCCTGATGCTGCCGCCGTTCAACAAGTCGTGAGCGTCAGAAATGACTTTCGACCAGGTGTAGGTAGCCAGGAAATTCAGGCCATTGGCGAATTGTTTTTCCACCTTGGTCTGCAGACCGTGGTAGTAGCTGCTCCCATCGGTCCGGGCGAAGCTAGTGTTGTTCCCGAAATCCGGGAAGGGCAGGAAATTCCGCTGCACAGTTTCGCCAGTGGGCAGTTTGCCCGGCAGAATTTGGGAAACCGTGTTGGAGTCGGGGAAGACTTCCAGATGACGTCCCAGGTTGGTGACGTAACCGGCCTGGACGGACATCGTGGGCGTCAACTGATACTGCAAGGTGAAGTTGCCGCTCATCGAGTAAGGAGTCTGATAGTTGAACTGGATTCCACGCAGCGCCAGGCCTTGAGCGTTTACGAGGAGTGGGCTGAGCGGAGTGCAGGAGAATCCTGCCTCGAACGTGGCGGTTCCGCCTGGGCCCGCCGTAGCGCAGCCGGCGAACGGGGTGTTGGCGCTGATCGGGTGTCCCTTGTCGGGTTCAGGGAATGAGAAATTGAACTGGAAGGGATAATTCTCGCCCAGGTTCGGCGAGAAGCCGCGATTCTCGAATCCGTTGTAAAACAGTCCAAACCCGCCCCGGACAACCAGTTTGTTGGTCGCCTGGTAGGCGAAGCCCACGCGCGGTCCGAAATTGTGTTTCTCCGAATTTCCCAGCCCCTTGCCGAACGAGTTGCCGATCTTTAACGCGATCCCATCCGTAGCCAGCAATGAGGTGAAGCTGGTCGACAGGTTCCCTGAGTTCGCACCATTCGGAATCAGATACGCGGGACCACCGAGGGGTGCCCCGCCGGGGACAAAATTGGCCTGGTTTCCACGGTGTTCATAAGTCAATCCGAAGAAGTCCCAGCGCAGACCCAGATTTACGGTCAGCTTGGAAGTGACCTTCCAATCGTCCTGTCCATAAATTCCGACGTAGTTCTTTCCGTTGTCAGTGAGCGAGATATTTGAGAGTTGAACCTGCGTAGAACCGCCCACGAAGTCGATGCCGCCAACGGTCGACGCCTGAGGTGTGAGAAGGAATTGTGCGCGACCGGTGTTGCCGCCGGTGCCATTCGGGACGTCCGTGTAGTCGCCGTTGTAGTCAAACTCTCCACGCGACCACGGCGGCTGCAGGGTCGAGAACTTAACGTGCTGGTACTCGAAGCCCATCTTGAAGGTATGTTTGCCATAAATCTTGGTGAAGTCATCGGTGAATTGAATGGTGGAGCTGACTTCATCCGACGGAAGGAATGCGTTGCTGCCCAGGGTCTGCAGGCCATTGATCCCGAAAGCGGGAAGACCGCCGTTCTCGTGCGCCTGCGGGACACCCTGGATGCCGAACGAGGCTGGGATATCCGAGAGGTCGTTGGCGGCCGGCGAGACGCGGGTGGTGTGCAGATAGTTCAGGCCCGCGCGGGCCACGTTGACCGTGGTCGGAGAGAACACGTGCGTCCAAGCCAGGGCGCTCTGCTGCGCCAAGGCGGTCTGATTGCCCTGGGCAAATCCGCCGCCGTCCGCGACACCGCCGAAGATGCCGGGAATGAATTGCGGATCATCCACCAGGCTGAAGCGGTAGAAGACCTGATCCTTTTGGCTGAAGTTAAGATCGAGGCGGGTATCGAAGGACCTGCGCCGCTCTTCCAATTTTGGGAGAAGACCCAAAGTTATTGAAAAGCGAGCCGCTGTTTGCGGCGGGATAGAGATTCAACAACTTGATCGCATTGGGGTCGAGCCGGCCAACGGGAAGTATGTTCAGACCGCAGCCGGCCAAGGTAAAGGCCGCCGTGCTGGCAGGGCAGGTGCCGAACGGATCGCGGACGAAATTTGTTGACGTCGCTGTAATACCCGAGACCGGATCTACTGTTCCAGCCGTTACAGCGCGGGTGGTAGCGGGATCCAGGATGGTTCCGACCGGGAGAGTGCGACCCAGCGCGTCGGTGTTGGTTCCCGTTTGGCCGGTAATCAGGTCAGTGAAATTCGTGTAAGGATTAGCTCCGCCTCTTTCGAGCGCGGTCGGTACTGAGCCCGACAGCACCGTGCCCTGAAATCTGCGCAGGGCTTCGAAGTCGCCGAAGAAGAAAATTTTGTTCTTGATAACCGGGCCGCCGATGGAGGCGCCGAACTGGGTCGGGTGAAGCGCGCCTTTCTTGATTTTATGGAAATCTTCGAAGAAGTCA
>CAWFMU010000018.1:0-20607 GCA_963816865.1 Terriglobia bacterium
TTCACTCCCCTCGCAGGGGTTCTTTTCGCCTTTCCCTCACGGTACTGGTTCACTATCGGTCAGAAGCTAGTATTTAGCCTTACGGGATGGTCCCCGTAGCTTCCCGCAAAGTTTCTCGTGCTCCGCGGTACTCAGGTATCGACTTCGAGTCCAGTTCGTTTTCGCCTACGTGGCTATCACACCCTATGGCTCCGCTTTCCAGCGGGATTTGGCTAACGACTGGATTGTTAACTCTACTGTTGTCGACCCTACAACCCCGGCCACACCCGAAGGTATGACTGGTTTAGGCTAATTCCGATTTCGCTCGCCACTACTTTCGGAATCGAGGTTTCTTTATTTTCCTCCTGGTACTGAGATGGTTCACTTCCCAGGGTTCGCTCGTTCCCAACTATGGATTCATTGGGACGTACACAGGTTTTACCTGTGTGGGTTTCCCCATTCGGAAATCCCCGGATCAATGCCTGCTTGCGGCTCCCCGAGGCTTATCGCAGCTTGCCACGTCCTTCATCGCCTGCTTCTGCCAAGGCATCCACCATGCGCCCTTAGTAGCTTGACCATAAAATTTACTCGACACACGGGCGGCTTCGCCGCCAGCTCCTAGCTTTTGGCTATTAGCTTTTAGCTCAACCTCCCACACACCGATTCAACTCTATGGGCCTGTCTGCCTGCTCCTCGCACGGGATCACTGCTTCACATCTCAAATCTCTTGCTCCGGATAAATCCGGAACTTGAAATCTGAAATGCGAAACTCCTCCGCACACCAGCAGGCTTCTCTCTAGGCACTCATAAAAATTTACAGCCTTGTAGATTGCCCAATCTATTCAGTTGTCAAATATCGTCCTCACCAGCTTGCGCTGGATCACCCTGCCTAAGCAGGTATGGGTCTTACTCGACTCCGAAGTGTGCAAACTTCGAAAGTCTTTCCAACCCAATGTTCGGCGCCAAGCGACTTTCTTGAACCGTGAACAGAATCATGGTTGTCACAGTTGGCGCCCAACATCGGGCTAGTGGCAGTCGGGATCTTGATTGAACCCATACCAGTCGCGTGCGCAGTTGTCAGTTGCTGGCCACTGAGGTTCCGCGACTGATGATGATTCTGGTGGAGCTGACCGGGATCGAACCGGTGGCCTCCTGGTTGCAAACCAGGCGCTCTCCCAGCTGAGCTACAGCCCCTTGAATTCAGTTTCTAGTTTCCAGTTTCGAGTTTCAAAAACTAGAAACCAGAAACTAGAAACCTGAAACTGTTTTGGTGGGCCTGGGTAGAGTTGAACTACCGACCTCACCCTTATCAGGGGTGCGCTCTAGCCACCTGAGCTACAGGCCCGGTCTTACTTGCACAAATTATCCGGAGCCTGAATTTTATCACCGGCTCCAGCCACTAGCCGCTAGCTTCCAGCCAAATCTTTTTCAGAGGATTTAGCCAGGAGCTAGAAGCTAGTAGCCAGAAGCTCAATATTTTTTCGAGGACAAGGTTGAACGTACATCCCAGCTAAGCCGGGACTGACCATCATGCGGATAGGACTCGAGCAAGAGAGGTCCGAACGGGTTTCCTATTCCACTTCACAGGTTTTCCCTTGCGGGTTATCAAGAAGCGGGACAGGGTACACGGCAACGTCCTCCGTATGTTTAATTTCCACCGATCTTCATCCAGAACTCGAAAGCTCAAGATTCAGATGGGTGGAACCGCGGAAGTGCCGTGACGTTCTCTCTAGAAAGGAGGTGATCCAGCCGCAGGTTCTCCTACGGCTACCTTGTTACGACTTCACCCCAATCATGAACCATACCTTGGACGGCTGCCCCCTTGCGGTTGGCTCACCGGCTTCTAGTGCAGTCCACTTTCGTGATGTGACGGGCGGTGTGTACAAGGCCCGGGAACGTATTCACCGCGGCGTGCTGATCCGCGATTACTAGCGATTCCAGCTTCATGGAGTCGAGTTGCAGACTCCAATCCGAACTGAGGCCGGCTTTTTCCGATTAGCTCCCCTTCGCAGGTTTGCGACGGTTTGTACCGACCATTGTAGCACGTGTGTAGCCCTGGACATAAAGGCCATGAGGACTTGACGTCATCCCCACCTTCCTCCCCGTTATCCGGGGCGGTTTCGCTAGAGTGCCCGACTTGACTCGCTGGCAACTAACGATAAGGGTTGCGCTCGTTGCGGGACTTAACCCAACATCTCACGACACGAGCTGACGACAGCCATGCAGCACCTCCACAGCAGTTCTTGCGAAAAGGGATATTTCTACCCCGGTCCACTGTGCTTCGAGCCCAGGTAAGGTTCTTCGCGTTGCGTCGAATTGAACCACATGCTCCACCGCTTGTGCGGGCCCCCGTCAATTCCTTTGAGTTTCAGCCTTGCGACCGTACTCCCCAGGCGGGATGCTTATCGCGTTAGCTTCGGCACAGCCGGATTGGGTACCGGCCACACCAAGCATCCATCGTTTAGGGCTAGGACTACCAGGGTATCTAATCCTGTTTGCTCCCCTAGCTTTCGCGCCTCAGCGTCAGATGTGGTCCAGTGCGCCGCTTTCGCCACAGGTGTTCCTCCCGATATCTACGCATTTCACCGCTACACCGGGAATTCCACGCACCTCTCCCACCCTCAAGCACGGCAGTTTCGCCTGCAGGCTCTAGGTTGAGCCTAGAGGTTTCACAGGTGACTTACCGCACCGCCTACGCGCCCTTTACGCCCAATAATTCCGAACAACGCTTGCCCCCCTCGTATTACCGCGGCTGCTGGCACGAAGTTAGCCGGGGCTTCTTCCACCCGTACCGTCATTATCGTCCGGGTCGAAAGGAGTTTACGTCCCAAGGGACTTCATCCTCCACGCGGCGTTGCTGCGTCAGGGTTTCCCCCATTGCGCAAAATTCCCCACTGCTGCCTCCCGTAGGAGTCTGGACCGTGTTTCAGTTCCAGTGTGGCCGTGCGCCCTCTCAGGCCGGCTACCGATCTAAGCCTTGGTGGGCCATTACCCCGCCAACTAGCTAATCAGCCGCGACCCCCTCTTCCAGCGAATTGCTCCTTTGATCTCCAGAATTTCCACTCCAAAGATGTTATGCGGTATTAGCCCCGGTTTCCCGAGGTTATCCCCCACTCGAAGGTAGGTTAGTCACGTGTTACTCACCCGGTCGCCACTTTACTCATGGATTGCTCCACTTTCTCGTTCGACTTGCATGTGTTAGGCACGCCGCCAGCGTTGATTCTGAGCCAGGATCAAACTCTCATTTGAAACCTGTCGTCTGCCGACGGGTAGTTGGCAGACTGCCACCACACCCTCGAAGAGGCATGGTGGATCTATCTTGTGAGATCGCTCGGATTTCAACCCGAGCCTTCCTCTCACGACTGGCACGTTCAACCTAGTTGTCAAAGAACCGATCCGCTACCGCCTGAGCGGGCGCTTTCAGTTCAGAGCAAATCTGCATCACGCGAGCGAGTCGCGATCACACAAATCTGCCTGTCCTCGAAACTTGTACAAACTACGCGTTCACGTCGACTGACTGTCAACCCGTTGCTGGCACAGGATATCCACCTGTTTTCCACAACCGGGGAGCTAAATCACTCTCAAATCAATCGATTAAGAGGAGCTCTGCGCACGCGACAAAACGCATCTTCCACCTGCACTACAACGCCTATGCCATTTCGGCACAAGCCGAGGCGGAAGAGCATCAGTTTGAAAAAAGATCACTTGGAGGTTTCTGCGAACAACGCATTCAACCCTTCGAGGAACCTTGTCCCCGAATGAAGCCCCGTGGCCGGGACTGATTTGCAGGAATTAACCTGTTCTTGTTTGATGCCGGACGAGCGACGAGAGTTTCACAAAATACGTCCGGCTAGCCACACACTGCTCTCGGTGAATTGTTTATATCAGATGAATATGGAAAAGCGCAAGGGGGTGTTTACTGAGGTGGTCACCCCGCTCCGGGTCCGCTATTTTTCGACAATCATCTTGATCTCAGTGGGCTTAAATTGCCGCGCCAATAATATTCGGAGCTCCGTTTTCACAGTGTTCCCTGGAATCACGTATTGGATTCCGTCAGGCTTATCCGAGCAGAACAGTTCCGAATGCGCTCTACACGTGGAGTAAGGCGTATGAAGCGGCTTGAAGTAGAAGATTCGATTTCCGGGGTCCTTCAGCGACTTGGGAATGTTGCTCACGGACAACTCAAGCACGCCCCACTCCCCAGGTCCGAGACGCTTGCCATCATTGCAGTGAAGATGAAGAGCATGGAAGACAGACGCAAGTCTGCTCAATAGGAACGACTGCCCGGATTTGTTTTTATCTTTCTTGTTCGGAAAAGCAAAATAAACAGGGTTTAGATCGCCTTGAGCGTCAAAATGGTGGGGCTGATATCGACGATAGAGAATATCAGCATCCGTGATCTTGACTGTTGGTTGAGCATCTTGAGGTTCCGGGCAAAAGAGCTCAACATCTCGCTCCGAGATGGTCCCGGATTTCCTGAAGAACCTTATTATCAAGGTCCTGAAGACCGTTGCTAAGAACTCTAACATTCGGTTGGTCGTCCTTGCCGTAACGAGCAAATAGCACGTCACCTTCGTTCAAGAATTCAATAAAGGCCTTTTGGCTTCCGCGCGAGAAATAAATAGCGACGCCACCCTCGGCTGACGGTGCGACGGTCTCGGGAAGTAGCAGGCTGGACCTGAATTTCTCCAGTGCCTGCTCTGCGCTTCTTGTCGTTGCCGGAGTGGGAATTGGCGCCCCGTATGAATCCCAGTCTTCACTGAGTAAGTGCATCATCCCGACTTGCTCGCCCAGTTGCGCAAATACCTTCTCGGTGTGCCAAAAACTGCTCGCCTGTGTCGATATGCTCCGGCCTTGGAGAATGCCCTTGTAGTATTTAAGGATGTCATCGGACGAGAGCTTTTGTGCTAATACATCCTGCTCAAGCCCTTCCGCGCCTCGTTGAGACGGTCAAATCTTTCAACGTCGTAAGTAGGAACAAGCATTATTAGGTGAGTCTAGCTTTCCACTCGTCAGTAATACAACTAAAGAAGATTTGGTTCTTTGGTTCGCGAAGACTTTGGATTGCGGCCCATAACTGTGCCTCGTCCTTGGCCGTGATAGTTTTTGTGAGTTCAATGTCTAAGAGCAATCGCGCGAGATCTGGCAACGGAGGAAGGAGCCCGGATTGTATCGTGGCGATTGTGTCTTGCGACTGTTGCAGTTCGATTCTTGCGAAATAGTTCACGAATGCTTGAGGGACCCCTTCAGGGACATTAATGTAGAACCTAAGATACTTCTCGACGTATTCTCCCGTAGCCCAAGCTCAATTCGTTGATGAATCGAACACTAACAGCTTGAATACTGGAAGGAGCATAGGCTCTTTGCGAAATACCCGCCAGATCGTTTTGGCTTCCTGTGTGAATTCTTCCCATGTGGAATAGGGGCGGAGCCGACTGAATATGAACCAATCGGTGCGTATTTGGACTACATATTTCCCGCTTTTTGTGCCGAACCGCCATCCAAGCTGCTTCTGCTCCACGCTTGCGCTTGCAGGCGCGTTCAGTCCGACACTCAATTGTGCTTGACTGAGGGTGATCGGTTCTCTTACGGTTTGGTAGTCGTCAGGTAACGCTGGAAAAGCGCTCTCAAGCATACCTAAACTGGAGTGAGCCGTTTGGTTCAGCCTCGTTGCGATCAAGGCTTCATTGATCGGCGCTTTGCTGAGCGTCTTGAAATCCAGAGCTCGCCTCCACCACCATTAATAGAACTGTAGATTATACACTCGCCGTGTTTATGCATGTTTCGCCCAAGGAGGCTAACTTCTCTCACAGCAGCAAATGCCAGGCTTCCAGGTAGGGCTCGTATTTGTGGCCCTTGCGATGTGGGGGCAGGGAGATGTGTCCGTGGAGGCGGGTGGTGACCTGGGCGGGGAGGATGTACCAGAGGCCGAGCGGGATGATGTAGGCGGCCAGGAAATCAATCCAGCCAGGCATCCCCGAACTGCCGAGCTTTTCTCGGCTGGGCAGGTGGGACACCTGCCCCTACGTGGCCTGTGCCTACTGGAATTCTATGGTGATCAGCTTGGCGTCTTGTTTGGCTATGTTGGTCAGGGCGTGGGTGGTGTCGCCATTTGCCCAGGTTACGTCTCCGGACTTGAGTTGAATTTGGTCTGGGGCTTTGCCTTCGATGTCGCTGCGCAGATCCAGATCGGTTACGGCCACGATCAGGTTCGGGCCGGCGTGATGGTGTTTGGGGAGGATTCCACCAGGTTGCAGGTCGAGCTGAGAGACGCGTACGCCGTCGTTGACGAAGAGAATGTGGTTGGTGCCGCCGTTCAAGACCTCCAGGCCGCGTTCTTCGTCTCCATTCTCTCCCCATTTCGGCGGAGGCGACTGGCGGGCCTTATCGTCCTGCATGAGTTCGATGATGACTTCGCGGAAGGGGCGGTCGGAGAGATTCTTGGCGATGTGGGCGAATCCGCCAGGGACGAAGTGGGTCTCGCCGTCCTGCAGGGTGAGCTTGATGGGCGACTTTCCAGAGACGTCGTTTTCTACCTGCGAGATTCCCACGGTCACGTAGATGTAGTCGTGGCGGTGTTGGTGCAGCAGCGTGGACGCGTTGGGTCCGACTTCCACCTTGAAGACGCGCACATATTCGTTTTCGAGGGCGAGATGATGTCCGGGCTCGGCGGTGATTTCGCCTGGCGTGGGTTTGACGCGGTGCGCGTACAGGAACCAGATTAAGGCGACGACAATCAATGCGACTGGGATAGAGACGAACCTAAGCTGGCGGCGTGTCATCTGAGCGAGATTCTAGCATTCCGTTCGGAGGGGAACGGTTAAACTTAGCTTCATGACGGACTTGGGCAAGGTGCTGATTGTGGCGGGTGCGCTGGCCATCGTGGCCGGACTCGCGTTTGTTTTGCTCGGCCGCGCCCATGTTCCGTTGGGACGGCTTCCGGGGGACATCGTTTATCGCGGGAAGAACACTACGTTTTATTTTCCGCTGGCGACTTCGATACTGATCAGCGTGGTGCTTTCGGTGGTGCTTTATCTGGTTGGGCGCTTCCGGCATGGTACAACTGTCCCCCGCCCAAGCGGAGCTTGGACGGGGCACCCTTCCGACACCTTTCCGGTATCCGCGTCGGCTACAATGGAAATGACACGACTTACGACCAAGGACTAGCAACCCATCCCGCATGATTAAGAACGATTCGAAATCTCAAGTCTCTGAAGCCATCCGCGCTTGCCTGGAAAAGAAGGCAGAAGAAATCACCGTACTGGAACTGGAAAAAGGGTCGGGGGCGTTTACCGACTATTTCCTGGTGTGCAGCGGGACGAATCCGCGGCAGGTCCAGGCCATTGCGGACGAAGTGGAACTGCGCTTGAAAGGGCCGGACAGCGGCCGACTCACGTCGAGGGCTACCGGCAGGCCGAGTGGGTGCTGCTGGATTATGTGGATTTCGTGGTCCACATTTTCTCCGAGAAGGCGCGCAAGTTTTATGATCTGGAGCGGCTGTGGAAGTCGGCGCGGCGGATGGAGCCGGCGGAGCTGGTGGCTGAACCGAAACAACGCCGGGCTCCGGTGCGGAGCTTGAGGAAAAAGCGGGCTTAGCGCTTCTAAAACCCTTAACCGCAAAGTGCGCAAAGGGACCGCAAAGGTCGCAAAGAAAATCCTGTACGTTCTCTGTGGTTAAGTCTTTCCTGTGAAAATCAAAGTTGCCTGGATCGGCAAGACGAAAGACGCGGCCATCCAGTCTCTGACGGATGAATACCTAAAGCGTCTGTCTCGGTATGCCGACGTCGAGGGAGTCGCGCTCAAAGACGAGGCGGCGATTCTGAAATTGTGTTACGCGGGATGCTCGCAACCGCCATACGCTGGTGCTGCTTGACGGGCGCGGCAAGCAACATTCCTCAGAAGAGCTGGCCAAATTTCTGGGCGACTATCAGGACCGGAATCCGCTGCCGCTGCTCTTCGCAGTGGGCGGGGCGGACGGCTTCAGCGAACCAGACACGGCAGGCGGCCACTCTGGTCTTCTCGCTGGGCAAGATGACGCTGGCGCATGAGTTGGCGCGAGTCGTCCTGCTGGAGCAATTGTACCGGGCATTCACCATCCTAAAGGGTCATCCCTATCACCTGGGGCACTGAGAAAATCCTGGAATTCAGGCGTGTACCTTCGTGATGTTCCATCGTCGTCCTCGAGAAGGCATAGAGTAAGGGTGTCAGCAGAAGATCGCTGGGTTTTCAGCCCTCCCCATTAAAGGACTTATGGCTATGAAGAATCCATTCGAAGTGTTGAAAAGCAAGGAACAGGAAGTCGCTCAGGTCAAAAAAGAGATCAATGCTTTGCGGGTCACCATCCAGTTGATCGGCGACGAGAAGTCGCGGTGCCCGATCCCAAAGTGGATCTGCGGTCCGTTATTGAAATGCCGTAGGCTGCTTTCCTCTTCTCCTCAAATTCCTGAAACTCGGAGCACGGGCTCTACCGCCCGTGCTTTTTGCTTGCGCCTCGGTACGCGACCATTCTTGTTTAGCATCAACAGGATAGCGCCGCACGAGCGGGGCGCTCGCGCCTACATTTCTCCGGAACAGGTACAATCAAAGATTCGCCGGTATGTCGGACATTCGCCGTGGTCTCATCATCGTGAATACCGGCCCGGGCAAGGGTAAGACGACCGCTGCCATGGGCACTGCTTTGCGGGCCGTGGGACAGGGCATGCGCGTCCTGATGCTGCAGTTTTTGAAGGGCTCATGGCATTACGGCGAACTGGATGCCGTGCAGGCTTTTGGCGACAAGTTCGTCATGAAGCAGATGGGACGCGGTTTTGTGAAAGTGGGAGCGGAGAAGCCTGATCCCGAAGATGTTCGCATGGTGGAAGAGGCCTGGGCGGAGGGGGTGGCCGCGATCAACTCTCGGGACCTGGGACCTGGTCATCCTGGATGAGATTAATTACGCCATCAGTTACGGGATGCTCGATCCGGCCAAGGTGGTAGAGACTCTAAAGAGCAAACCTGAAATGGTGCACATTATCTTGACCGGGCGAAATGCGCATCCGACAATCGTCGAGGTCGCGGACACGGTGACCGAGATGCGCCAGGTCAAGCATGCCTATGAGAAGGGCGTGATGGCGCAGAGAGGGATCGAGTACTGATTTGGTAATTGAGTAATTTTGTAATTTGGTAATTGAAACCCCGGCCGGGCCCCGTGTGGAACTTTCAATTACACGATTACAAAATTTCCCAATTACTCAATTCTTATGGCCTGGTTCAAGCGACAAGCCGGTGAGCTGGATACTTCGGGCGAGCGTAAGGTTCGCACCGAGGGGCTGTGGGTGAAGTGTGACACCTGCCGGCAGATTATCTGGAAGAAAGATCTGGAAGAGAATTTCAACGTTTGTCCCAAGTGCGACCGGCATTTTCGCATTGATGCGCGCACCCGGCTGGCCCAGCTTCTCGATGACAACGAATACGAAGTTTCCGACTCCAACCTGACTTCGACCGATCCCCTGCATTTCGTCGACCTCAAGGCATACTCGGCGCGCCTGAAGCAGGCGCAGGCCGACACCGGATTGAAAGACGCAGTGATCAATGCCCGCGGGAAATTGAATGGCCGCACCGTGATTGTGAGTTCGATGGAGTACGCGTTCATCGGCGGAAGCATGGGAGCGGTGGTGGGAGAGGCGATTACGCGGGCCATTGAACAGGCGACCGAAACCCGGGCGCCCATTGTCATCGTTTCTGCTTCGGGCGGAGCGCGCATGATGGAAGGCGTGATCAGCCTGATGCAACTGGCCAAGATCTCGGCCGCGCTGGCACGGCTGGACGAAGCCAAGGTCCCGTTTATTTCGGTGTTGACCGACCCTACGACCGGAGGCGTGACCGCTTCCTTTGCCATGCTGGGCGACCTGAATATCGCCGAACCCGGGGCGCTGATCGGATTCGCCGGTCCTCGAGTGATTGAGCAGACGATTCGCCAGAAACTTCCCCAGGGTTTCCAGCGGAGCGAATTTCTGCTGGAGCACGGCATGCTGGATGCGGTGGTGCACCGGCGTCAGCTGAAGGCTTACATTTCGCGGGCGCTGGAGTTTATGGATCAGTCTTCAGTCGTCGGTCGTCAGGCGTCAGCTTAAAACCCAGGCTTAAACCCAGTGGTCAGTTTTTGTTCTCGGTTCTCAGTTGTTCCGTCGAGCTGCCCTCCTCCCCTGTTCGGCCCTCCAGTTCGACGTTTCGACGACATGCTCTCGAAGGCCCAGAGTTGAAGCTGATAACCTAGGATTTAGCTGACGACCGACGACTGAAGACTGACGACTGATGTCTTCCTACGAAACTGCCATCGCTCGCATGTACGCGTTGGGCCATGAACTGGCTCAGACGCCCTCGCACAAATTCGATCTGGCGCACATGCGGGTCTTGCTGGCGGCGCTGGACAATCCGGAGCGGCGTTTTCCCAGCGTGCTGATTGCGGGGACGAACGGCAAGGGGTCGACCGCGTCGACCCTGGCTTCGATTTTGCGGGCTTCGGGGTTGCGCACCGGGCTTTATACCTCTCCCCACCTGGTGCGGATCAACGAGCGCATACAGATCGGCGGAGAGTCGATCAGCGACCATGATTTCGCCCTGATCCACGATCTGGTTGACCGTACCGCCGAGCGTTTGGTCGGTGAAAACGAACTGCCGTGGCATCCCAGCTTCTTCGAGATGCTGACCGCGATTGCATTCGAATATTTCGCGCGCCGGAAGGTGGAGATCGCGGTGCTCGAGGTCGGCATGGGCGGGCGCCTGGATGCGACCAACGTGGTGGAGCCGCGAGTCAGTGTCATCACCGATATTTCGCTCGATCATCAGAAATTTCTGGGCGATACCGTGACTGAGATTGCGGGCGAAAAGGCCGGGATCATACGTCCCGGAGGCGTGGTGGTCACGCTGCCGCAGCAGCCGCAGGCCAATGACGTGATCGGGAACACGATTCTGGAGTTGGGAGCGCGGGCGGTGAATGCGGTGCCGTATGTGCCGCCGGTGAGTCCGGCGAGCAGCGCATACCTGGCAGCCGGTGCGGACAAAACGCCGGTGTCGCGATATCCGCTGCAAGTGATGGGCGAGCAGATCATGGTGGAGACTCCGTTGCTGGGACGCCACCAGTTGAGAAATGTTGCGCTTGCGATTGCGGCGGCGGAAGAGCTCAGCCGGCAGGGGTTTCCGGTGACGGCGGCTTCGATTGAGCGAGGCATACGGGAGACCCATTGGCCGGGGCGATTCCAGGTGATGCCCGCCAGCGGCAGTGCGCCCGAATATGTGTTCGACGTGGCCCATAATCCGGCTGGAGCATGGGCGCTGCGTTCTACTCTTTCGGCCGGCTATCCTGATCGTCCGTTGACATTTATTTTTGGCGCGATGCGGGACAAGGCAATTGGAGAGATGGCGGAGATTCTGTTTCCGCTGGCGGAGCGGGTGATTGCAACTCGCGCCGACAATCCTCGATCGGCTTCGCCGGAAGAGATTCGCGAAGCGGCGTCGCGCACGTCTACTCCGATTGAAGAAGCCGTGGATGTGGCCGCTGCCATTGAACTGGCGCGAACTTCGGCGCGCGCCGATGCGGTGGTGGTTATTACCGGATCGATATACATTGTAGGAGAGGCGATGCGACTGCTCGGCGCGCGCATCTAAAAAGCAGTGCCATCCGTGAAAACACCGATCGAGATGGACGGGGCGACGGAAGTGCCTGAGGCGTCGCGCCCCGTCGAAAGCCGCAACGGCAGCCGTCTCTCGACGCTATGGCTGGCCCAGCCGTCTGCGGTCGTATTTCATCTTCGATCCGCTCATCTGGGCTTACACGGTTGTCCTCGGAATTATTTCCATCCCGGTATCACTGTTCGGAAACAAGGGCCGCATCCTGCATGGGTTCGCGCGCTTCTGGTCGAAGCTGATCATGAAGACGATTTCCTCGCCCACGAAAGTGACGGGGATGGAGGCGATCGACACTTCGAAGCCGTACGTCTACGCCGTCAATCATGCCTCCGCGCTCGACATTCCGGTGTTGTATGTGTACCTGCCTTTCGAGTTTCGCATTGCGTTCAAGAAAGAATTGCTGGCTTATCCCGATTGTGGGGTGGCACCTGAGAAGGTCGGGGCAAATTTGTGTGGACCAGCAGAATCCGTCGCGGTCGATTGGCAGTATCCGCGCCGCTCTGAAGAGCCTGAAGAGCGGCATGCCGCTGGTCATCTTCCCCGAAGGAGGCCGCACGCCGGATGGAGAGATCAAGCCATTTTTGCCGGGAGCACTATTTCTGGCGATCAAGGCGCAGGTGGATATTGTGCCGGTGGCGCTGGTGGGAACCTTCGAACTGCTGCCGATGAATACTTACCACATCAAGTGCCGGCCGCTGGAGATGCGTGTTGGTCAGCCTATTTCGACTTCCGGATACACGGTGCGAAATATGGATGCGCTTTCGGATCGGGTGCACCAGGCGGTGGTGGATCTGCACGCAGAGATCTATATAAAACCAGATCTTAGTTTTTAGATCTCAGTTGTCAGTTGATCTGCGTCGACGGGCTGCATCCGAAGTTCTTCCACTTTTTCAGCGATGGCGTACTTCAGGTCGTCAATCCCTTTGCCGGTCACGGCTGAGACGGGGAACAACTCCAGGTTCTTCTTCTTGCAATAGCGTTTGAGCTTGGCCAGTTTCTCTTTGTTCGCTACGTCGATTTTGGAAGCCACCATGATCACGGGCTTGTCTTCCAGGTGAGCTCCGAAGCTGGCCAGTTCTTCGGCGATGACTTCGACATCTTTGACTGGGTCAGGGCGTCCGCTGGCGTCGGAGACATCGACCATGTGCACCAGCAGGCGGTTGCGTTCGATGTGGCGCAGGAACTGGGTGCCCAGTCCGGCGCCGGTGTGCGCGCCTTCGATCAAGCCGGGGATATCGGCGACCACGAAACTTTTTTCATCGGGCGGTTGGCCTACGACCGCCACGCCCAGGTTGGGCTGCAGGGTGGTGAAGGGATAGTCGGCGATCTTTGGCCGGGCGGCGGAGATGACGGAGATCAATGTGGACTTGCCCACATTGGGATAGCCGACCAGGCCGACATCGGCGAGCAGCTTCAGTTCCAGGCGGAAGACGCGCTCTTCACCGGGGCGTCCCGGTTCGTGCTCGCGCGGGGCCTGGTGGGTTGAGGTGGCGAAGCGTGCGTTTCCGCGACCGCCACGGCCACCGCAGGCGATGACGATGCGGTCGTCGGGGTGAGAGAAGTCGTGGACTTTTTCTCCGGTTTCGTCGTCGTACACGATCGTGCCCACCGGAACTTTCAGCAGGACGTCCACACCCTCGCGGCCGGTGCGGTTGGAGCCTTCGCCGTGGCGTCCGCGTTGCGCTTTGTATTCCGGATTGAAGCGGAAGTGCACCAGCGTGTTGTGACGTTCGCTGGATTCCATGATGACGTCGCCACCCTTGCCGCCGTCTCCGCCCGAGGGACCGCCGCGCGGGACGAACTTCTCCCTGCGGAAGGCCATGCAGCCATTGCCGCCGTCGCCAGCTTTGACCCGGATTTTTGCCTCGTCGATGAACACAGTCGTCAGTCTTCGGTCGTCAGTCGTCAGCCCGTCCACGAGCCATGTGGGGACAGCCGCCCTCGGCTGTCCTGGCCGAGCAACGCTCGGCAGAGCATTTACTGAAAGCTGACAGCTGAGAGCTGACAGCTTAAAACAAAAATGCCCCGGCCCGCGCCGAGGCTTCGGGCCGCTTGCTCCGCGCGACCCTGCTTGATCTTCCGACTGCTACTTCGCTTCCAGGGGTTCGATCATGACGAACTTGCCCATGGAGCCTTTGTCCAGGAACTTGATGCGTCCGCTGATTTTGGCGAAGAGGGTGTCGTCTTTGCCGCGGCCGACGTTCAGGCCGGGTTTGACCCGCGTGCCCCGCTGGCGCACGATGATGGTGCCGCCCGGGACAACTTGTCCGCCGAAAGCCTTGAAGCCTAATCGCTGCGCGTTGGAGTCGCGTCCGTTTCGTGAACTGCCTAGACCTTTTTTATGTGCCATGGATTTTCAGTTTCCAGTTTCTTGTTTCAAATTCCTGCTCTTCGACTCGGCGGGCAAGATGCCCGCCGGACAGCCGGCGGGACTCCGGCGCTACTTTTTCTTCTTCGGAGCCGACTTCTTTGGCGCGGCCTTTTTGGTTGCTGCTTTCTTTGCCGGCGCCTTTGACTTCGCTTCGACTTTCGGCGCGTCTTCTACCTCGACCGGCTTAACTTTCTTCGGCTTCGCTTCTTTCTTGGGAAGCTCGGGGGCGGTAAATTTCTGTCCGTCGAACGCGATCTCGGTGATGCGGACCGCGGTGTATCCCTGGCGATGTCCGCGCAGCTTCTTGTATTGCTTCTTGCGTTTGTAGTGGAAGACCAGAATTTTCGCGGCGCGGCCCTGCTCCACGACTTCACCGGTCACGAGCGCGGCGGACTGCGGGACGACCGATCTGGCCGGGCTCGCCCGAGACGGCCAGCACATCGTTGAACTCGATTTTGCCGTCGGTGCCGTTGCCCTGGTTCTCGAGTCGAATCACATCGCCGGGCGCCACCCGGTACTGTTTACCTCCGGCGCGGATGACCGCGTACATACTTATGCCTCCGTCCAATCTTGTGCCCGTCGCGGCCTGGCGCGATTGCGGGAAACCTGCTGAATTTCCTGTGCTTGCTTTCCGCGTCGGCGCTTTGGGCAACGAATGCGGGGCGGCTCCAGAACGGAACCGTGAGTACAGGCAAACCCAACTATTTTAGCGTGTGCCGTAGAAAAGCGTCAAACCGGGCGGCGGGAGACTGGGGTACGGTTTGCGCAAAACGACCCGTCGTCATACCGGGATGTATGGTTGCGGGCGGCTTCGCCCGCGAAAGCCCCAAGTGCAGAGTCAAAAGCCCCGGGCGAGTCGCCCGCGACCACACAACCAACACTTCAGAAATCGAATTTCGTTTCTGGACAGGCCTCTGATTGCGGTTCGGCATGCATCTAGCTAATTGAGTGCGCAATCCGGCAAGGTCTGGGGCATTCCAGGTCTTATCGTTTGTATTCCCGTCGGGTCACAAAAACCGGTCTTGTCTTGAAGGTCAGCCATGGAAGCGGTTATAACTGCGCTGGTCGCGTTTCCTGACGGGCGGGGGCGTTATGAGTTTTCGTAGGAATGTTGAGGTTCCAGCGCAAGTTGTGGTTGTTATCTCGCTTTTGGCGCTGACCGCCGCGGCGCAGGAAAAGAAGGAATTCACCTATAACGTCGGGCCCAGGGCAGTGGTTTCGATCACCAACAACTATGGTCCGATCACGGTCAAGCCTTCGGGAAGCCGGCAGGTTGTGGTCGAGACCGTATCGCATTCCGATGCGGTGAGCCTGGTGAACGAGCAGCACGGCGATCGTATTGAGCTGCGGTCAGTTTCCAGCCGTCAGGGCAGCGATCTGGTGGACTACACGGTGCTGGTGCCGGTCGACGCGTTCGTAAGCCTGCGTTCCTCCGACGGAACCCTGCGGGCGCAAGGACTGCGCGGCGATGTGATCCTGGAAGCTGCGGCCGCCTCGGTCGAAGTGACGGACATCAGCGATGCCCACCTGCATGTGAAAACTCTCAGCGGGCCAATTACTTTGACTGACATCCGCAATAGCCATCTGGACATTCATTCGGTGAGCGGCAATGTAACCATCCGCAATGTGACCGGACCATCGGTCGAAGTAAATTCAGGAAGCGGTCGAATCTCCTATCAAGGCGATCCCGGGTCGGCGGGAGAGTATTTGCTCACCAGTCATTCGGGAGACCTCGAGGTCTCGATTCCGGCCAGCGCTTTGGTGGACATCAAGGCGCGCTCTATCAAAGGACAGTCAGATCCGGAGTTTCCGATTGCAAACGGTTTTTCCGCGGGCGGCGCCGGGAATCTGTTGCTGAAACCTGGAATGGTGACTCGATCCCGCTTTGAGCTGCGTTCGTTCCGCGGCAAGATCAGCCTGAAGCGTCCCTAGATTCGCCAAGACTGTGCTGGCGCTGTTACTACGGTGCCAACAAGGCAGGAATGCCGGTTGCGTTCACTTTCGTCTTCAGTGTAGATTTTAAGAAGCGTGTTCTTGCGGTAATCGTTATGCGGTCATTCTCGAAACGGATAGCGTTGCTTTGCCTGCTGCTGACTTTGTGCTCAGCCGTGGCGACGGTTACGCACCACCACTCGAGCGCGAACGATGCAGCAAAGTGTACGGTCTGCGTGGCCGCGCATTCGGCTTCTCCGCAAGCCGCCTCGGTCTTACCCAACCAGACATTTGTTCGAGTCCTGATTACCCGGTCTGAGCCGGTTTCCGCCAAGCATCGCCTGGTCGCGTTCGCGCTCAGCGTTCGCCCGCCTCCAGCAGTCTAGAAATCCAAAGAGCTGATCGAGATTTCGTGCGCCTTTGAGCGCACCTCTTTCCATTTTTCTTAGACTTTTGGAGGAATCATGCTGGCTTTCTATAAGAAATCGTCTTTTTCGCTACTCATAACGGTTTTCTTTTTGGTCTTGGGTCTTCAGGCGTACGCGCAGTCGGGCGGAAGTTCAACTTCGGTGACCGGAACGGTGGTCGATCCGACCGGGGCCGTGGTGGCGAACGCGGTGGTGGAGATTCGCAATCCGGTCAGCGCCTTCGAGCGCACCGTCACGACGGACGGTTCGGGGAAATTCAACATTCCGAATGTTCCGTTCAACCCCTATCACCTTACCGTCACCGGGCCGGACTTCGCTCCTTATGCCACGGACGTGGATGTTCGATCCACTGTTCCCGTGACCGTCAGCGTGACTCTCCAGATCAAAGGCTCGGCGGAAACCGTGACGGTGGAAGGAGCTGGAGCACGACCTGCTGGAGAATACTTCGACGTTTCACACCGATGTGGACCGCGGTTTGTTCGACAAGATGCCGCTCGAAAGCCGGTCGTCGTCGGTGAGTTCGCTGGTGACGTTGTCTTCTCCGGGAATCGCGGCCGATTCCAATGGGCTTTTTCACGGCCTGGGCGACCACGCGGAAAATTCCTTCTCGGTCGACGGCCAGCCCATCACCGACCAGCAGAGCAAGGTTTTCTCCAACCAGATTCCGCTCGATTCGATTGAATCGATGGAAGTCATTTCCGGCGCGCCGCCGGCTGAGTTCGGGGAGAAGACCAGCGTTGTGATCAACGTGACCACGCGCTCGGGACAGGGGATGACCTCGCCCAAAGGCAGCATCACGACTTCCTATGGCAGCTTTGGCACCGCCGATCTCGGCATCAATCTCGGATACGGCGGGCAGAAGTGGGGGAACTTTATTTCCGCCAGCGGATTGAACAGCGGGCGCTTTCTCGATCCGCCGGAATTTGCCGTCTTCCACGACAAGGGCAACGAGGAGAACGTGTTCGACCGCGTGGACTTTCAGCTCTCGAAGGCGGATTCCGTTCACGTCAACCTGGGATTCACGCGCTCGTGGTTCCAGACCCCGAATGCGTTCGACAATCTGAATACCGGCGTGACCGATCCGGTCGTGGGCAATCCGGTTGGCCCCACCGACCAGCGCTCGCAGATCAAGACTTTCAACATTGCTCCGTCGTGGACGCGGTTGCTCAGTCCCAATGCGGTGTTCACGCTGGGCGGGTTCGTGCGGCGCGACCAGTACAACTACTACCCCAGCGACAATCCGTTTTCCGATCTCGGGCCCATCCAGCAGGAAACGCGTGAGCCAGGACCGGACGCTGGCTAACACGGGCGTGCGCTCGGATATTTCTTACGTGAAGGGCATCCACAATCTGAAAGCCGGAGCCACTTATCAGCAAACTTTTCTTGATGAGGACACCCGATTCGGAATCGTCGACCCCTCGCTCAATGCATCCGTGCTTCGACGCCAACGGAAATGCGGTGCCGTGGATCGGCAGCCCGGGACTGAATGATCCCGCCAATTGCGGATCGGCGGTCACGACCAACCCGGTTCTTTATCCGGCACCGTTTACTGCGAATGCCGGCTTCTTTAACTCGCTGGGCTGCTTCGACCTGACCCGGCCGACACCCTCGACCGCGGACGGTTGCGCCGGCGGCACGATTCCGCAGCGGCCTGTTCCGTTTCAACGGACACACCGACATCAAACAGCTCGCTCTCTATGTTCAGGACACGATCACCAAGGGAAGCTGGTCGCTCAACCTGGGCTTGCGTGGCGATATCTACAACGGGCTTACGTCTCACCGGGAAGCCGAGCCACGCCTGGGAGTCGCCTACAACGTGAAGAAGACCAATACGGTGCTTCGCGTTTCCTACGCTCGAGTGCTGGAGACTCCGTTCAATGAGAACCTGGTGCTGGCCAGCACGGGATGCGATTCGCTCGTCCTGGCTTCGCTGCTGGGTTGCGCGACGCCGGGGGTGGCGACTCCGTTTGCTCCGGGCTGGCGCAATGAGTTTCACGCCGGTCTGCAACAGGCGTTCGGGAAGTATGTGGTTTTCTCCGGCGAATACATCTGGAAATATACCCACAACGCCTACGACTTCAGCGTGCTGGGAAGCACTCCGATCACTTTCCCGATTGAATGGCACAACTCCAAGATTCCCGGATTCGCGGGACGCGTGAGCGTGCCCAACTTCCACGGAGTCTCGGCCCTGATGGTCTTTTCCAGCGTGGCCGCGCGCTTCTTCACTCCGCAGATTGGCGGCGCCGGTGCGGTGCCTTCCGGGACTCTCGGCGAAGCGTTCACCGCGTTCCGCATTGACCACGACGAACGCTTCAACCAGACCACGCACCTGCAATACCAGCCGTGGAAGACCGGGCCGTGGGTGGGCTTCAACTGGCGCTATGACAGCGGACTGGTGGCCGGCGAAGTGCCCGTTGCGGACGCATCGGGAACGGTTGATCTGTCCGGCCTGACCGGCGATCAGCAACTTCAGGCAGGACTCTTCTGCGGCAGTGCGCGTCCGACTTTGACTACGCCGCTGGGAGTCTGCACCGCGGGCTACGGTTCGACCCTGATCAGCCTGCCGGCGCCGGGCAAGGAGAACGACGACACCAATCCGCCGCGCATCGCTCCGCGCAATCTGTTTGATCTCGCGGTGGGGGACGACAATCTTTTCCACGGGGAGCGCTACAAGTGGAGCCTCACTCTGACGGCCATCAACGTGACCAACAAAGTCGCGCTGTATAACTTCCTGTCAACGTTCAGCGGGACGCACTACGTAACGCCGCGCGCGCTGACGGCTGAGATCGGCTTTCACTTCTAAACAGCGTACGTAGGTCCGGACGCCCTCGTCCGGGCGGTCGAGCGCGAGCTCGCCTTTTGGGCTTAGTCCTGGTTGCCGGTGAAACGTTAGCCGGAGCTTTGCCCGGCTGGGCGGGACAGCCGCACGGGTTCGGGCGGTGTCCCCACGTGGTTCGTGGCGGGTTAACATAGCTGCATGAAGCGAGTTACGCTTGGCCTTGTTGGCCGTGCTGATCCTGGTGGGGGTGGTTGCATTTCGCGGCGCGGGCCGGTGGCTGGAGCGCGAAGATCCGCTGGCTCATGCGGACGTGATCTTCGTCCTGAGCGGAGGTATGCCGCAACGCGCCCTGGAAGGCAGCAAGGTCTTTGCCATGGGCTACGCCCCTGAAGTCTGGCTCAGCCGGCCCGACGGCCCGGCAGATGAGCTGGCCAAGCTTGGAATCCATTTTTCCAACGAAGAGGATTACAACCGTCAGGTCCTGATTCATCGAAGGCGTCCCGGAGAGCGCGATTCATATTCTCCCCGTGCCGGTGGTGAACACCGAGGAAGAACTGGAAGAAGTGGGAAGCGAGATGCGGCGCAAGGGCAAGACAACGCATCATTCTGGTCACTTCACCGCAACACACCCGGCGGGTCTGGACCATATGGCGGAAGGTGGTGGGAAGCTGATGCCAAGGCCATGGTTCGCGCCGCGCACGATGATCCGTTCGATGCGGACCACTGGTGGCGCAACACGCGCGACGTTTTTTCGGTGGTGCGCGAAGGCCTCGGGCTGGTGAATGCATGGATAGGTCTCCCGGTGCCGCCGCATGCCAAGCGCACGAGCGAGCCATGACCCGAGCTATGACCCGAGCCACGACCCGAGCCATGACCAGCGAGCGGAATCCAGGCCTCCTCTCAACCATGGCCCGATACTGGAAGGAGGGTCTGGCAGTAGGTGGATTCTTGCCGGCCGCCCGAAGTATCGCCGACCTCATCCGGGAATTCGTGTGGGAGTCCACGCCCGCGCAGCGACGGCAGCGTTATGGGGACGCCGAATATGACTGGGATTATCGCGTCGACACCACCAGCGCAACCGTGGGATGGCGAGAGCGTCTGCTGGGGCAGTTTCATTCTGCTTACCAACCGAGCGAGCCGGCGCTTTTCAGGGAGATGATGGCGACCCTGAAAATCGATTTTCGGGAGTTCACTTTTATTGACATCGGCTCGGGCAAAGGACGGGCACTGTTGATGGCAGCGGATTATCCGTTTCGCCGCATTCTGGGGATCGAGTTGCTTCCCGCTTTGGATCGAGTGGCACAGGAGAACTTGAGGGCCTACAAGAGCGATTCGCAGCTATGTTTTGCGTTGGAGACGGTGTGTGGCGATGCGCGAATTTGTTTTCCCTGCGGAGCCGCTGGTGGTCTATCTGTTTAATCCTCTGCCGGAATTTGCCCTGACCGAGGTAA
>CAWFMU010000019.1:0-209309 GCA_963816865.1 Terriglobia bacterium
CTGCAGGACCACATTCATCTGGGGCTCGATCTCAAGGGCGGCACTCACCTTATTCTCCAGGTGCAGGTCAACGATGCGGTCAACGGAGATTCCGACCGCGCCCTCGAACGGGTGAAGGAAGATCTTCGCACCCACAAGATCAATTACACCGAGATCGCCAAGCCTGACCCGATCAATCATCCCGACCAGATCGTGCTAAAAGGCGTGCCTCCAGAGTCGACTTCGGATTTGCGCGCTGACGTAGCGAGCGGCTACCCGAATATGACCTCAATTCGGGTGCGGACAATTCGTGGACGTTCACCATGAAGCCGCAGGCCCTGGCCGAACTGAAGAACCGCGCGGTGAGCCTGGCCATCGAGACCATTCGCAATCGCATTGACCAGTTGGGTGTGACTGAGCCTGTGATTCAGGAACACGGCCTGGGCCAGTATCAGATCCTGGTGCAACTTCCCGGAGTGGATGATCCGGCGCGGGTGAAAGATATCATGCAGTCCACCGCCATGCTGGAAATCAAGCAGGTGCTGGGCGGGCCGTTCTCGAGCGAGCAGGACGCGTTGCAACAACACAACGGCGTGCTGCCTCCGGATTCCATCTCTGCTGCGATCACGCAGCATCGGCAGCCAGAGCACCGACGATGCCGGCGAACAGTTCTACCTGCTGACGCGCAGCTCGGCCGTGGCGGGCGCCGATCTGCGGTCGGGCGGCGCCAGCGTGGACGAGATTCCAACACCAACTCGCCCGACGTTCAATTCGTTCTCACCAACGAAGGCGGAAGAAAATTCGCCGCGTTCACCGGTGCGCATGTGGGCGAAAAGCTGGCGGTTGTGCTCGACAATAAGGTCAAGGAAGTCGCGACCATCAACGAGCAGATCCATGACCAGGGGCGGATCAGTGGTGGCGGGATGAGTGAACAGGCGGCCAAAGACCTGGCGCTGACCCTGAACTCGGGCGCGCTGCCGGCCGGCATCAAGTATCTGGAAGAGCGGACCGTGGGGCCGTCGCTGGGATCGGACTCGATCCGGGCCGGCGTGCGGGCGGCGATTATCGGCATGCTCGCCGTGCTGATTTTCATGCTGATCTACTACCGCGGCGCGGGCATCAACGCCGACCTGGCGCTGATCCTGAACCTGATCATTCTGTTGGGCTTCATGGGATACTTCGGCGCCACCCTGACCCTGCCGGGTATTGCCGGCGTCATTCTGACGGTGGGCATGGGCGTGGACTCGAACGTCCTGATTTTTGAGCGCATTCGCGAGGAACTCCGGAACGGCAAAACGGCGCCTTCGGCGGTGGAGCAGGGATTTGCGCATGCCTGGATCACGATCGTGGACACGCACGTCACCACCATCGTTTCGGCGGCGATTCTGTTCCTCTTTGGCACGGGCCCGGTCAAGGGTTTCGCGGTCACTTTGACCTTTGGCTTGCTGGCCAATCTGTTTACGGCGGTGTTCGTCTCCCGCATGATTTTTGACTGGATTTTGAGCCGCAAGCAGCGCGGCGAGGCTTTAAGCATCTGAGTTGAAGCCTGTTGTGACGGGTTTCTTTGCGTCCTTTGCGGTTTCCTTGGCGCGCTTTGCGGTAAAAGCTTTTGACCGCAAAGGTCGCAAAGGACACCGCAAAGGACGCAAAGAAAAGCCGAAGATTGAGTCGTCAAAAGAGGGGTTTAACTACAGCGTGGAATTTTTTCGAAATCCAAACATAGACTTTCTGGGCAAGAAGTGGTATTTTCTCGCCTTTTCGCTGGTGTTCAGTGTGGCGGGAGTATTTTCCATGCTGTTTTGGCATGGCGTCCCGCTGGGCGTAGACTTCCGGGGCGGAACCCTGGTCTACGTGAAGTTCTCGCACTCACCGGATGACAATGCCATCCGTGAGGCGCTGCGACGAGTGGGTTTGACGCAGGCCAAGATACAGCGCCTGAATGACGTAACCAAGAACGAAGTGCTGATTGACCTCGACGTGCGCGAGACCAGCGAGAAGGCGCTCGATCAGGGCAAGGTCCAGATCATCAACGCGCTGGAGACCAATGCTCCGGCGGGCAAGCTGGACCTGAACAATACGAGTTCTTTGACATTAGCCAATTACCTGCTGGAGAAAGATCCGCTGCGCGCCGGCACCGATGCCGGCCAGCGCTACACGGCAGCAGCCAAGGCCATCGTTGACTATCGCGACAAGACCAGGGGCGGGGTCCTGACCTCCTTCGATGAACTCAAGACTGTGGCCGATCCCGCCGCTGTCGCGGCTTTGCAGGACGGCTTCTTTCTTTCTGATTTTGGTGTCTATCAGGTAGAGATCGTCGGGCCGCAGGTTGGCGAACAGCTTAAAGGCCAAGCGTTGCGCGCCGTGGCTTATTCACTGGCAGGCATGCTGATTTATCTGGGCTTCCGCTTCGAGTGGATTTATGGCGTCGCGGCTGTGATTACGGTGTTTCACGACACCCTGATCACGGTGGGGGCGTTCTCCCTGGCCAACAAGGAAATTTCGTTGACCGTGATCGCGGCGATTCTGACCCTGATCGGTTATTCGAATAATGACACCATCGTGATCTTTGACCGCATCAGAGAGAACTTGAAGTTGATGCGGCGAGAAAAGTTGTCAGAAATCGTAAACCGGAGTATTAATCAGACCCTGAGCCGGACGATCCTGACCGCAGGGTTAACGTTTTTGACGGTGCTGGCGCTGTACCTGTTCGGCGGCGAAGTGCTGCATGGCTTCTCTTTCGCCCTGGTGATTGGAATTCTGATCGGAACTTATTCTTCGATCGCGATTGCAGCGCCGATTCTGGTGGCCTACCAGGATTGGCGGTCGAACGGGGAAGCCGGTGGCGCTGATCGCTGGCAAGAATAAGCCGACCGGGGGCAAGACGTCGGCCAGCAAGGGTAAGGTGGCCAGCGGTCAATAGTCTGGCATCGAAATCGGGTGTGGTTTCAACAGTTTGAGGCTGGTTTGTCGTGGCAGGGAATGCTGGATGAATGCGGGAGCAAAGAGTGTGCGGGCGGTGTCTAAACATACGTAGGGTCTTGCAGGAGGGTCCTCATGTTTGAAGATAGCCTCATTGAATCGGGTGGCAGGCTCAAAACAAAGCGCGGCCTGACTACTTTTCTGTCGTTCGGTTTTCAGATCGCGCTGGTCGGAGTTCTGGTACTGATCCCGCTGCTGTTTACCGAAGCTCTGCCCAAAACCCAGCTGATGACCTTCCTGGTGGCTCCGCCACCTCCGCCGCCACCGCCACCGCCACCGGCCGCGACCCCCATCAAGGTGGTGAAAATAATTCAGACCGATATTGTTAACGGTCAACTGCGCACCCCCACCAAGATTCCCGAAAAAGTTCAAATGATCAAAGAGGAAGAAGCGCCGCCACCGGTTTCGACCATGGCTGGTGTAGTCGGCGGCGTCCCGGGCGCGGCCGGCGGACAGATGGGCGGCGTGATCGGCGGCATTATCAATTCGACCCCGATCGCAGTGCCCAAAGTGGCGACCCCACAGCGCGTGCGGGTATCGCAAGGTGTGACCCAGGGTTTGTTGCTCCGCAAAATTCAGCCGAACTATCCACCCCTGGCGCGGCAGGCTCGCATCCAAGGTTCAGTATTGTTGCAGGCTGAAATCAGCAAGGATGGTTCGATTCAGAACCTGCGCCTGATCAGCGGCCACCCCATGCTGGCTCCGGCCGCGATCGAGGCGGTGAAACAGTGGAAGTACAAGCCGTACATTCTGAACGGCGAGCCGGTGGAAGTGGAAACCCAGATTACCGTCAACTTCACCCTTGCCGGAGGTTAAACACCGGTGTGCGATTTAGCAAGGCAACTCGTAGCCGCAAATGGTTTTGCAATCTGACAAGCTCTGAGGAGGAAGGCAACTCATGTTCGTAGAATCTGGCAACAGTTACTTACACACATATGTCCACGATGGCCGCCTGGTTTTTCCAGGAGCAGGCCGCCGTGGGTTGGGACCCGATTTCACTTTGGCACCAGATGGGTATTCCCGCCAAGGCAGTGGTCATCATTCTGTTCGTCATGTCGGGCTGGTCAATCGGCGTCATGATTGATCGCGCCATGGCGTTCAGCGCCGCGCGCAAGCAATCGCGTGCGTTTGCTCCGGCCGTGGCCGGCGCCCTGCGCGATGGCAAGATCGAAGAAGCCATCAAAGTCGCAGAGCGCAACAAGAAGAGCCACCTGGCGAAAGTCGTTACTTCCGGCCTGATGGAATTCCGCGCTCACCAGGAAAGCGGTGAGATTCCGGGCGAGACCATCGAAGCCTCGAAGCGCGCCCTCGAGCGCACCGAAGCCATTGTCCACGCCGAACTGAAGCGCGGCTTGGGCGGACTGGCAACCATCGGTTCCACAGCCCCGTTCGTGGGACTGCTGGGCACGGTGGTCGGCATCATCAACGCGTTTAAAGGTATTCAGTCTGAAAAGGCCACCGGTCTGGCAGCTGTCGCCGGCGGTATTTCGGAAGCGCTGGTGACCACCGCAATCGGTCTGTTCGTCGCCATCCCGGCCGTCATGATGTTCAACTATCTGACCGGACGCGTGGAAGCTTTCGACGTGGAGATGGATAACTCGTCGAGCGAACTGATTGATTACTTCCTGAAGCGGCGGGGAATGCGCCGCAGCTAGGTCTTGACCGCAAGGCTACATCCTCAGAGTTGCCGATCTGGCGCCGGTCGAAAAGCCGGCGCCAGGTTTCAAGTCCTGAGGCGCAAGATCGAGAAGTGTGAGATCGCTGAGGCAGCATGCTCAGCTCGGGCGGTGATCCATGACCGCCGAGGAGAAGTGAGTTTATGGCGTTGAACAAACGGAACGAAGGAGTCAAGGTCAACTCCAACATCAACGTGACCCCCATGGTGGACGTGATGCTGGTGTTGCTGATCATCTTCATGGTGATCACGCCCATGTTGCAGCACGGTGTAAGCGTGGACATGGCGAAGGTCAACAACCCGCAGTCGATGCCCGACGCCGACAAGGAAGACGCCTTACTGGTCTCGGTCATGCGCGACGGGACGGTCTACTTCGGAACCGACAAGCTTCCGGCTGATCAGTTGACCGGCAAGGTCAAAGATCGCCTGGCCAATCGTGTGGACAAGCGGGTCTTCGTGAAAGCCGACGCGCGTGCCCGGTTTGGTTCGGTGGTTGAGGTCGTGGACAACGTGCGCGCCGCGGGAGTGGACCAGTTGGGTCTGCTGACCGAGCAGCGCAAGACCGCGGTGCCGGCTCCTGCAGCTCCGGCCACCCCAGCGCCTGCCGGCGGACAATAGCCAGGCATTCGGCGTAGATATTCGCAGCTAGAGATTGAAGTCAGGACATTCGAGGAGAATCGTTATGGGAATGGCAATGGGATCGGGCGGCGGTCAGAGCGCGGACATGAATGTCACGCCGCTGATTGACGTACTACTGGTGCTGATCATCATCTTCATGGTGATCACGCCGTTAACCCCCAAGGGACTGGATGCGCTGGTGCCCCAACCGCCACCGCCGAATGCGCCCAAGAACACCGCTCCGGACCGCACCATCGTGGTGCAGTTGCTTGACCGGGGAGCGGGCCAGCCGCCGGCGCTGAAGATCAACCAGGAAGAAACCACCTGGGACAATCTGCAGGGCCGATTGACCGACATCTTCAAGACCCGCGCGGAAAAGGTGATGTTCGTCAAGGGTGACGATGCGGTTCCGTTCGCCGATGTGGCCAATGTGATTGACATCGCAACCACCTCGGGCGTGGACAAGGTGGGTCTGATTACGGCAAAGATTGAAGCCGGCAACTAGTTCCTTAACTGGTCGAGTAGATTTTGTGATACACCGTTGTGGGGCGGGCCGCGGGTTCGCCCATTCTCATCCGCGCACGCGCGCTGAACGGTGCGTGCAGGTCGTCCGTAGGCACAAGCAGGCCTGACGATTTTCTGGCAAGGGAGCTTACAGCGCAATGAAAACAAGCGTACGAATGCTGGCAATGACGGCGCTCGGGTTGGCGATGCTGGCCACCACGGGCTGCAGCAAGCTGCAGGCGCGGGACCAGCTCAACAAGGGCGTGCAGTCCTACAAGAACGCCAAGTACGAAGAGGCGATCAACCACTTCCAGAAGGCGGTATCGCTTGATCCCAGCCTGCTGAATGCGCGCCTCTACCTGGCGACGGCGTTTGCCCAGCAATATATTCCCGGCGTCGATGCTGAAGACAATAATCGCATGGGACAGAACGCGATTGACCAGTACAGCGCCGTGCTGGAGCGCGACCCCAAGAACATCAACAGCGTAAAAGGGATTGCCTACCTTTACCTGCAGATGAAGAAATTCGAGGACGCCAAGAACTACTACCGCAAGGCCATTGAACTCGACCCCAACGATCCTGAGCCCTACTACTCGGTGGCGGTGATCGACTGGACCCAGAGCTACCAGCCTCGCATGGAAGAACGCGCCAAGGCGGGTCTGAAGCCGGACGAGTGGATCATGAAGGACAAGTCAAACAAGAAAGTCTGCGAGATGCTGCGGGAGAAGAACACGGCGGTCATCGAAGATGGAATCGCCATGCTGCAGAAGGCCCTGCAGTTGCGGCCGGACTACGACGACGCCATGGCGTACCTGAACCTGATGTACCGCGAGCGCGGAGACTTGCAGTGCGATGACGCGGGGGCCCGGGCGGCGGACATGAAGACGGCCGACGAGTGGGTGGACAAGACCATGGCCACCAAGAAAGCCAAGGCCGAGAAGCAGCCGGGCGCTCAGGGCATCACCATGCCCAGCCAGTAGGAATGGCCACAACTCTTTAACCACGAAAGCCTCTTCTGATGAAGAGGCTTTTGTTTTGAGGGCAGTCGTTAGTCTTCGGTCGTCAGTCGTCCGTCGTCAACTACGCCAGCCGCGAAGCGGCGAAATAGTGAAGCCCGGGGGCGCAAGCCCCGGGTAGGAAGCGAAACGATAGTAGCCCTGAAAGGGCGAAAGAAAAAATTGCCGAACAGACGCTCTGGCCGTGCCGCTGCAGCACGAGCGGGGCGCTCGCGCCCACATTAATCAATGTTCAAGAAGATTCTGATCGCTAATCGGGGAGAGATCGCGGTGCGGGTGATTCGCGCCTGCCGCGAGTTGGGAATTCCTTCGGTCGCGGTCTTTTCCGACGTGGATCGCGCCGCGCTGCACGTTCTGATGGCGGACGAGGCCTACCCCATCGGCGCGGCGGCTGCGGCTGAGTCTTATCTCAACATCGCCAAAATTCTGGACGTCGCGAAACGCTGCGGCGCGGACGCGATTCATCCCGGCTACGGATTTCTTTCGGAGAATGCGAAGTTTGCCCAGGCCTGTGCCGGCGCGGGCATAAAGTTCATCGGCCCGACCGCCGCTTCGATGGAAATGATGGGATCGAAGACGCGGGCGCGCCAGGAGATGGAGAAGGCCGGTGTCCCGTTCGTGCCCGGTACTTCCCGGGCACTGGAGTCGGTGCAGCAGGCGAGGGAGGTGGCGGCGAAAATCGGCTATCCCGTCATGCTGAAAGCGGCAGCGGGCGGAGGCGGCAAAGGCATGCGCCTGGTGCATACCGCGCAGGAGCTGCAACCCGCGCTGGAAGCCGCTCAGAGCGAGGCGCAGCGGGCCTTCGGAGACAGCGAGGTTTACCTCGAGAAGGCCATCGTCAACCCGCGGCACATCGAGATGCAGGTGCTGGCGGACGAACACGGCAACACGGTTTATCTCGGTGAACGCGAGTGTTCCATTCAGCGGCGCCATCAGAAAGTGCTGGAGGAAGCGCCCTCGCCGCTGGTCGATCCCGAAATGCGCCGGCGCATGGGCGAGGTCGCGGTGCGAGTGGCCAAGGCCGCGAACTATTGGAACGCGGGCACCGTCGAGTTTCTGGTGGATGCGGAGAAGAATTTCTATTTCCTGGAAATGAACACGCGTCTGCAGGTGGAGCATCCGGTCACGGAGTTGATCACGGGTCTGGACCTGGTGCATCTGCAGATCCGCATCGCCGCGGGCGAGAAACTTCCTTTCCGGCAGGAGGACGTTGTCATCCGGGGACATGCCATCGAGTGCCGCATCTACGCGGAGGATGCGGACAACAATTTCTTTCCCAGCCCGGGGAAGATCGAGACGCTGCTGACTCCGGCGGGACCGGGAATCCGGCTGGACAACGGAGTGTATGCCGGCTGGACCGTGCCCATTGATTACGATCCGCTGCTGGCGAAGCTGATTGGCTACGGAGAAGACCGGCAGCAGGCGATTTCCCGGCTGGCTCGCGCCTTGCCGGAATACTTCGTGGCGGGGATCAAGACCAACCTCGGTTTGTTCCGCCGGATTCTGGCTGACAAAGATTTTCAGTCCGGCAAAATTGATACCGGATATCTGGAGCGTTTGCTGAAAGTCGAGGCTGGTGATGACGGCGGCAAGAAACAACGCGAACATCGCCGCCATTGCCGCGGCTGTTTTCACTCTGCTGGACTCGAAAGGCACTGCCGTCAAACAATGGTGCCAGTCCCGGCAACATCCAGTTGGAAAAAAGCGAGCGACGAACGTGCGAGGTATGGAGGACGTGCCTGACGTAGCGGACGCAGGATGACGTCCGGAATTGAAATGATCTACAACGTCACCATCGACGGAACCGTCTTCCGCCTGGACCTCGACCTGGATCGCGCGTCCGGCAACTGGCGCTGCCTCGTGGACGGACGCGAAGTCCAGATCGATGCGGTGCTGGCGCAGCCCGATGTGCTGTCACTCCTGATCGCCGGCAAGGCCTACCAGATCCGGCGCGAGCGGATTGCATCAGACTTGCGAATCTGGGTGGGCGATCAGTCTTACACCGCTGAGGTGTCTGACCCGCGATCGTTGCGCAACCGCAAGTCCCGCACCGATTCGGGCAAAGGGCCGCGACCCCTGGTGGCTCCCATGCCGGGGAAGGTGGTCAGGTTCCTGGTCGGCGAGAACTCAGCGGTGGAAGCAGGGCAGGGCGTGGTGGTGGTCGAAGCGATGAAGATGCAGAACGAAATCAAGTCGCCGAAAAAAGGGACGGTGCTGAAATTGGCGGTCGCTGAAGGCGCGGCGGTGAATGCTGGAGATGTGCTGGCGATCGTGGAATAGCTTGGTTCGGGACGGGCGGGACGCCCGTCCTCCATCGCATCGCGGGCGAGTCGCCCGCGACCGCACTTATCTACTGCGCGGTGCCGTTGCCGTCCAGCACTTTTTGCGCGTAGTAGTTCTCCACCCGGGCCTGATCGCGCAGGACCTCGTAGTACGCGGCTTTAAGCAACTGCTCGCGCCGGTCGCGGAGCTGCGAGCGGATGGCTTGCTGCACCCGCGGATCGGCCAATTCGCGCTGTCCTGCCGGTTCCTTCGAAATCAGCTTCACGATCTGGAATGCCGCTACCTGTTTGTTCATCGGGTTGGCGAGCGGGATCACGGCGCTGTACTGGCCGGGCTTCAGCTTGGTGACGGCGTCGCGGGTGCCGGGGTCGGTGTTGCGCAGCGAGGATTCCGGCGCGAAGCCCAGGTCGCCGCCGCTGCCCGAAGTCTCGGCATCCTCGGAGTAGTTCATGGCGAGGGTCCCGAAGTCGTCGCCGCTGTCGAGGCGGTTCATGATCATCTGGATTTTCTTGCGGGCATCGGCCTCATTCTGCGCCTTGTCGTTCTTCAGGTTGTGGACTTGAGGATTGGGCGTAGTGGTCACCAGGATGCGGGCCAGGTGATACTGCGGCTCGATCAGGTTGAATTCCGCCTTGTGCGCGTTGTAGTAGTTCGTAATGTCCTGGTCGGTCACGTTGATCTTGGACGTGATTTCCTTGTTCAAGACTTTGTCCACGGTGAGGGAACGGCGCAGATCGCGCTTGAAATCGTCCACCGTGATCTTCTTTTCCTTCAGCCGGGCTTCAAACTGTTCCTTGGTGTAGGGCGACTTGATCTCGTTCAGCTTGCTGTCCACCTCTTCGTCGGTGGCCAGCAGTCCGAGCTTCTCCGCCCGGCGCATCAGGATTTCGTTGTCGATCAGCTCCTTCAGAATGCTGAGACGCAGGCTGGTGGCCTGTTCGCCGACCGGCACCTGTTCGGAACCGGCGGTCTGGTTCTGGTAGTACTTTTCCACGTCAGCGCGGTAGATCTTGCGGCCATCCACCGTGGCGGCGACATCGTCGCCGGCGCGCTTGGAAGTGCAGCCGGCAGAAAAAATCAGGACGCGAGACGGCAAAAAGCGCAACCAGCTTGCTGGCGCGAGAGATCGTGTATTTTCAAATCAAGTCCTCCGCAGTGCTGCTCGATGCTGTGGCCCGGTCCGCGATTCGCAAGGCATCGTTCGCAAAATCAGGAATTATTTACTCCCCGGCTGGGACGTGCTGGCCGGAGCTGGGGCAGGATGCACCGGCGGCGTCTCACCCGCCTGCACCAGGGCGCGATCCAGGATAGCGCGAAGCTCACTCAGCGAGAGCGCCCCATCCACCTGCTCGCCGTTCACGAACATCGTCGGAGTCGCTTCCACGCCCAGCGCCTCGCCCTCGTGGACGGAAGTCTTCACCTTGTCGTCCTGCTGCGCTTTGATGCAGGCTTGAAGCTTTGTCCCATCCAGATTGTGCTTCTGTCCCTGCTCCGTGGCCATGCGATCGAGCGCGGCGAACTGAGCGTCGTGACTCTTCTCGGAATTCACCTTCCTTCTGGTTGGCATGGATGTAGTCGGCGAAATCCCAATAGGCGTCCTGGTTTTGCGCCGCCAGGCAATTCGCGTTCACGGCCGCGTGCGTGGCCCAGGGATGGATCTCGGCCAGCGGAAAATCCTTGTAGATGAACAGCACGCGGTCGCCATATTCCTTCAGCAGGTCGGGGAAGAGCGTCTGGTGCATGCGCGAACAGAAGGGACACTCGAAGTCGTCGTAGTTGATCGCAACTACCTTGGCCTTGGCTGTTGCCGCGGGTCGGGCGTCCGCCGACGTCAATCTTCTTCATGACCTCGGCATAGGGATCCTTGCTGAGGTCGAGCTTGGTCATGCGGAGCAGCGTCTTGCCATCCTTGGCCAGCAGGAAATCGTAAGTCTGCTTCTTCGTGCCGCCGTCGAAGGTGATGGTCAGAGCGTCGTAATTGGGAAACTCGGGCTGGGTTTGACCGGCCCCAGAACCACTTTTACCCGGGCTGGAATGGTGTAGAAAATCCGCACCTGTTGCTCGATTCGCCGCGCCACCTCAGGAGGCATGGACTGGGCGGAGCAGCCCAGGCATATGACGAGAAGCACAAGTGTGGCACGCCGCAGAAACGTCACTAGAAACCGCCTGTACATTGAAGATTCATAACGATTATCTCACACGGACGGGAGGGCCGGCCGCTGAGGGACAGGGGTTGAAAGGCCAGTTGCGGCGGCGAAGTCAGCGTCCGCCAGTCAGGATTTCGGCCGCCAGGAAGGTGTTCATGGAGCCGGAGCGGAAGCCTTCGAGGTCCAGGGTCACGAATTTGAACCCCAGGGCCTTGAAGATGCGGGTAAATTCGGCGGCCATCTCCGGAGTCAGCGCTCGGGTCAGCTCCTCGCGCGCAATTTCGATGCGAACAATGTCTCCGTGATGACGGACCCGGACCTGGCGGAAGCCGAGAGCGTGCAGGGCATCTTCGCCCTGTTCGACAACGCTCAGAGCTTCACGCGTGACTTCGCGTCCGTACTCGATGCGCGATGACAGGCAGGCGGAAGCCGGCTTGTCCCAGACGCGCAGCCCGGCGGCGCGGGATAGCTCCCGAATATCCTGCTTGGTCAGTCCGGCATCGCGCAGCGGCGCGGCCACGTGATGCTGCTCGGCGGCCCGCTGTCCGGGACGAAAGTCGCCCTGGTCGTCCAGGTTCACACCGTAGGCGATGGAATCGAAGCCGCGCTGGCTGCGAAATTCTTCCATCGTCGTGAACAACTCGTCCTTGCAATGAAAGCAGCGGGCAGCGTCATTGCGGGCGTACTCCGGCCGGTCGAGTTCGCTGGTCACGATGACTTCGAGCGGGATCCCCTGTTCAGCGGCAAAGGCGGTTGCATCCGCCAGTTGGGTGCGAGCCAGGCTGGGCGAATCGGCGATGACGGCCAGCATGTTGCTGCCCAACGCCTGGTGCGCCGCCCAGGCGAGAAAAGCCGAGTCCACGCCGCCGGAGTAGGCGACCAGGGTCCGTCCCAGGCCGCGGAGATGCTGGTCCAGCAGGGTGCGTTTGGCGGCGAGATTGGCGTCGGCTGGCACAGGGATATCTTACGATGTTTGGCAGGTTAGGCGCGACTTTGTGCGAGGGCGTCGACCGCATACCTAAACAAAATGTCATCCTGAGCGGAATCTTTCCATTCGCTGGCGAATGGAAAGATGGAGTCGAAGGACCCCTATAGGCTGAACCGTCAGCCGGGGAGCGTTGGAGCGGACGCCGAAAATCCCCCGAACCAATCAGTCTGTGGCGCGGGTAGGGGTCCTTCGACTCCGCGGCTGCTTCGCTGCGCGAAGCACTCGCTGCGCTCAGGATGACAGGCGGACGCTTCGTGCTTATACTTTCGCGTTCGGCCGACACTGGCACGCATGCCTACCTCCCCTACACATCGTCTCGCTTACATCGACTGGATGCGCGGGCTGGCCTGCGTCCTGATGTTTCAAACGCACTGCTACGATTCCTGGCTGAGTCCCGAGGCCCGCAAGACCACATTCTTCATGTGGTCGCAACTGGGCGGGACTTTGCCGGCGCCGCTGTTTCTTTTTCTGGCGGGAGTTTCCTTTGCCCTGGTCACCGACAAGCTGCGCCAGAAGGGCTTGCCGCCGAATGCGATCGCACGCACGACCATCCGGCGCGGCGCGGAAATTCTGGGGCTGGGTCTTCTGTTCCGCTTGCAGGAATACGTCATCTGCCTGGGGATGGGCCCCGTGGAGCGATCTGTTGCGCGTCGACATCCTGAATACGATCGGCATTTCGATGATGCTGATGGGGGCGGTGTGCTGGGTGGTGCTTAGCCTGGGTCCGGCTTCGCGCATCCGGCAGGTTCTCGGAGTCGACCGCGGGTACGTCGGCTCTGCTGATTTCGCTGCTGACCCCGCTGCTCTGGACCACGTGGCGTCCGCGCTGGCTGCCCTGGCCGATCGAGTCGTACATTGACGGCGTGCACAATCTGGGCCAGCCGCAGTCGTGGCTCTTCCCCATTTTTCCGTGGACGGCATTTCGCCTTCGCCGGCCTGGCTGTCGGTTTTCTGCTGCTCAGCGATTGGGCGCGGCAGCGTGAAGCTGCGGTGTTCGCGCATGGCCGGGTGCCGTGGGCATCGCTCTGATCTATCTGGCGCGATGGATGGATGCGCGACCCGTGCAGATTTATTCGGTCTATGACTTCTGGCACACCAGTCCGAATTTCTTCTTGATTCGGGTGGGCTTGCTGCTGGCGATTCTGTCTGTGACTTACTCGTGGTGCCGCTGGGGCGCGGGCCAGTGGGGTTTCAGTCCGCTGATCCAACTGGGGCAGACGTCTCTCCTGGTGTATTGGGTACACATCGAATTCGTGTACGGACGGCTTTCCATTGTGCCGAAGCATGCGGCGAGTATTCGGACGGCGTCGTTTGGACTGCTGGTGATTTTTCTCGGCATGCTGGCTCTCTCGATTCTGCGGACGCGATGGAAAGCGGCTGTACTAAATGAAGGACGGGCGCCCTCGCCCGTCTTCCCGGAAGCTTGTCGGGACAGTGATGAGTCCCTGCACGAGCCAGGGCGCTCGCGCCTACATCAACTCCACCTGGCGGATAGCATTCTCAACCAGCTTTAAGGCTATTGCCCAGCGCTGGCGGGCTTGCAGCTCATCGTCTCCGTAGCCGAAGAGATAGAGCGTGATGTAGAAGCCCTCATGAATTTCGCCTGCCACATGGTAGAAGCAACGCCGGATCAGCAATTCGACAGCGGCGGGAATTTCGGGGACTCGCTTCAGGAGTTGCGTCACTCGCTTGGCGAATTGTTCGTGTTCCGCGAAGGAGTAGCGCAGAGCCTCTTGCGAAAACAGGATGTCCAGGTAGGAGCAGAATTTGTACGCCGCTCCGAAGATTTCCTCTTCGGGATTGATGTCCGTGCTCGACCAGGCGTCGCACTTGGCGGTTTCGAGAATGCCGTCGGGCGAGTTCATGACGGCGAGAAACTCGCCCAGCTCCGGCACGCGGCTGGCCTCTTCGACGTTCAGCAGAAGTTCCGGCTGACGCTTCAGATCGTAATAGCGTGGGCCGCCATCCGCGGCGGCCCAGGGCAATTCCAGGGTTTCGTCGTCCGCACCAAGTTCGACTGCGAAGTCAGCTTCCACCCTAGTGCGCGGGAGCGGGCTGCGGCGTGGCCTGGGGAGCGGTCGGCGCGAAATTCACCGTCGGAACCTGTCGCGATCCCTCGGACGCGGCGAAATAAGCCTCATTCGGTTTGAAACCTGCCCAGCCGGCAAAGATGTTGTTAGGAAATTTCTGGATGTAGGTGTTGTAGTCCTGCAGCGTGTCGTTGTAGCGCTTGCGTTCGACCGCGATGCGATTTTCGGTGCCGGCCAATTCGTCCTGTAGTCGCAGGAAGTTTTCGTTCGACTTCAGTTGGGGATAGTTCTCCACAATCGCCAACAGTCGGCCCAGGGCGCCATCCAGCTGTCCGTTGGCGGCAATCTTGTCCGACGGAGTTCCGGCGGAGAGCAGTGCTGATCGCGCTTTGGCGATGTCGCCAAAAACCGTCTGCTCCTGTTGCGCGATACCTTTCACGGTTGCCACCAGGTTGGGAATCAGGTCGGCGCGGCGTTGCAGCACGATGTCTACCTGCGACCAGGAGGCCTTCACGGCCTCGTTCTTGGTCACCAGCGTGTTGCGGACGCCGACGTATTGTCCGAAGGCTACGAAGGCAATCAGTGCCAGAATCGCGATCACGATTAAAACTTTGACCATACTTCCTCCTGAATCAAATAGTCACAGAAACGGTCAGAACCACTCCCCGCCCGATCGGGTTAGGCATTTCTCACTTGTCATTTGTCTAGCATTCTATCCACTGCGGCGGTTACGTGCTGCACGGCCGCCAGGTAGCGGGTGAAAACGTCTTTGGCATCGAGCTGTTTGCGGTCAGTCTTGTGGTCGCGGATATCCAGCAATTGCAGGAAGGCGGAAGGCTCGAACGGAATGCGGGTGGCGAGAATCTGGATGGCTTCGCGCTTGGAATGGGGAGCCGCGTCGCCCAGCGCCAGCAGCGCATGCCGGAACAGAGTTGCGAATGCCGAAACCGACCCCAGCAGCAGTTGCCACAGGGCGCGGTCGTTGTCTCCCGTCTCCAGCAGGCGTTGCCGCAGCAGGATCAGCTTCTCTCGGAGTTCATACTCCAGTTGCGCCCGATGCAGCTGCATGGGAATCTGCAGGGGCGTCAGCAATTCGTCGCCAAAGAGCACGCGATGGTGATGTTGCATATCGAGCAGTTCGATGGAGAAAACGTCGGTGGAGTGCTCGAGTTCATCCTGCGTCATAACCAGCGGCGCGGGATGTTTCTGGCGATGCCACCAATCAACCACCGGCGCGATGGCGGAAAGCCTGGAGAAGGAGCTCTCGCGCAGTATGCAGAGCAGGTTCAGGTTGGAGAATTCGGTCTGATATTCTCCCGTCGCCGCCGAACCGTAGAGGATGATGCTCTGCAGGTTTTGTCCCGCCGCCTGTTTCATGCGGCTGACGAATTCGTCGATCTGTTTTTCTGCAACCATTCCCGAAACCTCCTGCTCATGGAGGACGGGCGTCCCGCCCGTCTCTCCTCAAACTCCGCCAGACCGGATACCCGGCGCTCCACGCCTCGCTGCTACCAGCTCCCGCTGGCGCCGCCGCCGCCGGAACTGCCTCCGCCGAATCCTCCAAAGCCGCCGCCCCCGCCTCCGAAGCCTCCACCGCCCCCGTAGCCGCCTCCGCCGAAGCCTCCTCCACCTCCGCCGAACAGCAGGAAGTAGAACAGGATTTTGCGCAGCGGAGTCAGCAGCACGACCAGAAGAACGACGCCCAAAATGAGCAGCTGTTTTCCGGACAGCTGGGGCTGGGCCCTGGGCGCGGCCGGAAGCTGTGGACGGGCTCCCGTCAATTCTATGCCGGCATCCTGCGCGATGACGTCCGCGACTCTCGACGTCATCAGCGATATTGCGCCGTTGTAGTCATTCTGCCGGAGCAGCGGGACCGCCTCGCGGCCAAAGCCTCCCACCTTGCCATCGGGCAGAATCGGCTCCAGTCCGTAGCCGACTTCGATGCGGTATTTGTGGTCTTGTACCGCCAGCAGGATCAGGACTCCGTGGTCCGTGGCTTTGCTGCCGATGCCCCACTGCTTGTACAGGGCGACGGCGTAGCTCTCAATGTCCGAAGCGTCGAGGGTATTCACTGTGACTACAGCAATCTGCGCATGCGCTTTCTGGTCGAGCTGCTGGCAGATGTTATCCAGTTGCGCGATGGTGGTGGGGTCGAGAACGTGGGCAAAATCGTTGACGTAGTCGGTGGGATGCAGCTGGGAGACGGGCTCTGCAGAAAGCAACAGCGGGAGCGCCAGCAGGACGATGGCGACGCGGATCGACTGCAGAAACCTCATTCGGCGTGATTGTATAGGAAATCTAGTCGAGCTTCGCTCGACCACACGAGCGAGGGCGCTCGCGTCCACATTTCGCACCCGCCTACACTGTGCGGAGGAATTCTACGATTTGGGATTCGGCCCAGCGGCCGTCATTACTTTCGTTAGGTTTAGCAAGATAAGAACAGTGGCCGCCGTCTTCGGTCTCGACGAATGTGATGTTGGGATTGTCGAGGATCTTCCGCCGGGTTTCCGGGAGGATGCGAATGAAGGGATCGTTGGCCGCGTTGAGGATCAAGGTAGGCACAGCGATACGTTCAATCACATGCGCGGCGGCGGAGCGGTCGTAGTAATCGTCGGCGCCGGTAAAGCCGCAATAGAACGCCGTGATCCGGTCGTCGAACTCGCGCAGGCTGCGGATGCCACGGAGGCGCGACGTGTCGAACGCGCCCGGGAAACAAGCGGGCCTTGGTCCGCAGCCGCCGGGCCAGGTTCCACAGAAAATATAGTTCATACAGACGGTTGCTCGGCAAATGCAGAGCGTCCGCCGAGGCCGCGAGGTTGACCGCAGGACAGACCGCCGCCACCGCGCGAAATTGGCGCGGACCTGAGCTCCCCCATTCGCCTGCCAGTTTCAGCACCAGATTTCCGCCCATGGAATATCCAGCCAGGGCAAGACGCGAGATGCGGTCCTGCTCGATCAGATTTTGCGCTACCGCGGCAATATCCTGAGACCGGCCGGAGTGGTAGAGCGTCGGAGCCAGAGCTTCCGTTCCGCCGCAGTTCCGCTGATTCATGCGGACGACATTCATGCCGGCGGCCAGGCCCTTGGCGGCGATCCCCTGCATGTAGGTGGAATCGCTCGAGCCCTCAAGGCCGTGGACGATGACGATCGTCAGAGCATTCTGCCGGTCGCTTTGCCAGTGGCAATGGACGAGAACCTGAACGCCGGGTTCCACCTCGATGTATCGCGCCTCGGCTGGGGGCAGCGGCGAGCGGCGGGAGAGGAAGAAGCTGGCCAGGGTCTGCCGATGTCCGCCGCTGAGGCCGCGCCGCGGGACGAAAGTCGGCAATTTCGTTTGCACAGTCTCCACTGCTTGATTTTAAATGGGTATGACCAGATAGTGCTGGCGGCGTAGGCTGTCGGCAGAGGAGTCACGGCGATGCCTATTTTCGAGTACATCTGCAAGGAGTGCGATCACCAGTTTGAAGCGCTGGTGTATGGCAAGCAGAAGGCTGAGTGTCCCAAGTGCCACGGCAGCGAGCTGGCGCCGCAGCTTTCGGTGTTTGCCGTCAGCGCCAAGGGAAGCTCCGCCAGCCGCACCCTCTACGGGCGCTTGTGGCTCCTGCGGCGACCCGCGCGGGCCCGGATCCTGCTCGCTTCCCAATATGAACTGAAGGCGCGACGATTGTTTCCGTCCTATCTCTATGTAAGACGCAGTGTTTAGCTGTGTGACCAGGGGCACCAACGTGGCGTGACCCCGGTAAGTTTTCTTCTCCCAGTCCTCCCCGTAACATCCTCGCAGCATCGAGCCTCGAAGCATGGAGCTTCGGAGCCTCAAGGAGCACGCATGGATCGTCGTCGCAATCCTCGGGTCAAGGCGCAGCTGCCGGTTCGAATCTGGGGCGTGGACGCACATGACCTGCCCTTCATGCAGCTGGCCAGCGTCAAGAACCTGAGCAGCACGGGCGCGGTCATTCAGGGTATGCGCCGTCAGATCAAGCCCGGAGAGATTCTCGAAGTGCAGTCGGACGAGGAAAAAGCCCAGTTCCGGGTGATCTGGACCGGCATGCAGGGCACGCAAAGCGCCGGCGAGCTTGGCCTGCAGAGACTGGCTTCCGAACCCTGCCTCTGGGGCGTGACTTTGGGTTGTTACAGCGAGTTAGTGGCCGAAGGGTAGATGAAGGACGGGCGTCCCGCCCGTCTTGCGCAGGACGGGCGAGGACGCCCGTCCTCCAGTTTCATTAATCCAACAAGTCATCGTGATGCGGTCGTCCAGGGCACCTCTGCGGTTTGCAGACCGTCTGCGCCTTCCACTATCCTGCCCTCTTCGTGCTGTTTTCGTAATCATCGGCTGGCAAAATCACGGGAGAACGAATGGTGCGGACTATTCTGGCTGTGATGTTTTGCGTCGTATTCACGTCCGTGGTTGAGGCGCAGTCTTTGAACCTGATGCCCATGCCGGCCAAAGTGCAGATGGGCAGCGGCCAGCTCGTGATCGGCCCAACCTTTTCGGTTTCGATCGCCGGCCATCACGAGGCGCGGCTGGATCGTGCCGTCGAGATATTCCTCGGGCAACTGCGCCGGCAAATCGGAATGCCGCCCATCGACATGAAGATCACGGATTCCACCAAGGCCACTCTGGTCATTCAGGCGGCCGGTGGAACCAAAGCTGTGCAGGAATTGGGTGAAGATGAATCGTACCGCCTCGATATCAGCAACTCCGGCGCAAGGCTGAACGCGCCGACTACGCTCGGCGTCATGCGCGGACTGCAGACTTTCCTGCAATTGGTGCAGACGACGAGCGCTGGCTTTGCCGCGCCCGCTGTTTCGATCGAGGACAGCCCGCGCTTTCCCTGGCGGGGATTGATGATTGATGTAGGCCGCCACTTTATCCCGCTCGACGTTCTGAAGCGGAACCTGGACGGCATGGCGGCGGTGAAGCTGAACGTATTTCACTGGCATCTTTCGGAAAACCAGGGCTTCCGCATCGAGAGCAAGAAATTTCCCAAGCTGCAGGGCATGGGCTCGGATGGCCTCTACTACACCCAGGATGAAGTCCGCGGTGTGATCGCGTATGCGCGGGAGCGCGGCATCCGCGTGGTGCCGGAGTTCGATATGCCGGGACACGCCACTGCCTGGTTCGTCGGCTATCCCGAACTGGCCAGCGGCCCGGGACCGTATCAGATCGAGCGCCGGTGGGGCGTTTTCGATCCCGCCATGGATCCTACGCGGGAAGAAACCTACAAGTTTCTGGACGCTTTCATCGGCGAGATGGCTGGCGCTTTTTCCCGACCAGTTTTTTCATATCGGCGGCGACGAAGTAAACGGCAAGGAGTGGGATGCGAATCCCAAGATCCAGGCGTTCATGCGCGCCCATGGCCTGAAAGACAACAATGATCTGCAGGCCTATTTCAACCAGCGCGTGCAGAAGATCGTGGCCAAGCACGGCAAGACCATGCTGGGCTGGGATGAAATTCTTCGTCCCGATCTGCCCAAAGATATTGTGATTCAGTCGTGGCGCGGGCCCGGACTCGCTGGCTCAGGCGGCGAAGCAGGGCTATCGGGGCTTGCTGTCGTCCGGCTTATTACGTTGACCTGATGTGGTCGGCGGAGCGGCATTACGCGACCGAACCGCTGAGCGGCGCCGCCGCCAGCCTGACTCCGGAGGAACAAAAGCGCATTCTGGGCGGCGAGGCCTGCATGTGGGCCGAGTATGTTTCGCCGGAAAATATCGATTCCCGCATCTGGCCGCGCACCGCAGCCATCGCCGAAAGATTGTGGTCGCCGCAGGAGGTGCGCGATGTGAACTCGATGTACCAGCGTCTGGCGGTAGTCAGCACTTGGATGGACGGGCTCGGCCTGACCCACAATTCGAGTTACGCTCCCATGCTCCGTCGCATTGCCGGGACGGACGACATCTCAGCCCTCAAGGTTCTGGCCGATGTGCTCGAGCCGGTGAAGGACTACACCCGGGAAGAAACCGCGCCGGCGCCCGCCACCAGCGCTTCGCCGCTGAATCGTGTGGTGGATGCGGTTCGTCCGGAGAGCGCGACCGCGAGGCAGTTTGCCGATGCGGTAAACGAGCTGCTGGCGGGCCGGCCAAGCCGGGTTCTGAAGCGCGGGTCAGGAACTCGCTCAGCCGCTGGCGCGACAACCAGGTTGAACTTCAGCCTCAGTTTGAAAAATCTCTCCTGCTCAAGGAAGTGGCTCCCATTTCGCAGAACCTCTCGGCGCTCGGAGCGGCCGGACTTGACCGCGCTGGATTATCTCGACCGCGGCGAACCTGCCCCGCCTGCGTGGGTCGCGGCGCAACTGGCGTTGGTCGAGCAGGCCGAGAAGCCACAGGCCCAATTGCTGATCATGGTGGCCCCGTCGGTCGGGAAGTTGATTCAGGCCAGCGCCGGTCAGCCTGCACCGTCCTCATCGTCCGCAAAATAGGAGTACCCTGAGACTTTGCGAGGTGGCAGTGGTGTCAGCAAAAAACGTCAGCCAGAAGACGCTCGTAAGCCACGACGATTTCACCTCGAAGCCGGAATCCTGGCCCGCTTTGCCGCTCGAGGCCTGGCAGGATACCTACGCCACGCTCCACATGTGGACTCAGATCGTGGGCAAGGTCCGGCTGGCGCAGAGTCCGCTGATCAATCATTGGTGGGAGGTGCCGCTCTACATCAGCGCGCGCGGACTCACTACTTCTGCCATTCCCTACCGTGACGGCATCTTCGAAGTTGAATTCGATTTTCTCGATCACAACCTGGTCATTCAGACCAGCCAGGGGCAAACCAAGACGATTCCACTCGCGCCGCGCTCGGTGGCTGATTTCTACAAAGAGTTCATGGCTGCGCTCGGCTCCCTCGGCATCGAGGTGAAGATCTGGCACATGCCGGTCGAAGTTCCCAACCCGATCGCCTTCGATCGCGATACCCAGCATGCGTCCTACGATCGCGAATATGTGACGCGGTTCTGGCGCATCCTGCTGGCGGTGGACAGCGTCTTCCAGGAATTCCGCTCACGCTTCATCGGGAAGAACAGCCCGGTGCATTTCTTCTGGGGCAGCTTCGACCTGTGCGTCACGCGTTTCTCCGGACGGCGCGCCCCGGAGCGCGAGGGAGCCGACGTGATCACGCGCGAGGCCTACTCGCATGAAGTGATCAGCGCCGGATTCTGGCCGGGCGGCGGCGAGATCAAAGGGCCCGCGTTTTACGTCTATGCCGCTCCGGAACCGGCCGGCTACGGACAGAGTCCAGTGCGTCCCGGCAAGGCGTTTTATCATTCCCAGATGAAAGAATTCTTCCTGATGTACGACGATGTTCGTCTGGAACCTTCGCCCAGATCTGCGCTGCTCGAATTTCTGCAAAGCACTTACGAAGCCGGCGCCAACCTGGCAAAGTGGGACCGGGCGGAGCTGGAACGAACGGCTCCGTAGGTGGTCTGACAGACCAATCCAGGGTCTCGAAATGAGACGGATAACCAGCCGGAAATGCCTGCCAGTCAAGGGTTTGGCTTAGCTACCGCAGGTCTGACGAGCGGGGTTCGTCCTTGAGCAGGATCTGCTTGGCCTTCCGTTACCTGTCCAAGGTTACCGACGGGTCCTATCATGGAAATGTCTCTCATTCGACTATGGCGACCCCGACTCTCGATCCCAAGACCAGCGACACGGTCCAGGCACTGGTGCAACTTCTCCGCTCGCGCTCGTCGGAGGAGATACGGCAGCGCATGTACGACAACCCGCCGGGAAGTCCGTGGTGGGCTGCCTGCAAGACCGAGCTTGATCTGCGGAATAGCGAGCGGGCGGCGACGGCGCTGGTGGATACCTCGCGCGTCCTGGACAAACTTCGCAGCGCCACCGACCACCTCGACGAGCTCACCGGCAAGCTGGTGCAAGCCACGACCGACATGGCCGAAGTGGTGAAAAGCGTGCGTGAATCCGGCCGACGGATGGAAATTGCGACCTATGTGATCGTCGGATTGACCATCGTGCAGTTGTTTTACATAGCCTTCCAGTTTTCCGCTCGCCATTAGCTCCGTGACGGGCGGGACGCCCGTCCTCCATCTTTCTCGACAATGTGGGCGCGAGCGCCCCGCTCGTGCGGGGATCACGACGAACGCATCTCTTTGCCCAATTCCCCAGCCTCCGTTACCATAGCCGCCGTGGCCAACTACATCGGCGCCATCGATCAGGGAACAACCAGCACGCGCTTCTGCGTGTTTGACGCCGCCGGCAAGACCGTGGCAGTTGCGCAGAAAGAGCACCGGCAAATCTATCCGCAGCCGGGATGGGTCGAGCACGATCCCCAGGAAATCTGGCAGGCCACGCAGGAGGTGATTGCGCAGGCTTTGCAGCAAGGCAAGCTCGGAGCGACCGACCTGGCGGCGATCGGCATTACCAACCAGCGCGAGACCACCGTGATGTGGAACCGTAAAACCGGCCAGCCCGTGGCCAACGCGCTGGTCTGGCAGGACACCCGGGTGGACGATTACGTCGCCGAGTTCTCCCGCGAAGGCGGGGCCGACCGCTTTCGACGCAAGACCGGACTCCCTCTCAGTACCTATTTCAGCAGTTTGAAAATTCGTTGGCTGCTCGACCATGTGCCGGGCGTCCGCAAGCAAGCCGAGGCTGGCGAAGTCGTTTTCGGCAACATCGATTCCTTTTTGACCTGGCACCTCACGGGCGGCCCCGACGGCGGACTTCACATCACCGACGTCACCAATGCCAGCCGCACCCAACTCATGGACCTCGACACGCTCTCCTGGGACGGAGAATTGCTGGACGCATTCGGCATTCCAGCGCCGTGTTGCCGCGTATCTGCTCCAGCGGCGAAGCCTACGGGACGGTGAGAGTCGGCGCCGCAAAGGGAGTTGCCATTGCCGGCATTTTGGGCGATCAGCAGGCTGCGCTGGTTGGCCAGACCTGCTTCAAATCCGGTGAAGCCAAGAACACTTACGGCACGGGTTGTTTCCTGCTGATGAATACCGGCGAACGCGCCGTTCGCTCCACCTGCGGACTGCTCACAACCGTGGGCTACAAGTTCGGTAAGAATCCGGCACACTATGCCCTTGAGGGCAGCATCGCGATCACGGGCGCGCTGGTGCAGTGGATGCGCGACAATCTGGGGCTGATAGGCTCAAGTCCCGAGATTGAAACCCTGGCGCGCACGGTGGAGGACAACGGCGGCGTATATTTCGTTCCGGCGTTCTCCGGCCTTTACGCGCCTTATTGGAAGCACAACGCCCGCGGCGTGATCGCCGGCCTGACCCGTTACGTCAACAAAGGACACCTGGCGCGCGCAGTTCTGGAAGCCACTGCATTTCAGACCCGCGAAGTGGTCGAAGCCATGGAGCAGGATTCCGGCATAGCCCTGGACGTCTTGCGGGTGGACGGAGGCATGGTGGACAACGCGCTCCTGATGCAGTTCCAGGCCGATATCCTCAACCGCCCCGTGGTGAAGCCCCTGATCAAAGAGACCACGTCGCTGGGGGCAGCCTACGCCGCTGGCCTGGCGGTCGGTTTCTACAAGAACACAGATGACCTGCGTGCGCGCTGGTCGGTGGGCCAGACCTGGAATCCGAGTCTGGACGAACCGAAGCGGGCCGAGATGTATCGGCTATGGAAGAAGGCTGTGACCCGTTCGTTTGACTGGACGGAATAGATTGTCCTGCTCACCAAATGGTGCGTAAAGCTTTAGACTTCCGAATATCACTGTCCGCCGTGACCAATGAAATTCCCTCGATCAGCGCCGTGGCCCCGATGATGCGATCGGCCGGATCTTTGGGGTAAGCGGCCGGCAGTCCCAGCGCTCGTACGCAAATCCGGCCAGTGATCGGAAGCACAACAAACCTCGATTCCACCTCGGTCAGGAACGTTTCCAGGCTGGCGCTCAGCTGAATTCGATGTTTGCTTTCGATCACCGCGATCTCAAGCAAGGTCATATCGGATATCGCGAGTCCCTCGCCGCTGCGACGCATTTCCTCAATGACCGCCGTGGCCTTCCTGGATATCCTGGCCGGCTCCAGAGACAGCCAGAGCACGACATGGGTGTCAACCATGATCATCGCAGCTTGCCCCACTCGTTCGGGGAAAGGGCCGGGGCAACCACGTCGCCGGTGATGCGGCCTCGATTGCTAAAGAACCCGAAAATGTCGTCCACCGCGGTTTTGACGGGTACGAGCATCGCCACCGGCTGGCCGTGTTTCGTGATCACGACGGTTTCGCGCTTGGCCTTGACCTCGTCCATAACGGCGAGACAATTTGTTTTAAACACTCCTGCGGGCATCGTTTTCATTGCCTGAACCTCTTGACAACCATAGTCATTATACCATGGTCATATTTGAGAGAGACGCGATTCCGGGTGGTCGGAGGCAAGAGGGGGAGTTTGTACGCCACAGAGTGGTTTGTGTGTGTGGGTGGGACTTAGTTACTATCCTCGCCCACCTTGAGCACGGCCAGGAATGCCTCCTGCGGAATATCCACGCGCCCGATGCGCTTCATGCGGCGCTTACCCTCTTTTTGCTTCTCCAGCAGCTTGCGCTTCCGGGAAATGTCACCGCCGTAGCACTTGGCGATGACGTTCTTGCGTATCGCCGAAACGGTTTCGCGGGCGATGATCTTCGACCCGATCGAGGCCTGGATCGCGACTTCGAACATCTGCCGCGGAATCAGTTCGCGCATTTTGGAAACCAGGAGCTTGCCGCGTTCGTAGGCGAAGTCACGATGCACAATGATGGACAGCGCGTCCACCGGTTCGCCGGCCACCAGGATGTCCAGTTTCACCATGGGCGATTCCCAATAGTCCGCGAGGTGATAGTCAAGCGATGCGTAGCCGCGGGAGACGGACTTCAGGCGGTCGTAAAAATCGAGCACGATTTCGTTGAGCGGAAGCTCATAGTGCAGCATCACGCGCGAGGAACTCACGTACTCGAAACGTCTTCTGCTTGCCGCGCTTGTCTTCTACCAGCTTCAGGATTCCGCCCACATACTCTTCGTTGGTCAAAATGGTAGCCAGGATCACCGGTTCCTGGACTTTGGCAATCTCGCTAGGGTCCGGCCAGCGCGAAGGGTTGTCGACTTCGATTAGCGTGCCGTCGGTTTTGGTGATCTTGTAGCGCACGCCCGGGGCGGTGGTGATCAGTTCGAGGTTGAACTCGCGCTCCAGCCGTTCCTGAATGATCTCCATGTGGAGCAGGCCGAGAAAGCCGCAGCGGAAGCCGAAGCCCAGCGCAACCGAACTTTCAGGCTCGAAGAAGAAGGACGAATCATTGAGGCGCAATTTTTCCAGGGCTTCGCGGAGCTGGGTATGTTCGTGCGCGTCCACGGTGTAGAGTCCGGCGAAAACCATGGGCTTGATTTCTTCAAAGCCGGGCAGGGGCTCAATTGCAGGATTGGCCTCGTCAGTAATGGTGTCGCCGATTTTCGTGTCAGCGACGGTTTTGCTGTTGGCCATCAGGAATCCGACTTCGCCTGCGCGGAGTTCATCTACCTCCACAGGCTTCGGAGTCAGAACGCCGAGGGTTTCGACTTCCAGTACACGCCCATTCCACATCAGGCGGATCTTCTGTCCCTTGCGGATGGTGCCCTCGAAGACTCGGGTTAGCACGATGACGCCGCGGTAGGGATCAAACCAGGAGTCGAAAATCAGCGCCTGTAGCCGGTTGTCTGGATTGCCCTTGGGCGGAGGCACATGCTTGACTATGGCTTCCAGAACGTCGGGCACGCCCAGGCCGGTTTTGGCGCTGATCAACACGGCGTCAGAGGCGTCGAGACCGACCGCGCTTTCAATCATCTCCTTGGTGCGCTCCACATCGGCGCTGGGCAGGTCAATCTTGTTGATGACCGGAATAATCTCGAGACGGTTGTTGATGGCGAGATAGGCATTGGCCAGCGTCTGCGCTTCCACGCCCTGGGACGCGTCCACGACCAGCAGCGCGCCTTCGCAGGACGCCAGCGAGCGCGAGACTTCGTAGGAAAAATCCACGTGGCCCGGCGTGTCAATGAGGTTGAGCTGGTAGGTTTGGCCATCGTGCGCGGTGTACATCATGCGGACGGCGTGCGCCTTGATGGTGATGCCGCGTTCCCGCTCCAGGTCCATGGAATCGAGCACCTGGGCTTGCATCTCGCGCGCGGTCAGCGACCCGGTCAACTCCAGCAGGCGGTCCGCCAGCGTGGATTTACCGTGATCAATGTGAGCAATGATCGCAAAATTGCGAAGAAAAGCGGCGTCCATGGGTGCAGCGGTCAATGTTTGATTCTAACAGGGCGGACAGCGGACCTCGGACGTCGGACCTCGGACTTCGGCCTTACGACCGCAAATACTTTTGGGGTGCGTTTGCCGAGGTCCGACGTCTAACGTCCGGCACCCGCCCTTCGATATAAAATCAGACTTAGAATTCTAAGATGGTCCCCGTCCCGTTCACCGCGATCGATCATGTCCAACTCGCCATGCCTCCGGGTGGGGAGGAGACCGCTCGCCACTTCTACCGCGATCTGCTCGGCATGGCCGAGATTCCCAAACCCCCTGAACTTGCCAAACGCGGGGGATGCTGGTTCGAAAGTGGCAAAGTTCAAATTCATCTCGGTGTGGAGAAGGATTTTCGTCCGGCGAAGAAGGCGCATCCCGCCCTGCGTTGCCGCGACTACGCAGCTTTTCTGGCGCGTCTGTCCGAGGCGTCAGTGAAAGTCGCCGAGGTGGACGATATTCCCGGAGTCCGCCGCTGTCATATTCACGATCCGTTTGGCAATCGCATCGAGCTCATTGAAGCGTGACGGAGACTTCCATGCTCGTGCTCGCTTCGGCATCTCCGCGGCGCCAGGAGTTGCTGCGGAATGCGGGAATTCCGTTTACCGTGTGCCCCGCCAACATTCCTGAAATACCTCTGGCGGGAGAGAGCCCGCGCGCTTACGCAGAACGCCTGGCGCAGGAGAAGGCTCAGGCCGTACTCCGCCAGCAACCCGGCAAGTTTGTTCTGGGCGCCGACACGATCGTCGTCGTCGATGGCGAGATTCTCGGCAAACCTCGCGATGAAGCTGACGCGATGCGCATGTTGCGTCTGCTTTCCGGACGAACTCATCAGGTCATCACCGGAGTTTGCCTGGTAGGGGCACTGAGAACCGGGAACCAGAAACTAGCAAACTGGTTTTGAAGACACCCGTTCCGAAAGTACCCTGGTGACGATGACCACGCTCAGCGACGAAGATATTCATTCCTACATAGCAAACGGCGAACCCATGGACAAAGCGGGCGCCTACGCCATCCAAGGCATAGCTTCGCGTTGGATTCCGAGCATTGATGGCGACTATTTCAACGTGGTGGGTTTACCGGTGGCGCTGGTGCACCGAATGCTGCAAGAGCATGGAGTTTGAAGAGAGTAACCACTGGTTGGAAAGGCTTGGCGATGCCTAGGCTTTTTTGTCGGGGTCCTGTTCGCCGTCTTTTACCGCGGACTTGAAGTTCTTGATACCCTCGCCCAGGCCCTTGCCCAGATCGGCCAGCTTGCTTGGTCCGAAGATCAGAAGCGCAATGGCCAAAAGCACCAGAATTTCCGGCAACCCTAATTTTCCAGGCATGTGAAACCTCCGCTAGCGGGTTTGCCAAGCGCTCGGCGAGTGCGTTTGCAGTTGGCGAGGAACCCTGTGGAAATTCTAGGCTACCCGGTGGCCGTAGTCAAAGAATCTCCGGCTGACGATTCCCCGGTGGAAAGAGAGCGTCTGGCGCATTGCCGCGCGGGCGAGTCGCCCGCGTCCACATCTAAGCGCGCTCGATCAGTTCCGCCAGGAGGGTTGCCCGGCGGGGCAATTCAGAAATTATGATGGACTCGTGGGTGGCGTGGGCGCCTTCACCAACTCCTCCGAGGCCGTCCAGCGTGGGGATTCCCAGGCTGGCGGTGAAGTTTCCGTCCGAGCCGCCGCCGACGGCTGCTTCCTCCAGCTTCCAGCCAAGTTCTTTCGCAATCTCCGAGGCTTTCTTGTACAGCATGGCGACGCCCGCGCTGCGCTCCATCGGCGGACGGTTTACCGCTCCCGTGATCTCCAGCTTGCATTTGCGATTGAAGGGTTTGAGCGCTCTTAACTGGCGGTCGATTGCCTTCGCGTCTTTCATCTGCGCTCACGCGGACATCGAGGGAAGCAGTGGCCTGCCCGGCAATCACGTTTGTCCGGGTGCCTCCGGAAACCACTCCCACATTCAATGTGAGGCCGCGCTTACAGATCGACCAGTTTGGAGATGGCAATGATTTGCTTCGCCATTTCGATAATCGCGCTCTCGCCCTTGTCGAAATCCAGGCCGGAGTGTGCAGCCTTTCCCGTCACCTTGATGGTGTACTCACCCACGCCCTTGCGGGCGGTCTTGACGGCGCCCTTCAATCCGTAGGAGGGTTCGAGCACCAGAACGGCTTCGGATTTTCTGGCCAGACTCTCGGTGATGCGGCGGGACGATTCGCTTCCTACTTCTTCGTCCGTCACCAGAAGCACCGTGACTGGGCGCGGCACGGTGTCGCCGTGCCAGGTGCGTAGTCCTTCAAGTGCGTGCAGGATGAGCGCAATGCCTGACTTCATGTCGAGCGCGCCCGGCCCCCATATGCGTCCGTCGGCCACGCGGCATGGCATGGTGGAGAGCGTTCCCATGGGGTAGACCGTGTCAATGTGGCCCAGCAGCAGCACCGGCTTGCCGTTGCGCGCGCCAGAGAAGTCCACTTGCAGGTGATCGCCGAAGTTCGAGACGCGATGGAATTTTGCGTGGCCGCCGATTTTCTCGAAGCGGCCGGCCAAAAGAGCGCCCAGTTGGTCCACTGCAGGTTTGTTATCACTGGGAGATTCGATTTCTACCAACTGGCGGATGGTTTCGGTGATGGTGTCGTTCCGCTCGGTAAAGAAGCGCAGGCGATTCGCGGTTTCGCCAGGGGCGGGCCGGGGCCGCGGTGAGGGCGGCTTCTTCAGGATTTTTTTCATAGGAGCATTCTCTTGTGGCTTAATAATTTTCTAGAATCGGCGATCTGGCCCTAATCTCTTCAAACTTTGGTCCCCCTGTCATCCTGAGCGGAGTGTTTCGCTTGCGAAACATTCCCGGAGTCGAAGGACCCCTATAGGCTCACGAGTCCCCGGCCCGGCAGGGGGCCTTCGGCTTCGCAGAAAGTTCGCGACGCGAACTCTCTACTCCGCTCAGGATGACAGAGGGCGGCAAGCTGCGCATCCGCTCTATGCAAGAGCCTTGCAAGCTCAGCACTGACTGCCATCACAGAGAGGGTTAGACGATACCATTCTCCCAGTATTCCGTGGCTGAGTCGCGGTACAGTATAATCTTCGCTCCTAACGAGTAACGACAAGAACCTGACGAGAGAAAATGACCGACACCGCTCACCCAGCGACGGTATCCCCGGCGCCGGTAAAGACCACGCTGGACATCGTCGATATTTTCCGCATTCTGCCCCACCGCTTTCCCTTCCTGCTGATTGACCGCGTGATTGAGATTCAGCGCAAACAGCGGATCGTGGCCATCAAGAATGTGACTATCAACGAGCCCTTCTTTGCCGGTCATTTCCCCAACCTGCCGATCATGCCGGGCGTTCTGATTGTGGAGGCCATCGCGCAGGCGGGCGGGGCGCTGTTGCTGACCGAAGTGGAAGACCCGAAGGACAAGCTCATCATGTTCACCGGCATCGAGCGGGCGAAATTCCGCCGGCCGGTGGTGCCGGGCGATCAGTTGCGCATCGAAGTCGAGCTGAAGAACTGGCGGGCCCGTCCCAGCATGATCGCCGTCCGCATGGAGGGAATTGTCTACGTCGGCGACAGGAAGGTGGCGGAGGCCGTCGTAAGCTGTCAACTGGTAGAGGCCGCCCGCGGGCGCGCCGGGTCAGATGGCGCCGGGGCAACAGGTACGGACGAACTGGAATAAGCTCCCGTATGGCGAAACGCCCGCTGACTACCCGCACCGCGCAATCTGATCCCGCCGTGAAGGCTTCCGCGGGCGTTCATGCCACTGCAATTGTCGATCCCCGCGCGAAAGTTCATCCTTCCTGCAAGATCGGCCCCTACTGCGTGATTGGGCCCGAGGTCGAAATGGGCGAAGGCTGTCATCTGGTTTCGCACGTCACGATCGAGGGACCGACAAAAATCGGGGCGGACAATGGTTTCTTTCCGTTCTCTTCGATCGGCATGGCGCCGCAGGACATTACCTATGCCGGCGAACCGACGCGCCTCGAGATCGGCGACCACAACGAGATTCGCGAGTTTGTCACTATCAACCGGGGTACCGTGAAGGGCGGTGGAGTGACCCGCGTGGGCAGTTACACGTTGGTCATGGCTTATACGCATATCGCGCACGATTGCATTATCGGCGACCACGTCATCCTGGCCAACGCCGCGACCCTGGGAGGCCACATCACGGTCGGAGAGTGGGCGGTGGTGGGTGCGCTTTGCCCGGTGCATCACTTTGTCCGCATCGGGGCGCACTCTTTTATTGGCGGCGGCACGACCATTACGCGGGACGTCCTGCCCTTCTCGAAGACAGCGGCGGCGCGCGACACCCACGCCTATGGTCTCAACGCGGTCGGCCTGGAGCGGCGGGGTTTCAGCAAAGAACGCATTCGCAGGATTCACCACGCCTACAAACTTTTGCAGGCGTCGAAACTCAACACCTCGCAGGCGCTGGAGCGCATGAAGTCTGAGCCCGACCGCGGGGAAGATGTTGACATGCTGATAAGATTCATCGAAACATCGGAGCGTGGCGTGATCAAGTAGGCCGTCCGGGTCGAATTTAGGTTTTCAGCAGATGGGCCAGAGCCCGGGACAAAGCTTCTCCTCGTTGAGCACGTGAAAGATTGTCCATTCGTCGAGTACGTCAACCGCGGGGTCCTTCGTCAGTTGTGCGTTGATCATCGACCGGACCAGTTTCTCGACGTTGCTCTGGGCTTCGGCTTTGCGTTCGGTGAATTCGTACAGGCTGACTTTGTGGGCTTCGAGGCCGGCCTTGAGCAGGGCCTTGAAACCACTTTCACACTGAAGCGAGAACTTGAAGCGATGCCTCGCGGCAGCACGTACTGCGGCTCCCCACATGTGGCCTGACGGGTGCCGGATAACGGACGGTGTCTCAGCCATAAGATGTCCCAGGCGATCCCGCTGGGATTCGCGATGGAACGATTGTGCTACGTGATGCGAAGCATAATCAAGCATATGTCGGACGCGGTTCTAAAGGCGTCAGCCTCCTTAAGACGTTACCCTGAGCTTGCGAAGGATCTGGCGTGGAGCGGATGTGCAGTTTGCCCTCTGTCATCCTGAGCGGAGTAGAAGTTCGCTTTGCGAACTTTCTGCGGAGTCGAAGGACCCCTACCTGGCCGGGGACTCGTGAGCCTGTCGGGGTCCTTCGACTCCGGGAGTGTTTCGCAAGCGAAACTTTCCGCTCCGCTCAGGATGACAGGGCGTCGGGTGTTTAAATATGCCGGAGCGAATCGGTCTCATCGCCGGGAACGGAAGCTTTCCCCTGCTGGTGCTGGACGCGGCGCGCGCCCAGGGCTTCGACGTCATTGTCGCCGCCATCAAGGAAGAAGCGTCTCCCGAAATTGAGCAACACGGGGCCACTTCGGTGCACTGGCTGTCCCTGGGCGAGTTGTCCCGGCTGATCGAGACCTTTCAGCGCGAAGGCGTGCACCGCGCCGTCATGGCGGGACAGGTAAAACACAAGCAGATTTTCTCCAGCATCCGTCCCGACTGGAAGCTGGCGAAGCTGCTGCTCTCGCTGGGCACGCGAAATACCGACTCGCTGCTGGGGGCCGTCGCCAAAACGTTGGCCGAGGAGGGCATCACACTGGAGAATTCAACATCTTTTCTGGACCCCTTGCTGGCCCAGGCAGGCGTTCTCACGCAGCGGGCGCCGACGCCGCAGGAAAAAAAGGACATCGAATATGGGCGTACCGTAGGCCGCCACCTGGCGCAGTATGATATCGGGCAAACCGTCGTGGTCGCCGAGTCGGCGTGCGTGGCAGTCGAGGCCATGGAGGGCACCGATGCCGCCATCGGGCGCGCGGGCGAAATCATGCGGTCGCTGGCGGGCGATGCGTCCACTCTCGGTCGAGAACTTACGGTAGTAAAGATCGCCAAGCCGAATCAGGACATGCGCTTTGATGTGCCGGTGGTCGGAGTGAAGACCATCGAAGTGATGCGCCAGGCCGGGGCCACGTGCCTGGCACTGGATGCCGGGAAATGTCTGCTGCTGGATGGAAACGCCATCATCGTGGCCGCCGATTCGGTTGGCATCGCAATCGTGGCCGATTAACATGTCGGTCTGTGGCTCGCGATCATCTCTGTGGTTGCGTGGAGCACTCGATGACTGAGACTTTCCGCCTCGCCGATCAAATCCGCCGCGCCTTCGAAGGTAGTGCCTGGCATGGCGATTCGATTCTCGAACTGTTGTCCGATGTGAACGCCAAAACGGCGGCAGCCCGGCCGGTCAAGGATGCCCACAGCATATGGGAGATTCTTCTGCACATTGCGGCGTGGGATGGCGTGGTCACCCGCCGGATTGGCGGCGCCGCGTTGATGCTCACAGATGAACAGAATTTTCCCGCCGTCAGCGACACCAGCGAAGCGGCCTGGACCCAGGCGATCGAAAACACAAAGAAAACCCACCACGAACTGATCAAGGCGGTGGCCAGCTTTCCCGATTCACGCCTGGCGGAGCAGGTTCCGGGCAAGACGCAGAACTACTACAACTTCTATTACATGTTCAGCGGCATCGTGCAGCACGAGCTCTATCATGCCGGCCAGATCGCTCTTCTGAAAAAGGCCAAGTGAAGCTCCTTTGCGAACTTTGCGATATCCTTTGCGTCCTTTGCGGTTAAAAAGCTCTTGACCGCAAAGTTCGCAAAGGAAACCGCAAAGTTCGCCAAAAAAACCTGCGGTCCCGGAGAATTGAAAGACTGGCTGACAACTTTATTAACGTGGCGGTGGTCGGCGTGGGGGCCTTTGGACGCAACCACGCCCGCATCTATCACCAGTTGGCGCAGCAGGGAGAAGCAGTTCGTCTTGTGGGAGTTGTGGACCCCGACGTAACCCGTGCCGACGCCGTTGCCGCCGAATTCGGATGCCGCGGATTCGGGTCCGTCGAGCAACTGGTGACTACGCATAGTGAAGTGCAGGCCGCTTCTGTCGCCGTCCCCACGCTGCTCCACCTCGAGACTGCTCGCGCCCTGATGCAGGCCGGAGTTGATGTACTGGTCGAAAAGCCGCTCGCTCCTTCGCTGGCGGAAGCTGACGAACTGGTTCGCCTGGCTCATAGTTTGAATCGAGTGGGCCAGGTCGGACACCTGGAGCGTTTCAACCCTGCCGTCCGCGCCACGGCGCCGCTCATTACCCAACCCATGTTTTTCGAAGTTCACCGGCTAAGCGTATTCACTCCGCGGTCGCTCGATGTGGACGTCATCCTCGACCTCATGATTCACGATCTCGACATCGTGCTCTGGCTGGTGAAGTCCCCGGTCAAGGAAATTCGGGCGGTGGGCCTCCCCATTCTTTCCGGCAAGGCCGACATCGCCAACGTTCGTTTGGAATTCGAGTCCGGCTGTGTGGCCAATTTCACCGCCAGCCGGGTTTCGACCGAACGCGTTCGCAAGTTGCGCTTCTTCCAGCCGCGGCAATATGTTTCTCTCGACTACAGCCGTCAGGAGGTGCTGGTTTTCAGCGTGGGTGAGTCGGCCGGAACGCCGTCGGTCAATCCGCAGATCAAGGTTGCCAAGCCGCCGATCGTAGCGGAAGAACCGCTGCAAGCTGAGCTCCGGTCGTTTCTGGAAGCGGTGAGGACGCGTTCCAATCCCCTGGTCTCATTCGAAGACGGACGCCGCGCCCTCGCCGTGGCTCTCGACATTGTGGCGGCGATTCGGGAACACGGCCAGAAAGTTCAGCTCGAACAACTGCGCTGAGCCTCACGCAAAACCGTGTAAGTGATTGCTGCGCAACAGTCCCGCAGGCTTTCTTGTTTTACACTTCTTGACAATCAATCAGAGCTCTTCAAGGTAACCTTTATTGACCAGTCGGGTACGAACCAGAGTGCCTTTACACGCTGGTTTTTCGCAGATATTCCAGAAAGATGCGAAAATGGAAGGATCAGTCGTTAGTCGTCGTCGGTCGTCGTTGGTCCTTCAGCGGCGCCATTTGCCGGAGATTTAGGGTCTGGGCCAACGAACAAAGACTAGCGACAAAAGACCCAACGACTGGCGACGCACCCTGCGCAGCAACTCAAAGTGTGTTCGTTGTGTCTAAGGGAATAAGCCAGCAGGTCGATGTCAACTACTGAAATCCCGCCGCGAAACCCAGTTCCAGCAGCGCAACCGCCCACCGCCCCGGGCGGCGATCTGTACGACGCCAGCGGATGGGAAACTGCTTACCTCGAGATGCACGACGTTCCCGCCCTGCTGATCCAGTTGCAGGACGATCTCTCGCGCTCACGGCAACGGGAAGCTTTTTGGATCTCGGTAGTGGTTCACCTGGCAATCGTGATCCTGGTCGTCAACTCGGCCCGGCTCGAAGGCCTGATGCACCGGCGTTCGGTAATCCTGGTCAGCCCGCAAGACCTGATGAAGCAGAAGGAACTCACCTACCTCGAGCTTCCTCCCGACGAGCAGAAGCTGACCAAGCGGCCGGACACCAACAGGATTTCGGATAAGGATCGGATCGCAACCTCGAAGGCCCCGCAGCTGGATCGCAAAGAACTGAAGAAGATTCTGGACAGCGCCCGTCCGGGACCGCCAGGCGCGCCGGCACAGTCGCAGCCCGCCGCGCCGGCACCGGCAGCGCAGGCCCCGCAAGCGCCGCAGGAACAGCCCTCGGCTCCGCCACCGCCTGATCAGAACCAGGTGGCTCGCCTGCAGACGCCGCCCGCGGAACGACCTACTCCGAGCTTCAACACGGGCGCAATGTCGGCGGGATCAGCCATCGAACAAGCAGCTCGCGCCGCCGCCTCCAATCGCGGCGGATACAGTGGCGACGGCGGGGACTATGGCCTGGGTCAGGGCAAGCAAGGCGGCGAAGCCATCGGTCCGATGGACGTCCTCAGCGACACCATGGGCGTGGATTTCGGTCCCTACCTGGCTCGTGTGCTGCACGATGTGCGGGAAAACTGGTATCGCATCATCCCCGAGTCGGCGCGCGCGCCGCTCATGAAGAAGGGAAAAGTCTCGATCGAGTTCGCCATCCTGAAAAACGGCCAGGTCGCAGGGTTACAGATCGTCGGCACTTCCGGAGACGTAGCGCTGGATCGCGCCGCCTATGGCGGGATCACCGCCTCCAAACCCTTCCCGCCACTCCCGTCCGAATTCGGCGGCCAATATCTCGCCTTACGCTTCCACTTTTATTACAACCCGGATAAGTCGGACATACAGTAAGGCAGTCGTCAGTCTTCAGTCGTCAGCCTTCAAAGCCCATCCTTTGAACATCGTTGCCCGGCAACAGCGAACGACTGAGGACTCACGACCGACGACTGTCCTACCAGACTCTGCATCTTTTCTCCCGCACCATCGCTGAACCCGCTTTGCACTGGAAGGCCTGCTGAAATTCCGGCGTGTTCGAAACCACACCGTTGGCCCGATATTTGTCGGGAGAGTGCGGGTCTACGGTGGCGTACAGGCGTTTGGTTTCGTCGCGGGTCTGGTCACACCAGCTTTGTCCATAGCCGATGAAGAAGCGCTGTTCGGGAGTGAAGCCGTCGATCGATTCCAGCTTCTTGCCGCGAGTTTCGCTCTTCCAGGCCATGTAAGCCAGCATCAGCCCGCCCAGATCGGCAACATTTTCGCCCATGGTCAGCTGGCCGTTGATCTTGATGTCATCCACGGCAACGTATTGCGAATACTGGTCGGAGATGCAACTGGCGCGCTCGTCGAACTGCTTGCCGTCCTCCGCCGTCCACCAGTCGCGCAGGTTGCCCTGGGCATCGAACTGGCGGCCCTCGTCGTCAAAGCCGTGGGTCAGTTCGTGTCCAATGGTGGCGCCGGTGTCGCCGTAGTTCGGGGCATCGTCGGCGCTGGGATCAAAAAATGGCGGCTGCAGGATGCCAGCCGGGAAATTAATGTCGTTCAGTTGCGGGTTGTATTCGGCATTCACCGTCGGCGGCGTCATGCCCCATTCCCCGCGGTCCAGAGGCTTGCCAATCTTCGCGATCTGGCGATTGAACTCGAATCGCCGGGCGCGCAGCACGTTGCCCGCGTAGTCATCGCGCGCAATGGTCAGCGCGCTGTAGTCGCGCCATTTGTCGGGATATCCGATTTTGTTGGCCACGGTGTGCAGCTTCTCGAGCGCCTGCTGTTTCGTTGCCGGGAGACATCCACGACAGGCTATCAATGTCCTGCTGCATGGCTTCTTCGATTTGCCGCACCATCTTCTGGGCGCGTTGCCTGGCCTCGGGCGGGAAGGCGCGCTGCACGTAGGCCTGACCCAGGGCCTCACCCAGGTCGTTGTCTGCGTAACTCACGCAGCGCTTCCAGCGAGGCTGGAGCTGCTCGGCGCCGGTTAGGGTCTTGCCGTAGAAATCGAAATTGGCGTTTACAAATGCCGAAGAGAGGTAGGGCGCGTTCGCGTTTGCCAGCTGCCAGCGCAGGTAAGCCTTCCAGCTCTTGAGGTCCTCTTTCTTCAAGGTGGCGTGCAGGGTCTTGAAGAATTCCGGCGCGGTCACATTCAGCGACTGCAGGCCCGGATGGCCGGCCCGCGAGAAGTACTCCTTCCACCGGAAGGATGGGCTGAGCGCCTCCAAATCTCTGAATCCTCATCTTGTGGTAAAGCATTTTGGGATCGCGGCGCTCCACCTGGGTCAGCGATCCTTTGGCCAGCGCGGTCTCGATTCGCAGCACAGTCTGGGCTTCGCTGGCAGCGACGCCCGGCGCATCCCCGAGCAGTTCGAAGATCTTCTGAACATGGGCAACGTAGGCCTGGCGAAGTTCGACGGATTTCGCGTCCGTCTTGAGATAGTAATCGCGGTCGGGAAGGCCCAGCCCGCCCTGGTCTACCTCGGCGATGACCTGGGAAGAATTCTTGTAGTCCTGGTCGGACTGGAAGACGAAAGGAACGTTCAGGCCCGGCATGCCGGCAACGACCTGGGCAATGTCCCGCTTGGAGCGCATTCGCTGAATTTGCTCGAGACTCTCCTTCAACGGGGTTGCTCCGGCGGTCTCAACCGCCTTTTCATCCATGCAGGCGGCATAGTAGTCGCCGATCTTCTGCTTCACCGGATCACGGCCCGGACCAGCCCGCTGCGGCTTCTTCGAGAATCTCGCGCAACAGCACCTTGTTGTCGTCCGCCAGCTTGGTGACGGCGCCCCAGCTTGTCTTGTCGGGAGGGATGGGGTTGTTCTTCAGCCAACCGCCGCAGGCGTAAGCGAAAAAGTCAGTGCACGGATCCACGCTGGTGTCGAGCGAAGTGACGTCGAGGACCGGAGGATGTGCAGGCCCGCTACTCTGGGCGTAGGTGCCAGTCGGTAGAAGAATCGAGGCCAGACAAGCTAGTGCAAACGCGGTTCGAAACATTACTCTCCTCAGGGGTCGGGAGACTTCAGAATTTAGCTTGAAGATTTAGATTGATCGGCCCGGATGGAAAGCCGATCCTCAATCTGAAGTCTGTAATCTGAGTTCTGCAATCTACAGCGCCCGGGTTTCAGACGGTGCTAGGCAACTTTCGTGAGCAGAATTCCTGAAAACGAGCCGGGTCAAGAATAGTCGTCAGCGGCCTTGGATTTGCCGACGACTGACGACTGATGACTGACGACTGCTACTGGATATGCCAATTGCACCAGTGTTCTCTCGGAAAACGGAACATAGAGAAGCGCCGCGGTCGCGGCAAATGCCGCCCCAAACCCGATCTTCTCGGCGAGAAGAAAAGGAGCCACGGCCCATAACTGGTCCAACGTAAGTATGACCGGGAACATCCGCCGAAATTTTTCTCCCAGCCCCTGATGATCGAAGGCCACCGCCGAGATCAGATAACAGCGCAGCGGAATACCCACGCCCGCCGTCACCAGCACGGCGACGAAGATGACGCGCGCTTCCCATCCCGGCAGGAACGTGCTCGGTGATGCGATCGATTGCGCTCAAACGAAACAGCGCGCTCACGTAGAAGATCAGATACATCAATTGAACCAGTCCGAAAAGACCGCGGGTCAGACTGCGACGGGGTAGCGGGACTTCGAGATCGCGATGAAATGAGGCATCGGGTCCTGAGCCGGAGCCGCGGTCTCTTCGGCGGTCACAGGCGGAGAATCCTGTGGCCGCGATTTCGCCTCTGCCGGTTCCACCGGAGCCAGGAAGCGGTATCCGCGCCGCGCCAGGGTTTCCACGTAGCGCGGGCTGGATGCCGAGTCTCCCAGCGCCTCCCGCAGCTTGTTTACGGCGGTATTCAGGCTGTGGTCGAAATCCACAAAAGTGTCGGCAGGCCACAACTTCTGGCGAAGCTCTTCGCGCGTGACCACCTCTCCGGCGCGATCCAGGAGATAGACCAGGATCTGAAAAGGCTGCTCCTGCAGGCGAATGCGGGTGCCATTCTTGCGGAGTTCACCGGCTGCCAGGTCTACCTCGAAAACCGCGAAGCGCAGGATTCTTCTGGCGGGACTGCTCGGAGGTGTCGACACGGCAGCAGGAAGTTTAGCATTGCACAGGTTCGATGTAGGCGCGAGCGCCCCGCGCGTGCGGCAGTGCCACTGCAGGTGAAGGCGAGTTCAGGAGACTAAACGGCTGATAATCGCCGGCGTCCGCACGAGCGGGGCGCTCGCGCCCACATCAAGCCGGCGGCGCTACAATGCTCTGGTGTCTGCCGTCAGTCCACCGCCGGATGCAGCCGTCCCCGAAGACGTCCTCCAGACCCACATTCACAAACTTGAAGCCGGCGGCATCCTGATCATCGGAGCGCTCATCTTGCTTCTTACCCTTGCGCGCTACTGGCATCACATCGCCTGGGGTGCCCGCTGACCGCGCCTCCCGATCCGCTGCTGGTCGTGGTGCTCGGCCCGACCGGGAGCGGGAAGACCGCACTCTCGCTGGCGCTGGCAGAGCGCTTCCACGGCGAGATCGTGAACTGCGATTCGGTGGCCATGTATCGCGAGTTCGAGATTGGGACCGCGAAGCCCACCGCTGCCGAGCGGGCCCGCGTCCCTCACCATATGCTCGATGTGGTGGACCCGTTAGGCTTCATCACTGCCGGCGAGTACGCCCGCCAGGCCCGTGAAGTCCTCCAGCAAATCAAGGCGCGGGGAGCTTTGCCGATCGTGGTCGGCGGGACCGGCCTTTATCTGCGTGCCCTGCTGGAAGGTCTGTTCGCCGGGCCGCAGCGGTCGGAGGAGCTGCGCGAGCGTTTGCGCGAGCGCGCCGAAGAGAAGGGGCCGGGCTATCTGCATCGGCTCCTGACCCGCCTCGACCCCGCCGCGGCCGGAAAGATTCATGCCCATGACACACCCAAGCTGCTGCGGGCGATTGAAGTCTGCCTGGCATCGCGGACAAAAATGAGCGAGATGTGGAAGCAGGGCCGCGATCCGTTGCAGGGGTTTCGCATCGCTGCGATTGGGACTCGATCCCGACCGCAAAGCCTTGTACGAGCGAATCAATCAGCGCGCGCAACGCATGTTCGATGGCGGCCTGTCGGACGAAACTCTGACCCTGCTGGAGAAATACGGATCGGCTCCGCGCCCGCTGTCCGCTCTCGGCTACAAACAGGCCGTGGCCCTGATGCGGGGCGAGTTCGAGCGTGAAGGCGCTGTGCAGGCAGCACAACAGGCGCATCGAAACTACGCCAAGCGCCAGATGACCTGGTTCCGCCGCGAGCCCGATGTGACCTGGATTCACGGCTTCGGAGATGACGCGAGAGTTCAGAGCGAGGCGATCCAGAAAATCGAAGACATGGAGGCAAATTGAGCTTAGGGATTTCTTTGCGAACTTTGCGGAATCCTTTGCGTCCTTTGCGGTAAAGCTTTTGACTTAGCCTAAACCTCTAACCGCAAAGGACGCAAAGTGAAACCGCAAAGGTCGCAAAGGGAGAACGAGAGCTTACCGCTGCAGGATCTCTTTCAGCGCATTCTTCAGGTCCGGATGCTGAAACTGATATCCGGTGGCCACGAGCTTGGCTGGTTCCACGCGCTGGCTGCCGAGAAAAAGTTCTTCGCCCATCTCTCCGAAGATCAGGCGGACGGCGAAGGCGGGCATGGGGAAAATTGCCGGGCGTTTCAGGACGGAAGCCAGAATCCTGGTGAACTCAGCATTGGTCACCGGATTCGGAGCCACGGTGTTGACCGGACCTGAGAGCGTTTCGTGGTTCAGCACGTGCTGAATCGCGCCTACGACGTCGCGCACCGAGACCCAGGTCCACCATTGGCGTCCGTTGCCCAGCCGGCCTCCCAGGCCCAGGCGAAAAGGAGTAAGCATTTCCGGCAAGGCGCCACCATCGGCGCTCATCACCACTCCAATGCGCATTTGCACGGTGCGGATTCCCGCCTGGGCCGCGGGTTGCGTGGCGGCTTCCCACTGGCGGCATATTTCCGCGGCGAAGCCCTTCGCCCGACGGACTGTCTTCGCGCAGGATCTCATCGCCGCGATTGCCGTAGAAACCAATCGCGGAAGCTGAGATGAATACGCGAGGCGGCTGCGACGCTTTCGCCGCGGCTTCCGCCAGATGGCCCGTGCCCTGGGCTGCGGCTCTCGAGGATGCGCCGCTTCTTGGCGTCGGTCCAGCGCCCGACAATGGATTCTCCCGCCAGGTGAATGACCGCGTCGAAGCCGGAAACTAGATCCGGCGATAGCGGCCGGGATGGATCCCAGACGATCTGGTCGTTGCCGGTGGCTGAGCTTCGCACCAGGCGCGTGACCGCGAACCCCTGGGCTTTTAGAGAAGGCAGGAGAGCTGCTCCAATCGGGCCGGAAGATCCGCTGACGAGGATGCGCGCTGAATTCATGGATGGCTGGGTCCGTCTCAACTCTAGCAGATCAGGTTCGTGTGGCGCGGGCGCCCCGCCCGCGGCTTTTGACGTTGGCTGCAGCCAACGTCAAAGGCCGCGGGCGAGGGCGCCCGCGCCACACAACCAGCTATAATCCAGCATGGCGACCCTGCGCCAACAGTTCGCGACCAATGTGCTCACGGTGACCCGGTTCCGTGAACTGATGCGCCGAATGCGGGCCAACCGGCCCAACGACGATCTCGAACTCATCCGCAAGGCCTACGAGTTTTCCCAGAAACATCATGCCGGGCAAAGCCGGGCCTCCGGCCAGCCCTATCTGGTCCATCCCCTGGAAGTGGCGCTGGTTCTGGCCGAGATGAAAATGGATCCGGTCGCCATCGCCGCCGGGCTGTTGCATGACTCGGTCGAAGACACCTCGGTGACTGTCGTCGATATCCGCAAGGAGTTCGGCGAGCAGGTCGCGCACATCGTCGAGGGCGTCACCAAGATCAGCGCCATCGATTTCGCCACCCGCGAAGAACAGCAGGCCGAAAACCTGCGCAAGATGATGCTGGCCATGGTGGATGACATCCGCGTGGTGCTCATCAAGCTGGCCGACCGCCTGCACAACATGCGCACCCTGGAGCATCTGCCGCCGGAGCGGCAGCAGAAAATCGCCCGCGAGACCCTCGAGATCTACGCGCCCATCGCCCACCGCCTGGGCATGGGCAAAATCAGAGGGGAACTGGAAGACCTGGGCTTCCGCTACGTCGATCCGATCGGATATCAGCAGGTCCACGATGCGGTCGAGGCGCGACGCAAGGCGGGCGAAGCTTTCCTGTCGCGGGTGGAAACAGTATTTCGCGACAAGCTGAAAGAGGCAGGCATCACGGCGACGGTGGAAAGCCGTATCAAGCGCCTGTACAGCATCCACAAGAAACTGCAACGGCAGCATATTACGGTCGAACAGGTGTACGACCTCTATGCCATGCGCGTGATCACGCAATCGATACAGGATTGCTACGCGGTGCTGGGCATCATCCACAATCTGTGGCGGCCCGTGCCCGGCCGGATCAAAGACTTCATCGCCATGCCCCGGCCGAATCTTTATCAATCGCTGCACACCTCCGTGATTTCGGAGGAGGGGACGCCGTTTGAAGTGCAGATCCGCACCGAAGAAATGCACAAGATGGCGGAAGAGGGCATTGCCGCGCACTGGAAATACAAAGACGGCCCGGTCTCGGCGCAGGACGAGCAGCGCCTGGCCTGGCTGCGCCAGGTGGTGGAATGGCAGCGCGACGTTTCCGATCCCAGCGAGTTCTTGTCCACGCTCAAGATCGATCTTTATCCGGAAGAGGTTTATACCTTCACCCCCAAGGGCAAGGTCGTGGTCCTGCCTCGCGATTCTTCGCCGATAGACTTTGCCTATTCCGTCCACACCGAAGTCGGCCACAGCTGCGTGGGCGCGAAGGTGAATGGGCGCATGGTGCCGCTGCGCTTCAAGCTGCATAGCGGCGACATCGTCGAGATCCTGACCCAGGCCGGACACAAGCCCAGCCGCGACTGGCTGGCGATTGCCAAGTCGTCGCGCGCCCGCAACAAGATCAAGCACTGGCTCAATGTCCATCAGCGGGAGCGCGCCATCGAGATCGGCCGCAAGCTGATCGAGAAAGAAGCGCGCAAGTATCGAATATCGCTGAAGGACATCAAGGACGAAGAGTTGCAGAAGATCGCGTCCGACTACGGCGCGGGACGTCCCGACGACCTGATGGCGGGCATCGGCTACGGCAAGTATTCGGCGCGCCAGATACTGGGACGCATGGCGCCGGCAGCCGGTACGCCTCTGGCCGATGAGGAACAAGAGAAGCCCAGCGGACTGGCCAGCGTGGTGCGTCGCGTCTTCGGCGGCGACCAGAACAACAACGCCATTCGCGTCAAGGGACACGGCGACCTGCTGGTGTACCGGGCCCGCTGTTGTAACCCGATTCGAGGCGAGGCCATCGTCGGCTACGTGACTCGCGGCAAGGGCGTTGCCGTCCACGCCCTCAATTGTCCCAACGTGACCAACCTGCTGTATGAACCGGAACGCAAGATTGATGTGGAGTGGTCGCAGGACGACGGAACGCCCAGCGCCTATCCGGTAAAACTCACCGTCTTCTGCGACGATCGTTTCGGGATGCTGAAACAAATCACCGCCGTGATCAGCGATACCCAGACCAACATCCGCAACATCGAAGCCCGCACCAACAACGGCCAGGCGAATGTCGACATCGTGCTCGACATTGCCGACTTGAAGCACCTGGAAAATATCGTCACCGGCGTGCGCAAGATTCCCGGCGTACACGACGTGCAGAGACTGCAGAAGATCTAGTCGTCAGTCATCAGCAAAACCAACTGAGAACCGAGAACTCAAAACTGACTACTGGTTTTTATTTTCTCGCTATACGTCCGGATGAAGAATCAGCTGTTGTCATCGAGTTGACTGGAGCAGCGTCAATCTGCATTAATTCTGACGACCGATTCGTGGAGGCTTCATGCGCGACGTGATTGCAACCAAAGAAGGACCGCAGGCGATTGGACCGTATTCCCAAGCCATCCGGGCGAACGGATTTGTCTTCGTCTCCGGACAGGTGGCCATCGATCCGGCGAACCAGCAGGTGATCACCGGCGACGTGGCGGCGCAGACCGACCGCGTACTCAAGAATCTTTCAGCGATTCTGACCGCGGCGGGGAGCGGGCTGAAGAAAGTGGTGCGTTCCACGGTCTTCCTGAAGAATATGGGTGATTTCACCGCCATGAACGAAGTCTATGGGCGATATTTCACGGTTGCGCCTCCGGCCCGGTCCACGGTGGAGGTGGCTCGACTGCCCAAAGACGTTCTGGTGGAGATTGACGTGATCGCACTGGCGTAAGACGCTGGAACGGTGCACGCAGCATTTCTTTCGCCCTTTCAGGGCTGGGTCGTTTGCTGCTTTTCACCCAGGGCTTGCGCCCTGGGCTTTATTCTTTGCGCCGCTCCGCGGCTGGCAGTATGTGCGACTGGTCACTAACCTCCTCCTCCATTTAGAATCCCTAGTCCCGCATTTCTCAGAGACATCAGGGAGTTCACGTTGATCCCACGCTATACCCGTCCCGACATGGGCCGCATCTGGAGCGATGAGAATCGCTTCCGCACCTGGCTGGCGGTCGAAGTCGCAGCCACCGAAACTCTGGCCGAAGCCGGCATGGTGCCCAAGGACGCCGCCCGCGCCATTCGCGAGCGGGCTGACTTCAACCTCGACCGGATTGCCGAAATCGAAGCTGAAGTCCGCCACGATGTCATCGCCTTCACCACGGCCGTGGCCGAGATCGTCGGGCCGCACGCTCGCTGGTTTCACTACGGACTGACTTCGAACGATGTCGTCGACACTTCGCAGGCCCTGCTCATCCAGCAGGCCTCCGCGATTATCGCCGCCGACCTGGAAAAGCTTTCCGCTGTGCTGGAGCGCCGAGCCTGGGAGTTCAAGGACACGCCCATGATCGGCCGCACCCACGGCATCCACGCCGAGCCCATCACTTTTGGTTTCAAGCTGGCCAACTGGTACTCCGAGACCCAGCGCAATATCGAGCGCTTTCGCGCTGCCGCCGAAGACATGCGGGTGGGAAAATTTTCCGGAGCCGTAGGCACCTTTGCCCACCTCAGCCCGGAGCTGGAAGAGAGCATGTGCGAGCGGCTGGGATTGAAAGCCGCTGCCATTTCATCCCAGGTGATCCAGCGCGATCGTCATGCTGCGTATCTCGCCACCCTGGCCGTGATCGCCTGCACTCTGGACAAGATCGCCACCGAGCTCCGCCACCTGCAGCGCACCGAAGTGCGCGAAGTCGAGGAGTTCTTCAGCGAAAAGCAGAAGGGCTCGTCCGCCATGCCGCACAAGCGGAACCCGATCACGCTGGAACAGATCAGCGGCCTGGCCCGGGTGGTGCGCTCGAACGCGCAGGCGGCGTTTGAAAACGTGGCGTTGTGGCATGAGCGCGACATCTCGCACTCGTCGGTGGAGCGCGTCATCATCCCCGATTCCACCACCCTGGTGGACTACATGCTGCAGAAGACCACGAACGTGCTCGACACCATGTTCGTGTACCTGGAACGGATGAAGGCGAATCTCGAAAGCACCGGCGGCCTGGTTTTCAGCGGACAGCTTTTGCTCGACCTGGTGGAGCACGGAGTTTCGCGCGAGGAGGCCTACCGCGCGGTGCAGAGCCACGCCATGCGGGCCTGGAAGGAAGGGCTGAATTTCCGGGAACTGGTTCTGAAGGACAAGAGCATCACCAGCCGGGTGCCGCGCCAGCAGATCGAGCGCGCCTTCGATTTGAAGCGTCAGCTAAGAAATATCGACAAGATCTTCGCGCGGGTATTCGGCGGAGAGCGGCAGGCGAAGCGAGGACCCTCGAAGAAACGCCGCGGCAAACCCCACTGACAATTGCATTTAACGCCGGTCAGGTGTACGTTGTCGGCCGGACGGGAAAGTCGATTAGAGGAATTCCGCCCACGAGGAGGACAAGGTGACCTCAAAATACTTCTGGTGCGGAGTTCTGATTGTCGCTCTCAGTGTGGCTCTATCTCCGGGTGCGGAAGCGCAGACAGGAGGGGGCAAGATCGTAAGTAACGGGACCATCGCAGGCGTCATCGTAGGTGTGGTTGCGGCCGTGGTAATCGTGGCCTATGTGGTCGTTCACGAGTCGACCAAAAAGCGATCGATTACGGGATGTGTCATCTCCGCAGCGAACGGGATGAGCGTGACCGACGAGAAGGACAAACGGTCTTACGCTCTCTCCGGCAATACGGCCGACGTCAAGGCGGGCGATCGCGTGACTTTGCAGGGCAAGAGAATCAAGCCGAAGCATGCCGGCAAGCCGGTCGCCTGGGAAACAAAAACGATATCGAAGGACTTCGGCGTCTGTCAGCCCGCAACGTAAATCTGCAGTTTACGTCCGCTTCGCCAGTGCCCCGTCAACCGACGCCGCTCCCGGCCCGTGGATCGCAATCACGATGCACGCCGCCAGCAAGGTTAACGGGAACTCGATGCCCATCGGACTGAAGAAGCCATTTTTCAGGTGGACCAGCAGGATGGCAACGATCATGTCGAAACCGTTGAGCGCGGCCGCCCAGCGCGTCAGGAACCCCAGGATCAGCGCGGCGCCGCCGAGCAAGCTCAACCACCGCCACCAGGACGCTGGTCACTGCCGGCACCGGTACTCCCATGGAGCCAAACGCTCCGGCCACTCCGTGAAGTCCGTACATGAAAAACTTCTGGATACCGTGCGCCAGAAACACACTGCCCACGACCACGCGAAAAATCGTAAAAGCCCAGGACTGATTCGAAACGTTGCTCATCGTAATCTCCTTGGATTGCGTTTTCGTTTCATGGCCGATGGCCTGACATCCCGGAGAACTATTTCTAATGATGGTTCGCGAACTTAGACCTTTCGATGCTCAAGCCTGCGGCCTTCCACTCTTCCAGCCCGCCCTCATGGGCGCGGACGTTCTCGTAGCCGAGCTTCACCAGCTTCTCCGCGGCCATGCGGCTCAGCGGACACTTCGGGCCGCCGCAGTATACGACGATCTCGGCATTCTGGGGCAAATTCGTGCCCGCACCTCGCTGCCCACCTTGTCCAGGGGCACGCGGCGCGAACCGGCGATGTTCTCTCCCTCGAACCACTCGTCAGTAAGCACGTTCCAGAGTTGGACCGGTCGCTTATTCTCCAGAAGTTGACGCACCTCCTGGGTCGAAATGGCTTTCGTGGGCGCTTACGATGCTTATTTGTGACGTCGTTCCTTGGTCCACAAAAACATGGGGTGATAACGAATAAGCGGCAAACACTACTCTGATTGCTCTCTCGCGGCGTCGAGAAGCTGGATCAGCGTCCGCAGCCGCTGCTCACCCAGAGGGCCCAGGAGCTTCCGGTTAAAGTCTTCGATCGGGCGGTCCAGGGAGCTCCAGCAGCTTGAGGCCGGCCGGTGTAATGCGGGTGGTGATGACCCTGCGGTCCCGGCCCTCACGGCTGCGCGCGACCAGTCCCCGACGCTCCAGACGGTCCACCAGGCGGGTGATGTCGGGATCGCGATTGATCATGCGCTCGGCAATCTCGCTGCAGGCCCGTCCTTCGTCCTTGGCGCCGCGCAGGATGCGAAGCGCGTTGTATTGGGTCGGCGACAGGCCGTGCTCCTTCAGCATCTCGCTCATGCGCCAATGCAACCGGTCTGCAGTGCGCTGCAGCGAGACCAGGGCTTCTTCTTCCAGCGTGCTGAAGGGCTTGGTTTGCTGGATCTCGGATTGAATGCTCTTGGCCACGCTCTCAATATATTCGTTATAACGAATATTGTCAAAGTTGCGGCCCCTTGCGGCCTGCTGAAGCGCTTGGGAGCGCCGACGCAAGCGGTGGCATCCCGGCGGCACAGTGGCGCATCCAAATAATTAACTAACCGGTTAATCAATGCCGGGGAGAGGACTGATTCTATGAAAAACATTCTCAGGGCCATGACTTCATTTCTTGCGGTAAGCGTACTCAGCGTTGGGCTGGCGGCGCAGACCACGAGCGCCCGCTATGACAGCGACATCCAGACGCCGGGTAACCCAGCAGTTGACGAAGAAGCAGGAGTTCCGCAACCTGCAGGCCACCACGGAGGACGGCATTGTGACGCTCTCGGGCACGGTCGATCTCTATCAGCAGAAGCTGGACGCGGCCAAGAAAGTCCGCAAGCTGCACCAGGTGCAGGGCGTTCGCAACCTGATCGCCGTGAGCTCGTCCGCGCCCGACGCGGAAGTGCAGGCGAAACTCGAGCGCAAGCTGCACTACGACCGCATCGGGTACGACAACCAGTTCAACTTTGTCGACGTCTCGGTGAAGAACGGCGCCGCCACGCTGACCGGCGCAACCCGCAGCGATGTGGGCCGCGACTCGGCGCTGTCGATTGCCAACTAACATGCCGGGCGTAAACGATGTGGTGGACAACATCAAGGTCTTGCCGGTATCAGGCTTCGACGACCGGATTCGGATCAGCGCGGTGCGCGCGATCTACCGTGACCCGGTGCTGGGCCGCTACGCCAGCGATCCGGCCAAGCCGATCCGCATCGTGGTGGACAACGGCAAGCTGAGCCTCTACGGCACGGTGGCCACGGCGATGGACAAGCAGATCGCCGGCATCCGGGCCAACCAGGTCTTCGGCGTGTTCAGCGTGCAGAACAACCTGGAAGTAGTAAAGGGTTCGTAAGCAGTCGTAGGATTGGATGGAAGAAGGCGCGGCTTCGGCCGCGCCTTTTTTGTCTGCTACCACGGTCTGTGTGGGGACGGGTCTCCGACCCGTCCAGGCCGAGCAAGGCTCGGCAGGGTTATGTAGCGCCGCCGTCCCGGGGGCGCCTGATCGGTGTTGGCATCGCGCCCCGAGCTGCCAATTCATCAGGCGTTCAGCTTGAGGATTTGATCAGGACCCGTCGCCACACAGATCAGCGGCCAAGTCTACAGCCGGTTAATCAGCGAGGCCACATACCCCGCTCCAAACCCATTGTCAATATTCACCACGCTCACATTCGACGCGCAGGAATTCATCATCCCCAGCAGCGCTGCCAGGCCCTTGGAACGCTGCCCCGTAGCCAACGCTGGTGGGCACCGCGATCACGGGAACGCCGACCAGTCCTCCCACCACGCTGGGCAGCGCGCCTTCCATTCCGGCGCATACGATCACCACGCGCGCCCGAGTCAGCGACGCGCGATTCGCCAGCAGGCGATGAATTCCGGCGACACCGACGTCGTAAAGATGCTCGACGTCGTTGCCCATCATTTCGGCGGTGACCACGGCTTCTTCCGCCACTGGAATGTCGCTGGTTCCGGCGGACACCACGGCGATGATTCCTTTGCCATATTTCTTCCGGTCGCGCCGCAGGACAATCGCGCGTGCCAGCGGCTGATACTCGGCCTTCGGCACTTTCTTCTTTACCGCGGCGAGTTGTTCCTCGCTCGCCCGCGTGGCCAGGATGTTGCCTCCGTGCTTGGCCAGGCGAGAAAAGATGGACGCGATTTGCGAGGGCGTCTTGCCCGGTCCGAAGATCACTTCGGGCATCCCGGCGCGCAGGGCGCGATGGTGGTCAACGTTGGCGAATCCCAGATCTTCGAATGGAAGATGGCGCAGGCGGTCAACGGCAGCGTCGGGAGACAGCTTGCCCCGGCGGACCTGCTCGAAGAGTTCGCGGATGGAGTCGGCGTTCAAGGAGCGTTAGATTAGCACTTGCGCCTATGGCGGCGCCGACACGTCTTGTCCTCGTCAGAGCTGGCGCTACTTGTTCGAGATCCGGGAGTCTTACCGAGGCTGGCAGCTTCTTGCCGTGTCCGCGAACTTTCGCCGCCATCTCGCGATACGCTTCTTTGGCCTTGCCCGGTTCGTCCAGATGAACCAGAAACAATCGGCGCAGCATGCCGCGTGAGACCCGTCCTTTGAGATAGGCGTCGTACAAGGCATTGCCCAGCATGTAGCCGAGCAGCCGAGAGCTGGCTTCAGTCTTCCTGCGTTCGGATTCAGAGGAGCTTCGGCCGGCGATTCCCAGCCTCCGGCATCTTCGGCCACCGGACGCGCCGGGTACAACACTCGCGAGCCGAAGTATCCCAGCGCATACTCAACGGTCTGGGCGTAGAAATGATTCGCATCCCCCGGAGCTTCAACGGTTGCTCCGCGCGCCGGCAGGCCGCGGCAGGCATGATGCAGGAAGCGCGCCGCTTCCTCCGCCGCGTACATCATCTTGAACTCACGCACGTAGAAGGCGTTGACCTGCGGCAGATACACGCTGCCTCGCTCCTCCACGTGGCGCACCATGGCTTCGGTTTCTTCCTCGGTGGCGTGGTGCCGCAAGAGTTGCTGGCGCAAGCGCGCGCCGGACGCCCGGCAGTAGACTTCCGGCATCAGGTCCACCAGAAACTTCGGTTGCGTGCCGTTGTGCGAAGAATAGCGATCGATATCGAGAAAGCGCAGCAGGCTGTCGATCAGGTTGTAGATGGTGGGCGCGAGGTCGGGACCTTCCTCCTCGGTGCGTCCCCAGCGGCTGAGGTGAAGGCGGTAGTTCTCGTATTTTTCCAGCGGCGTGGAATTGAATACGCAGACCACGTCATCGCTGACGCGCACGGCTTCCACCCGTTCATGCTGCTCGCCGGCGGCGCGCCAGTAGAGCGCATCCACATTCTGCAGGACGGTGAGCACGCGCTCTTCCGGCAAGCGTTCGCGCAGCACCTTGGGAAGATGTCCGGGCGCGAGGTGGGACTCGCCAAACAGCACCATGATGACCGCATTGGGATGGCGTTGCCGGATCTCGGCCAGTTTGTGAGCGGCATGGCGATCGCGCGCTCCGATCTTGCGCAGATCTTCGCGCGGCATGCAGTCGAGTCCATAGATCGCGTCGGCGTGCTCGCGCGCGGTCACCAGCAATTCGTAGAACGGCGCCCAGTCATAGCCCCAGTCGAGGTCGAAGCGAATGCGCTGCTGCAATTCTTCCGCGTCAATCTCGCGCCGCCACCATTCATCGAGGATGTGCTGGTCGCGGGAGAAAATGGTTTCGAGGCCCAGCACTACGGGACGGTCTCCGGGCTGGGCGCGTTCTTCGAGCAGAGTCGCGGCAAAACGCTGGGCCGAAGGCAGCGCATGGTAGTCGCCGATGAGAACGGTGTCGGCGCCGCGTACGCTCTGCGTTCAATTGTTGCCGGTCGATGACAGATTCGTAGGACCGGAAGGCCTGGCTGAAGTCTTGCAGATATTTGCGGCGGCCGTTGGGATCGTTGATCCGGATCTCGCGTTCCACCCCCGCCAGCGCGTGCAACTGCGCTTCACTGCGCCGCAGCCGCAAATTGGAGGTGGATGCCATGCTGCCGTTTCTTTCGCCCCTCCGGGGCTTGCCCAACTTCTGCTGCTTACCCAGGGCTTGCGCCCTGGGCTACATTCTTATGCCGCTTCGCGGCTGATGCGCCGCTACGCGCTGCTCCGCTGCCTTGACTTCTTCTCGGCGCGCTCCCTATGCTCAAGACTCTCGCCGGAGCCCAAATTTTGCCCAACCATCCGCCGCAGAACCTTACCGTCGCTACCACCGGAGCCAGCGGATCGCTTTTCCTCAAACACTTCCTGCTGGCGCTGGAAGGCGACAAGCGCGTCCAGACCGTTAACTTCATTGCCTCCGACAGCGCCCTGCGCGTCATGGCCGAGGAGCTTGGACTGCGCGGCCGCAGCAACCTCGTCGGACAAATTCTGGGCCGCAAGTCGGTCCGCAAAATTCAGCAGCAGGCCAATGCCGATATCGGCGCCAACATCGCCAGCGGCTCTTATCCCGCCGACGCCATGGTCGTCATCCCGTGCAGCATGGGCACGCTGGCCCGCATCGCCAACGGCATCGCATCCCAACTGATCGAGCGCGCCGCCGACGTTTGCCTTAAAGAGAAACGTCCACTGGTGCTCTGCGTCCGCGAGACGCCGCTCAACAAAATCCATATCCGAAACATGTACCGGGCCGCCGACGCCGGCGCCACCGTCTTCCCGCTCATCCCGGCTTTCTACTTCCGTCCCACCGGTTTAGATGCCATGGCGCGCGAATTCGCCTACCGCGTGCTGGCCCATATCGGCCTGCCTCAACCCGACGCCTACCGCTGGAAGGGCTGAAATACAGCGATCATCCGGTTACCCGAGGGTTACTTCAAGTGTAGAAAGTCGGGGGAGAAGCAGGTAGATTCCTGTGGGCCATGACCTGCAGGGGTTATGTGGCGCGGGCGCCCTCGCCCGCGAGCGTCCAGCTTAACTTCAAAAGCCGCGGGCGAGGGCCCCTTCGACTTCGCTCAGGGCAGGTCCGCGCCACACATTCTCGAAAGCGATCGTTCGTTGTACAATCCGCTGGATTTTCCGTGCCCCTGCAACGAGGAGACTTAATGTTCTTTCACAAGCGCAGTGTGATTCTTGCCGCGTTGATCACTGGACTTTTAGTTTCTGCCTCGTTCTCACACGCGCTGGCCCCAGTTTCTCGGTTTCCTTTCCCAAAAGCCGCAGCGAGAAGCCGCTCGACGGACGCATCTTTCTTCTGCTTTCGAACGACCCTTCCGCCGAGCCTCGCATGCAGATCGACGACTCCGTCCGCACCCAGATGATGTTCGGCATGGACGTCGATGGCATGCAGCCCGGCCAATCCGTCGTCGTGGACGATTCCGCCGCCGGCTATCCCATTCGCAGTCTGCGCGACGTGCCGCCGGGAGAGTACTACGTGCAGGCGGTGTTGCATCGCTACGAAACTTTTCATCGTTCCGACGGCCACACCGTCAAGCTGCCCATGGACCGCGGCGAAGGACAGCACTGGAACATTGCGCCGGGCAATCTCTATTCCACTCCGCAGAAAATCACGCTGGGGCCTTCAGCGCGGGCTGATCGCCATCGTGCTCGACAAGGAAATCCCGCCCATCCCGCCGCCGCAGGACACGAAGTACATCCGGCACCTCAAGATTCAGAGCGCGCTGCTCACCAAGTTCTGGGGCCGGCCCATGTACCTCAGCGCCAACGTGCTGGTACCCGAGGGATTCGACGAGCATCCCAACGTTCATTTTCCGCTCATCATCAGCGAAGACCACTTCAATGCCGATTTCAGCGGCTTTCGCACCGAGCCGCCCGATCCCAATCTGAAGCCCGATTACAGCGAGCGCTTCCACATTTCCGGCTACAACCGCATTGAGCAGGAAGAGGCTTACAAGTTCTATCAACAGTGGATTGCGCCCGGCTTTCCGCGCGTCCTGATCGCGGACATCAATCACGCCAACCCTTATTACGACGATTCCTACGCGGTGAACTCCGCCAACCTCGGGCCTTATGGCGACGCCATCGAGACCGAACTCATTCCCGCCATCGAGAAACAATTCCGCGGCATCGGACAAGGCTGGGCGCGCTTCGCCTACGGCGGTTCCACCGGCGGCTGGGAATCGCTGGCGGTGCAGATGTTCTATCCCGACCACTACAACGGCGTGTTTGTCGCCTGCCCCGATCCGGTTGATTTTCGCGCCTACACTACGATCAACATTTACAGCGACCCGAACGCCTTCTACATGCTGGGCGCGCACACGAAGAATTGCGCAGCCCGCCATGCGCGACTATCTCGGACGCACCCTGGCCACGGTGCAGGGCATGAACCAGTACGAACTCGCTCTCGGCTCGCACGCTCGCTCGGGAGAACAATTCGACATCTGGCAGGCCGTCTACGGACCGGTCGGCGACGATGGCTATCCCAAACAGATTTTCAACAAGGAAACCGGCGACATCGACCGCAGCGTCGCCGCGTACTGGAAGGAGCACTACGATCTAAGCGCCATCATGCAACGCGATTGGGCCACGCTCGGCCCCAAACTGCAGGGCAAACTTCACATCTACGTGGGCTCCGCCGACACATATTTTTTGAATGACGCGGTCTACTATCTGGAGGATTTTCTGAAGTCCACCAAGAACCCGCCTTACGACGGAGAAGTGAAATACGGCGATCGCGCGGAGCATTGCTGGAATGGCGATCCCAATCTTCCCAACTATCTTTCGCGTCTGCACTACCACACCATGTACTTGCCGAAGATTCTTGACCGCATGCAAAAAACCGCGCCTCCGGGAGCGGATCTGACTTCCTGGCGCTACTGAAGTCTTTGTGTCTTTTGCAAGGCGTCAAGTGAAAAAGCAGGCGTTCAATCGCCGTGGGAGGGAGAGTGATGACAAACCTTGACTTACTTTGTTTTGGACTGTTCGTCATCGGGATCGTCAACGCTTACGAAGCATACCTTCATATGCCAAACGTTTTGCGTGCTTCGATTGACATCCTCTTTGCGCTGATCGGTCTGGGCGCTGCCTCCAGCATCCTGTTTGTCCGATTCAGGGGTCCTGCCCAGCAATCGGCAGGGAACGTCTTGAAGACTGCGCCGTCCGGTTCCAGCCCTGTTTTCTCTTGGATTGCAACCGCTCTAGGTATTATCTGCGCCCTTGCACTAATAGTTTCGTGGCTCTACAGATAACGACCCAGAACGAATCAGGCGCCACGCTAAAAACGTAAGGTGCGACGGCGGCGAGTTTGACGATTTGCCCAAACTCAACTGCGTAACCGCAGAGGACGCAAAGAATTCCGCAAAGTTCGCAAAGGAAACCGATTCGTCATCACACCACCTTCGTGCCAGTTGACGTGCGTCAACGTTCCGTACTAATGTGCAATTACACCGGAAAGGAGGTGGTCGGATGACAAGTTCTGATTGTAGTGGGAGTAGTAAAAGACCAGGTGAGGTGGCTGTGACTTAGAGCGGTCGCTCTAAGAACCATCGCACGACTACCGGTGATTTTAGGGTTGTAATTCCACTCGGCGTGCAGGTCGCGCCGGGACCCGGAGTTATCCGAAGGGGACCACCTTTAGAGTGGCCGCCTCTTGGTCAATCCCAAACAGTGCACCGGGCGGCCCGCGTATTGAAAAATGCGCGGGCCGTTCTATTTTTGCGTCTCAATGCTTCAACAATGCGGTCCAGTTGGTGGTGAGGATCAGCGGAGATGCGTTGGGTTCTCCGACCGGCATTGCCAGAAGCCAGCGCTTATCCGAGTGGTTCACATCGATCCCGGTAAAGCTTCCCACTGAGCGTCCTCCCAAAAGCAGCCGGGATTTACCGACTTATGAAATCGGGACCCTCGGTCGTGTATTCGACAGCCGCAAGCGTGGAATTCGCCGTGACATAAAATAGCTCGTTGCCGGGCGGCCAAAAAGGAACGGTGCCACCGCCAGTTGAAACTTGCCATTTGCCTCCGGGCCCAGGGAACGGCACCACATAAATCTCGGCCTCGACCCGATTCATCCGAATCGTAGGCCACCCATTTCCCGTCTGCGGAGAACATTCCGTAGTAGTCGACGCCCGGGGTTTGCACCACGGGAAAAGGTTTGCGGTCTCCGAACAGCGGCAGCGCCCAGATGTCAGTGGCCTGGGTTTCCTTACCGACGAAGTCGTAAAGAATATATCGGCCGTCCGCGGACCAGCGGTCGGGTTCCTTGTTGCCCTCGCCGCCGAGCACCAGTTGTTCGCTGCTGCCCCCTCCCACTGGCTTGATGTAGATGTCCTCCTGTTGGCCGCCGCGGTTGGAGGAAAAAGCCACTTGCTTGCTATCAGGAGACCACTGTGGATAGAGATCGTCGCCCTCGCCGAAGGTGAACGGACTCGCGGTTCCGGTATTGAGGTCGTACAGCCACAGCTTCGAATTTTTTTGTCCCGGAAGAGTCGCCGTGACCATCGCATACCGGCCATCCGGCGAGAGTGAAGGATAAGATATCCAACCCGGATTGCACACCGGAGTGAACTTCTTGCCCTCGGGATCCACCCAGGTGAGTTGCGACTGGGATGCACGTTGATACAAAAGCAGTCCGTTGCCTGAGACCGACACAGCAGCACCGGAAGCACCGATGGTGCTGGACACTGACTCCGCGATGCTTTGCGAGCTTCCGGTCGTCCCTAAATTGCGCTTGTCGAAGGGCTGTGCCAGCAAGGCCCCGCCGCGCACAAACAACACATATCCAGGATCTGCATACTGAGCAGGCCCGCTCTCGCCCGGCAACAGCAATTGAACATGCCCGGTTTCCAGTGACACAACAAAAATTCCGCCCGGTCGCGGCGTTGGACGTAACCAGGAGGTGCTTGCCGTCGGGCAGGAACCATGGCCAACGGTAATCTCCCTGGTCTTTTTCCGAAATGGCTACCTTCGTCGCAGGGCCTCCCGAGCTCGATACCTGATAAAGCCCCAGGTGCCCCGCGGAAAAAATGATGGTACCGTCGCGGTTCCACGTGCCCCCGTATACCGACCATGGGATGCTTGCCAACGCTTCTGCCTGCCCTCCCCCGACGGCCGCGACTTTTCTCAGCTGTCCGTCAGTCGCGAAGAAACCGATGTATTGGCTGTCCGGAGACCAGAAAGGAGCGACCCCGCCCTCGGTTTCGACCAAGGGCTGGGCCGAATCACTGGACAGAGAGCGGATCCATAATCTGTCTTTTCCGTCGGCGTCCGTGAGCTCCATTACCAGCATTTGTCCATTGGGTGACAGTGCGATCTGTCCTTGAGCCATGCTGCTGCCGGGCGGAAGGTTGACTGCCACTCGCAGCGGGCGTTCGGCTGCCGGCCGGCGTAATAAGAAGCCAGCCAGAACCCCGAGTGCGGCAGCGAGCGCGACCACAGCCCAGGTCAGCAATTTTCTTCGGGAACGCAGCCGTGGCCGGGACGGTAACTCCGGATTGTGATCCGCTTTCCGATATCCACCTGAGTTCGCTGGCCAGGTCGCCGGCATTTTGCCAGCGTTCTTCCGGATCCTTGGCCAGACACTTCTTGACCACTCTCTCCAGCGAGGCTGGCGTCAAGGGCGACAGCGTAGTAATCGCCGGCGGTTCCGTGGTCATGATGGCTGCGACTACTTTTGCCGTTGACTTGCCCTCAAAGGCGCGCCGCCCGGTCACCATCTCGTAGAGCACGCATCCCAGGCCGAAGATGTCGCTGCGGGCGTCGGCCTCTTGTCCCTCCAACTGTTCGGGCGACATGTACTGAAACGTTCCCACCAGCGTGCCTTCGGTGGTCAACGGGCTGTGCGTCATCGTCGCTGCGCTGGACGACGCCACGCCCACGGCACCCACGATCGGCTTGGCCAGGCCGAAGTCGAGCAGCTTGACGCCCGACTTGGTCAGCATCACGTTGTCGGGTTTGAGATCGCGGTGGACCACGCCGTTGCGGTGGGCCTTGTCCAGAGCTTCCGCCATCTGCGCACCGTACTTCAGCACCTGGTCGGTTGGAAGCGGTCCGCGGCGTACGCGCGCACCGAGAGTCTCGCCTTCCAGAGTATTCCAGAACCAGATAGTCGGCGTTCTCGTGCTTACCGATGTCGTACAGAACACAAATGTGAGGATGCGATAACTGCGAGATGGCGCGAGCCTCACGTTCGAAGCGCTCACGCAGTTCAGGATTGCTGGAAAGATGTTCGGGCAGGACTTTGATGGCGACTTCGCGGTTCAGCCGAGTGTCGCGTGCGCGATAGACTTCGCCCATCCCGCCGGCTCCGGCGGGGGCGACGATTTCGTAGGGGCCCAGGCGCGTACCAGCAGCTAGGGGCATAGCGATCCCGATGGACGCAGATTATACCTGCTCCTTGCCGGAGGGTACGATCTAAGGCGAGCGCTAGTGGGTGACGTAATTTATCCGGTTGACCAAAATCCCGCAGTGTCATCCTGTAAGGCTCCTCTTGTCATCCTGAGCGAAGAGGCTGCTCGCGTCGCGAAGCAGCCTTGCAGTCGAAGGACCCCTACGAACTGTGCTGACTTCTAAGTTGGGAGAATTTGCGGTTGCCGTTCGCCCTTGAGAGTGCTGTTGGCTGTCGATGTCACTATGGGGGTCCTTCGACTCCGCAGTGTGTCTCGCAAGCGAAACCCAGTGCTCCGCTCAGGATGACAACCGGCACAGACAAGGATGGTCAGGCAACGTGGCGTCATCTCAGCGACGAGCTTTTTGGAATCCCAGACGAATAACTTCCGCGGTATCCTCGGGCAACGCCAGCGCAATGGCTTCTTCGAGCGTAAACCAGCGAACCTCGTCGGCGTCATCGCCTGGCCGGGCTTCTCCGCCGACCCGGCGGCATAGAAAATCGATCAGGACGTAGTGATAGAGGGTGCGGCCATCGTCGTCGCGCAGCACGCGGTCATACACTCCCAGCAGATCAGCGGGTTCAACCGCAAGGCAGGTCTCCTCGCGGGCTTCGCGGATCGCCGCTTCGCGCAGCGTTTCTCCAACTTCAAGCACGCCGCCCGGAATGGACCATTCGCCAGCCAGTGGCGGATGTCCGCGCTTCACCAGCAGTACGCGTCCATCGTCAATGATGATGGCACCTACGCCTACCAGCGGCGAATCGGGATACTCTCGCTTCATAAGAGATTTAGAAGAAGGATTCTAACAACAGAACAGACAGAGTTTGACCGGCGCGTGGCTAGTCGGGCAATGGAATGCGATAGATGTTTCGCCGCGTGTTCTCGCTGGTGTAGGAGTAATGATTGGGCCCAGCCGCAGATTCGACTTGCTTCGCGATCGGAAGCAGTCTCTTGTTTCCCTTCAGATCCGCAGCTATCCCCACCCCTCCGGCCGGAAGATCTGGAAGACCTCGGGCCGGGTTGACAGGCAGCGCGTAACTTTTGAGATCTTTTGAGGTTTGGAGGGTCAGGAAAAGGAACTTGCCGGTGACATCCCAATGCGTGGAGCAGTAGGCGTTGCAGAGGCGGACGGAAGGGCCGCCGTCGATTGGGTAGGCAACCGCTAAGATGAAATGTTCGTCATCCGGGCCCTTGGTTGAGACCGCAACCCAGCGGCCATCCGGAGAGACGGAGTATACGTCGAGAATCGCTTCGGGTGTGATCTTGCGGCGCTCTCCCGAGTCCGGGCTGATACGGTACAGGAAATTCTGCCCGCCCTCCGTGGAACGCACCAGGAGATCGCCATTCGGTAGAAACCACGGCGAGTCCTCGCTGTTTGTTCCGGCCAGCGGATGGGGCGATGAGCGACGATCGGTGGAGACGATCCACAAGTGAACGCGGCCGGCCTCATCCTTGATTGAGAGTGCAGCGCGCTTGTCGTCCTGCGAGACCGCATAGTCCTCCACCGTGGACCCGGGCTGGATGCTGGAGGCCGACGCGACCAGCTCGCTGGCCCCGCTGGCCAGATCTCTAACCCATAAGTCGTTGCCGTGGTTCTGCGTGCTTTGCATGAGGTAGTAGAGTTTCTTGCCGTCCGCCGAAAATTTCGTCCAAAAGGCACTGCCTTCCGATGAGAGCTGATGATCTCCACTGGCGTCGTGGATCCAGATCGTGTAGTCCCGAACGCCCACCGAGGTCAGCAGCGATTCTCCGTCGGAACTCATCGCGATGCCTTCCTCTTCGGTGGTGCCCGACGTTACTTGTTCCAGCGGTCCGTTGGGAAACTTCTGCCGCCAGATATGAAACCGGCCCCCCTGGTTCGAACTGACATAGACCCACTTGCCGTCCGGAGACCATGCACCGGAAGTACAGTTTGACTGCGGAGGCCCGACCACCACGGTGCTTCCGACTCCGTCGAAGGGAACGACCTGGCACGGCATCAATTCTCCACGTGTATCCATCGAGACGATAAGCACCCACCGGCCATCGGGAGAAAGATAGGAATGGTGCACCATGCTGCGATTTCCGGGGGGAACATAGACGTCCCGGCTTTGCCCTCGGCCTTCATTGGCGGTTACCAGAACCATGTGCAGCCCTTCGCGGAGTTCGGAGAATAGAAGCTGTTTGCCATCGATCCAGCTTAGAGAAGAAGCGTTCTTCAACAGCGGCGAAGGCTGGCCCCCCAGTACTGGAACCTGCACGACATCCCACGGATCGACGGTGCTGTAAACGATGCGCGAGCCGTCGGGTGAGAAGACGGGCGCAAGCTTGAACGCGGAGTCATGAGTGAGTTGAACCGCATCTCCCGAGGGAAGCAGCCTGAGATAGATCTCCCCCGCGCCCAGCAAGGTGCTCTCTCCCCGGATGAAAGCCAGCATGCGCCCGTCAGGCGACAGGGCGGGATAGACTGCGGAATCGGTAAAGAATGTGAGCTGCTCCCAGGTGCTAGATCGGGGCGTGGCGCGGTGGCCTATGAAACGATAGATCCCAGCCGCCGCTGCGATCGCGAGCACAAATGCGACTGCCGCAACCCAGGCCCACCGCGGAGAACTCTTCCGTCGGCGGCCAGCCGACGCGACCGTGCCCGACTCGCTGTCGCGCTTGAGCCGCTGCAGGTCGGATCGAAAATCGGCGGCGGACTGATAACGCAGGTTCCGGTCTTTTTCTAACGCCTTGCTGACGATCTCGTTGAGCCTGTCCGGAAGAATCGGGTTGCGCTCGGAGATGGCTATGGGCGCCTCATCCAGAATGGCCTTGAAAATGACGGCCGAGGTCTTGCCCTGGAAGGCTGCTTTCCCAGTTGCCATTTCGTAGAGCACCGCGCCCAAGGAGAAAATGTCGGTGCGTTCATCCAGCGTTTCGCCCCGCGCCTGCTCGGGTGACATGTAGGCCACTGTGCCCACCGCCGTACCTGCCACGGTAACCGGAGACGAGCCTGTGACGGTGAGCGCCTCCGGCGTCGCTTCGTCCAGCAGTTTTGCCAGTCCAAAGTCCAATACTTTGCATTCGCCGTGCGTCGTCAGAAAGATGTTCCCAGGCTTCAGGTCGCGATGAACGATTCCGCGCCGGTGGGCGGCGTCGAGGGCGTCAGTAACTTCCTGTCCGTAGCGCAACAAATCGTTCAGTAGAAATGGACCTCTATGCAAGCGGTCGGCCAGTGTTTCACCCTGCAGAAACTCCAGGACCAGATAGTGGATGGATCCTTGCGTGCCCACGTCGTAGAGCTGACAGATATTGGGATGATTGAGCGCGGCGATGGCGCGTCCTTCACGCTCAAAGCGTTCCCGCGCGTCGGTCTCGTCCGAACGATGGGAGGGAAGCACCTTGATCGCGACAATCCGGTCGAGACGAGTGTCACGAGCGCTGTAAACCTCGCCCATTCCGCCCGCTCCCACCTGGGACACGATCTCGTACGGACCTAGCCGCGTACCGGTTGCTAGGGACATAAGCAGGCCGATTATAGACTCTAAATAACTGGTGTTCAGGAGATGTTTCAGCCGGCGGAATCGCCCTTGACCGTTTTCATGATTAGAATGTTCTTGTGTCGTTAGACGAATACAAACGCAAACGCCGCTTTGAGGAAACTCCCGAGCCCCCTCCCAAGCTGGAGAAAAAATCCCGGCACCGTTTCGTGGTGCAGAAACATCGCGCCACCCGGCTGCACTACGACTTTCGCCTGGAGATGGAAGGTGTGCTTAAGTCCTGGGCCGTGCCCAAAGGTCCTTCGCTTGATCCCGCGGACAAGCGTCTGGCCATGCAGGTGGAAGATCATCCCGTATCGTACTTCGACTTCGAAGGCACCATTCCCGAAGGCAACTATGGCGCGGGCACGGTGATGGTCTGGGACGTAGGCACATGGGAGCCGCTGTCGCCCGAACCGGTAAAGGGAAAATTCGTCCCCGGAACCGATGCCGAAGCTTCGGCCATGTTGAAGAAGGGCGACTTGAAGATCCGGCTGCATGGCAAGAAACTCAATGGCGATTTCGCCCTGATCCACATGCGCTCGCGCCGCCCCGGCACCAAGGGCACGGAGTGGCTGTTGATCAAGAAGCAGGACGATGCAGTGGTAAAAGGCTACGACATCGACAAGTACGACGAGTCGGCGCTGACCGACCGCAGCATGGCGGATATCGCGGGTGACGCAGGCTCGAAGCAGTGGACGAGCAGCCGTCCGGTGTCGCGCGGAGCAGTGAAGGCGCCCTGGCTTGCCGATGCGATTGCCAAGTTTGATAAGAAGAGCAAGGCGAAAACAACCACAGAGGACACTGAGAAACACAAAGTAAAAAAAAACGAAAAAGATAAGACTGTAGCTAGTTCCACATCCGGCCGCGAAGCCGGAACCAGGAGATCTTCCTCCGCGTCCTCAGTGTCCTCCGTGGTTCAGGATTTAGCAGGCAGCGTCAAACGTCCGATGCCCACCGCGATCCACCCCATGCTGGCAACTTCGGTTGACGACCCTTTCGACGATCCCGAATGGCTGTTCGAGATCAAGTGGGACGGTTACCGCGCCATTGCCTTCATCGCCAAGGGCAAGGTTCGCCTGGTGTCGCGCAATCAGAACGACCTGACGGCCCAATATTCCGAACTGCAAACCATCCCGTCTTTCATCAAAGCGGAGACCGCCATTCTCGACGGCGAAATCGCGGCGCTCGACGAACAGGGCCGCTCGTCATTCAGCCTGATGCAGCAGCGTACGGGAATTCGGTCGGGAGGACGACGCACCGGTTCACGTCCGGATATTCCCGTGCTGTACTACGTCTTCGATCTGCTCTATCTCGACGGCTACGATCTGCGGCGAGTTTCACTGGAAGAGCGCAAAGACTTGCTGGCGAAAATTACCAGCCTGGATGGTCCCGTACGCTACTCCGATCATTTCCCGCAGGGCAAGGCGCTGTTCGATGTCGCCAAACAGAAAGGGCTGGAGGGCATTCTGGCCAAGCGGCGAAGCAGTGTCTACGAGGAGCGCCGCACTCGCGAGTGGCTCAAGATCAAGATTACGCAGACTCTGGATTGCGTCATCGGCGGTTACACCGATCCGGAAGGCACCCGTTCGTATTTCGGTTCCATCGTGCTCGGCTTGTACGACAAGAAGGGAGAGCTCATTCACGTGGGACAGGCGGGCACAGGCTTCGATCAGGCCATGCTGAAGCAGGTCTGGCAAGCTGCTCAAGAAGCTGGAGACAAAGCGCAGTCCCTTCCCTCACGGCGTGGAAGCGCTACGAACCGTGCACTGGGTGAAGCCTGAACTGGTGGCGGAAATCAAGTTCACGGAATGGACTCACGAAAGCGCGGAAGGCGGCATGAAGTTGCGCGCGCCGGTCTTTCTTCGCTTGAGGGACGACAAAGACCCGAAGGAGTGCAGTTTCCAGTTTCTAGTTTCCGGTTTCGCAACCCAGAACCAGAAACTAGAAACTGGAAACCGGAAACTCTATTTGATGTCTTTCATCGCCAGCATCGAACCGTAATCTCTTCCCGACGGTTCGACTGCGCGAACCACGATTCCTCCAAAGGCATCTCGACACTCGGGATATTTCACCAGCAGCGCCTTCATCACCGCCATGTTGTCCTGAAAAGTCTTTCCGGTGTCGGAGATATCTGCGGACTGGTACTTCACCACCAGGTCGAATTCCTGGCCCACCGGGACTGGAAACAGATCGGTGACTTTGAAGGTCTTTGTGCCCGCCGGCAGATCGAGAGGAGCCAGTTCCGGCGGTTTCACCGCTTGCATCTCGTCATACAGTTTGTCGGTTGTGGCGGTGGCCATGAAGGGTACTGGAACCAACAGTTCCCGCGCCTCGCCATAGTAGAACCAGGCATTGCGGAGCTGTCCCTTGCTTTTGAATTCACGCGCCCGGCTGGCAAACCAGGTGCCGTCATGGCCGGCGATCTGGGCGGGCTTGGCGTAGAATCCGCCCAATTTCCAGGCGTTCCCTTGTTGCTGCAGAACAAAAGACACGGTGTAGGCGCCCTTTGGCGACGCGGCATCGAGCGTAACGATGCCGTAATTGCCCGGCGGCAGATTGGGAATGACAAAAACCGCGCTGTCGCGGGTCTGTCCTTGCGCGCCGAACACGCCGCACAGGAACTCGGCGCGCTCGAGCGGCGCCGTCCCCTCGGCTTTGAGCAGGAATGTGGGCCGCGCCACCGGTTGGACTCCGGTCAGGTTCGCCTGGTTTTCCTTTACGGCGTTTTCAATGCCGGAGAAATCTGACGCCAGGCTGGCGATCGCATTCTGCCGCAGTGATGCCGAGTCTCCCCGCGCGGCCATGTCGTAGAAACGCGTCGCTGTCGCGACCAGCGCCGAAGCGGTGGCCTCGTCCATATCGCTCGTCGTCAGGCAGGTCTGGGCGTTAGCGACCAGCGTCGATGAGCAGATCAATAAAGCGGGCAGCCATTTCGCGAAGTTCCTTGCGTAGCCGATATTCGACATCAAAACAATTTTAAACTGTCGGAGCGGACCTCGATACCCCGTATTTGCAACTGGTGGTGCTAGCGGCTCACTTCGGACAAATCCACTATACCGGCGTCATCCTGAAGGACTTCAGTCCTGAGGGATCCTGCGCGCACCGCCACAAATTGCCGCGAGAGGGCATCCGGTACACGCTATCCTTCGCAAAGCGTCAGAATGACCGCATTATAAGAGGAGGAAATTCAAACTGAGGAACTGCCGCCGGCCCGGGGCGATTGCACCGAAGTGCGCCGTGTGCTACCGTCGCCCCTGTTCCCCATTTCCACGCGAGGGAGATGTTTATGGCCCTAATCTTCCTGGGCATTCTGGTAGTCATCGTCATCCTGCTGATTGGGATGTACAACAGCCTGGTGCAGTTGCGTGTCCGCTGCGACAACGCCTGGTCGGACATTGATGTGCAGCTGAAACGCAGGCACGACCTGATCCCCAATCTGGTCGAGACGGTCAAAGGTTATGCCACCCACGAGAAAAGTACGTTCGAGAACATCGCCAAGTTTCGCTCGCAGGCGATGCAGGCTACGACACCCGGCGACAAGGCCGAAGCCGAGAACCAGCTTAGCGGAGCGCTGAAAAGCCTGTTCGCGGTGGCGGAGAATTATCCTCAGCTGAAAGCTTCCGAGGAGTTCACCCAACTGCAGGGCTCGCTCAGCCAGACCGAAGACACGATCCAGAACGCGCGCCGCTACTACAACGCCGTGGTGCGCGACCTCAATACCAAGATTCAGTCATTTCCGACGAACATTCTCGCCGGAATGTTCGGCTTCCAGCAGCGCCAGTTCTTCGAGGTGGCCGCGGCCGACCGCGAGCCGGTGGCGGTGAAGTTCTAGGCCAGTCGAGGTCGTTTGAGCCGCGTAGCGGCGCAAAGAATGTAGCCCACGGCGCAAGCCGTGGGTATCAGAGCAGCGGCCTCGCGAGCCCCAACGGGGCGGAAGAGTGCGTGAGCCGGCCTCGCCAGGAGTTTCGATTCTGAACGATTCTTTCGCCCCTTCGGGGCTCAATATCCGCCGGCTGCTTACCCACGGCTTACGCCGTGGGCTACATTCTCTCGCCGCTTCGCGGCTTAAGGCGAACGCCTTGCGATCCAAACTACTGGTATTGATTTGCTTCACGACCCTGACCGTTCCGCTCTTCGCTCAGAGCTGGCGGATCGCCGACTTCTCGGACACCATCCTGATTGGTGAAGATGGGTCGGCCGTGGTGAAGGAGCGCATCAACCTCGTTTTCATCGGCCAGTGGCATGGCATTCACCGTACGATTCCTGTCGAGTATCCCGGCCCGCGGGGCACAAACTACACGCTGTTCCTTGATGTCACGGCAGTCACCGACGCTTCCGGCCAGAAGCTGAAGTACGAATCCAAGACCTCCGGCGGCTACCGCGATCTGAAAATCTACATTCCCGGACGCGGTGGATACCACGCGCACGGTCGAGATCAGCTACACCGTCCGCAACGGCATCCGTTATTTCGAAGACCACGACGAGTTTTACTGGAATGTCACCGGCAACGACTGGCCGGTGCCGATTGATCACGCCGAGGCGCATGTTTACTTGCCCAAGGCGGCAGCCGGAAGGTTGCGGGCGCAGGCCTTCACCGGCGTGTACGGATCGGCGGAGCGCGATGCCACATCCGAAGTAAACGGCGCCGACGTGGCCTTCGAGACCACCAACCCGCTGCCCATGCGCGGGGGGATGACGATCGACATCTTCATTCCGAAAGGCATTCTGAAAGAGCCGGGGCCAATCACTCGATTCTTCTGGTTTCTGGGCAGCAATCCTATTGTGTTCCTGCCGTTCGTTACGTTCGGCGTGATGTTTGTCCTGTGGTGGTACAAGGGTCGCGATCCTGATCCCGGGCGTTCGATTGCGCCCATGTACGAACCTCCGCCCGGCATTTCTCCCGCCGAGGCGGGGACGCTGATTGATGACACGATTCATCCCCGTGACATTACTTCCACGATCGTGGACCTGGCAGTACGGGGTTACGTGAAGATTGAAGAGACGGTGGACACGACTCTGCTGATCTTCCATTCCAAGGATTACGTCTTTCACTCGCTCAAGCCGGCGACCGAATGGCAGGGTCTGGCGCCTCACGAGCGGGTGATGATGGAAAATATTTTCGCCGGCGGAGAGCAGACGAGACTCTCCAGCCTCAAGAACCGCTTCTACACCGCGATTCCGATCATCCAGCAGGATATTAAGGCGGCGCTCAAGAACAAAGGCATGTATCTGCTCGATCCCGATTCGGCCAATGGCTACAGCGTTGTTGCGGCTCTCGTGATTCTGGCCCCATTTCTCATCTCGCAATTCACCGGTTACAAATCTGTATTCAACTCGGTTCTCCTTCTCATTGCTTGCGGCATCATCTCGGCGATCATCTGGTGGTTGTTCGCGCGCCAGATGTCGGCGAAGACCTTGCAGGGCGGCCGTACCCGGGTTGCAGTGCTGGGTTTTCAGGAGTTCATGAACCGCGTGGACGCCGACCGGCTGAAGCGCATGCCGCCCGATACGTTTGAAAAGTATCTGCCCTACGCCATGGCGCTGGGCGTGGAGCATCACTGGGCGCAGGCCTTTGCCGGAATCATTCAGAACCCGCCGAGCTGGTACGTCTCGCCCAACGGGATGACCGGCTTCAATCCCGTCTTCTTTTCCAGTTCGATGCACAACATGGCGTCGGATATGCACCAGGTATTCGTGTCCGCGCCGCGCTCGAGTTCGAGCGGTTCCGGCTTTGGTGGCGGCGGTGGCGGCGGATTTTCCGGCGGCGGCTTCGGCGGTGGCGGCGGAAGCGCCTTCTGATTTGGACTTTCTTTGCGGCCTTTGCGATCTTTGCGGTCAAAGGCTTCTTAACCGCAAAGGACGCGAAGGATTCCGCAAAGGTCGCAAAGGGAGTTTACCGGCACGACGCTAGACTCCGACCGCGTGGGCCCTGCGCAGGCCGTGCTCGTCTGCCTGGATCTTCTTCTTCAGGACTGCAACAGCACTCGCGCGTCCAACCGGTGAGGAACGTCTTTCTCCATCATTCCCAGCACCACTTCGAGCGGCAGGCCTTCACGATACGGCCGTTTCTCTGAGAGCGCCTGGAAAACATCGGCTACAGCGATGATTCGGGCGGGCAGCGTCATCTCAGACGCGGTCAGACCATCGGGATATCCTCCGCCGTCCAGTCGCTCATGATGGGCGCCGGCGACGAAGGCAAGGTGTTCGAAGCCGGAAATTTTCTCCAGGATGATCCGGGTGTACACGGGATGCATCTTCATGATCTTCCATTCGGCGTCGGTCAGCTTGCCCGGCTTCTCCAGGATGGCATTCGAAACGCTCAGCTTCCCAATATCGTGCAGCAAGGCGGCGCGGCGCACCAGCGTGATCATGGCGGGCGCCAGCGCCAGGCCTTCGGCGATCTCGACCGCCGCCTCGGTCACTCCCACGGAGTGATGAAAAGTGTAGGAAGATTTGGCGTCGATGACTTGCGCAAAGGCTTCGCACAGGCTGTCAATTCGCTCCGGTGAAGCGGCGACGGCCAGCGCCCGGCTCCATCTGCAGAACAAACTCGCGGGCATTCGTGGCTTTTACCTGTTGCCACAGAGCATTGATCGTCTGTTCAGGGAGCGCGCGACGCGCGCGATTTCAGGATCGAACCAGGTCCCGCTGCGGTCGCGATACGACCTTGACGGCCGCGGCCGGACCGGAGCGTGAAGGCGAAGACCTCCAGGGTCTGGCTCACGTTCATGATCTGCGCCAGCAGCGGAATGTCGTTGCCGCTTGCGCCCTTCGGAATATCCGTTTCCGTTCCAGTGTTCATCGAGGGCGCGGATGGCTTGCGCCGCATTTTCGCTAAGACCAATCTTGCGGGCGATTTCGGCGCCGCGTTCGCAACGCGCGCCGATCAGTTCGGCATTGTTGCGTTTGAGCTGGAGCCCGACCTTCGCCATCCGGATCGCGCGCCGCCACAACGGAGCGCCGGGTAGAACGTTGCGGTTCAGATAGCGGACTCCTGAAAGCGAGACCTTGGTCCAGTCCTCGAACTTCACTTCGCTCTTGGCTTGGATGTCGTCCGATCCCATGATCTGGTGCAGGCGCGCGGCATTGCTGCTGCAGCCGGCATCTTTAAGAAGAAGAGCGTAGTAAAGATCGTGACGATCCTGCGCCGGCAATTGCAACTCCTCGGCGATGCGCATGCCCAGGATGCAACTGCGGATGGAATGTCCCATGGGCTGCCCCTCGGTCAGATCGAGCGCGATCGAGAGCGCAGACACGACATCAGACAGGCGAATTTATCCGTGAGACTCGGTAGCCAACATGCGCGTTGGTATGTGCCGCTGATTCAGGCGGATCATCATGTTGGCGGGCATCTCAGGTTGAACAAGTTACGTCAGTACTTCAGAAAGTAATCAGGAATGTGTGGGGCGGGCGCCCTCGCCCGCCGCCGTTGATTGAGAAGTCACCAAGCTAGGGCAGAGAAACCTGACGGCTCAGAACCCCGTCGCCATGCGACGCATCCTCCTCACTTGCAGCAGCGCTTCCTCGCGGCTGCGCGACAGGCGATCAAACCAGTGCAGCCCGGGAAGCTTGGCGATGGTGGCGTCGATTCGGCGGGCGATGTCGGCGCCCTGCGGATCGCCCAGAATGAAGGAAAGAATCCAATCCACTTCGCTGTCCGGCTTCACCCCGCCACCCACCGGAAGCCAGAAATGGCGAATGATAAAACTGGTCAGGCGTTGCGCGTTGCGTGACCGCAGTTGCAGGCGGGCCTTGTTGTAGTAGAAAGAGAAGTGCCGGCGCTCGTCCTTGGCCAGCCGGCGCACAATTTCCGCCAGCACCGGGTTCTGCGTCTTGCGCGCCAGCACGCCGTAGCCTTCGAGCGTCGAGAGCTCCGAGATCGCCCCGTAGGTCAGGTAGGCCGCATGAAAATGAGAAGAGAAGCGGCACAGAACTGACGATCCCAGCTCCTTCAGCCACTCCAGAAACGACGTGGCCTTCTGCACTTCGGCGATGCGAGTGGCGGAGATGGGCACGCCTACCGCGTTCAGAAACTGGCGCAGGGTGTGCCCGTGGAAGAACTCTTCGTAGGCCCAGCAACTCAGGAAAGCGGTGGTCTGCGGGTCTTCGACCGCGCAGGTGTTGAGGATGGCGCGCAGGTAGACGATGGTGTGCGACTCGATGTCCGTCATGTAGGTCAGCGCGCGGATCTCTTCGTCGCTGATGGGATAGCGGGCGGCCTGGCTCAAGTCGAGGTCGCTGATATCCACCTTCTTGGACAGGCGGACATACCGTTCCACGTCAAATTGCAGTTGTTCGCGAGAGTCGTCAGGCATCGTTCGTTTCCACCTCTGGTCTGCCCTAGAGTACGGAAACGCAGCAAATCCGGATTTACCCCGTCGCTGAAACGTCAGCGCTGTTTGTGAAACAGGTGCTTGGTCAGGGTGGGCCAGAACTCGGCAAAGGCGTTGCCGCCCATCCGTCCGGCAAAACCGAGCGCGGTGCGCAGGCAGGCGTCGCCCACGCCGGACTCACTGTCCGCCCGCCAGGTGTTGGAAATGAAGTTGTTACCGGAAATGCCGATGTATCGGGCGTAGGCCGGGAGCCAGTTCTCCGTCAGCCCGGCGCGCGACGAAAGTCATCACAATTACGTTCTTGATCCGTCCTTTGACCGACTGGCCGGTAGCGCGGAAATACCTGGGATCCTCTCCCCACAATGCGCCAACCGAGGCCTCCATGAGGTTGCCGGTGGCGATGCCGGTGAACCGCATCCCGTAGCGTTTGCCGAAACCCTCCCAGTGAGGACCGTACTCCCGCGGACGGTTCATGGCCGTGCCGAAGCCCGCCGAGAACAGGCCGGCGGTGAGGCTTACTGGACCGATCGTGCTCTTGACCGTCCAATTCAAGCGCTGCCTGCCGGTGATCGGTTCATACGAAGCGGAGCTATTTCCGAAGGCATCGCGGGTTGGTCCAGGGGTGCTCTGAGCCGCGGCGCTGGCGGTTACGAGCAGCAGAACGGCGAGGACATGTCCGGGGCTCAACTTCATAAGCAGTTCTTGGTTGCCGAATCAGGAGGGTTAAGTTTGCCTCGACGAACAGAATAGCCGAAGAATTCCTTCCGGCGCGGATCGAAAGGGCGTACCTGCCGCCCCGGGATGCGCGCTGTTCAGGTCACAACTGCTACCGAGCGCAGGGGAGATTTTGGACTAAAACTTGGGGGGAACCTACTTCCTACCCTTGTTGTGGCCCTTATCAGGCTGTTCCGGGGGGCGTCCATCCGTGATATAACCGCGCAAGCAGATCGTTCTGGCTTCATTCAGGGAAATCCGGCATGGCGTTGGGTTTCGCAGCTGGAAATGGGCAGGAGCGAGGAGGCCTTGTGTCCGACGCGCGGACGGGGAAGCGATTTCCTCTGGAACTACCGATTAAGATCCACAAAGAAGAAGGCGGCGGCGAGCACAGCGGTCTCACGGGAAACCTGAGCGCTGCCGGAGTGTACATCAAGGCCGACGCCGCTCTCGAGATGGGCTCCACCGTCGAATTTGAGATTACTTTACCGCCCGAGATGACTGGGGCCAAAGAAGGCGTCGTCATCCAGTGCCGGGGTCGGGTAGTGCGCACCGACGAACCTGACGGCGGCAGTCCCACGGAGGCACGCGGCGTGGCCTGCGTGATTGACTCCTACGATTTCGTTCGCCACTAGAGGCGAGGAGCTGAAGAGATGCTGAAATTGATTCTGGCCGACAATCAAGCGATCTTCCGGGCAGGCATCGCCAAAGTGCTGGCGGTCGAGGATGAAATGCGCATCGTGGCGCAGGCGCAGACCCAGGAGCAGATGTTCATGGCCCTGGACAAATTTCGCGCCGCCGTTCTGGTGGTGGCCGGCGGCTTCCACTCCGATTTCAACGGCGTACTGCTCGCCGCCAACAAGGCCAAAACCCGGGTAGTGGTCCTGGCCGACACCGGCGAGAGCGCGCAGCGCTACATGGGCGCGGGCGCGAACGGCGTGGTCTATCGCAACGTGACCAGCGCGGCGCTGGTGGATTGTGTCCGCAAGGTGGCTCGCGGCGAGAACTGGGTGCAGGACATTGCGGTGCCCAGCGAGCTCACCGAAAACGATATGGTGGGACTGCGGGTGCGCGACCGCTTGACCGCGAAAGAGCTGCGCATCGTCGCTCTGATCGTGCAGGGCTACAAGAACAAGGAAATCGCTTCGCAGCTGGGAACCACCGAGCAGGTGATCAAGAACTACCTGCGCAACGTCTATGACAAGATCGGTGTCTCCGACCGGCTGGAACTGGCGTTGTTCACCATCCATCACCGGATTCTGAACGAAGCAGCGGCCGCGACCGCAGCTGCGGCAACGCCCCAGGCGGGAGCCGGGGTCACGTCGTAAAATAAAGTTGTTTTCAAAAGGCCGCCCACGGGCGGCCTTTTTCTTTTGGCCGCCACGGACCACGTAGGGGCGGGTGTCCCACCCGCCCGGCGGAGCGAAGCTCCGCAGATTGTGTGGCGGACAAGATCCGCGCTGGCCTCGCCCGGACGAGGGCGTCCGGGCCTACGTGAATCGTGGCTAATTCATTTTTTGAGTTGGACACTGCCGGCCTGGGCTGGCACAGTAGCACTGTCCACACTCCTGCGATAAACCGATTGCAAGGCGTGTGGTGCGAACAGTGAAGTTCGCTTTTCACCCCTGTTGTTCCGCTCTGTAGTTCTTGACCTCGTCGTCCCAACGAAAACCCCGCGAGCGACGCTATCCGGCGCAGGCGCCGGTGTGTCTGCTCTCGACAACCAAAAAGGAGATGAGGTCATGAAATCAATTCGGAGTTTTTCGCTTTCCAAGGTACTGGTTCTGGCCATTGCGGCCATGGGTGCTTCAGCAATTCCAGCCCACGCGCAAAACACCACCGGGACATTCAGCCTGGCGCACAAAGTCCTCTGGGCCGGCGCCGTGCTGCCTCCCGGGGACTACGCATTCTCCCTCGATACGCAGAGTTCGCCGGCGAGAGTCACGGTCCGCCACGTTGATGGCCCCATGGTGGGGATCATCTTGCCGCAGGCAATCTCTGACGACGACTTCGTGGGCTCCAGCAGTCTGGTTCTCCATCAGGAAGGCGGAGAATCAGTGGTCAGTACGCTGCGTCTGAAAAACATCGGCATGGCGCTGGAATTTGCCTCTCCAAAGGCGATGCCAGTCGGAAACGGCAGGATTGGGGCCGATCGCCGACTCTCAACCAGCGAAGTAAGAAGCAAGAGGCGGAAGCGGCCATCGAACCTGGTGGCCCGCTTCCGCATTTTTTATTCGAGTCACCACGGTCCACGTGGGGGACAGCCGCCCTCGGCTGTCCAGCCGAGCGAAGCTCGGCAATGAGCAGTGACCGCCGGAGAAAACTCCCGCCGGCAGAGAGGTCAGAGAACTACCCAGCCGAGCCCTGCTCGGCCAGACAGCCGAGGGCCGCTGTCTCCACCTGAACTGTGGTGACTAGTTGGTTCGCGAGTTGCGCCGCAATTCATCGGTGAGGACAACCGCTTCGGCCACTTGCCGCATGGACTTGCGGGTCTGCCGGCTCTGCCGTTGCAAGGCGAGATAGGCCTGCTCTTCATCCAGCGAAAGGTCGCGCTGCAGAATGCCTTTGGCGCGTTCCACGATTTTGCGGGTTTCCAGTTGCTGTGAAAGATTGGTGTTCTCGGTCTCCAGGCGTGCCATCTCGATTTCAGCTCCCACCAGAAAGCCCGCGGTCGAGATGAGCCGGATTTCCCGCTGGTTGTGAACGTGCGGGCGGCGATGCTGCAGATTGATTACGCCCACCACGCGACCGCGAGACATCAACGGCACCGAGAGGAATGCTTCGTAAGTGTCTTCGGGTAATTCGTGGAAAAATTGAAAGCGCGGATCTTTCGATGCGTTCTTCGAGACCGCAACCGGTTCGCGATGTTCCGCCACCCATCCGGTGATGCCTTCTCCAACATTCAGTTTCAGGCTGTCCACCACTTCAGGGTGCGGGTTTTTCGACGCCCGCAACAATCAGTTGCTCGTCTTCGAGAACATAGATAAGGCAGGAATCGCACTTCACCAGGGCCGATGCGAAATCCACAACGCGCGCGAGGACCTCATGCAAGGCGTCCGCCGACGCCATGCTGCTGCCCAGTTCGTGCAGGAAATCAACAGAAGAATCGTCTAAAGGTAATGATGTAGACATGTTTCAACGATAGGGAACGATGCGGAGGCCTGTCCAATAGCAATTTTCGATCACGGCCATAAAACCTTTTCGCGCAACTTATAGGAAATAAATGAATCTTAAGGAGGGTTGGAAGAATATTTTGTTACAGCAGTGTTACAGAATATTCGTGACCGTGTGGCCGCGGCGACCTGCGCTTTCTGCGACCTGTGGGCCGAGTGCGGGCGAGTCCCGCGACCACATGGTTCGATAAGTTCTCCAGGATCTAGATCTTCTCGCCGATCGCCTTGCCCTGCGTAAACAAGTACAAATAATCCGGGCCGCCGGATTTCGAATCGGTGCCCGACATGTTGAAGCCGCCGAAAGGATGCGCCGCGACGGTCGCGCCGGTGCACTTGCGGTTGATGTAGAGGTTGCCGACGTGGAACTCGCGTTTTGCGCGCTCGATCTTTTCGCGGGACTTGGTGTAGACCGCGCCGGTCAGGCCAAATTCGGTGTCGTTGGCGATTTCGAGCGCGTGATCGTAATTCTTCGACTTGATCACGGCCAGCAGCGGGCCGAAGACTTCTTCCTGCTCCAGTCGCGACTTGGCCGGAATATCGGCGATGACGGTGGGCTGAAGGAAGTATCCTTCGCCGGCATTCTGCGCGGGGCCGCCGCCGGTGATGACGCGTCCATCTTTCTTGCCGACCTCGATGTAATCGAGGATCGACTTCATCGAGCCTTCGTTGATCACCGCGCCCATGTTGGCATTTTCCGCGGGATCGCCGACCGTGATTTTCTCCACCCGCGCTTTCAACTTCGCCAGGAAAATTTCGTAGATGCGCTCGTCGACGATGGCGCGCGAGCAAGCCGAGCACTTCTGGCCCTGGAAGCCGAATGCGGCCTGGGCCACGCCTTCGACGGCGGAGTCGACGTCGGCGTCGGCGTCCACGATGATGGCGTCCTTGCCGCCCATTTCGAGGATGGTGCGCTTGATCCAGACCTGGCCCGGACGCATGCGTGGCCGCGCTCTTGTTGATGTCGAGTCCAACTTCGCGCGAGCCGGTGAAAGCGATGTAGCGGGTCTTGGGATGCGCCACCACTGCGTTGCCGAAGCTGGCGCCGGCGCCGGGACAGAAGTTCACCACGCCTTCCGGCATGCCGCACTCTTCCAGCAGTTCGACGAACTTTGCGGCGATGGTCGGAGAATCGCTCGACGGTTTCAGAATCACGGTGTTGCCGCTGACGATGGAAGCCATCGTCATGCCGGCCATGATGGCGCAGGGAAAATTCCACGGCGGAATCACCGCGCCCACGCCCAGCGGAATGTAGGTGAGCGTGTCGTGCTCTCCCGGCATCTGCACCGGCAGTTCGGTCCGGGACAGCCGCAGCGCTTCGCGCGCGTAGTATTCGGCGAAGTCAATGGTCTCGGCGATATCGGCGTCGGCTTCCGCCCAGTTCTTGCTTACTTCAAAAACCAGCCAGGCGCAGAATTCAAATTTGCGCTCGCGCAACACATCGCCCACGCGGAAGAGCAGGCTGGCGCGCTCTTCGAACGAGGTCTGGCTCCAGCTGGCAAAAGCCTTCAGCGCGGCCTGCATGGCCGGTTCCACGTGCTCCTTGCCGGCCTTCTGGTGCAATCCGACGACCTGCGAGGGCTTGGCCGGATTGATGGACTTGATCTTGTCGCTGGTCTTGATCCGCTTGCCGCCAATGATGAGGTCGTACTCCCGACCCAGCAGTGCACGCACTTTCTCGATGGCGGCGCGCATCTTGCGGGCGTTCTCTTCGCGGGTGAAATCGACCAGCGGCTCGTTTACGAACGGTCCTTCATGCAGACGAATCTGTGTGGGGATCGGAGCTTCAACGGTTGCCATGAGCGCACCTCGGAGATATTCGATGCCGGTGGGTAGATGTAAGACTCTTCGTGCTTATTGTAGCACTGGGTTTCGTAGGGCCGGCGCTTCGACTGCGTTCAGGGCAGGCTCCGGCTGTCGGGTGGGCGTCCCGCCCACCCCATCGGGCCGGCCAGAGGCCGGCGCTACCACCGCCGAGCTTTGCTCGGCTGGGCGGACGAGGGCGTCCGCCCCTACGTGGCCTGTGGCTACTTCCCCAGAAAGGCGGCGATTGCCGGCCCAATGGTTCCGATCTCACAGCCGGGGGCGAGATGACCGCAGTTGTCGCGTAGTTCCAGCACTTCCGCGTGCAGCAGTTGGGCGAAATCCAGGGCTGGTCCGGGGGTGACCATGTGATCGCTGATGGACACGATCACCAGCACCTGCGCCTTGACTGCGGCGGCCGCGCGATCCATCGAACCGCCGAGAGTTGCGGACACGTCGTGAGCCATCATCGCCTGGGACTGGCGAATGTGGTTGTTGGCGTCAAACTCGGCGACATCTTTTTGGGTCTTCGCGAACCACTCCGGCAGTTTCTCGCGGGTCGTGTCGGCGTTGAATTTGTCCGGAGTTTCGATGGCCAGACCTTCAAAGGCCGTCAACAGCGCCAGTGCGGGTTGTTCGGAGTACTCGCCATTCTTCCACGCGGGGTCGCCCATGATGGCATCATTCTCCCCCTTCCACAGCATGAGGTCGAAGGGTGCCAGCCGGGGCGAGCCGACGATCGGGATTGCCTTGTCAACGAAGTCCGGGTAGGAAACGATCCACTGAAAAGTCTGCATGCCGCCCATGGAGATTCCCATCACGGCCTTCAGGTGATTGACGTGAAATATCTGGGTCAGCAACTGATGTTGGCTCGCAACCATGTCGCGGATGCCGAATTTCGGGAACTTCATGTGTGGCTGTGCCTGGCTGTTGGAGGGCGAAGTGGAAACGCCATCGCCCAGCGCGTCTACCAGGACGACGTAGTATTTCGAGCTGTCCACGATCTTGCCGGGACCAACCAGTTCGACCAGTTGCGCCGTGGTTCCGGTGAACCAGGTCGGAAACAATATGGCGTTCGACTTGTCGGAGTTGAGCTGCCCGAAGGTGCGGTAGCCGAGTCGGCAGTCGCGGATGGTCTCGCCGCTTTCCAGCTTGAAGTCACCCAGAGAGGCAAACTGTTGCTGACCGTCCTGCGCGAAGGCAGCAATATGGAAGGCGAACGCCAGTAGAAACAAGCGCGAAATTTTCATGGCAGGGAATTGTATCGTAGCGCCGGCCCGGCCCTACGAAAACGCTACGGAACCTTCACCGACTCTTCCTTTTCCGACGGCTGGTAACTCATGGCGGCGGTGCGCTCCAGTTTGTCCCAGGCAAAGGGCCGGCCTTCCGCGGCGCGCTTCAGCGTCTTCAGCAGCACAATCGAGAACAACTGCCGATAGGCGAAACGCTGCAGCCAGACCTGGCTGAGCAGCCAGGGGTCTTCCGGCGCTTCCGGCCGGCGGCGTTCCAGCGCGAACGCAATTGCCGAGGCCAGGAAGTCCATCACCAGAAAAGCCACGAAGAAAACGATCAGACGCTGAAAGCTGCCCGGATCGGTGGATTCCGGGTGAAACGATTTCTGGATGAAATACCAGATCGTGCCGACAAAAAACATGATGTCGATAAACGGCGAGACCAGCGGCAGCAGCACCTGGAAGATGGCGATGTTGGGCAGCGCAATCCAGCCCAGCACGCCTTCGCGGGCAAACGCGGCGCGATGTTTCCAGACGGATTGCAGTATTCCGAACGACCAGCGAAAGCGCTGGCGCATCAAGCCGCTGGCATTGACCGGCGCTTCGGTGTAAGCCAGGGCCAGATCTTCGTATTCGACGCGGTATCCCAATTGCAGCAGCGCCATGGTGAGATCGGCGTCCTCGGCCACGGTGTCGGTGTGGAAGCCGCCGGCTTCGCGCACCGCCGAGACCCGCCACGCGCCGATTGCACCCGGCACTACGCTGACCGCGCCCATGGTGTTCAACGCGCGGCGTTCGAAGTTCTGGCTGGTGATGTATTCCAGGGCCTGCCAGCGCGTCCAGAGGTTGACGCGGTTGCCGACTTTGGCATTGCCTGCGACCGCTCCCACCTTCGGGTTTAGAAAATGAGGCACGAGGCGGGAGATGGCATCCGAGGCGATGACGGTGTCGGCGTCAATGCCGACGAAAATCTCCTCACCGCGCAGATGCTCCAGTCCGAAGTTGAGCGCGTCCGCTTTGCCGGAGTTGGGTTTGGTCAGGATGAGCACTCGGCCGCTGGCCTCTTCGCTGGCAAACGTGCGTGCGCGCAACCTCGAGCGTCTTGTCGCTCGAGCCGTCATCAATCACGATGACGTGCAGATTGGGATAGTCCGAAATAAGCGCCGAACGAATGGTGCGCGCGATTACTTTTTCTTCGTTGTACGCCGGGATCAACACGGCAACCTGGGGAAGATAATGCGCCGCGTCGCCGGGAGTTCCATAACGCCGGGGCCAGAGCCGGTCGTAGATGGCGAATGCGCCGATGAAGAGCAGGCGCCCGGTCATCAGCACGTCGCCGACGAAGAAAATCCAGGTCATGGCGTTGAACGCCAGCGGGAAGAGCGCGAATCCAAACAGGTTCAGACGCGCGATCCAGCGCTGGTTGGAAGGGATGGGCGGCATCACCTCCGCCCGAGTCCGGCCCAGCAACTCGTAAAGCGGGACGATCTTCAATCCCTTTTCGCGCACGCCTTCGATGATTCTGGGGAGAGCCAGAACGGTTTGTTCGCGATCGCCCCCGCCATCGTGCAGCAGGATGATGTTGCCGCAGTGAATGTCGTTGGCCGCGCAGGGCGGCAGGTGGGCCAGCACATCGGCGGCGATTTGATCGGCGCTGTGGCGCGGATTGTCGCGCCAGTCGTTGGGATCGATCTTGTCGCCGATGGTGATGTAGCCCATGTCCTGCGTGATCTCGAGAGGGCGGACCTGGTCTTCGGTGTCGGGTTCGGCGTCAATCGAATACGGCGGGCGAAACAGAATCGTGCGAATGCCCAGGCGGCTGGCAAAAAGCTGCTCGGTAAGATTCAGTTCCACCGCGCGCATGAATCCCCGAGAAATGTTGCTGATGTCGGGATGAGTAAACGTATGGTTCCCGATTTCGTGGCCCTCGCGGTAGATGCGGTCGGTGACGTCGGAAAATTTGTCGGCTTGAATCCCGATCAGAAAAAACGCGGCCGGCGCCTGTTCGCGCTTAAGCACATCCAGAATCTTGGGGGTCCATTCCGGGTCCGGGCCATCGTCGAAGGTGAGGGCGACTTTGTCCGGGCTCGATCCGTAGCGCGCCACCCGGTAGGGCTCCGGCAACGAGTCGAAAGCTTTGATCGGTAATGATCCCCGTTGACCGGTCCAGCGTGATGCTGCGTTGCCCATCCGCAGGCCGGGCTTCGATGCGCAGGATCTCGCCGTTGCCCTCCATGTCCACGTCCTGACCGGGCGGGACGTCTTTCAATTTATTTTCTGCGCCGGGTTCGCCCGGAATGTCCCAGACCCGCCACAGCGAGCGATCTTCCGATCCCAGCCGCCAAAGCGCGAAAGTCTGGATGCCCAGCGACTGGGCGGCGCGCATCTGGTTGAGCGCGGTCACGGCGTCGAGAAACCAGATGTCGTGCTGCAGATCGTGTTCGTCGAGGTAGCTGATGTGGGGATTGAGGCTGTCGCCGTCAAAATCCACGTCCGCTTCCGAGTCACGCGCCGCCAGCCAGGCATCCTGCACGGTCACGTTGGTGTCTTTCACTCCGGGCGGCAGCGGGCCGTGCTTCGGCTTGTGCACCCAGTCATAACCGTAATTGCCGATGGCCGAGATCAGCTTGTCTTTCGGAATTACTTTGCTGGCGGCTTTCAGGTTGGCGAGGAACCAGTCTTGCGACGCCACCGGTCCGGGCGTGCCGGGCGAGGGATAGTGCTCGTCATAGTTCATCAGCACGACGCCGTCGGCGTGGGACGCGATCGCGGCGTAGTCGTATTCCTCGTTGCGCGCCTGCACGCTGACGTACAGCTTCATCCCTTTGGCGTGCAGATCGTCCGACAGTTCCTTCAGCAGCGCCAGATAACCGGGCTGCGCTTTTCTGCGGCAGAGTCTCGAAGTCGATCATCAGGCCGTGATATCGATCGGTGGCCAGGAATGCCGCAACCTGCTGGCGAAAGCGGGCCCGGGCATCCGGACTATTCAGGAAGGCGCTGACGTCCACCCAGTCGATCCCGTCGAAGTTGTTGACCATGGGGAAGACTTCCATGCCGGTGTCTTCCGACTTCAGAAACGGCATGACCTTGTCGTCCACGGGGCGGACGGTCGAGTCCTGCATCACGTCGAAGAACTTGTTGGTCTGTTCGTCGATGCCCTGCAGCCGGCCGTCGGGCGTGATGACGTGCAGCCAGTCCGGGAAAGAGCAGATCAATCTGCCGGGCATATTCGCGCAAGGATGAAAAGCTGGCGGCGTCGTAGGGCACGTAAAACGCGGCGCGGATACCTTCTTCCTGGTTCAGCTTCACCTGGGAAGGCGCCGATCTGGATTTGCGATGGCCCCGAAGCACGGCCGCCAGTTTTCGCCGCTCTTTCGCCTTTTCCCGCTCTTTCTCCTTCAGCGCACGGTAGGGCTTCTTCTGCGGCGCCAGCAGAAGTTCGGGCAAAGGCTCATTGCGCAAGGCGGTGTAGGCAAAAAAAATCACCAGCAGCGTAATGCTGACGCCGATGACGTCGAAAGCCAGCCGAATTCGCTTCCAACGAGCCTTGCGGGGATCGTAAAAGACAGGTTGTCGCCATGAAGATAGGTGTCTATCCATCCTAAGCTGAGGTGTTCAGGACGGTCAATGTATCGCAGGTCCCGAAGCCTCATGCCACGAACCACGTGGCGGATCAGCCGCCATCGGCAGGTCCGGCGGAGCGATGCTCCGCGCAGCTTCGGCTCCGGAATGCAGGTTCGAGCTCCGCTCGACTGGACAGCCGAGGACGTGCTGTCACCACGTGGTTCGCGGCGACGTCGCAACTGAGGTATATTCTTAGCGTGCGCCAACTCGTGCGCCAACACCTCCGATTTTTTCTGTGGGTCACGCTGGCCGCTCTGGGGCTGCGGCTTTTCTTCCTGTTTCGTTTTCCCGCCATCACCACCGATTCCTTCGTCTACGGCGACATCGCCAAGAACTGGCTGCAGCATGGCATTTACGGCCTGAGCGGTCCGGACGAGATTTCTCCTACTTACATCCGCTTGCCGGGATATCCCGCGTTCCTGGCCGCAGTGTTTGCCATCTTCGGCATGGAACACTACCGCGCCGTCCTGGTGCTGCAGGTGTTCGTGGATATCGCCACCTGCTTCCTGATCGCGGACATGGCGCGCCGTCTGGTTTCGGCCAGAGCCGCGAAGGCCGCATTTCTGTTGGCGGCGCTGTGTCCATTTCTGGCCAGCTACGCGGCCGCCGCTTTGACCGAGACGCTGGAGATCTTTTTCACCGCGCTGGCCTTCGACTGTGCCATCGCAGGGCTGGAGACACTTGAGCAGAGCCGGTTGCGGCCGTGGCTGGGGTGCGGACTCGCTATCGGCGCCGCGATTCTGTTGCGTCCCGATGGGGGATTGCTTCTGCTTACGATTGAGTTGTATCTGGCGTGGTTGTGGCTGCGTGCCTGGAAAGACAAGACGCGGGCGAGTCGCCCGCGGCCACACAGTTCGTTCTCACTTGCTGCGGGTTGGGTTGATTGTCGCTGTCGTTTCGCTGGCGCCGCTGGTTCCCTGGGCCTGGCGCAATCTGCATACCATGCATCGCCTTCGAGCCGCTGGCGCCGCGTTACGCCAATGAGGAAGACGAATTCGTTCCCGCCGGATTCAATCGCTGGGTGAAGACCTGGATGGCCGATTATGCTTCGGTCGAGGAAATCTACTGGCCGGTGCCGGGAGACACCGTGGACGCCGACAAGCTTCCCGGTCGCGCTTTTGATTCCGAGGCGCAGCGCCAGCAGACCGAGGAGTTGCTGGCGGACTACAACCAGGTGCTCCACGTCACTCCGGAACTGGATGCCCGGTTTGCGGCTTTGGCCGGCCAGCGCATCCGCCATGCGCCGTTGCGTTACTACGTGTGGCTGCCGCTGCTGCGCATCGCCGACATGTGGCTGCGTCCGCGCACCGAGACCCTGCCTTCCGATACCCGGTGGTGGGAATTCAACGACGATCCGAAGTGGTCGGCGCTGGCGGTGGCGCTGGGAATCATCGGTCTGGTCTACGTGGGAATGGCCGCGGCCGGGCTGGCCAAGGCACGCGAGATCACGTTTTTCGGGCTGCTGCTTGCGTTTCTGGTGCTGCGATCAGTCTTTCTTGGCACGCTCGAGAATCCCGAGCCCCGCTACACCTTGGAGTGCTATCCGGTGGTGATCATTCTCGCCGCCGCTTTTCTGGCGAAGACAGACAAAACAGCTGAGTTGACCGTAGTCAGTCTACAGAGTCTAGTATTTCGTCCTACCGAAATCCGTATATTGAGCGCTCCGAACAGGTGCCAACCTGTTGTATTAAATGCTTTTACTTCTGGACGATTGATTGCAACAATCTCACCTACAGCTATCTGTAACAAATCTTTACATTTGTTGTTGCGAGCGAATGTCCGGTCCGTTGAGATTCCAATCGAGGGATGTTTTCATGAGACGAAGCCGGGTTGCATCGCGTGGTTTGACGCTTTGTTGCTTGCAGCTTTGCTGCTTGCTTCTTCGGCATTTACGCCGCCGAAGTCACCGCCTCGCTCCTGGGAACCATACGGGACGCTTCGGGAGCGGTCGTGCCCGGGGCCACCGTTTCGCTGACCAACACGCAAACCAACGTCACCCAAAAGACTCAAAGCGGGACCGATGGCAGTTATTCGTTCACCCTTGTCCCCGTGGGCCAGTACCGGCTGACGGTTGAACGGACCGGCTTCCGCAAATATGTTCAGGACGGAATCATTCTGCAGGTAAACCAGGCCGCCAAGCAGGACATTACGCTGGAGGTCGGCGCCCAGACCGAGGTGGTGGAAGTTACCGGAGACGTCGCTCAGGTCGATACCGTGACCGCAACCCTGGGCTCGGTCGAAACCCAAAGGCGCATCGTGGATTTGCCGCTGGTCGAACGCGACACATTTCAGCTCGGCTTGCTGCAGGCCGGTGTCTTCGCCCCGGATCCCGACGACGGTTCCGGAAACCCGTTTTCGGTCAGCGGGCAACGCTCCGAATCGCTGACTTTTCTTATCGACGGCGTCGATAACAACGATTTTCTCGGCAACAATGCGGTGGTCGATCCCAATCCGGATGCGGTGGAAGAGTTCAAGATTCTCACCAACAACTACGGAGCGGAGTACGGCCGGACCTCGGGCGGAATCGTAAACCAGGTCATCAAGTCAGGGACCAATGCATTTCATGGCGGCGTGTTCGAATTCTTCCGCAACGATGACTTGAATGCCCGCAACTATTTTCAGCCGAGCGCACCCGCTTTAATCGCAATCTTTTCGGCGGCACCCTGGGCGGGCCGATTCGCAAGGACAAGACATTCTTCTTCATTTCCTACCAGGGATCGCGCCGCATTGAAGGCCAGGTCGCGCCGGTGCTGACCGTGTTGAGTCCGGAGCAGCGTGGATGCACGACCGTGACTCCTGGCTGCGTGGGCACGGTGGCCGATTTCAGCGGCGATCTTCCCGATACCCAGCTGGTCAATCCGATCGATCGGCGACCGACTATCCCAACAATCAGGTTCCCATCAATCCCATCATCGCCACTTACATCAGCAAGTATTTGCCATTGCCCAACATTCCGGGCACGAACAACTTCGCTGCCAATCCCATCGCGAGAATTCAGGAAGACCAGGGCATCATCCGGATCGATCACCATCTCACCGAACGCGACACCATCTACGGAAACTGGATCATCAACGATGTCAGGGACGCGTATCCGTTCCGGATCATCAACGGCGCATCCAGCGGCGGCAACGTGCCGGTCGGCTCAGGCTTTTCGGATCTGACCCGCAGCCAGCAGGGCGCGGTCACCTGGACCCATATTTTCAGTCCGCACGTCATCAACGAATTCATCTTTGGCTCGAACCGCTTCGCCACGTTGATGGCGATACCCGCGGACACGACTTCACCCGCCGACCTGGGATTCACCAACGTAAATCCGGATGACCCAGCCGGTGTGGCCCCGCCCATTATGTTTTCCAACACCTTCCAGTTGGGCCCTTCTCCGCAAGGCCCGACCAAAGAACATAACGTGACCTTCCACTGGCAGGACAGCGTCTCCTGGAACAAAGGACATCACGATCTGAAGTTCGGGGCTGATATTCGCCGCGTCCGCAACAATTTCAATTTTGACTTCTTCAACAACGGCAGCTTCGATTTCGCCAATTTTCAGTCGCCTTTCACCGGGGACGGGTTCGCTGACTTTGTCGGCGGCTTTCCCGACAATTATTTCCAGTTCTCCAATGCGGTCTACGGCATCCGGACCTACTCGCTGCATTTCTACGGCCAGGACTCGTGGAAGGTTCGTCCCCGCCTGACCCTGGACCTCGGGCTGCGTTACGAATACAACTCGCCCCAGAAGGATCCCCACAACAACATCATTGGGTTCTTTCCCGGGCAGCAGTCCACGGTCTTCCCCGATGCGCCGACCGGGTTTGCTCTATCCCGGCGATCCGGGGACGCCGAATTCCGGCATGATCTTTCCCGACAAGAATAACTTTGCGCCGCGCGTTTGGTTTTTCCTGGGACATGCTGGGAAACGCCAAGCTGGTCATGCGGGGAGGTTTCGGAATTTTCTACGACATCGAAGACGGCGCTCTCAACCTGCAATTCGGTGGACAGCCGCCCTTCGGAGACGTTTCGAATCTGAACTATTTTGGGTTTCACCCCTGGGGTTGACCCTATCGCGGATCCGTTCAACTCGTTTGCGCCAGGAACGGTGAACCCGTATCCCTTCATTGCAGGCGGCCACCTCGGCCAGTTCTTTGTGCCCAAGGTGTCGTTTGCCTTCGTGGTGGATCCGCACTTCCGCACGCCGTACTCGGAAAACTACAACTACGGCTTCCAGTACCAGCTCACCAAAGACACGCTGATCGAGGCCTACTACGTCGGCAGCCTGGGCAGAAAGCTGATCACTTCGGCGGATGTGAACTTCCCGCAGCCTTCAATCCTGATGCAGCAGTTCAATCAACGCGTCGGCTTCACCAATGCCGACTGCGCGCGCCCGCTGGCGGGTTGCAGCGATCCCACCGATCCGAACTCGTCGCTTACGGAAGCCGGCCAGTTATTGACCGACCACAGCAACGGCGTTTCCGAGAGCCACGAGTTCCAGCTGACCGTCGACAAGCGCTTCAGCGGGGGCTTCAACCTTCGCGGCGCATACACGCTGGCCAAGACGATTGATGTCCAGTCCGGCTTCCGCGCCCGTTCATCGCTGCAAACCGATCCCCTGGACCTCAGCCTCGACCGCGGCCTGGCCGACTTCGACGCCACCCATCGCCTGGTGATCAGCGGCTCCTGGGAAATCCCCTGGGACAAGCCGTTTCGCAACAGCAATCACTTTATGCGCAAGTTGACCGAGGGCTGGCAGATTAACGGTATTGCGTCGTTCCAGTCCGGCACTCCCTTCACTATCTTTTCCAATGACAATCAGAGCCAGCAGACCAGCGGTCTGGATCGGGCCGACTGGTGGGAAAAGTACAGACATTCAATGCTCGCACGAATCGCAGACTTTCACCCTGACCCCAACGGAATCAACGGAAGTTGCCTGTAACCGGGCGACACGTACCGGCAACTTCTATTTCAATCCCCTGGCTTACGACTGCCTCAATGTCACCGAGGGCGGCGGTATTCCACTCTTCTCCTTTGGCGATTCCGGACGCAATTCCATCCGCGGTCCGGGAATCAACAATGTTGACCTTTCGATTTTCAAGACCTTCAAGTTCAACGAACGAAGTGCGCTGGAGTTTCGTACGGAGTTCTTCAATGCTTTCAATCACACCCAGTTCCTGCTCTCGGGCAATTCATCGACGCGCCTTCGGATTTACCGGGAGCTTTCGGGCAGGTGACGCAGGCGCGCGATCCGCGCATCATCCAGTTCGCGCTGAAGCTTTCTTTCTGATCGGGAACAGCTAGAGGGCAAAGCGACTGGCAGGACGGGTTGTCCGCGACCCGGCGCTCCAACCACCAGAAGCCTACCGTCTCGAGAATCGAAGCCGGGCGTCGCGAGACTACGGTTTGAGTCCCCGCTTCAGCGCCTCGGCGCGATTCCGTTCGCTGGCCGCGGCCTGTGCGTTCCCTTGCTGCTCGTAGGCGTCAGCCAGAAACGCGTGCGCTTCAAAATTGTCGGGATCGGAAACGAGTCGCCTGCTTTAGGTAAGGCAAGGCCTCGTCCGACCGGTGCTGCAAGGTGAAAATCCGTCCCAGCAGCAGATTGGCGCGGAAGTGTTCAGGGTTCAGCTGAATTACCTGTTGCAGCAGATCGACCGCCTCGGGGACGCGTTGCACGCGCGCGTACACCGAAGCCAGAGAATACTGGGCGTCGGCAAATTTGGGACGCTTCTTCGCCACAAACTCGAAATAGGGCACGGACTCCTGCCAGGCGCCCGTTTCAAACAGCGCCAAACCCAGTTCGTATTGCGCCGGGGTCGAGTCCGGCATCAGCTTCACTGACTTGCGCAGGGCTGCGATGGCTTCGGGATAGCGCTTCACTCTGGCCAATGCAATCCCCAACTGCATCTGCGCGACCGCGATGAGCGGACTATCGTCCAGCACGTGCTGCAGCATGGGGATGGCCTCAGTGAATACCTGCCATCTTCGATGGCAATCATGCCTTCGTGCAGCGTGTTCGAGATGCCGATCTTGTCTTTCGGATCGGCGCCCTGCAGGGGATCGGTCGAGGCTGTCCCCGCAGTCGAACCCACGTAGCCCAGAGCGCTCAGGTTCTCGCTTTGCTCCGCAGTCACCGCCGGTTGGTCTGTTCTTTCCGTGATAGCTGCTGGTGCTGATCGCGAAACTGATCGAGTTGGGCCTGCAACGTGTCCGGTCACGGCGGGAGAGTGCGCAGCCAGGTTGTGTTCCGCGTTCTGATCGCGGGTCTGATCATAGAGTTCGCGCCGCGGAGCCCGCACAAAAAGATATTTGCCGGTGCGCATGGAGCGGATCGAACTCCAGCCAAACGCCCGATGCGGGTAGTCGGTCTCGGCATAGGCCGGCAGATCGGCCGCAGGTTTTTGACTCGCCTTTCCCGGCAGCGGCGGCTTCACCTTCATCATGGGCACCAGAGACTCGCCCTGAAAGGTGGGCGGCAGCGGCAAGCTCAACATGCTGAGAAGCGTGGGAGCCACGTCCACCAGCCGCACCCGGGCTGGCCACGCGGCGGCCCGCCAGCAATTCTCCCGGCAGCTTGAAAAGCAGCGGCACGCGGATGGTTTCGTCGTACAGGAAGATGCCGTGCATACTCTCGCCGTGCGCGCCCAGCGACTCGCCGTGGTCCGACATCATCGTGATCAGCGCGCGGTCGTATAGGCCGTGCTGCCGCAGATAGGAAAAGAGTTTGCCCAGGGACGCATCGGCGTAGGCAACTTCGCCGTCGTAGAGATCGGTAAAGCGCTTGTCGAACGGCGCGGGCGGATCGTAGGGGGCGTGCGGATCGTAAAGGTGGATCCAGATAAAAAACGGCGTCTGGCGATTCTTGTTCGTTGTCCATCCAGCGTATGGCGTGAGCGACCACATCCCCGGCGCGGCGCTCGACGCTGTCATAGCGGCTTTCATTAGGGCCTCGCTTGGGATGAAAGCCGGCGTCGAAGAAATCGAAGCCGCGGTCGAATCCCGGCGCCATGTTGGCTTTGGGGTCCAGGATCAGCGAACCGATGAAAGCCGCGGTGCGGTAACCGCTCTTGTGCAGGATCTCCGGCACGAACGGCAACAACGCCGGCAGGGGATGGCCGAAATCGGTGACGGTGTGAAACTGGGGATACGTCCCGGTAAAGATCGTGGCATGGGAAACCGGCGTCAGCGGCGCCTGGGAATAGGCTTTTTCAAACACGACACCCTGGCGGGCCAGGGTGTCCAGATTCGGCGTAAGACCCTTCTTGCAGCCCAGGAAACCCATGCGGTCCGCGCGGGTGGTGTCCACGGTGATGAAGATGATGTTTGGAGCTTCCGCCCGGACGAACGTGCTCGCACCCAACACGACCAGCAGGAAAAACAGGAAGGGACGGCGCATAAGGGCAAAAAGGGAGTTTACCATCCATCGGTAAACTCCCTCGATGCGATTCGGACTATAGCCAGATCAGAACGCAACGGACAATGCCGAACTGCATGTTGCGCTGCGCACCGGTGCCCAGAACCGGATTCAAGCCCAGTCCGACATCAGGCGTGGCGAAAAATTTCCCGAAAGAACTGCTGGTAATCTTGGCAGCGAGTCTGCGGTGGCAAACATGGCATGGTTCAGAACGTTGAATACTTCCCATTTGAACTTCACCGAGAAGCGTTCCGTCAGTTGGAAATTCTTGAATATTCCCATGTCGAGCTGTGCAATTCCGGGCTGCCGCAGGACATTGCGCCGGCATTTCCGATCTGCTCCGGCGGCCGGCGCCGAAAATGCAGCGGTATTAAAGTAGGCGGTCCTTGCCGTGGTCCACGTAGTGGTTGTCATAGTGGAGCGGGCTGCCATCGTAAACTGCGTACCGTATCTCTTAACCCCTGATTGGAGGGGTCGCCGGAGACAAAGGCGGTGAAGGGGCGTCCTTCCTGGGCGCGGAACAGGGAGTTGATCTGCCATCCGTCTCCCACCAACTTGGGCAAAGCTTGAACCCTCGGAACTACATAGACCGCGGTGAAGTTTACGTTCCAGGGAGTGTCGAAATCCGCCGGCGCATATCCTTTGTCGGCACGGTAGGGATTCTGGAAATCGGAGAGGAAGCTTCCGCCACGATTGGCAGAGCCGGTATCAAACGATCTCGACCAGACAAAATTCAACTGTCCGCTCAGGCCATGAAGATCGCGAACCTTGAAGGCGGTTTGCAGGCTGTTGTAGTTGGAGAAGGCGTCATTGTTAAGCTGCAAAATGTGATTGTATTGCGGGAATTGGGCGCCAAATGGCTGCCGACTGGTGTCGCACGGGTCGGTGGCGCTGACCGGGCAAGCATTCAGATCGCGCCAGTTGAGCAGGTCCCGCCCGGCGGTTCCCACGAAGGCGAGACTGAACGAGGTCTTGTTGCGTCAGTTGCTGCTCGACGGTCAGGTTGTAGGCATGGTTCATCGGAGTCTGGAAATTCCGTATGACCTGGACCACATTGAAGGGCGGGGCAGGGGTGACGCTCTGTCCGTAAATGTTCACGCCCGTCGCCATGCAAACGAAATCCGCGCATAGCGAGTTGGGCTTGGTGCCGCTGTTAAAAAGGGTCTGGTTGTCAGCCGGCGTGGTGCTGATGTCGCTGACCGAGAAGATGCCTTCCGGAACCTGGCTGAAGAATCCGGCCCGGGTTCCCGTCCACATCTGGAAGTAGGTTTGGGGAGCATGGATGGCGCCAAAGTTGGGCAGGTCGTAACCCAAAGAATAGCCGGCGCGGAGCACGGTCCTGCCCTTCCCGAATATGTCCCAGGCAAACCCTGCCCTGGGGCCGAAGTTATTCATGTCCGGTGTTGTAGAGCGGTTGGTTGGCGAGAGCTCACGAACCCATCGGCATCGGCTTTGGGATCGTCCGGCAGGAAGTTGGCGCCCAGATTGTTCTTTTCACCCAGGGCGCCGGCAACATCCCAGCGAACCCCCAACTCCAGAGTGAAATTGGGTTTCACCTTCCAGCTGTCCTGCACGTACAGGCCAAGCGACTTTTGGAAGATGTGCCGATTGGTAACACCGAAAGATCTGCCGCTGTCTTCTGTCAAGTCCCAGCAGAATCTCGTTCAGAGCGGCTACTGGATTGCCTTGGGTCACCGGGGATTGCCTCCGCGTCGGGACAAATACGGGTTGCAGTCACCGTCCCGCCGCAAGTCGGAGAACCCGTAGTAGTAGAAACGACAACTCGGAACGCGCCCGGTCGCGACGGGACTTGGTAAAGGCGTCCTGATACTGGCCACCGATCTTGATGGTGTGATTGCCCTTGATCGTGGTGAAGTGCTCTTGCCAATCATAGGAAGCATCAGGCCGGGTGACGATCGGGATATCCCTGAACGCCACCCACGACCGGGTAGTCACTGGCTCCGAAAGTAGCCCAGATAGTAGACCGCTGGAACTCCGAAGTTCTCCTTGTCTGACGAGTTCGCACCCAACGGGCCGGTGTTGATGCCCAGTGCATTGGGATCAATGTTGTTGTTCACGCCAATGCGCTGGGAAAATCGCTGATATCCGAAGCGGCTCTCCAGCACCGAGTTGGGAGTGATGGTCCAGGTGTAATTGAGGCCGGCAAGTTGAGCCCGGGTCGGCGCCACGGAGTTCCACATGTTCGTGTTGGTGGCCAGCGGTCCGACCGATTGCGGCACTCCTGGCGCAGCGGGCTGGCTCTGCAGGCTATCGCCAAAAAGATACTTGACCGAAACTCGGTGCGAAGGGCTGAAGATGTAGTCGAATTTCACGTGAAAATTGTTCAAGTCGAGGGTGTTGTCGGCCGCGATGTTGGCCGGTACCCGTCGCACTGGTGGGGATGAAATGAGAGCAAATTGGCGCCGATGGAGTTGACCGTGCCATCGTCGGCCGTGCCGAAAATCTGGTCGCTGCCCGGTCCCGGGCCCTGCTGTTCAGGCAGGTCGTCCACGGATTCCCGTCCGGACCGACCGTGCCTGAAGTGTTCGGATTCACTCCCGTTGTCACGCACGTGGTCGCGTCAGAAGATCTGCGCCGCGGTCGGCAATGTGACTTGGGAAGGGAATGAGTCTTTGAGATGGAATCCCTGATACGACAGGAAAATGAAATGCTTTGTCCTTCTTGATCGGGCCCCCGCCCGATGCGCCAAACTGGTTCAGGCGAAACGGAGTGACCTTGCTGGCAAACCAGTTTCTGGCGTCGAACGCATCGGTGTGGCGATCCCAGAATGCGCTGCCGTGAATGTCGTTGGTTCCGCTCTTCAGTCCGATGTTGATGACCGAGCCGCCTTTGACTCCGAATTCCACGCCAGGGTTCGACTGCACGTTGAATTCGGAAATTCCTTCCAGCGGAATCAAGGCCGCGGCCGTTCCGGAAATCGCTGCCTGCCCGAGCGATGATTCGCCGTAGTAGCGGTCGTTGTTGGGAATACCGTCCACCGCGAAATTGTTCGAGGTGGCGCGCTGTCCGTCGATGTTGAGACTCTGAAAGCCGCCGCCGGGGCTGCGCTGCACACCGGGCACGCCGTCGAGCAGATTGTTAAAATCGCGCCCGTTGTTGGGCAGGTCGGCTACCGCCTTGCCCTCAAACAATGTGCTGAGCCTGTCTTCCGTGGTTTCTACCAGCGGAGCGGCGCCTTCCACTTCGATGGTTTCCGACACCTGTCCCGGTTGCAGCTGAAAATCCGACTGCGTCACCAGCGACAATCGCGACCTGCGCATCCCGAGCCGATGTTTTGAAGCCGGGCGCGATGGCCGTGACCTTGTAGTTTCCTGGCGGCAATTCAAGGATCCGATAGAATCCGCTGTCCGAGGTGGTGGCGGAGCGAGTCTCGCCGGTGGCATAGTTCGTGGCGGTTACCTTTGCGTCTTTGACGACCGCGCCGGTGGTGTCTTGCACTGTGCCTGAAATGTCTCCGGTGATTTTCTGCGCCAACAGCGGAAGGCTGGCCAGCAAGCCGACGACAAGCAGGAGAAATGCGCACCGCAAAGCCCGATCCCGTTTCATACGGTTCCCCTCTTTGTTTGTAACTCTTTGTAAATCTTTTTCAACAAATGTAAGGCGAGTTGCAATTAGCCGGGAAGTTTAGTCGGCAAGCCGACCAAGTATCAAGAATAAAAAAGTGCTTCGACTGATATGACTGATGGTCAGAAACAGACATAACACCCTGAACATTGTGGGCGATAGCGAAGAGCGATCAGGAGATCGCGAACAGGCTTGAGCGGGGAGACGGTCTAGCTGAGCGGAGAGTCGCTCATGCGGAAGCGGGTACGGACATGCTCGGAAAGCAGTTCGATGGCGCCGCGGTTGGCGACGGGATCGGCCTGCGCCAGGTACTTCATGGCTTCCACCAGCAAGCGCTGGCCGTCCACGTAACGCGGATCGGTCGTGCGTTCACGAGGTTTGCGCCCAATCTTGGGAGGAACCGGGATCGTAAAAACCTTGGCCATGCAATTGGGGTATCCGGGGTCTATAAAGTTCCTACCGACAAAACGGCGCAAAAGCAGTATACCGCCCGCTTCGGGTTTTTCAGCCCCATTTTTATATTTGTGGAAGGCTTTCGATGGGTTCGGGCTGGTCAGCCCTGCGGCGATATGAACTTGGTCTTGCCGGTGGTCTTGAGCTTGAAAACGGAGTCGGGAATCTTTTCGTTCACCTTGATTCCGGAATACTTGGCCAGGCGAAAGTCGCCCGAAGCTTCCGAAAAAGAACTGCTGCTGCACCGAAATCCCGCGGGCCGGGTCGATCCATAGGACGATGTGGTCAACGTTATTGCGCACGTTGGCCGACTTCGGGAACCAGGTCCAGCTTGGCGGCGTCCGATGCCGTCCACCGTCTCGTTGCCCAGGTATTTCACGTCAAACGATTTCAGCATGTCATGGCCGCGGCCGCCGAAGCCCAGCACCAGAAAACTCTCAAATTCCTCGCGATTCTTGCCGGTGTTGTAAACCGTTACCTGGTCGATTTTAGGCTGGTAAACCTGGACCTTGGAGCCATTGAACAGAACATATTTCTGGTCCGGCTCGGTGATGTCGGCCGCCATCTGGATTTCGTTGCCGGAGCGCCGGAAATAGACCTTTCCCTTTTGCTCCTCGTGTTCGTCCACGACTTTTTGATATTGGTCCCAGACCACGCTGGCTTCGGTGGTGTGGAATTTTTCGGCGGCGCTGTCCATCTGGCCGAGGACTTTCTCCAGTTCCGGAGCGGCGTCGGGTGGGGAAGCAGCCGGCGCACTGCGACCGCAACCAGCACCGCCAGACAAACCATGTCAAAAGCCAGCGGCAAAGTGAAAGCGTGCGTTTCATGTTGACCTCGCCGGGCACAGCCGGAGCGGTATGGCTATTCTTTCTGCGCCCACACTTTGTAAGTCAGCACGCGTCCTTGACGGTCGCGTAGAACTTCGTACTTGGTGATGCTCACTTCGCCGGATATGGGCTCCACAATCCGCAGCAGCTGTTGTCGCACCGTCGCGTCATCTGTGCCGGAGATGGCCGCGCCTTCGATCTGGTAGATGAATCCTCCGCCCGCCTCGGGAGTGACAACTACTCCACTTGGATGCGGATTGCGTTCCACCGGTTTATCGTGAAAGTTGATCCAGTAGGGCGAGAGAAAGACGAACAGCAGGATGAGCGTGACCATGACGTCATATTGAAGGGTGCCACGCTCGTACGACCAGAGAATGAAATCGCGAATTGTGCGCCAGATCCTGGTCATGGGCACGGCGGGCGCGTCGGCAACGGTCGTCGTCATCCGGGCTTCGGTCAAGTCGTTTCCGGTCAAGTCTAGGCTTTGCCGGCTGGGCTTGGCAACCGCGGTCTTTTATGCTAAATCTGATGTTGCCCCGTGCCTCCGTGGTTGGAGTCTTGCAACCACCGAGACACGGAGACACAGAGATCGCTCCCACACTAGAACTTCTTTGGCACGATGCGATCTGTGCCCATGGCGGGCCGCAGCGCTTCTGGAATCAGAACGCTGCCGTCGGCCTGCTGGAAATTCTCGACGATCGCCACCCAGGTTCGTCCCACGGCCAGCCCGCTTCCGTTCAGAGTGTGGACAAACTCGGTCTTGTTCTTGCCTTCCGGACGATACCGGATATTCGCGCGACGCGCCTGGAAGGACTCGAAGTTCGAGCAGGACGAAATCTCGCGGAACAATTGCTGGCCCGGGAGCCACACTTCGATGTCGTAGGTCTTGGCCGAAGAGAAGCCCATGTCGCCGGTGGAGAGCGCCATCACGCGGTAGTGCAAGCCGAGTTTTTGCAGGACTTCCTCGGCGTCGTGAGTCAGCTTCTCCAGTTGCTCGTAGGAAGTGTCAGGCCGCGCAAATTTGACCAGTTCGACTTTCTGGAACTGATGTTGCCGGATGATGCCGCGCACATCTTTGCCGTAGGAACCGGCCTCGCTGCGGAAGCACGGAGTGTAAGCGGTGAGAGAAATCGGCAGGCGCGAAGCGTCCAGCACTTCGTCGCGGTAGAGATTGGTGACCGGCACTTCCGCGGTGGGAATCAGCCACAGGTCTTTTTCGCCGTGGGGCACGCGAAAAGGTCGGCGGCGAATTTCGGCAGCTGCCCGGTGCCATACATGGATTCCGAATTCACCAGGTAAGGCGGCAGCACCTCGGTGTAGCCGTGCTCGCGGGTGTGCAGATCGAGCATGAAATTGGCCAGCGCCCGCTCCAGCCTTGCTCCCAGGTCCCAGTACACCGCGAAGCGCGCGCCGGAGAGTTTGGTGGCGCGTTCGAGATCGAGAACGCCGAGTTCTTCGCCCAGTTCCCAGTGCGGCTTGGGAGTGAAATCGAATTTGGGTGGCGTGCCCCAGCGCCGTACTTCGACGTTATCTTCGGGGTTTTGCCGACGGGCACGCTTTCGTGCGGCAGATTGGGAATGCCGGCGAGAATATTCTGCAGGCTGGCTTCGAACTCTTCCGCCGCTTTCTCCCGCTGCTGGATCTGCTCCCGCAATTCCTTGGTTTCAGAAATCTGGGCGGTCGCGTCCTGGCCGCTCTTCTTCAGCTTCGCAATCTCCTCGGAGGCGCGGTTGCGCCGGGCCTTCATGGTCTCGGCTTCGGTGATGGCGTGGCGGCGCTGGGTGTCCACCTGGTGGAAATCTTTCAGCACCTGGGCGGGATCCATGCCGCGCTGGCGCAGCTTTTCTTCGACCAGGGGCAGGTTGTCACGAACAAAGTTGAGATCAAGCATGGGAGTTCACTACTGTACCGAAAAAGGGGACGTGGAATGCACGTGTGGCGCGGGCGCCCTCGCCCGCGAACTGCCGCAAATCTTAAGATTCAAAAGCCGCGGGCGGGGTCGCCCGCGCCACACGTCGTCCAGCATTTGGATCGGCGTCTCCTACGCTGTAAACTACCCCGCAATGCGAACCTCTCCGCGCTCCTTGATTCTGGGACTTCTGCTCTGTCTTGCCCTCACGAGCGCAGGCTTCAGTTCCGCCTACAACGCCCGGCCGAAGCTGGTCGTCATCATCGTGATCGACCAGTTTCGCGGCGACTACCTGGAGCGCTATCGCGATCAGTGGGGTGAAGGCGGCTTCCGACTTCTGCTCGACCATGGCGCAGACTTCACCGACTGCAATTACAACTACGCCAACACCCGCACCGCGCCCGGCCATGCCACCCTGCTGACCGGCGCCTACACGAACGGCCACGGCATCATGGCCAACGAATGGTGGGACCCGCAGAAAAAGGCCACGGTCGCCGCGGCGGATGACGACCAGACAAAACTGGTTGGCATTCCCGGCGGCGCACCCGGAGCTTCGCCTCATCAACCTGCTCGCGGACACGCTGGGTGACGAACTCAAGTTGGCGACGCAGGGCAAGTCCCGCGTCTTCGGCATCGCGCTCAAGGACCGTGCTTCCGTCCTCCCCGCCGGCTTCGCGGCCGACGGCGCCTACTGGATCGACCGGGCAAGCGGCGCCTGGATTACATCCACCTACTATCGCAACGAGCTTCCCAAGTGGGCGCAGGATTTCAACGACAGCAAGCGAGCGGAAAAGTACCTGAACCAGGAATGGAAGGACAGCAACGGAAACGTGCTTCGCACCACCAAGCCTGCCGAAGGCAAGGCCGGCAACTTTTACGACCTGGTCGGCTCCACGCCGTTGGCCAACGACTACGAATTTGAATTCGCGCGCGAGCTGATCACTTACGAAAAGCTGGGCAACGGGCCGGCCACCGATCTGCTGATCATCAGCTTGTCGGCCAACGATATTCTCGGCCACAAGGTCGGTCCCGATTCTCCGGAGATGCAGGCCATGGCGATGGCCATGGATCGGCAACTGGCCGGGTTCTTCGAGTTTCTGGGACACCAGATCGGGCTGGCGAATATATGGATTGCGCTTTCGGCCGATCATGGAGTTGCGCCCCTGCCCGAAAGTTGCGGCTGGCTTACGCCTTCCGGCGGTCAATACTTCCGGGCGACAAGATACGCGCGCAGGTAAATAGCGGGTTGTCCACCCGGCTCTCGCACCCGGCTGAATACGTGAAGCAGTTCGACTATCCGGTGGCCTGGCTGAACTCGGACGCTTTCGCGGCCGTCAAAGTGAACGAGCAAGACGCTGAACGCGACGTGGGCGAGGCCTTGAAGCAGGCTGGCCTGCGCGCTTATTACACGCGCTCGCAGTTGGAGCGGGGCGATGCGCCGAACACCGAGCTTGGGTTGAAGTATCTGCACAGCTATTCGCCTCTTGGGGGATGGTATGTGCTCGGGGTTCCGCCGCCCTTCACCATCGGCTTCGTGGGCGGGACCGACCACGCATCTCCGTACACTTACGACACGCATGTGCCGCTGGCTTTTTATGGCCTCCCTTTCCAGGCGGGAACGTATCGCACTCACGCCGAGCCCGTCGATCTGGTCGCGACGCTTTGCTTCTCTGCTCGGGATCAACGCGCCGACGCCATTCCATCGGCCGAGTCCTGACCGAAATGTCTGACTCCGGCACGACGTGGCGCGAATTCCATCCGGCGGAGGGCAGGAGCGCAACTCGCCCACGGTCGAAGGGCGGAACTTCAAGCCCGCGTCTCACGGCTTCGCTTCCACGACACCCGAGGCGGCAACGGTAAGGACCACGCAGCTTCAAGTGGGAGGTTCGCGATGACCGCTCCCGCCCCGGCCGCCGCTCCTGATCTCAGCGTCACTTTCGCCGGCATCAAGCTTAAGAATCCAGTGATCGCGGCCAGCGGAACTTTTGGCTACGGCATTGAGTTCGAAGACGTGGTCCACCTCAACAAGCTTGGCGGTTTCGTGGTCAAGGGACTGTCCGCGGAACCGATGGCCGGCAATCCGCCGCCGCGTCTTTACGAAACCCCGGCGGGCATGCTCAATGCCATCGGGTTGCAGAATATCGGGGCGCGCGCATTTGTCGACGAGAAACTGCCCAAGCTGCGGAAGATGAAAAATATCGTGGTCTTCGCCAACGTGTTTGGCTACAGCCGCGAAGACTACGAACGCACCATTGAGATCCTGAATGAAGGCGAGGACATCGCCGCCTACGAGCTGAACGTGTCCTGTCCCAATACGGTGGCCGGCGGCATCCAGTTTGGCAGCGATCCGCGATCGCTGGATGAAGTCGTGAACACCACCAAGCGGATTTCCCGCCGCCCGCTGATCGTGAAGCTTTCGCCGAACGTCACCAGCATTGCTCAGATGGCGTACGTGGCCCAGGAAGCCGGCGCCGACGGCCATCTCGCTGGTGAATACATTCGTGGCCATGGCCATCGACCCGGAAACTCGCAAGCCCCGAATCGCCAACGTTACCGCCGGCCTCTCCGGGCCGGCCATCAAGCCGATCGCCCTGCGCATGGTTTACGACGCCTCGAAGGCGGTGAATATTCCAGTCATCGGTATGGGCGGAATTTCGACCGCGGCCGATATCGTGGAGTTCATGCTGGCCGGAGCCACGGCGGTCCAGATCGGAACCGCCAGCTACTGGGACCCGGTCGCCACGGAGAAGATCGCCGGCGAACTGGAAACCTGGTGCACGGAGCGCCACATCGCGCGTGTGGCGGACCTGACCGGCGCCATGGTGATGGAGTAGCAGTCGTCGGTCTTCTAGTCATTAGAGAAGATCAGCTCCGACTAGCTGATGACCGACGACTGAAGACTGACGACTGATTCACCGCGGCCACACTGCCAGAATCGCTCCCATCGCCAGGTAGCACACCAACTGATACCCCGTGTTGATCAAATACAGCTTGGTGGATTGATTTCCGAATAGTTTGGCCGTGAGCTGCACTGTCGTCACAAAGCCCAGCCAGACGGCAAAGCCGACCTTCATCCCGTAGAGAGCGGTGTTCACCGTGGTGACGTGGATGATCTTCGCCAGAACGAAAGCCGACACCAGGCTGGCGACAAAAGAGATGGCGTAGCTCTTGCCTGCGCTCTTCTGCATCTCCTGCATCCTGCGCCTTGTCTTCCGGATCGTAGCCCATGGCCACCATCCAGGGCCGGGCGAAGAGCATGGGCGAATACCAGAGAAAGCCCACCACCATGGTGGCGATACCGGCCACGAGCACCGACCACAGATTGACATTCATCAAGGTCATGACATCTTCTCCGTGCAGCCGAAATTGAGGCCAGCCATAGTATTCCGAGTCGTCGACATTGCAAAGTAGAAGCTGGTGATGGAATAAGTGGAGGACGGGCGTCTGCGCCCGTCCAGCCGGGCTGGGACGCCCGGCCTCCACGTCACCTGCTACTTTTTGGACGCAAACCCATCTAATCTATGCCTCTATAATCAGATAAGGAGTCTATCCATATGGCCAAAGCCACCTTTGCCGCAGGCTGTTTCTGGGGAGTGGAAGCCACTTTCCGCCAATTGCCGGGGGTGACCGCAACCCGGGTTGGCTACACTGGCGGACACTTCGCCGATCCAACTTACAAGGACGTTTGCAGCGATCGCACCGGCCACGCCGAGGCGGTCGAAGTCGATTACGATCCCGCCAAACTGTCCTACGAGAAACTGCTGGAAGTGTTCTGGGAGAACCACGACCCGACTCAGTTCAACCGCCAGGGTCCGGACTACGGATCGCAGTACCGTTCCGCAATTTTCTTTCACACTCCGGAGCAGGAAAGCGAAGCCCGGCTGTCGAAAGAGCAACTGGAAAAGTCGGGACGCTTCAAGAAGCCGATCGTGACCCAGATCGTGCCGGCGGTGAAGTTCCATGCCGCGGAGGATTATCACCAGCAGTATCTGGAAAAGCGCGGCCTGGCAACCTGCCACATCAAGTAATCAAATGTAGGCGCGAGCGCCCCGCTCGTGCAGGGATCATCACGAACCATGTGGGGACAGCCGCCCTCGGCCGTCCTGCGGAGCGAAGCTCCGCTTTTCTTTCTACGGGGAGATGTGGGGCGGGCACTCCTGTCCGCCCCACACGCGTATAATTTCCCGTTCCGGTGATCAGGAGAATTCATGACTCTTTCAGGCCGGGTTGCGCTGGTGACTGGGGCATCGCAAGGCATCGGCCGGGCTTGTGCCTTGAAATTGGCCCAGTCCGGGGCGACCGTGGCGCTGGCGGCGCGCGGCCAGGAAAAGTTGCAGGCATTGGCGGAGGAAGTCATTGCGGCCGGAGGCAAGGCCGCCGCATTTCCCATGGATGTCGGAGACGAAGAACAGATCAAATCCACTTTCAAGGCCGCGATCGCTCAACTTGGCAAGATTGACATCCTGGTAAACAACGCCGGCATTACCCGCGACCAGCTGGTGATGCGCATGAAGCGCGCCGACTGGGATGCGGTCCTCAACACCAACCTGACGTCGGCGTATCTGTGCACCCAGCAGGCGATCGGCTCGATGCTCAAGCAGCGTTGGGGAAGGATCATCAATATCACATCGATTTTTGGCCAGACCGGACAAGCCGGACAAGCAAACTATGCCGCTTCGAAAGCCGGGCTGATCGGTCTGACCATGGCCATCGCCCGCGAAGTCAGCTCGCGCAATATCACCTGCAACGCCGTGGCTCCGGGGTTTATCGAGACTGCCATGACCTCCGGCCTCGGCGATGACTTCAAACAGAATGCGGTGAAGATGATCCCTCTCGGACGTGTGGGTACGCCCGAGGATGTCGCCAACGCGGTGGCGTTTCTGGCGTCAGACGAAGCTTCGTACATTACCGGACACGTGCTGAACGTGAACGGCGGCATGCTGATGGGTTAGGAAAGAAAGCGTGGGAAATCCCAGACTTACCCTCATGCAGGTGGAATCGCCTGCGCAGATTGAACAAGCCCGCGAACTTTTTCTCGAGTACGCACAATCGCTCGGTTTCAGTCTGTGCTTTCAGAGTTTCGATCAGGAACTCGCCGGCCTGCCCGGAGACTACGCCCCGCCCGACGGGCGGCTTCTGCTGGCCAAGTATCGAGACCAGTTGGCCGGTTGCGTCGCCCTGCATAAGTTGGAAGCGGGAGTTTGCGAGATGAAGCGGCTCTATCTGCGTCCGCAATTTCGGGGCAGAGGCCTGGGACGCGCGCTGGCGGAGACACTGATCGCCGAAGCCCGCGTGATCGGGTGCCGGAAGATGCGCCTCGATACGGTCGAACCCGTCATGCCGAATGCAGTCGCGATGTACCGGCGGCTCGGATTCAAGGAGATCGAACCTTATCGTCCCAATCCGATTGCGGGCGCATTGTATTTTGAGCTGGAGCTGTATCCTACCCGCCACTGAAGTGGCGGGCTACTATCAGAGGCCCTTCCGGGGCCTTTGACGGCAGACGCTGCTTCCCTCAAGAAGATTGACGCTTCGGACCCGAGCATTAATCGACGGCCGGGACCGCGGCATCTCCGCACACGATGCAAATCATCCCTCACCAGACTGCCGGAATCTCGGCAGCTGCGCGGAGTTTGCGTACTTACTCCCATCACCAGTTGTGGTGCAACGAAATTCCTCTTGCCAGAAGGTACTACTCTGGTTACTATGCAGCACATCCACGGGGGTCTGTTTTGGTTGCTTTTTCTATGAACATCGGCGAGACCATCCGAAACTACCGGCTGCAACGAGGCATGTCCCAGGGGGACATCGAAAAGCGCACCGGCCTGCTGCGCTGCTACCTTTCGCGGGTGGAAAACGGACACACCATTCCGTCGCTCGACACGCTGGCCAAAATTGCCGGCGCCATGGAAATCGCGCTGTCGCAATTCTTCTCCGAGTCCGGACACACCAACGGATCTAAAAATCTGCCCCAGCTCTCCGACGACGAAGTCCGCTTCCTGAGCCAGATTCGCCGCTACGCCGTCAGCCTCAACGACAGCGACCGCAAGCTGGTGCTGGCCATGGTCAAGAAGATGGCGACGAAGTAATAGCCCAGACCTCGGGCGTCAGACCTCAGCCCTCAGCAAACCCTTCGAGTTAAGTTCGTTACCAAACTCCGCGAAACGCTCGCCAGTTGAACTCTGGGGCGTGGCCGAGGTCCGAGGTCTGACGCCCGAGGTCTGCCTTTGGGTACTTTCGTTCCATCCCTCTTGTGTCCAACGGGAATCTCGTCCCCACGGCGGGTAACCTCTAGACTGTCGGCTGGAGATCCCCGGGTGACCATCGACGAAGAACTGACCGTGCTCGACTCGCAGCTGCGCCGGCTGAAGATCGAGTACGAGATTTATTTCAGCAATCCGACCAAGCGGCCTCCCACCGATATTGAGTGGAAAGTGCTCTCGCTGCTGCGGAAATTCAGCGATGGCAACCGCATGAGCTTTTCGCAGCGCTTCCGCTACAACGAAATTGCGCAACGCTATGCCATCTACAGCGACCTGTGGCGCAAGAAGAACCGGATTCGTGAAGAAGGCTACCGCCGCCCGCAGGATGCGTTGCTCTCGGTGCAGGGAGTACGGGTGGAGGAACACGTAACCGAGCACAAAGTCTACGGAGTCGGACATGCCGCCACCGCCAGCGCTGCGGCGGCTGCTGCGACACCGGGGGCTGCCCAAACTCCCGCCATTCCGACTGAAGAGAAGAAGCCCTTCAGCATGCAGTGCGCCGACGCGCGCGCCGAACGCGATCAGGTGCAAAAACTCTATCAGGCGCTCACCGACGCGAAGAAGCGATCGGGAGAGGCCGTCTCCGGCAATCTCGACAGTTTTACATCGTTCGTGCAGAAGAAGACCGAACAGATCCGCAAGCAGTACGGCTGCGAAGCGGTCGAATACACGGTCGAAATGCAGAACGGCCAGGTGAAACTGAAGGCCAAAGCGAAAACCTAGTCGTAGAGCGTTCGGTCCTCAGTCGTCAGCGCCTCCACAATATCCACTGCCTCGTTGAGATCCGGTTCGCAAGTGACCTTCAAATATCGTCCATTCAGAAAGACTGAATCCTGCTCGAACAGCACGGCTCTTCTGGCTGACGACTGACGACCGACGACTGCTTGCTGTTAGAATTTCCTCCTGCCTTTCCCAGGCACATTCCCATTCATTCGAGGTCTGCCATGTCCGCGACCCAGACGAAGATCCAGCGTGCCATTCTCAGCGTGACAGACAAGACGGGACTGGTGGAGTTTGCCCGCAAGCTTGCCGGCATGGGCGTCGAACTGATCTCGACCGGCGGGACGGCGAAGCTGTTACGCGACTCCGGCGTCACCGTGAAAGACATTTCCGAGCTCACCGGCTTTCCCGAGATGCTCGACGGCCGGGTCAAGACCCTGCATCCCAAGGTGCACGGAGGCATCCTGCACCGGCGCGAGATGGCGTCGCACCGCAGCGCCGTCGCCGAACACGGCATTGCGCCGATTGACATGGTGGTGGTCAATCTTTACGCCTTCGAGAAGACCGCGGCCAAACCCGGCGTGCCCTTTGAAGATCTCATCGAGAATATCGATATCGGCGGACCGTCGATGATCCGCTCCGCCGCCAAGAATTTTCAGGACGTGGCGGTCGTCACCTCGCCCGGTGACTACAGCATGCTGGCCGAGGAGATGGCCAAGTCGGGCGGCGCGCTTTCCGCTGCCACCAAGTGGCGGCTGGCGCAAAAGGCGTTTGCCACCACAGCCGCTTACGATTCGGCGATCGCGTCCACCCTGGAGCGGGTCAGCGCCAACGGACACTTCGAGTTTCATCCCGAAGCTGGCTTCCCCCAGAATCTCCGGCTGTCTTTCGGCAAGGTGATGGACCTGCGCTACGGCGAGAACCCGCACCAGAAGGCCGCGATGTACAGCGACGGCTCGGGCAGCGGCGTAGCCAACGGCCGCCAGATCCAGGGCAAGGAACTTTCCTACAACAACATCGTGGATTTGCAGGCGGCCTGGGACCTGGCCCAGGAATTTGACGCAGACGGTCTGCGCCATCATCAAGCACACCAATCCTTGCGGCACTGCTACCGGCAAGACCCTCGCCGAGGCCTACAAGAAAGCGCTGGAATGCGATCCGGTGTCAGCTTTTGGCGGCGTGATTGGAGTGAATCGCGTGGTGGATGGCGAGGCCGCGGAAGAAATGGCCAAGCTCTTTCTTGAAGTCATCGCCGCGCCCGGATTCGACGAAGCCGCCAAGGCCAAGTTTGCCGCCAAGAAAAATCTGCGCCTGGTGGAAATCAACAACGCTCCGCAGAAGTGGGTGCTGAAAAATGTTTCCGGCGGGATTCTGGTGCAGGACGCCGATACGCGCGTTCTCCAGGAATCCGATCTCAAGGTGGTCACCAAACGGCCACCTACGCCGGAGGAGAAACGGGCCCTGCTGTTCGCCTGGAAAGTTTCCAAGCACGTGAAGTCGAATGCCATTCTGTACGCGCGCGACGGGCAAACTGTAGGCGTCGGCGCGGGACAGATGAGCCGAGTGGATTCCTGCAAGATCGGCGCCATGAAGGCGGTTCTGCCGCTGCAGGGAACCGTGGCTGCGTCCGATGCGTTCTTCCCCTTTCCGGACGGGGTTGAGGAAATCGCCAAGGTCGGCGCCACCGCCATCATTCAGCCCGGCGGGTCTGTGCGCGATCAGGAAGTGATCGAAGCCGCGGACCGGCTGGGGCTGGCCATGATCTTCACGGGGGTGAGGCACTTCAGACACTAGTCTGTCATCCTGAGCGGAGGCAGGGCATTCGCTTGCGAATGCCCTGCTGAAGTCGAAGAGCCTGCCCGAGCGAAGCCGAGGGGACCCCTATGAGCTTAACGGTATTGCCTAGCGTTGCGGCCGTTTCATCTTCGGATTTTCCGTAGCGCAGCCGTGAAGCTTAGGGGTCCTTCGACTGCGTAGAGGCTTCGCTGCGCGAAGCCTCTACTCCGCTCAGGATGACAGGCTCATAACAATTCTTTACAGTCCCCGACAGTTCCCAACAAATCAATCCTGTTAGTCCCTGTACTTCCGATCATTACCTCCGCGGTTCTGCGATCTCCTTTTTCACCGCCTCTCACCAGCACGGTTTACAATAACTGGAGCACCCACCAGCAGCGGTTCGGCATCCAATCGCTATGGTTCAGGGAAGCCGAAGGTTCTCGATGAAAAGTATTTACTGCACTCTTATTTTGCTGCTGGTCATCCCTGCTGTTTCCGCGGCGCAAACCCCGGCTGCGGATTCCAAACCGGCCACCCCGCCTGCGCCCCGCAAGCTGGACAAGGCTGCGGCTTACTACCACTACACCGTGGCGCACATGTACGAAGAGCAGGTGGCGGTGTATGGCCGCAGCGAGTTGGCCAATAAAGCCATCGAGGAGTATCGGCTGGCGATTGACGCCGATCCTACTTCCGAGTATCTGACTTCCGCGCTGGCCGAGCTCTATGCCAAGACCGGCCGCATTCGGGATGCCGTCCTCGAAGCGCAGGACATTCTGAAGCGCGATCCCAACAACCTGGAAGCGCACAAGCTGCTGGGCCGCATTTATCTGCGTTCGCTGGGCGATGTGCAGGCCGGACAAGGCTCGCAGAACGTTCTCAAGCTGGCCATCGAGCAGTACGAACAGATCATCAAGATCGAGCCCGACAATGTTGACGATCACCTTCTGCTGGGACGCCTTTACCGCCTGAACAACGATCTGCAGAAGGCCGAAGACGAGTTCAAGATCGCGGTCAAGCTGGAGCCCGATTCGGAAGAAGCGGTCACTACGCTGGCCTACCTTTACAACGAAGAAGGCGACACGGCCCGCGCCGGCGAAGTCCTGAGTTCCATCCCGGACGCAGCGCGCTCCGCCAAGCTCTATTCGGCGCTCGGCTACACCTACGAACAGCAGAAGCAGTACAAGAACTCGATCACGGCCTACCGGAAGGCGATCGAGCTCGACCGGGACAATCTGGACGCGATTCGCGGCCTGGCCCAGAACCTGATGAACGACGGCCAGACCGATGCCGCGCTCGAGCAGTACAAGATCATTGCGGATGCCAGTCCCGAGGATGCGCAGACCTACCTGCGCATGGCGGAGATCTACCGCAAGAGCGGCAGATTCGACCAGGCGCTGGAAAGTTTGAAGAAGGCCGGATCCATGGTGCAGGACTCGATCGAAGTGCCCTACAACATGGCCGCCGTATACCAGGCGCAGGGCCGCTACGACGAGGCGATCCAGGTCCTGCAGGATCTGCTCAAGAAGACCGAGAAGGCGGACAACAGCTACACCCAGCCGGAGAAGAACAACCGGTCAGTGTTTCTGGAGCGTCTGGGCACGATCTATCGCGACAACAAGAACGATACCCAGGCCGTCGAGACCTTCAGAAAGATGGTGGCATTGGGCGACGACAATGCCGAACGCGGCTACCAGCAGATCATCGACACCTACCGCGAAGCCAAGCAGTGGCAGCAGGCCACGGACACCGCCAAGGAAGCGGTTCAGAAGCTGCCCAACAATCGCAGCCTGAAGATGGTGTACGCCGCCCAGCTTTCCGACATGGGTCAGCCGGATGCCGGATTGCAGCAGGTGAAGGCGCTGCTGAAGGGCACTCCCGAAGACCGCGACGTCTACATCACGCTGTCCCAGATGTACAGCCGTCTAAAGCGCTGGCCGGAAGCCGAGGAAGCTCTGGACAAGGCGGAACAACTTTCCACCAAGGACGAAGACAAGCAATATGTCTACTTCCTGCGTGGCTCGACCTTCGAACGCCAGAAGAAATATGAGCCTGCGGAAGAGATGTTCCGCAAAGTGCTGGCCGGCGATCCGCAGAATGCGACTGCGCTCAACTATCTCGGCTACATGCTGGCCGACCGCGGGATCAAGCTGGACGAGGCTCTCGGCCTGATCAAGAAAGCGGTCGATCTCGATCCGGCCAACGGCGCCTATCTCGATTCGCTGGGCTGGGCCTACTTCAAGCTGGGCAAATACGAGTCCGCGGAAGACACCCTGATCAAAGCCTCGCAGCGGATCGGCACCGATCCGACGGTGCAGGACCATCTCGGCGACCTCTACCAGAAAACCGGACGCCTCAAGCTGGCGGCGGCCCACTGGGAGCGCGCGATCTCCGAGTGGAACAAGACCGTCGCGGCCGAAGTTGACCAGAACGACGTGGCCCGCGTCCAGAAGAAGCTCGAATCGGCCAAGATGAAACTGGCCAAGGAAGACTCCGAAAACAAGTAGCCATCACGAACTGTGTAGGGACGGGTCTCCGACCCGTCCAGGCCGAGCGCAAGCTCGGCTTTCTTTTTGTATCCTGATAAGTCTTTACCGAGAGACCCACCCATTCCGGAGAAGCCTTGATGAGTCCCGACGTTCTGATCCGGCAGGCTACGCCCGATGACATTCCTGAACTGCTGCGTCATCGCCGCGGTATGTACGAAGACATGGGCTACAACGATGCCGAAGCCATGTCCAGGATGGTCGAGACCTGCAGACCATATCTGGCCGCGGCGCTGGCCAACGGCACGCTCCACGCCTGGCTGGCGTGCGCTGGAGAGAGAGTCGTCGCCGGCGGATTCGTGCTGGTCAGCCCGTGGCCGAGCCATCCCTACGATGGCCAGTGCCGCCGCGCCACCATTCTGAACATGTACACCGATCCGCCCTTTCGGCGGCAGGGCATTGCCCGCCGGCTCATGCAAACCATGATCGACTGGTGCCGGCAAGCAAGGGTTCGTGCGGGTCGACCTGCATGCCAGCGACAAGGGGCGTCCGCTTATACGAGAGCCTGGGGTTTGAACCCTCCAATGAAATGCGATTGAATTTGAGTGCGAAGTCCGGAGGTTAGCAGGTTGGAGAGCCGGCGACACCCTACTTGCCATTTTCTGCGAATGCGGACGTGTGAATTGTGACGCACTGCCAGCGCTTGTCTTGCCTGACCCACACCGCTGTCCGGCGACCTTGATACTCGTCGGGCTTTCCGCCGTACAGGGCCCTTTCGTGAATGGTTGACCACACAACCGCGGCCCCGCCATAAACCCGAATTTCCATATCACCATATTCGAGCGCTTCAAGGGGATCGTTCTTGTCACCGATCAAGGACAGAAACTGCTCCTTGTTGACCCGTTCACCATGGTTCCAAGTCCCGACAAATTCATCTGCCAGAAGCGTGCCGGCGGATGCTGTGTCATATTTCAATTGTGCTTGTCTGAAAGATTCCTCCCCAGTTTTCACCGCAGCTATCTCTTCCAACTGTGATGGGCGTGAAGGAGACTGCGCGCCGACCGTGATGGCGACGCAGGCGAGAATAAGAATTATCCATGTGCTACGCGCGAATTTGTGACCATGTTTGAATTCGGGCGGATCGTTCATAGCTGTTCCTCGTGGTAATCGGTTTTCTTGAAGGAGTTTCGTTCGCAGTGCCATGCATCTTGGCGGCAACAGGATCCTGCGCGACTAGCCTGTGCCGCAGTATTTCGCATACTGCTCGTAAATGAAATTGTCGGTCATGCCCGCGATGTAGTCGCAGATTACTCGGGGTAGCGGGTCCTGTCCGGCCTTTTCCTGATAATTCTGAGGCAGGCTTCCGGGCTTGGCCATCCAAAACTCGAACAGCTCGCGGATGACGCGTTCCGCATCGTTCTTTTCCGGATCCAGCGCGGCGCTGAAATACAGATTCTTGTAAAGAAATTCCTTGGCGCCGCGCCTTTCTTCCTCGACTTCAGGGCTGAACGTCGCCAACCGGCGCGGACAGGCGCGAACATCTTCGAGGCTGCGAATTCCTGTGGCCTTGATCTGCTCTTGCAGGTTACGGATCAAATCACCCACCATGCGATCCAGAATCCGCTTCACCGCTTCGTTGAACTTCAGTTTCTCAGCCACGTTGGGATAGAGCTTTTCGGCCTCGCGAAAGAAGCGGTCGAAAACCGGGATGCCGCTGCGTATCTGGTCGAGCGTCAGCAGGTGAGCTTCGTAGCCGTCGTCGAGATCGGCGGTGTCGTAAGCGATTTCGTCGGCCAGATCGATGAGTTGGGCTTCGAGGGGCGGCCGCTGATCGAGCAGGTACTCCGCCAGTTCCGGAAACTGGTTGGCCGAGTAGTCGTGCGAATGCTTGATGATGCCTTCACGCACTTCAAATGTCAGGTTCAGGCCACGGAAGCGAGCGTAGCGGACCTCGAAATCTTCGACGATGCGCAGCGCGTGCAGATTGTGGTCGAAGAAAAATCCGTGCTCACGCATGGCTGCGTCCAGAGCTTTTTCACCGGCGTGGCCGAAGGGCGGGTGGCCCACGTCGTGTACCAGGGCAAGAGCTTCAACAAGATCCACGTTCAGTCCGAGCTGGGCTGCGATGGTGCGGGCGATCTGTGCCACTTCGATGGTGTGGGTCAGGCGATTGCGGAAGTGGTCGGAGAAGCGGCGGGTAAAGACCTGCGTCTTGGCTTCGAGCCGGCGAAAGGCGCGGGCATGAATGACGCGGTCGCGGTCGCGCTGGAAATCATTGCGATAGGGATGCTGGGGTTCAGGAATTCGGCGTCCGCGGGATTGTTCGACCCGCACGGCGTAGTCGGCCAGCATGATTGAAGTCTAGCATTGTCCTCTCTCCTGTCCGGCGTAATGGCGAGCTTTCGAAGCAGGACACTTGTCATCCTGAGCGGAGAGAAGTGTTTCGCTTGCGAAACACTTCTCGGAGTCGAAGGACCCCTATCATCTTGACTACAGCCGGAAAGTGATAGGTTGCGTCCGAAAGTTCGCAGCGGCAGTGCAGGTTATAGGGGTCCTTCGACTGCGTGGCCGCTTCGCACCGCGAAGCGGCCCCTCCGCTCAGGATGACAACGCGCCGGGGGACTGAAGTCCCTCCGGATGACACCAGGGCCTGAGTTACTGTTCCCAGGTCACGCGATACACGACTCCCGCTGAATCGTCGCTGACGTACAGCGCGCCATCGGGACCGACGACCAAGCCAACGGGCCTTCCCATCCACACACCTTTCTTCGTCTCTCCCGGGCGGAGCCATCCGCTGATGAAATCCTCCGGCGGCCCTTGCGGTTCACCCTTGTCGTTGAATTTTATGCGGACCACTTTGTATCCGGTGGGTACGCTGCGGTTCCAGGAGCCGTGAAAAGTCACGAACAAATTTCCGCGATACTCCGCGGGAAACATTTCTCCGTTGTAGAACAGCAAACCCAGCGGCGCCGAATGCGCCTGCATCTCAACCGCGGGAGCAATCGTCTTCGAGCAGTCGTAGTCTGTGCTCTGAGAACGGTCGGGAACGCGCTTGCCGTAGCAGTACGGCCAGCCGGCATTTCCACCGGTGGGGCCCAGATCATTTACTTCTTCCGGGGGAAGGTCGTCGCCCAGCCAGTCGCGGCCGTTGTCAGTGGCCCAGATGGTGTTCGTCTTGGGATTGACGGTCAACCCGACAGCATTTCTCAGACCCGAGGCGAAGGTGACGTTGGCCGCTCCCGTCGTCGTTGTATTCCGTTACGGCCGCACGCCGCTTGTCGTCTTCCTCGCACACGTTGCAACTCGATCCGACGGCTACGTACATCTTGCCGTTGGCAAAAAGAATGGTGCGAGTCGAGTGCCCGCCGCCGCTTCCGGGGAGATCCACGATCTTCTTCTCGTTGCCGGCCCGCAACTGAGACTCATCCCAGTCATACTGCCGGATCGCGTTGATCTCCACGACATAGAGTTTTCCGTTATGAAACGCAATCCCATGCGGAGCGTTCAAACCGGAGAGCACCGGCACCACACGCTCCGCCCGGCCAATGTGTTTGGCATCCGGGAAGCGCCAGCACCGTGCCGTCGCTCATGTCGGTCACCAGCAGCACACCTGCCGGGCTGAAGGCCATTTGCCGGGCATGCGGCGCTGCGGCGAAGATTGCAATATGGAAGCCAGGAGGCAGCGTGAGGCGGCTCAAGTCCAGCTTTTCCACGCGGGTGCAGGAAAGCAAGAGCAAGCAAAATGAGACGGAAAACAAGGCCGGCCAGGAGATGGCCGATGCTTTACGAGCGCCTCTATCGGGCGCCGCGGTGGTTACTGGGTTTACCGCAATATTTTGCAGCCGGGTTCGCACGCAGTTTTTATATCAGAATCGCCAAAATTACCCGGCCCGGTGCTTTTTCGCTCACGCCTTGCCCGCCCGTAGCGTTACAATGTGTTGTTGGCTAAAGACTTACGCTGGCCGAGGTTTGGCATTCGACCTGTAATACATAGAGCAGGCGTCGCGCATCAAAGGGACGCCGATATTTTTGCGGTAATGCTGTAATGGAGCAAGACGCTCCCCTTGGAGGACTTAAGAAATGAAGAATCGTCTTTTCGTAGCGCTGCTTCTGACCGCCGTGCTGGCACTTCCGGCTCTGGCACAGACCACCCCCACCACGCAAGATCAACCCGCGGCAGCCGCAGCCGGCGCCAGCGGCAAGCCTGCTTTGCAGCCGGACACGCATGAAGGTTTCTGGGGCAAGATCAATCCCTTTGCCCGCAAGAAATATGTGCAGCGGCAGACCGCGCCCATCCGTGATCGAGTCAACGAATTGGATGAACTGACCTCCTCGAACACCAAGATGATCAAGGACACCGACTCGCGCGCCCAGGAAGGCATCCGCCTGGCCTCGACCAAGGCCAACGAAGCCGACCAGCACGCGATTGACGCCGGCAACAAGGCGACGATGGCGCAGCAGACTGCGACCCAGGCCAACACCCGCCTGACCACGGTCGAGCAGGTCGTCGGCAACATCGATCAGTACAAGGCCTCGAACCAGACCGAGATCCGCTTCCGTCCCGGCCAGAGCGTGCTGAGCAAGAACGCCAAGGCCGCTCTTGACGATATGGCCACCCCGCTGAAAGATCAGCGCGGCTACATCGTCGAAGTGCAGGGCTTCTCGTCCGGACACGGCCAGGCCGCGATCGCCACTTCACAGAAGATGGCTGACGCAGTCGTGCGTTACCTGGTGCTCAATCACGAAATTCCGGTTTACCGGATTTACGTGGTCGGCATGGGCAATGCTCCGGTGCCCTCGGCAGCCACCGATGATGCGAAAACCAAGCGCACCAGCGGTGGACGCGTCGAGATCAGCCTCCTGAAGAACGATCTGGAGACGCTGGCCACGACCTCTGCTTCGGCGCCCGCGACCCAGGACCAGCCGGTACAGAAATAGTCGATTCAGGACGACGGATCCGTAAGGACCGGAGCCCTCCCCGAAGCCTCCCGCGCAAGCAGGAGGCTTTTTTATTTGGCAGCGCCGGCGTCTCGCCGGCTGTCCCGAGGGCATCCTGCCGCCGTGGAGCACCTCCAGCCGTGTGGGAACGGGTCTCCGACCCGTCCCGGCCGAGCGCAGCTCGGCACGCACGACCCGATTCTGCAATCGCCGCTCCCCGTATAATCCAAGCCCGTGTCCACCACCGCGAAGTCCGCCTTGCGCAAAGCCGGCCTCTTCTACTTCGTCTGGGTCATGTTCTCCTACTGCACCGGCGGCCCCTTCGGACTCGAAGACATGGTCACTACTTCCGGTCCAGGAATGACCCTGATCTTCCTGCTGGTGATCCCGTTCTTCTGGTGTGTCCCGGTTTCGCTGGTGTCGGCCGAGTTGACCACCGCCATGCCGGTCGAAGGCGGCTTCTATCGCTGGGTGCGCGCCGGCTTCGGCGATTTCTGGGGCTTCCTCGCGGGCTGGTGGAACTGGTGCGCCTCTTTCCTGCTGGGCAGCGTCTATGCGGTGCAGTTCGCCGACTACCTGGGCTATTACTTTCCTGAGATCACGGGATGGAGGCACTACATCGTCTCCCTCGCCATCGTGGCGTTGATCACTTACATCAACGTGCGCGGCATTCAGATGGTGGGTAAATTCGCCACCGTGTTGGAGCTTTTCATTCTGCTTCCGGTGCTGGTGCTGGTCGTGATCGGCTTGGCCAAGTGGCATCACAATCCATTCGTGCCGGTGATCCCTCCGCACCAGCCGACGTTCCACGTATTCGGCGTGGGGCTGGCGCTGGGACTGTGGCTGTATTCCGGATACGAGCAGTGTTCGACGGTCGCAGAAGAGGTGGACAATCCGAAGCGCAGCTATCCGCTGGCGTTGGCGCTGGTGGTACCCATGTCAATCGCGGCCTACTTTCTGCCCACCCTCGCCTCGCTCGCCGCGCTAGGCAACTGGCAGAGCTGGCACACCGGATTTTTTCCCACGGCGGCGCAACTCATCGGAGGCCGCTGGCTCGGCGCCTGGATGTTTGCGGCCGCGATGGTCACCCAGGTCGCGCTGCTCAACGGCACGATCCTGGCGTCCACCCGCATGCCGTTCGCCATGGCGGAAGATGGCTACCTCCCGCACGTGCTGACCGGCCAGCATCGGCGCTACGGAACTCCATGGATCGCAATCATTACATCGGCTGTGGTGTACGGCTTGCTGGCGCTGCATTCGCTGGTGGAGCTCATCAGCATCTACAACTGGCTGCGAGTCGCGACTACGGTCATGACGGTCCTCGCGGCCTGGCAGTTGCGCCGCAAGAAGCCGGACATGCCGCGCCCGTTCGTGATTCCGGGCGGACGTGCCGGGCTGATCTACTCCGTGGTTGCAGTCGTGATCATGAGCGCGGTCGCGCTGCTGGGCAGCGATCGCTATGGATTGATCTGGGGGCCGGCGGCGCTGGCAGTCGGGCCGATGGCGTATTTTGTGTTCAGACACGCTCCGCGATCGGCATAGATCTGTTTCTCCAGCACACTCCAGACCCGAGGGTGCCCCATCCTATTTCGCGCCTTTTGCGAAATAGGGTGGGTGATTCCATCTTCACCCAGTCATCCTGGAAAATCAGAGAAGGCCCCAGCTCCCGAGGTCCGTGGCATCCCACCCTTGCAAAGAACGCAAGGATGGGGCACCCGGCTGTCTCTTCGAGGCCAGCTTAGCTCACCCAATCCAGAAACTTGTACCAGGCACCCGCCAGAGGTAAGAACCAAGGCTTGCCGTTGTACAGGCCCAGCGGCGCACCCGGAAACGGAATCCCCACGAACGGGTTCTCCGGCTTCTCGCCGGCGATCATCTTCGCCATCTGCTGGCCCTGCCACGTGGCCATGGCGACGCCGTGTCCGGCGTAGCCGACAGCGTAGTGGATTCCATCCATCTGTCCGGCGTGCGGCATGATGTCGAAAGCGAAATCCAGCGTGCCTCCCCAGACGAATTCGACTTTCACATCGCGCAACTGCGGATAGACATCGATCATTCCGCGCCGCAGAATTTCCGCGCTCTGGCGAATCGAATCCGCGGTTTCGGGAAAGAATGCCGCGCGCCCGCCGAAGAGCATGCGATTGTCGGGAGTAAGGCGATAGTAGTAGAGATAATTTTTGGAGTCGTAGATCATGCGATTGCGCGGGCTCAACTCGCGCGCCAGCGCTTCGGGCAGGACTTCGGTCGTGATGATGTACGAGCCAATGGGGATCAGCTTCTTGCGCAGCGCCGGAGTCGCCGATCCGGTGTAGCCGCTGGTGCCGACGAAGACTTCGCGCGCCCAGAGAGCGCCGCGAGAGGTAGTGATGCGCCAGCGTGACATTCCTTGCCGGTCTTCACGCTCAATTTTCTCAACCCGCGTATTCTCGCAGACCGTCGCGCCCGCCCTGAATCGCCGCCTGCGCCAGTCCCGCCACGTATCTCGCAGGATTCAACCCGGCGCTGACTTCATCCACCATGCCGCCGTAATAGATGGACGACCCGATCTCGGACTGCAGCTCAGCTCTCGGCACGATACGCAGCTTGTGATTGAACTCGCGCGCGATCACTTCGACCTGTCGGGCGTAGTCGTCAAAATGCTTCTGCTTGCAGGCAACTTCGAGATGTCCGCAACGGGTGAAGTCACAATCGATTTTTTCTTCCCTGACCAGTTGCTCCACGCAATCAATGGTGGCCAGCGACGCCGCATACATGCGCTGTGTGCGCTCGCGGCCATACATCGAAATCAACTTGTTTACGCCCAGCTTGAGTCCGGTAAGAACCATGCCGCCATTTCGCGAACTGGCGCCCCAGCCAATGGTCTCGGCCTCGAAAACGGCAACCCTGGCACCGAGTTTAGCCAGCGTTCTCGCCGCCGAGAGCCCGGTGAAGCCAGCTCCAATAATGGCGACGTTGACGCCCTCGGGAAGCGGATGCGCGGGATCAATCTCCGGCATGGTGGTCGTGGTCAACCAGTAGTTGTGCTCGCGGACGGACATGCGCTCCTTTGTCGACGGAAATGACGAAGCATTGTAACTGTCAGCAGCCACGTGGGGACAGCCGCCCTCGGCTGTCCAGTCGAGCAAAGCTCGACTCATCCTTCATGGTACTCAGCGGAGCTTCGCTCCGCCGCACAGCCGAGGGCGGCTGTCCCCACGTGGCTGGTGGTGGGGCCAGCACTTTCTCTCCATTACCGCTGTGCCTTGAAGCCTTCCCTCTATAAGCCTTAAACTTAATTCATGCACATGCACGCCCACGGCGGAGGCGAAAAGACCTCGCGGATCCTGCGGGTTTCGCTGGTCGTGACCGCCGCCTACATTGTGCTGCTGGTGGTGGCCGGCATTCGCGCCCACTCGCTGGCGCTGCTGTCCGAGGCCGGGCACAACCTGTCGGATTTTTTTGCCCTGCTGCTTTCTCTGACCGCAGTCTACCTGCAGTCCCGCCCGCCCAGTTCCACCAAGACTTATGGCTACCACCGGGCCGGCGTGCTGGCCGCTCTGGTCAATGCGGTGTCCCTGGTTGCGGTCTCGGGCTTCATTTTTTATGAAGCTTTCCGGCGGTTGCAGAATCCCGAGCACGTGCATGCGGGCGTGATGATCTGGGTGGCGGCTGCCGGCGTGGTGATGAACGGAGCGATCGCGCTGCTGTTGTATCGCGCCGGGAGCGATGTCAACATCCGCAGCGCGTTGCTGCACGAAATTGGCGACACGCTTTCGACCGGGGCGGTCATCGTGGGCGGCTGGATCATCATGGCCACCGGCAAGTACTGGATCGATCCCGTGCTTTCGGTGGCGATTGGCGTCCTCATCCTCTGGTCGGGATTCGGCATCGTGCGCGAGACCCTTAACATTCTGCTCGAAGGCACTCCGCGCGGCGTCAAGCTGGAGCAGGTCGAGGCTGCCATGCGGCAGATTGAAGGCGTGAACGACGTCCACGATCTGCACGTATGGAACATCGGATCGGAGACGCGAGCCCTCTCCTGCCACATTTCGATCGCGGATATTCCGCCGTCGGTCAGCGAACGCATTCTGCGCGATCTGAAAGAATGCCTGCGGCATGACTTTCAGATCAGCCACACCACCATCCAGTTCGAAAACGTGGACTGCGAAGTGGCCCACGGGTGCGTGATTCCGGTGGCGGACGGTGAACACCAGCACAAACACTGAGATTCTGCTCTGCCGGTGTGGAGATGGAATCTTCGACCCGGATAGCCTTTGATTTAAATCTTCCTCTCCTGGCTCTCGTAAATCTCCCTGGCCCTCTCGATGGTGTCCACCTCTTCCGGCAACTTGTCGGGACGCAGCCTCACAATCCGGGGAAATCGTAAAGCGTACCCGCTCTCATGCCGATCCGATTCCATCATGTTGTTGAATGCCACTTCGAGAACAATCTTCGGCTCCACCACCAACCGGAATCCCTGATCTTCAGCGGTGTGCTCCAGAAACCACTTGGTCATCTCGGCAATCTCGACATCAGTCAACCCGGAATAAGCTTTGCCGATGTTGACCAGCTTGTCTCCATCGCGCACAGCAAAGGTGTAGTCGCTCAACACCCCAATGCGCTTGCCGTGACCGTACTCGACAGCGGTGACTACAACGTCTAAGGTGGCCAGTTCGCGCTTGAGCTTCAGCCACGCCTTCCCACGCCGTCCGGGAGTGTAGGGCGACTCGGGATCCTTGATCATCAGGCCTTCGTTCCCCCGGGCCTGTGCCGCCTCAAAGTATTGATCGAGTTCCTGCGGCGTTGAAGCTTGAAAAACCGGTGCGCGAATCACCCGCGTGTTCGACTCGCTGACGTCGCCACCGAATTCGAACCGGGTCTGGTTCCCGGCTGCTGGTGGACTGACCTGGGATTTTCTTGGCGCCGCCAGGATGGCATCGAGGATTTTCGCCCGCTCAAGTAACGAGCGCTCCAGCAGCAACTCGCCCCCGGCGTAGAGAACGTCGAAGACAAGATATGCTACCGGCACCTGACGCATCAGTTTCTCGCTGACTTGTTTTCGTCCTAAACGCTGCTGCAGCGTGCTGAAGGGGAGTGCAGCGCCCGGCGTATTCGGAGCGTACGTTGCCGCTGTGCTCCTCGTAGCTCCAGGCCACAATCTCACCGTCGAGAATTGCATCTTCCGGTAGACCCGCCAGTGCGCCCGGCAATTCAGGGAACGATTCGGTGATCTCGTCACGCGTGCGCGAGAAGATTCGTACGTCGCCGCCCGAACAGTGGGCCTGGGCGCGGATGCCGTCGTACTTGTCTTCCACCAGGGCGTTCTGAAAGTAGCTGAGAGCCTGCTCGGCCGACTCTGCCGGGCTGGCCAGCATGAAACCCAGGGGATGGAACAATCGCATCTTGGCATCGCCCAGATGGTTCTCGGCCGCCAGCCTTAAGGTCTCGCCAATGTCGCCCAGCAGCATGTTCGCCCGCTGGACCTCGCCCAATGTTCCGCCGTAGGCCTTGGCGATCGCTTCTTCCACCAGGCTCTCTTTCAGGCCGATGCGCAGATCTCCAGTCATGATCTTGATGATGTATTTGGCTTCGAGGGGCGAGGCTCGCGAAAGAAGCTCACGGGTCAGGGCGGCTTTAGCCGCTGCGCCACGGGCCGCCGCGATCTCGCGGAATTTGGACGGCGACGTCTCGCACACTCAGCGCTGTGCTGCCGGGCTCTGCCCGGTCTGGCCGGGCGGAGGCGTCCGTCCCCACGTTGGTTGTGGTGCTGGAGGCTGGGAGAACGGCTTCTGCGACGTCACCAAGGTCTCCGTGCTTACGATAGGCTGCCGTAAGCTCGGCTTCGTTATTTCCGGAAAGCTCTGCGACGATCCGCCACAGCACCCTGCCGCCCACCTGCAGTGTGGCTTCCTCCCACGCGGGAAACGGCCGTCCCGAGAGAAATACGGCCGAGACGGAGGCCTCCTCCGGCGTGCGCGCCTTAAGATATTCGGCGACGATCGCGATCTTTTCGAGTTTTTTGGTGGTGGCGGCAATGCGCTCACCGGCTTCAGCCAGCTTGATCATGGGCTCTTAATGTGGGCGCGAGCGCCCCGCTCGTGCGCCCCTGGACACTGTCCAGTCAGGCTAGTGTCTTCGTTCGAGTCCTGTGATGGCCCCCGCACGAGCGAGGGCGCTCGCGCCCACATTTCCAATCACTCTAACTTCAATTTGCTAAGCCACTTAACCAGCTCTCTGCCATCCTAAACGAAACTGCCTGTGGTACCCTTGTGGTTTGAGCCTCGATGCTTCGAAGGATCATCTAACAACCATGCGTTTCCTGCGAACCTGGTGGCGTTTCCTGGTGGCCGTGCAGCTTTTGCCCGCGCTTGAAGGCGGCGAGGAAACCCTGGTCGGCGGCCAAGCCGTGCTCGAGGGCGTTATGATGCGCTCTCCGCACGCGTGGGCAATTGCCTGCCGCAAGCCTTCCGGCGAAGTTTCGACCCACAGCGAGCCGCTGGAGCGCCTGTCTGAAAAACGCAAATGGATGGCCTGGCCGGTCATTCGAGGCGTGGTCACGCTCGGTCACGCCATGACCCTGGGCTTCCGGGCGCTGAAATTTTCCGCCAACGTTGCGCTCGATGAATTGCAACCCGAGCCCGCGGCGGACAAGAAGAAACTCGAAATTACCGGCTGGATGGCCGCGGTCAACATCATCATTTCGGTCGGCTTCTTCATTTTCATGTACAAGTTTCTGCCGCTGCTGGCGGCGACCGAACTGAAACGGGTGAACCCGGTGTTCGGCGAGCAGATCATTTTCAACCTGGTGGATGGCGTCATTCGGATCGCCCTGTTCCTGCTTTTCATCTGGGGAGTTTCGCTGTGGAGCGATATTCACCGGGTCTACGAATATCACGGCGCCGAGCATAAGACGGTCTACGCCTTCGAGAATGGTGATCCGCTCGAGACCGCCTCGGTGCAGAAGTATTCGACTTTTCATCCCCGTTGCGGCACCAGCTTTCTGATGACGGTGATGCTGATTTCGATCATGGTCTACATCCTGGTGTCGGCGGTGTTTCCGGTGACCACTTTCTGGGCCAAGTTCGGCATGCGCATCGCGCTGCTGCCGGTGATTGCGGGCGTCTCGTATGAGATCATCCGCTTCGCCGCCAAGCATCGCGGATCGCTGTTCGCGCTGATGACCGCGCCCGGCCTCTGGCTGCAGCGCATCACCACCCAGCCTCCGTCCGATGACCAGGCCGAGTGCGCCATCATCGCGCTGGACCACGCCATGGCGCTCGAAAAAGAGCACGGCGGCGAACTGGTCATTGCCTAGCGGTTCCCCCGCGAATATTCTCTCCAAACTCTTTAAGTACTAGAATTGGATAGCGAAAATCCGCCCGCATTGCGGGCTGACGACCAATGACCAACGACTGACGACTTTATGTTTGACCGACTAGACCAAATCGAAGCCCGCTACGAGGAGCTGACGCAGGCGCTCTCCTCGCCGGAGATCGCCGGCGACTCGGCCAGATACCAGAAGACGGCCAAGGCGCACAGCGAAATCTCGTCTATCGTCGAGAAATATCGTGAGTATAAAGACCTGACGCGCGGTATCGCCGAGAGCAAGGCTGTCCTGGCAGACGAAAAAGATGCCGAGATGCGGGCCTACGCCCAGGAAGAACTCGACAAACTGGAAGCCCGCGTCGGCGGAGTGGAAGAAGAACTCAAGGTGTCTGCTGCTGCCCAAGGATCCGAACGACGAAAAAGACGTCATCCTTGAAATCCGCGCCGGCACCGGAGGCGACGAGGCCACGCTGTTCGCCGCCGAAATGTTCAGAATGTATACCCGCTACGCGGAAACCCAGGGCTGGAAGGTCGAAGTGCTCTCCACTTCTGATTCCTCGGTCGGCGGCCTGAAGGAAGTGATCGCCATCATCGAAGGCCAGCGCGTTTTTTCGCGGCTGAAGTATGAGAGCGGCGTGCACCGCGTGCAGCGCGTGCCCGCCACCGAACAGCAGGGTCGGGTGCATACTTCCGCGGTCACGGTGGCCGTCCTGCCCGAAGCCGAAGACGTTGACATCAAGATTGAAGCCAAAGACCTTCGCATTGATACCTTCTGCTCCTCCGGCCCCGGCGGACAGTCGGTAAACACAACGTATTCCGCCGTGCGCATCACCCACATTCCGACCAACACGGTGGTGAGCTGCCAGGACGAGAAATCACAGATCAAGAACCGCGAGAAAGGCATGCGCGTGCTTCGCGCCCGTCTCTACGAGATGGAAATGCAGAAGCAGCAGGACGCGCTCGCCAAGGAACGCAAGGCGATGGTCGGTTCGGGCGACCGCAGCGAAAAAATACGTACTTACAACTTTCCGCAGAACCGGGTCACCGACCACCGCATCGGCCTGACCATCCACCAACTCGAGCAGGTCATGGACGGCAAACTCCAGCCTCTGATCGAGGCCCTGGTCAGCCACTATCAATCAGAAAAACTGAAAGCCGAAGCCACCACCGCAGTGTAATCGGTTTGCTCGTGTGGCGCGGGCGCCCCCGCCCGCGTGACGTGTCTGTAACCACTGCCTTGTGGGTCTGAAAATGGATAGCCGCAGCGAGTAAGCCGCCGGCTTTTGGCGGACAGGAGTGTCCGCCCCACATCACCAGAGTATCTTGTGTTCAAATAAGCCGGTGACGCTCCGCGACGCTCTCGCCTCCGCCATCTCCGCCTCACGGCCGCCAATGTCCCCTCGCCTCGCCTGAATGCCGAACTTCTTCTCATGTTCACCCTGGAATGCGACCGCGCGTATCTCCATGCCCATCCCGAACGCAATCTTTCAGCGGACGAACAACGCCGCTACGACCAGGCCCTGACCGAGCGCGAACGCGGCGTACCCGCGCAATACATCACTGGCCATCAGGAATTCTGGGGCATGGACTTCATCGTTACGCCGGCCGTGCTCATTCCCCGTCCGGAAACCGAGCACGTGATCGAGACGGTGCTGGAGCACACACGTGTGGGGCGGGCGCCCTCGCCCGCCTCCCCCTTGCGCATCGTGGATGTCGGCACCGGTTCCGGCTGCATTGCACTGGCCCTGGCCAAAGAATTGCCGCACGCCGAAATTCACGCAACTGATATTTCCTCGGCCGCTCTCGAAATCGCCCGCGCCAACGCAGCCCGACTCCAACTCGAAGCTCGCGTGCAATTCCATCAAACCGACTTGCTGCAGGGGTTCGAGCGGGGAGCGTTCGATTTCGTTGTCTCCAATCCGCCTTATGTCGGCGAATCGGAAGAAGATCAGGTGCAGCTCGAAGTCCGCAAATACGAACCGCGCAACGCAGTTTTCGCCGGCGCGACCGGACTGGAAGTGATCGAACGCCTTATTCCGCAGGCCCGCGAATCGCTTAAGCCCGGGGGCTGGCTGGTGATGGAAATCAGCGGCACCATCGCCGACCGGGTGCGTGAGTTATTGGCTGGTTGGAACGATGTGCAAGTAATGAAAGATTTGCAGGGAATTCCACGGGTGGCGTCGGCAAGAACCACGTAGGCCCGGACGCCCTCGTCCGGGTGGGCGAGCGAAGCGTGACTTGCCGGCCGGCGAGAAAACACAAGGTCCCTCCACTGCGCTCGCTGCGCTTCGCTCCGGTCGGGATGACAGATTGTTTTGAGGCTGGAACTCGAAGCGGTTAGGGCTGGCTGATCGTGGCGGGCAGAATCTCGTCCACATCCACCCATTTCGTGGGATACGAACCGGTATAGCAGGCAGTGCAGTACGTAGTCTTCTCGCCATCGGCGCAGGCTTTCTTCATTCCTTCAAGCGAGAGATAAGCCAGCGAATCGGCGCCGATGAATTCGCGAATCTCTTCCACCGACTTGTTGGCCGCGATCAGCTCTTTCTTGGAAGGCGTGTCCACGCCATAGAAGCAGGGCGAAACCGTGGGCGGACAGGAGACGCGCATGTGCACTTCTTTCGCGCCCGCGTTGCGGATCATGCGTACGATCTTGCGGCTGGTGGTGCCGCGCACGATGGAGTCGTCGATCAGCACCACGCGCTTGCCTTCGAGCAGGGTGCGCACCGGGTTCAGCTTCAGCTTCACTCCGAAGTCGCGCACGCTTTGCCGCGGCTCGATGAAGGTGCGTCCGACGTAGTGATTGCGGATGAGTCCGAAGCGAAAAGGAATGCCGCTCTCGGCGGCGTAGCCCACGGCCGCGGTCACGCCGGAGTCGGGCACCGGAACGACCAGGTCGGCTTCGGCCGGAGCTTCCCGCGCCAGTTGTCGTCCCAGACCTTCGCGGCTGACTTGCACCGGACGTCCGAACACCATGCTGTCCGGCCGCGAAAAATACACGTGTTCGAAAATGCAGCTCGACTGCGCCGCCACCGGCGCATAGAAACGCGACGTGATGCCTTCCGGTCCAACGATCACCAACTCGCCCGGCTTGACCTCGCGCTCGTAGGTGGCGCCGATCAGATCGAATGCGCAGGTTTCGGAGGCAAACACGATGGTGTCCTGCCGCTGCCCTTCGAGGCGCGGAATTCTTCCCATATTTAAGGGACGGAAGCCGCGGGGATCGCGCGCCGCAAACACCCGGTCCGAACTGAGCATCACCAGCGAAAACGCGCCTTCGACGCGGCGCAGTGCGTCGGCCATGGCGTCCGGCAATGTCTGTTCTTTGGAGAGCGCGATCAGGTGAACGATCACTTCGGTGTCGCTGTTGGTCTGGAAAATCGAGCCCTGGGCCTCCAGGCGATGCCGGATTTCGTGGGCATTCACCAGGTTGCCGTTGTGGGCCAGCGCAATCATGCCCTTGTTCGATTGCACCATGATGGGCTGAGCGTTGAAGAGAGCTGAGTCGCCGGCCGTGGAGTACCGCGTGTGGCCGATGGCGAGCGAGCCGTGGAGCGGAGACAAAACGTCCTCGGTAAAGATGTCGGCGACCAATCCCATGGCGCGATGGGCGCGCAAAGTCAGCCCGTTGGAGGTGACGATGCCCGCCGATTCCTGTCCGCGATGTTGCAGCGCGTGCAGCCCGAGGTAAGCCAGCTTCTCCGCCTCAGGGTGAGCGTAGATGGCTACGACTCCGCATTCGTCATGGAATTTATCGAACATGTCAGCTCAGCCTTTAGCTCTTAGCTTTTAGCTCACCACAGTCCACGTGGGGACAGCCGCCCTCGGCTGTCCAGCCGAGCGAAGCTCGGCAATTAATCCGCTGCCATCGTTCCTGCTTCCGTCCGCAGCGCCTTCTCCAGCGAGCCCTCATACACACTACGCATTTCCGAAACCGCGGCCGACACTACTACCCGCCCATCGAGCTTGATCTCCACCCGCTCGGGCGCCGTCTCTCCAATTAATTCTGCAGCGATTCCATATTTTAGCGCCACTTGTTCGATTCTGCCGAAGTTCTCGCGGTCGCAAGAGATGACAACCCGGCTGGCTTCTTCACCAAACAGAACGAACTCCGGCGGCAACCCAAGCGACGTCAGATCGACGTTCATTCCAATGCCTTTAGCCAGTCCCGACTCGACCAGCGTTACCGCGATACCGCCGTCAGAGCAGTCGTGAGCTGAATCCATAATTTCGATTTGGGCAATCTCAACCAGCGCTTTCTGCAACGCAGCTTCTTTTTCCAGCTCCAACTCGGGAGGGTATCCCCAGACCGCGCCCAGAATTTCCTTGGCATACTCCGACGATCCAAATGCCGATTGGGCATCGGTCGCGTCTCCTGGTTCCGCACCGCGCAAAAGAACGATGGCGCGTCCCGCCTCGCGAAAATCCGGACGCACTGCCTTGTGCACATCCTCGAGAATGCCGACAACGCCCAGCACCGGCGTGGGATAAATTCCCTCGCCCAGAGTTTCGTTGTAAAAGCTGACGTTGCCCCCGGTGATGGGAATTTCCAGCTCCTCGCAGGCTTTGGTGATGCCATCAATCACCTGCGAAAATTGCCACATGATGTGCGGCTTTTCGGGATTGCCAAAGTTCAGGCAGTTAGTGCCGCCGATCGGAGTGGCTCCGGCGCAAGCCACGTTGCGCGCTGCTTCCGCCACGGCATGCATTGCGCCCAGCCGCGGATCGAGATAGCACCAGCGTCCGTTGCCGTCGAGCGCCATGGCTAATCCGCGCTGCGATCCCTTAATGCGAATCACTCCGGCATCGCCCGCGCCCGGGCCCTCGACTGTGTTGGTCTGGACCATGTGATCGTATTGCTGCCAGATCCAGCGCTTGCCGCCGATGTTGGGGCTGGCCAGCAGCCGTTTCAGATTGGCAGTGAGATCGGAAGTTTCAGCCAGCTTGACGTACTCCGGCATTTCGCGCGGCACCGGCGGTTCCCAACGCTCCAGCGGACGTTTGTAGACCGGCGCGTCGTCGGTGAGCGCTTCGTTGGGAATTTCGGCGACGACTTCGCCGTGCTGCAGTACCCGCATCTTGCCGTCAGAAGTGACGCGGCCGACCTCGACTGCGTCCAGTCCCCATTTCTCGAAGACACGAAACACTTCCTGCTCGCGGCCTTTCTGCGCCACCAGCAGCATGCGCTCCTGCGATTCGCTCAGCATGATTTCGTATGCGGTCATGCCGGTCTCGCGCTGCGGCACCAAGTCGAGTTCGATTTCAGTTCCCACGTGGCCGCGTGCACCCATTTCGCAAGTGGAGCAGGTGAGCCCGGCCGCGCCCATGTCCTGTATGCCGACGATCGCGCCGGTCTGCATGGCTTCGAGGCAGGCTTCGAGCAGAAGTTTTTCCAGAAAAGGATCGCCCACCTGCACGTTCGGCCGCTTGGCCTCGGAGGCCTCGCTGAATTCCTCGCTGGCCATGGTGGCACCGTGAATGCCGTCGCGCCCGGTTTTCGACCCGACGTAAATCACGGGATTACCTTCGCCCGACGCCTTGGCGTAGAAAATCTGATCGCGCCGGACTAATCCCAGAGCGAACGCGTTCACCAACGGATTGCCGGAGTAGCAGGGCTCAAATTTGGTCTCGCCGCCCAGATTGGCGACGCCGAAACAATTTCCATAAGACGCAATCCCACTGACCACGCCCTCAAGCACGGATTGATTCTTGTGAATCTCTTTGTCTGATGTGGGCGCGAGCGCCCCGCTCGTGCTGGCGGCGGCATTGGCGGGCGAGGGCGCCCGCCCCACACGGGCGCCTATCGGTCCAAACCGCAGCGAGTCCATCACCGCCACCGGGCGCGCACCCATGGTGAAAATATCGCGCAGGATCCCGCCCACGCCCGTGGCCGCACCCTGAAACGGCTCGATAAACGAAGGATGATTGTGGGACTCGATCTTGAACGCGCAGGCCCAGCCGTCGCCGATGTCGATGATGCCCGCGTTCTCTCCCGGCCCCTGCACTACAAGCCGGCTGCGCGTGGGCAGCCGCTTCAAATGCACGCGGGACGATTTGTAGGAGCAGTGCTCGCTCCACATCACGCTGAAGATGCCCAACTCGGTGATGGTGGGGTCGCGTCCTCCCAGCAGTTGTTTGATCTTTTCGTATTCGTCGGGTGTAAGGCCGTGCTCCCGGATGATCTCGGGAGTGATAACAGCTGTTGAAGAGCGAGTCATATGGGGAAATTCTATTGTCGCACAAGTGGCGCCGGCGTCTCGCCGGCCCTACTCTATACTGTCCCGAATGAAGTCCGTCATCGTCGGCACCGCCGGGCACATCGACCACGGGAAGACCACGCTGGTAAAGGCTCTCACCGGTATCGACGCCGATCGCCTGGAAGAAGAAAAGCGCCGCGGCATTACCATTGACATCGGTTTCGCGCATCTGGAAATGCCTCTGCCCGGCGGCGAGATTTTGCGCCTCGGTTTTGTCGATGTTCCCGGACACGAACGCTTTGTACGCAACATGCTGGCTGGAGTGGGCGGGATCGATCTGGTCCTGCTGGTGATTGCCGCCGACGAATCCATCAAGCCGCAGACCCGTGAGCATTTCGATATCTGCCGTCTGCTTTCCGTGCGCCGGGGCATCGCGGTGCTGACCAAATCAGACCTGGTGGACCGCGAGACCCTGGACGTTGTCCGGCTGGAGATCGAAGAATTTCTGCGCAATTCGTTTCTGGATCCGGCCCATTCGTCTGTCGTCGCCGTAAGCTCGCTGACCGGCGCAGGTCTCGATGATCTGAAGCAGGCCCTGGTAAAGGCCGCCGCGGAAGTTCCCGCGCGAGACTCTTCCGCACTGGCGCGACTCCCCATCGACCGCGTTTTCACCATGAAAGGATTTGGCGTGGTGGTGACGGGGACGCTGGTTTCCGGGACGATCCGCAAGGAGGACGAACTTGAAGTTTTTCCCGTGGGCAAGCGGGTGCGCGTGCGCGGAATCCAGGTGCATGGACAGACGGCCGAGCAAGCCGTGGCAGGCCAGCGTACAGCCTTGAACCTGGCCGGCGCGACCACGCAAGAATTGGCGCGCGGCATGGTGCTGGCGCCGCCTTCGACCTTTCATTCCACCTCCCGCCTGGGCGTTTCGCTCAGCCTGCTGCCTTCGGCAAAACCGTTGAAAGACCGGGCACGCGTCCACCTGCACGCCTACACTTTTGAAACGATCGCGACGGTCGTGCTCTTCGGACAGAAACATGTTCTCCCGGGAGAGACTGCGCGGGCTGAGTTGCGTCTGGCTGAGCCCACGCTGTTGTTGCCTGGAGACCGCTTCATCGTGCGGCAATTTTCACCGGTCGTGACCATTGGCGGAGGCGTGGTGCTCGATGCGTCCTCAATCTCGCGGATGCCTGGGCAGGATGCATTCTTGAAAACTCTGTCGGAAGGGGACCCTCAAGCAATTCTGTTAGCCCGCATCGCACGGCAAAGTCATATCGGAATTGATCTTGCGCAATTGACGGCCGAGACCGGATGGACGAGGCAGGCGATTGAAAGATCCCTGGCCGCACAGGCATTAGCAGGCCGAGGTTTCTCGAATCGGCGATTTGGTTGTGCACGTGCCCGCTCTGGAAGGACTGAAACTCCTCATGACGAGCACGGTTGCGACCTTCCATACGAAAAACCCTCTGGTCGCGGGAATCAGCAAGGAAGAGCTGCGCGACCAGGTGCAGGCGTCCAGCGAAGTGTTCATCGCTGTCCTCGAGATGCTGGTCCGCGAGAAGAAGCTGGAAGCAGCTGGAGAGATCGTCCATTTGCCGGGACATGGCGTCGTCATGAAAGACGAGGAGGCAGAATCCCAAAAAATAATTGAGCATGCATTCGCGTCGGCCGGCTTGAAGGTGCCCGCGTTGAAAGATGTTCTGACCGGGCTAAAGGTAGACAGAGTCCCGCGCTCAAAAAATCGTGACCCTGTTGCTGCGCGACAAAGTCCTGGTGAAAATCTCCGAAGACCTGGTTTTCCATCGCGATGCGCTGCTGGATCTGCGTAAGCGCATGTCATCGGAAAAATCGAAGTCGCCGAAGATCGACGTGGCTCGATTCAAAGACCTGGCCGGAGTAAGCCGGAAGTATGCCATCCCCTTGCTGGAATATCTGGACCGTGAGCACGTGACGCGAAGAGTCGGGGACGAAAGAGTAATCCTGTAGGCCGGCGTTACTTACCCCAAGCTCAATCTGTGATGCGTGCAGAGCCGTGCCTCGGGTTCGATGAGAGCGATGAGTGCCATGAAGTCCTCCGCGCCTTGAGAATCGGCGTCCGTATAATGGAACACAGAGTCGACCACGACCTCGATTGTGCCTGCCAAAGGAACCAGCAGAATGCTTTCAATTCGTCCCGCGCTTGCCGCCGACGTGTCGGTATTGAGCATGCTCATTCATGAACTCGCTGAGTTCGAACATCTCCCGGTGGTGGTGACCGAGGCCGATCTGCTGCGCGACGGATTTTGTGAGTCGCCCAAGTTTCGCGCTGCTGGTTGCCGAGTGGGACGGCCAGCCTGCCGCCTACGCGTTTTTCTTCGACTACTACTCCACCTTTGAAGGTCGAGGCGGGCTATTTCTTGAAGATCTTTACGTTCGCGACCAGTATCGCGGCAAGGGAATTGGCAAGGCGCTGCTGGTGCGGGTCGCGTCCATCGCGCGCCAGGAGAATTGTTTTGGCGTGCGCTGGCAAGTGTTGGACTGGAATACTCCCGCAATCGAGTTTTACAAGGGTCTGGGTGCAAGGTTTCTGGACGAATGGAAGACGGTGAGCCTCGATGGAGACGCGCTGGTGCGCGTGGCTGAGAGTTCGCAATGACAGCGACGCGTTCTGTGCGCGTGATTGGCGCAGGCCTCGCAGGATCGGAGGCGGCGTGGCAGTGCGCGCGTCGCGGCGTCGCCGTCGAACTCTGGGAGATGCGCCCAGTGCGCTCGACGCCCGCGCACCAGACTGCCGACTTCGCGGAGCTGGTCTGCTCCAATTCCCTGAAATCTGACAGCCTGAACACCGCGCCCTGGCTGCTGAAAGAAGAAATGCGGCGGGCGGGATCGCGTTTGCTCGAGATCGCGCGCGAGTGTGCTGTCCCTGCCGGTCACGCCCTGGCGGTAGATCGGATGACCTTCGCGGCCAAAGTTACGGCTGAGCTCTCGCGCGAGCCGCTGATTACGGTCCGGCGCGAAGAAGTCACGCAGATCGACGAAGGTCAGATCACGATCATCGCCACCGGGCCGTTGACGTCCGACGCTCTGTCCCAGGAGATCGCCCGGCTGAGCGGTTCGACCCATTTGTATTTCTTCGATTCGATCAGTCCGATTGTCGAAGCCGATTCCATCGACATGTCGAAGGTCTACCTGGCGGCGCGTTACGACAAAGGCTCGGCCGACTACATCAACTGTCCCATGTCAAAAGAGGAGTACGACCGCTTCTGCGATGCGCTGGTGGCGGGGCAATCGGTCGAGGAGCGCGACTGGGAGAAGCTGAACTACTTTGAGGGCTGCCTGCCGATTGAAGAAATTGCCCGCCGCGGCCGCGACACGCTGCGCTTCGGTCCCATGAAGCCGGTCGGATTGAAGGACCCCCGCACCGGACGAATTCCCTACGCTGCGGTGCAGTTACGGCAGGAAAATCTGCGGGCCGACTCCTACAACCTGGTGGGTTTTCAGAACCATCTGAAATTCGGAGATCAGGCCCGCGTGCTGCGGTTGATTCCCGGCCTCGAGAATGCGCGTTTCCTGCGTTACGGACAAATCCACCGCAACACATACATCAACGCGCCGACTTTGTTGTCCGAATCGTTGCAGATGAAGAAATATCCGCAGATATTCTTTGCCGGGCAGATCTGCGGAGTTGAAGGCTACGTCGAATCCATCGCCACCGGCCTGATGGCGGGTGTTCACGCCGCCGCGCTGGCTTCGGGAACGGCCCCCGTGCCCCCGCCGCGTGCCGACCGCCTTCGGTTCGCTGGTGCACTACGTGACCCACGCCGATGCCCGGAACTTCCAGCCGGCGAACATCACCTTCGACCTTCTGCCGCCGCTGGAACGCAAGGTCCGCGATCGCCAGGAACGGCACCGCCAGCAGTGCGAGCTGGCGCTTGCAACAGTTCGATGATTGGCTGGCAAAGACGTGTGGGGCGGGCGCCCTCGCCCGCCGCTTTTGACTTTGATCCGGTCAGAACAACCCTAAGCAATCCCCAAAATCAACCGCAAAGGCGGCGGGCGAGGGCGTCCGCCCCACACTTTTTGTGGTGAACAAAATCAGGCTGACTTCTCGTATATGAACCTGGGGGGTGGTGCGCTTTCCGGGCTTACGTTCGGGCGGCCTCCGCGTCCATAACAATATGGTGCTGCGCGATCTGGTCGGCGATGTGTTGCGTACGCTCTGGTCCCACAAGCTGCGCACCTTTCTGACCATGTTCGGAATCGCCTGGGGAATCGTTTCCATCGTTCTGATGGTGGCGGCGGGAGAAGGGCTGCGCCAGGGACAGGAAGTCCAGGCCCGCAACCTGGGCAAAGACATCCTGATCGTTTTTCACGGACGCACCAGCATGCAGGTCGGCGGAGCCCGCGCCGGGCGCGAAGTGCACTGGGAAGACGCGGACGTCGCCGCGGTGCAGGCGGAGTCGCCGGACTGCGAATACGCCATTCCGGAGCTGGAGCGAAGCGACGTCCGCGCTCATAGCAGCTACAACAATGCTGCGTTTACCGTCACCGGATCTCATCCGCCGTTCGGTTACATTCGCAGCCTCGACGTGGGCGACGGCCGTTTCTACAACTGGGACGACCAGAAGGAAGCGCGCCGCGTTGCCTTCCTGGGCAGCGATGCCGCCAAGCAACTCTTTCCCGGCCGCAATCCCGTGGGGGAGAGTGTCTATCTGAATGCGTTTCCGTACACCGTCATCGGCGTGATGGCGACCAAGAAGCAGGATTCCAGCTACGACGGCTGGGATGTCAACAAGGTATTCATTCCTTTCGCCGCCATGCGGCGCGATTTCCCCGACAAGCCTCCGGGCACCTCCACAACTTTTGACCAGTTGCTGGTCACGCCCAGATCGGTGGAGCAGCACGAGGCGTGCAAGCGCGAAATCCAGACAGTGCTGGGGCGGATGCACAACTTCGATCCCGGCGACAAGGAAGCCTGCCCCATCTGGGACACGGTGCAGGAGGCCAAGGCCTTCCGTCAGATGACCAACGGCATGAAATATTTTCTGGGCGCGGTCGGCATCGTGACCCTGTTTCTCGGCGGCCTGGGCGTGATGAACGTGATGATGGTGGCGGTGCGGGAACGGACCCGCGAAATCGGCGTCCGCAAGGCGTTGGGCGCCCCGGCCCGCACCATCCTTAAACAATTCTTTATCGAAGCACTGCTGATCGCGTTTCTCAGCGGCGCCATCGGGATGGCAATCGCATACGGCATTTGCTTCCTGGTGAACCTGCTGCCCATGCCGGATTTCTTTGCCGGACTGGTGGCGACGTGGCAGTCGGGCCTGGTGGCTTGCGCTGCTGCTGGGAATCATCGCGATTTTCTCTGCGCTGTATCCGGCGCGCAGGGCAGCGTCGATTGATCCCATCGAAGCGCTGCGCTATGAGGCGGGAGGATGAATTGTTGAACCACAGAGGACACGGAGGACACAGAGAAAAATTTACCAAGAACGATCGTAATTTCGTAGCTCTTCTCTGTGTCCTCCGTGTCCTCTGTGGTTGTCGGTTCAGAACATGCTGACTGAAATCATTCTCGAAGCCTGGATTGCTCTCAGGCGCAACTACACCCGCAGCCTGCTGACCATGCTGGGCATCGTCTGGGGGATCGCCACCGTCACTCTGCTGATCGCCTACGGCAGCAGTTTCCGTCGCATCCTGGTGGGTGGGTTCGATGCATTCGGCAAGAGCGTTGTCATCTGCTGGCCGCAGCAAACCAGCGAGCAGCCCGGCGGACAGCGTGCCGGCAAAAAAGTCCGGCTCGAGCAGGCCGACCTCGACATCGTCAAGGAAACGGCTCCGCTGGTGAAACACGTTTGCCTGGAGACCGTAAGTCGGCCCGGCATCAGCTATGGCGAACGCATGGTGGGGACGGCTGCCATACGCGGCGTCTGCCCGGAGTATGGCGAGATGCGGAACGAAGTCCCGTCCGAAGGGCGCTGGATTTCCGCCGGAGACGAACTGGAACGCCGCCGCGTGGTGTTTCTGGGTGGACGAGTGCGCGAACAGTTGTTCAGTGGCCGGCCGGCGGTGGGCGAGATGGTACAGATCGGCGGCGTGCACTTCACCGTGATCGGCGTGATGGCCCGCAAGATCCAGCTGAGCAACTATTTTTCCAGCGACGACGACTCGGCCTGGATCCCCTACAGCGCCGCCGGCGATGTGTGGAACACGAAATACGCCGCAGTCATGGTCTTCGAGCCGGTTGCGCCCCAGTTCGAAAAAAGAGCCCAGGCCCAGGTGCTGGCCGCGATTGCGACGCGTCAACAGTTCTCTCCCACGGATCCTAAGGCTTTTCAGATGTTCGGACGCGACGAGTTCCGCCCGGTCATCGACGGCCTCACCATCGGACTGCAAGTGCTGCTCACGTTTGTGGGCACGCTGACCCTGGGCATCGGCGGCGTCGGGGTGATGAATATCATGCTGGTCTCGGTGGATGAGCGCATCCGCGAAATCGGCTTGCGCCGGGCGCTGGGCGCCAAGAAGTGGCAGATCAAACTCCAGTTCCTGGCCGAGACCCTGCTCATCATGCTGCTGGGCGGGGCCGCCGGCGTGCTGCTTTCTTACGGGATCGCCGCCGCCGTGGGCACGCTGCCGCTCATGGGCCCGTTGTTTGAAGACGATTCCGGCAAGGCCGACATCCATTTGCAGATCTCGCTGGCCACGGTCATGCTCTCCACTCTCGTGTTGCTGGCGGTGGGAGTTGCCAGCGGCCTGGTGCCGGCGCTGCGCGCCTCGAAGCTCGATCCGGTCGAAGCCCTGAGATACGAATGAAAACGCTTGTCATCCTGAGGAAGCGGAGTTCTTCGCTGCGCGAAGAACTCCCGACGAAGGACCTGTGCATTTCGGACTATTGCAGCGCCAAACTCGAGCCGACGCAGCATCGAACTCTGGCGAGGAGTGCACAGGTCCTTCGCTTGCTACCGTCCAGCTTCGCCGGCACGGTAGACTGCGCTCAGGATGACAGCCTTGCGTGACAGCTTCGTGTGACCATGAGGCGTGGCACATCTTTCCTAACTTGACGTCCGTCCTGCTTCGCAGTACCTTGCAGCCAACCGCGATCTCCCGAGGTGCTTCTTGCCGCTTTCCGCCGTGGATGCAATTACTCCGGCTTTCGAGCATGCCCGGCAGCAGCTGACACGGCCGTTCCGGGCCAACCAGTGGGCCAAACTGGGGCTGGTCGGCCTGCTGGCCGGGGAAATGAGTTCGGGAGGAGGAGGCTGCAATCCTGGCAGCTTCCAGATGCCACACCCTAACCATTCACAGCGTTTTCTGGAGCTGCCATTTCCCAGCGCGATGTTCACCGCGTCGCTGATCGCGGTGCTGGTGGTGGCCGCATTCTTTCTGTTCATCCTGTTCCTGTACGTGAACAGCGTGATGCGCTTCGTTCTCTTCGACAGCGTGGTGGCCAAGGAATGCCGCATCTGGCAAAGCTGGAGCCGGCGGCAGGGTCCCGGACGGCGTTTCTTTGTCTGGCAGATTCTGCTGGCGCTGGCCTCGATTATGGGTTTCACCATTCTGGTTGGAATCCCGGCGGGCTTCGCTTTCCTCGTGGGCTGGCTCAGAGATCCCAAGGAGCACATGATCCCGCTCATCCTGGGAGGCATGGTCTTGTTCTTTGTGCTGCTGCTTTTCGTGGTCGTGCAGATGGTGGTCCACGTGATGACCAAGGATTTTGTGGTCCCGCAAATGGCGCTGGAAGAAATTGGCGCCATCGAGGGATGGCGGCGGCTGTGGCCCCAGATCAAACGGGAAAAGGGCGGTTATGCCGCTTACATCGGAATGAAGATTGTGATGGCGATCGGCGCCGCGATCATTCTCGGCATCGTTTCTGCCATCGTGATCCTGCTGTTTCTGATTCCCGATCGGCGGACTGGGCGCGGTGGCCGTGATCGGCGGCATGGCGGCCGGACTGACCTGGAACCTCTACACCATCACGCTGGCGGTGGTGGTGGGAAGCATTGCGATTTTCTCGTCTGCTGTATGTGATTTCTCTGATTTCGGTGCCGGCCGTGGTGTTCTTTCCGGCGTACTCCATTTATTTCTTCGCTTCGCGATATCCCGCGCTGGACGCGCTGCTGCATCCTGCGCCGCCACCGGTGATGCCGCCGCCTCCGCCCGATCCGCCGCCGTTGCTGCCGACGCCTGAGCCGATCGTCTGATGCGCGACTCTCAGTCCCGGGCCCGGTTCTTGATCCAGATCGGCGTGCCCACGAATCCGAAGGCTTTGCGAATCTGGTTTTCCAGAAAGCGCTGATAGGCGAAGTGCAGCTTTACTTTGCGGTCGGTGAAAATAACGAACGTCGGCGGACCGACCGCGGCCTGCGTCATGTAGTAAATCCTGACCTGCTGCCGCGCCGGAACCGAGGCGCGTTCGAAGTCGACGTGCTTGAGGAAGCGGTTCATTTCGCCGGTTCCGATGCGCTTGCGGCGCTCGGTAGCGACTTCTTCCAGCATGGGAAATATTTTCTCGGTGCCCTTGCCGGTTGAGGCGGAGACGAACAGGATGGGCGCGTAGCTGAGAAATTTCAGCGCGTCCCGCAGTCTTTCTTCGTAGGCGATGCGATCGGCGGGGCGCTTGTTCTCCTGCATGCGCGAGGATTTCGTCTGCCGTCCGGTCCGTTCCTTGCCGCTGACGACCAGGTCCCACTTGTTCACGATGATGATCATGGAGCGGCCGCTCTCGTGGGCGTATCCGGCGATGGCGGCGTCGAGCTGGCTTACGCCTTCGGTCGCGTCGATCACCAGCAGCGCAATGTCGGCGGCTTCCAGATGCTTGCGCGCCATGACGACGGAGAGCTTTTCCGCCATCAGGTGCGTCTTGCCCTTGCGGCGGATGCCGGCGGTGTCAATGAAGCGGAAGCGCCTGCCGTCGTGCTCGACGATCTCGTCAACCGCGTCGCGCGTGGTTCCAGGGATGGGCGAGACGATCGAACGCTCGGCGCCGGTCAGCCGGTTCAGCAAAGTGGATTTGCCCACGTTGGGATGCCCGATGATCGCAACCTTGGTTTCGTGAGCGCTCGGGTCTCTTGGGATTCCGGTGTTTCCTCTGCGTCCTCCGTGTCCTCAGTGGTTAGTTGCTTGTGCGTGCGGCAGCATTTCGAGAACGGCGTCCAGCAGGTCATCCAGGCCGCGAGCATTTTCGGCGGAGATAGGGAACAGCTTGCGGATTCCGAGACGATGAAACTCGTCCGTGAGGCTCTGCTGCTTCTCGGTGTCAACCTTGTTGACGGCGAGGAACAGCGGCTTGCCGGAGCGGATCAGCTGGCGCGCCAGTTCAATATCCGGAGACGCCATCTCGGTGCGGCCGTCCACCACCATGATGACGGCGTCGGCCTCCTCCAGAGCGACTTTCGCCTGGCGAAAGATTTCCGCCGGGATGAAGTCTTTGTCTTCGGGCAGAATGCCGCCCGTATCCACGATGCGGAGATGGCGTCCGCGCCATTCCGCCTCGCCATAGAGACGGTCGCGCGTGATGCCGGGTTCGTCGCCGACAATGGCGCGGCGCGAGCCCACCAGCCGATTGAAGAGCGTAGATTTGCCGACGTTAGGACGCCCCACGATGGCGACGGTCGGAATGCCGGCCGTCACCGACGGCGAACTCAAAGTTGGATGAGTCATAAGATTTGTACGTGTGTGGGGCGGGCGCCCTCGCCCGCGCCTTTGACTTTGATTTGGGTGTTGTTGGCCCGTCACCCACAATCCCCAAAATCAAATTCAAAAGCGGCGGACAAGAGTGTCCGCCCCACATTATAGTGACTTTGTGCCTCCCGCCTCCGACACGCAAGAAACGCGATGTTTCGCTCTACCAGTTCTTCGCCCCGGGCGGAGTGCTTTCGCGCACCCATCCCGCCTACGAATTTCGCCGCGGACAGTTGCAGATGGCGCAAGCCGTCGAGCAGGCGCTGGAAGAAAAGCGTCACTTGATCGTCGAAGCCGGCACTGGAACGGGCAAGACCCTGGCCTACCTGGTGCCCGTCATTCGTTCCGGCAAGCGGGTCATCATTTCCACCGGAACCAAGAATCTGCAGGAACAGCTCTTCCACAAGGATATCCCTTTTCTCGAACAAGCGCTTTTTCCCAACGGCGAAGGCAAGCTCAAAGTCTGTTACATGAAGGGACGCAACAACTATCTGTGCCGCAAGAAGCTCTACGACCTCACCGATCAGCCCGTGCTCAGCGGTCTGGAGGAGATCGAGCATTACCGCGCCATCGCCGCCTGGGAAAAGGTGACGAATACCGGGGACCGCGCCGAACTGGCGTCGCTTCCCGAAGCCAGCGCGCTCTGGCACAAGATCGATGCCCGCTCCGACACCTGCCTGGGACAGAAATGCAGCGCCTGGGACCGCTGCTTCATCACCGAAATGCATCGCAAGGCGATGGAGAGCGACATCATCATCGTCAACCATCACCTGTTCTTTGCCGATCTTTCCATCAAGCAGCAGGCCGAGTACGCGCCCGATGCCGGAATCCTGCCGGAGGCCGGGGCCGTGATCTTCGACGAAGGCCACGAACTGGAAGATGTTGCCGGAAGCTATTTCGGAGTTTCCGTCAGCAACGGACGGTTCGAAGAGTTGTGCCGCGATATCGAAGTCTCGCTGCAGCGCAATCACATGCTGTCGGCTTCGCTCTCAGGTGCACTGAAGAGCCTGCGCGAGCGGGCGATGTTTTTCTTCGCCCTGTTGCCGCAGGGCGACGGCCGTTTCGCCTTCGAAAGCCGGCGCGAGTTCATGGAAGAAAACGGCGACGAGTTCCTGGGCTTGCAGCAGTCGCTCACCCGCCTGGGTTCGGAGCTGGAGAATCTGCCGTCCAAGCCGGAAGAAGTCTTCAACTTCGCCCGGCGCACCCAGGAGTTGCAGGTGCAGCTCGGCTTTCTGATGGAATCCGAAGACCGCAACACCGTCTTCTGGATCGAGCGCCGGCGCGGCGGACGCGACAAGCAGAACGTTTTCCTTCAGGCCACGCCGATCGACGTGGCTCCGATTCTGAAGACTTGCCTGTTCGACAAACTGGAATGCGCGGTGCTGACTTCAGCGACGCTGGCGGTGGGCGGCAGCTTCGACTACATGCGCCAGCGACTCGGGCTGGAGCACGCCCGCGAAGCCGTCCTGCCTTCGCATTTCGACTACGAAAATCAGGCGCTGTTCTATGTGCCTCCCGACCTGCCCGATCCTCGTACCCCGCAATTCACGGCCAAAGCTGCCGACCGAATCCGGCGGCTGCTCGAGATTTCCCGCGGCCGGGCATTCGTCCTGTTCACCAGCTACGCGCAGATGAATGACGTCTATCAGCGCCTGCTCGGCGAACTGGAATTTCCCATGCTGTTGCAGGGCGACGCCCCCAAAACCGCGCTGCTGGAAGAATTCCGGCTGACTCCGCATGCCGTGCTGTTCGCCACCTCATCGTTCTGGCAGGGCGTGGACGTGCAAGGCGAGCAACTAAGCTGCGTGATCATCGACCGCCTGCCGTTCGCGGTGCCCAGCGACCCGGTGGTGGCGGCGCGGGTCAAGTCGATCGACGCCGACGGCGGCAACGCCTTCTTCCAGTACCAGGTGCCGGCGGCGGTGATCACGCTGAAACAGGGCTTCGGACGCCTGATCCGCTCGCTGCACGATCGCGGACTGCTGGTGCTGCTGGACAACCGTATCTTGAAGAAGCAGTACGGGAAGGTGTTTGTGGAAAGCCTGCCGCCCTATCGCAGGACCACCGACATTAAGCAGGTAGAAGCAGTTCTTCGGGATTGAATAGGCCTGTGTGGGGCGGGCGCCTCGCCCGCCGCTCTTGACCTGGAATTGCCTTTCCGAAGCCAGACCACAATCAAAGTCAAAGGCGGCGGGCGAGGGCGTCCGCCCCACATGGTCCCGATCGGGTAAAATAGAAGGTTAGATCATGCGCTGCGGTCCGGTCCGTATTCGCGCCGCCCGCCAAGAGGGTCCATGTACGAGGTCACGGTCGAAGATTCGTTTGCCGCGGGACACTACCTGCGCAACTACAAGGGCAAGTGCGAGAACCCGCACGGGCACAACTACAAGGTGCGGGTGACCCTGGCGGGCAAGGAACTGGACAAGGCCGGCCTGTTGCTCGATTTCAGGGAGCTGAAAGAAGCGATGAAGCCGGTCATCGACCGGCTGGACCACCAGATGATCAACGATCTCGATCCTTTCAAGGTGCTGAATCCCTCGGCTGAAAATCTGGCCAAGTATTTTTACGACGAGACCAATGTGAATCTGGATCGCGTGACCCAGGGCCGGGTGCGAGTGAAGAATGTCACCGTATTCGAAACCGATGTGACGACCGCAACTTATTCGGAGTAGGTGCGGTGAAGGATCAAATCCTTCGCTCAGCTGGTTTGCGCTATAGGGGTCCTTCGACTGCAGACGTGCGACGCAAGCGGTCGCGCGTCCGCTCAGGATGACAACGTAGACCTAGGAGCTCGAGCTAAAAGCTCGAAGCTGCTTTCATGCAGATTACCGAAATCTACAAGTCGATCCAGGGCGAGTCCACATACGCTGGGCTGCCTTGCGTCTTTGTGCGGCTCACGGGATGCAATCTGCGTTGTTCGTGGTGCGACAGCGAGTACACTTTCACCGGCGGTCATCGCCGGACGCTGGAAGAAGTGATCGAAGAGGTGGAGCAGTTGAGTCCGGGCGGCGGGTTGGTCGAGATCACCGGCGGCGAACCCATGTTGCAGGAGCGCGAAGTGGTGCCGCTGATGCAGCGCCTTCTGGACGCGGGCTACACCGTTCTGCTCGAGACCAGCGGCGAGCGTCCACTGGAGCGCGTGCCCCGGCGGGTCATCAAGATCGTGGATGTAAAATGTCCGAACTCGGGCGAGCCCGACACTTTTCACATGGAGAATCTCGACTGGCTGAATCGCGAGGACGAGGTCAAGTTTGTGCTCAGTGATCGCGTTGATTACGAGTTTGCGCGCGATTTTGTGTCGGCTCACCAGCTCGACAAGCGGGTAAATGCGGTGCTGTTCTCGCCCGCTTTCAGCAAGCAGGCCAGCGGTGCGCGCGATGCGTCGGGTTGCCTGCTTGATCCGCGCGAACTGGCGGAATGGATGCTCGCGGACGGCGTTCCGGCGCGCTTGTCGCTGCAAATCCATAAGTTTGTTTGGGATCCGGCGATGAAAGGGGTCTAGCAGTGTAGCGCTGGCGTCCCGTCCGGAACCGATGGGCGGGCAGGATGCCGCCCGAACAGCCGGCCAGACGCCGGCTCTACTTTGCGGGGTTGCGGACGGCGCTACCGTTCGAAATGACATCTAACATCATGGTGAAGGACGCACAACGCGCGGTCGTTCTCTTGAGTGGCGGCATGGACTCCTGTGTCTGCGCGGCGCTGGCGGCGCGCGATCACGACGCGGCGGCCGTCCACGTCAGTTACGGACAGCGCACCGAAGAGCGCGAGCGGCGGGCCTTCTTCGCCATCTGCGATCGCCTGGGAATTCGCGACCGCCTGCTGGTGAGGAACGAGGCGCTCTCCGCGATTGGCGGCTCGGCGCTGACCGACCGCAACATTGGCGTTCCGGAATCGCACGCTATGGGTCCCGATAGCACGGGACAGGATATTCCGGTAACCTACGTGCCTTTCCGCAATGCCCACTTCCTGTCGGTGGCGGTGAGCTGGGCGGAAGTGCTGGGGGCTGGCCAGATATACATCGGCGCGGTGGAGCAGGACAGTTCGGGATATCCCGATTGCCGTCCGGCCTATTACGAAGCGTTCAATCAGGTGATAAAGCTGGGCACGAAGGATGGCCGGATCGAAATCGTTACGCCGCTGATCCATTTGCGCAAGTCGGAAATTGTGCGCCTGGGCCTTGAACTGGGCGCGCCCTTCGATTTAACTTGGTCGTGCTACAGCCGGGAGGACAGCGCCTGCGGCGTGTGTGACAGCTGTGTTTTGCGCCTGCGAGCCTTTGAGGACGCGGGCAGTACCGACCCGATTCCTTACGCGGCGCTGGCAGAGAGAGCTTAAGAATGCGCCAGCCGGGAAGCTGGGCTGCGAGATTAGTGTCATATCAATTTCGTTTGAATCAACGATGAGTTTTGTGAGCCGGGAGGCCAAAAACATGAAGCAACGTTTGCTGATCGTAGGGCTGGTGGTAGCAATGGCGGCACTGTGCGTACCCCCGGTGTTCGCCCAGGCTACAGGGTCGGTGAAGGGCGTCTGCAAAGACGCAACGGGAACTCCAATCGTGGGCGCCAACCTCGAATGGCTTAACACCGACAACGGACGGAAGTACAACCTGAAGACCAACAAGAAGGGCGAATACTTCTCGCTGGGCATCGAACCCGGCAAGTACAAGGTCACGCTCACTCAGGACGGCAAGCAACTGGACCAGGTAGCCGGTTTCCCCGTCGGAATGGACGAAGCCGACCTCGATTTCGACCTTAAAAAAGCCCAGGCCGAGGCGGCCCAGCAGAAGGGCATCAGCCCGGAACAGTTGAAGGCGATGCAGGAGCAGCAAGCCAAGGCCGCCAAAGAGACGAATACGGTAAAGGCGCTGAACGAGAAGCTTGCCATCGCCAATCAGGCCATACAGGGCGGCGATTACGAAACTGCGATCACCACTCTCAATGAAGCCACCCAGACTGATCCCACGCGCGACCTGCTGTGGGCCCGGTTGGGTGATGCCAATCTCGGCTCCGGCCCCAAGCAGACCGACACGGCGGAGAAGACGAAGCGCTACGGCGCCGCCGTCACCGATTATCAGAAGGCGATCGAGCTCAAGAAGCAAACCATGGCAGCCGGCGCGAAGCCCGACGATGGCAAGATTCTGGCCGCCTACTACAACAATCTGGGCCAGGCCGAAGCCCGGACGGGTCAACTCGACGAGGCGGTCAAGTCCTATGATCTGGCGGCCCAGCAGAATCCCGCCGGCGCCGCGCAGTATTACTACAACCAGGGAGCCGTGCTGACCAATAGTGGAAAGGTAGACGAGGCCAACGCGGCCTTCGACAAGGCGATCGCGGCCGACCCCACCAAGGCCGATGCCTACTATCAGAAAGGCGTGAACCTGATCAACAAAGCCACCACTGACCCGAAAACCGGCAAGGTGATTCCCGCCGCCGGCACCGAAGAAGCCCTGAACAAATATCTTGAATTGCAGCCCAATGGGACGTTCGCCGAGGGCGCCAAGAGCATGCTGCAGTACATCGGGAGCAGCATCGAGACCAGCTACGGCAAGAAGAAAGCCGCCGCCACAAAGAAGTAGCAGTCGGTCGAACGCACAACGAGGGCAGCCCCAAGGCTGCCCTTTTTCTATGCGCCACCACGAACCACGTGGGGACAGCCGCCCCCGGCTGTCCGGCGGAGCGAAGCTCCGCTCTTTTCGCGGCGGCCAAGAAGAGACCGTCGAGCTGCGCTCGACTGGACAGTCGGGGGCGGCCGTCCCCACGTGGTTCGTGGTGGCGCATTACTAAGGTCTATGTACTCGACGTTCTTCGTAGAACGCCGCCATCGTTTTCGCTACAGTTAAGTCAGATCCGAAGGAAAAGGATCAGGACTACGACCCGCAGGCTCGACCCCTCCTCCAACCGGGTTCTTACTTCCTGGACTAAACGAAAATGGCAGCACCAGGCACAGCACCGCTGCAGGTCACGCTCGAGCCCTCATCGCACTCGGGTGCGGCGGCGACGCACGCCTTGCTGGCTGCCATGCTGCGCGCCAGTGAAAAGGTGAGCGACCTGATTTTCTCGCCGGGCCGTCCTCCCCAGGTGGAAGTCTATGGGCAACTGATGGTGGTGCAGGGTCCGGGATTGCGCGTGCTCAGCGCGGACGATACCCGCCGCATCGCCTCCGACCTGATCGGCGACAACAAGCAGGCCATCAACATCCTGCGCGAGCAGGGTTCCTGCGACATCTCGTTTGGCTTGCCAGGGCTGGCCCGCTTTCGGGTCAATATCTTCATCCAACGGGGCAGTTGCGCCGTGGTGATGCGCGTGATTCCAACCATCATTCCGGAGTTCTCCGCCCTGGGCTTGCCACCTCAACTGGGCGAAATAGCCGGTCTCAGGGATGGCATCGTTCTGGTGACGGGGGCGCGCGGGTCGGGAAAATCCTCCACGCTGGCAGCGCTGCTGGATCGCATCAACGAAAAGCAGAACTGCCATATCATCACCATCGAAGATCCCATTGAGTTTCTGCACAATCACAAGCAGTCCACCATCCATCAGCGGGAACTGCACAGCGACACCCCGAATTTCGCGATGGCAATGCGAGCCGCGCTGCGGCAAGCGCCTAAGGTGATCCTGGTGGGCGAACTGCGCGATCGTGAAACCATGGAAATGGTCCTGGAAGCGGCCGAAACCGGCCACCTCGTGCTTTCCAGCCTGAACGCTCCGACTGCCGTGAAGACTTTGGAACGCATTGTGTCTGCGTTTCCACCGGTGGAGCAGTCATCGTTGCGCAGCCGTCTGGCCAAGACGCTTCGCTACGTGATTTCGCAGCAACTGATCCCCCGGAAGAGCGGCGGCCGTGTGGCCGTCCTGGAAGTTTTCAGGAATACCTCGCGCACCGCGCACTACCTGGACTGCGAGGATCCGGCGGGCGCCAATCTGCTGGATGCCATCAAGAGCGGCACCTCCGAAGGCATGGGCAGCTTCGACCAGGAAATCGAAAAACTGGTCCGTGCCGGAATTGTGGACCCGGAAGTGGCATTAAGTTACGCGACCGATCCGCAGCAACTGCAGCGCGCCCTGACCCTCTAAAAACCGCGGTGTCTTTTAGGGCATGTTTTTCCACAAGCAACCTCTTCCTGATCCAGGCCATCTCTACCAGGCTAAAACAAACAGATCTTCCCGCTGAATCGCCAGTCGCGATACCATCATCTGAGACTGTTATAGAGGAGAAAAACATATGGCTTTTGAACTACCCCCCTTGCCCTACGACTATTCCGCTCTTGAACCCACCATCGACACCGCTACCATGAAGCTGCACCATGACATGCATCACGCGGCTTACGTGAAGAACCTGAATGCGGCGCTCGAGAAGCATCCCAACCTGCAGTCCAAGAGTGCCGAAGATTTGATTCGCGACCTCAACGCTCTGCCCGAGGATATCCGCGGCGCTGTGCGCAACAACGGCGGCGGTCACGTCAACCACAGCATGTTCTGGAAGATCATGAAGCCCAAAGGCGGCGGCGATCCCAGCGGCCCCATCGCGGAGGCCATCCAGAAGTCTTTCGGCAGCTTCAAGGATTTTCAGACCAAGTTCAACGATGCCGGGGTCAAGCAGTTCGGCAGCGGCTGGGCATGGCTGGCCGGCAAGAAGAGTGGCGAAGTGCAGATTCTCAGCACTCCCAACCAGGACAGCCCGATCTCCCAGGGCCTGTTCCCCATTTTCGGCAACGACGTTTGGGAACATGCCTACTACCTCAAGTACAACAATCGCCGTCCTGAATACCTGGCCGCATGGTGGAACGTGGTCAACTGGGACGAAATCAACAAGCGCTACGAGAGCCTGAAGTCAGGCCAACTGGAACCAGCACTGGCCCGCTAGTCGAGTAGCTTGATATGGAGGAAGGGCGTCCCGCCCGTCCCGTCGCGACCCGTGCACCACGGGCCGGGACTCCCGTCCTCCATCGGAGCTCCCGCCCATTCGACTCCCTCCGCGATAATAGATAAAATTCTCCAGCGGTCACTTGCAGCGACTAACGCGGAGTTTGTCATGAAGTCCCTTTCCCTGATGGCTGGCGGTTTCGTTCTGCTGGCGGCCGTTTTCAACCTTCCTGCTTCAGCCCAGTTCCAAATCGCCACTGCCGGACGAGACTATTCCTTCACCATCTCGACCACGCAACCCTGGACCGATACCGGTGTAGACCTGCAAACGGGAGATGTTTTGCAGATTCACTCCAGTTCCGGCGAGACCTGCGATCCGGCGGGAGTGAGCGGTGGCCCTGGCACCGGTCTTCCTGTGATTTCTGCGCCCGCCGGAGCGCTGATCGCCAGGCTGCAGTCGCAAGGCATCCCAGTCCTGGTCGGTGGCGGTAAGCAGCTCAAGGCCGATGAACCCGGCCATCTTTTCCTGGGAGTGAACACGGCGGGTGCGCCGCCCTGCAGTGGAAGCTTCGCGGTCAAGATCCATATCGCCGCCGGGGTCGCTCCTACTGTGCCGGCGGCCGCTAACTCGCTGACTGCCAATTCTGCGGCCTCCACCTCGTCCTCGGTCGCGTCCACGCCTGCAGCCTCGTCAGCCGATGCGCAAAAGGCAGCGCCGGCGCAAGACATCAAGTCGAAGCTGGCCAGCGCCGCCCAGGTCTTTCTGTCGGGACAATTCGGCACCGGCGCAACGCCTTCCACCGCTACCTCGTCTTCCTCATCGGTCGTACCTGCGGGGAGCGACGTGGTTTCCCCGGCTTCCGCTCCAGCCGCGTCAACAACAGGCGCGGTGGCGCTGAAGGTGTCGTCAGGCAAATTGGATTCCGGGTTGGAAAAAAACATTGACGGTCTGCCGCGGCGGGTGAACGACGAATTCCAAAATCAGGGCGACATGGTGAACTTCGTCCTGGTCGGCTCCGAACAGCAGGTCAAGGACGCGCTGGATGCCGCCAGCTGGCGCATCGCCGATACCGACAATAAGGAAGCAGTCCTCAAAGCCGTGCTGGAGACCTACCAGAAGAAAGACTACCTGCAGATGCCGATGAGCACGCTCTACCTGTTCGGGCGCAAGCAGGACTACGGTTATGAATTGGCGCAGGCGTATTCCGTCGTGGCCAGCCGCCATCACTTCAGAATCTGGAAGGCGCCTGTGACCTGGAACGGACAAACCATGTGGGCAGGAGCCGGCACGCACGACATCGGCTTTGAAAAAGACCAGCGCAACGGAAAAGTGACCCACAAGATTGATCCCGCGGTAGACGGCGAGCGCGACAACATCGGCCAGACCCTCCAGGCATCAGGCAAGGTAAAAAGCCTCTACTACTATCTGCCTGCCAGATCCAGTGCAGGGAGCTAAGAACGCCACCGGCGGCGGCTACCACTCCGACGGCCGCATTCTGGTGGTAGTGCTGCAGTAGTGGCGCCTTCGTCCGGCTGTCGCCGGCGCTGCGAGAATCCCCATCAATAAAAAAGGGGCCCCGAAGGGCCCCGCTAGAGTTGCTTGGCGCGAGTGGCTAGAAAGTGATTTTCGCCACGAGTCCAATCGTGCGAGCGTTGCTGGCAAATACCGCCTTCGGGTTGTTGAAGATGGCATTGCCAGGCGTCAGGTAGTTCAAATAGCTGGTGCTGTTCGGGCCGGTGATGAATGAAGTAACGTCATTCACTCCCAGTCCCTGCCCAGGATTGCTGCCGGGAATGTACTGCGGATGGTTGAGGACATTGGCGAATTGCGCACCAATACGGAATTTGACCCGCTCGGTGATGTTTATGTCCTTATAGGTAGCGAGTGAGAAATCATTGGTCGGTTCTGTCGCCAGGGTGTTCCGACCACCAGTCGCCAAAGCACCAGGCCCCGCGACGATGTACTGGGCATTGGGATTGTTGGCAAGGTAGCCCACCGTAGCGCCGGCGGTGTTGAGCAGCGGAGTTACGCCACTGCCTGTCCCCGCGACACCTTTGGAGTTAAGCACTACCCGATCCCCAGCTGAGTCGCCGTTCAAGTTGGAATCCGTGGCTGACTGTACCGTCGCCCACTGCGGAGACTCGTAGGTGTAGACCGGGCTGAAGCCCCAGTTTCCTACGATATTCCTCATGAGCCAGTTGCCATGCTTGAAGTAAGGCAAATCGTAAACCGCCGCCAGGGTGAAGCGGTGGGTTCGTGACAGGGGAGATACAGACCGCTCGGCGTCCCAATTCTGGAAGTCCTGCGGGCGGCGAGGTGTGAGGCTGGTGGAAAAGAAATCAGCCGTGCTGTTGTCTATCGTCCGGCTGTAGGTGTAGGCAGCCTGGAACATCAACCCGTTGCTGAAGCGCCGGTTGAACTGGGTCTGCAATCCGTGGTAGATGGAGTAGCCGTTGGGCGAATCCGCCACGATGTTTGAACCTGGTGTACCGGTAATTTTCGGGCCAAATCCAGCATTGTCGAACTCGGGTATGAAGGAGCCCGGAGCCTTTAGGCCAGCCAGCGTATTTGTAAGACCGTCCAACTCAGCCTGCGAAGGTTGCTGCAGGAAAGTCGGCAAGAAGGCCTGCGGAGAAACCAACGACCTGCGGTTGATTCTGTTTTGTACATCCAGATGGACGCCGCGGGTTCCGACGTAACGAACCTCGGCGGTGAAGTCCTTGCCAAAAGAGTGCTGCACCCCTAAATTCCAGTTGATGGAATACGGGTCCTTCACGTCAGGCGGTATCCAGTTCGATGTGAGAACGCGGGCCGTGTCATTGTCGAGAGTTTGAATGCCAGTCCCGCCTCCAGGCAATCCTCCACCCGCGAGAAATCCCGGCGTCTGAGTGTTTAGGTCGGGAACGTCATGGGTTGCGCCGATCTGTGGAGGCACTGCCAGGATCCCGATGTTGTCATAAAGCACATCGTAGGCCAAGCCGAAGCCGCCACGAATTGAGGTGGTGCCATTGCTTCCCGGCGAGAAGGCGAAACCAACGCGAGGGGCCCAGTTGTTCTTGGGAGCCCGCGGCGCGTCGAACAATAGGGGCTGGTTGACCGAGCCCGGCACGATGATGCTCGGCGTATTGGAGATGGCATTCAGGGTTTGCTTCTCCTGGCTGGTGGAGACCGTGGTGTACTCGTAGCGAATTCCCAGGTTCAGCGTCAGGTGCTGGTTTACCTTCCAGCTATCGTTCGCGTACCAGTAAACCGCCTTCTGGTTACCGTAGTAGGTGACTGAGCCCGCACTGCGTTCACCAATGTTGTCCGGCGAAAAATCTTCCAGGAAAAGCTGCGTGGAGTTGTATTCGTAGTCGCCCCGCGCGCGTTGAGTAAAGCTCTGGGGTGAGATGTACCAGCGATATTCACCTCCGAACTTCAGGGTGTGAGCGCCCTTGGTCCAGGTCAGGTTGTCGACGCCCTGGTAGAGGTTCTGAATGGTGAACTGCGGCGCCTGGGAATCAGGCCCGATTTGCAGGCCATTGCCACCCAGGTCCAGCAGGGCGAGATTCGGGAAGGCATCCAACCCGGGATAGCTGAAGCCGCCGTCAGGCAGAGTGTTGAAGTAGCGATTGAAGCCGACCCGGAACTCGTTGATGACCGACGGGCTGAAGGTATGGTACTCGCCGAGCGTAAAGAGGTGAAACCGGAAAGGCTCGATGGTGTAGAAGGCCGAAAGGTTTGCAGCCTGGTCGACTTTGTCCACCTTGTTGTAAATGTAGCGGCCGCGCAGTTGATCGCGGGAAGAGATGTTGTAGTCGACACTCTGAACGTAGTTCGTGTAGTTCTGGAATGCGGGATTTGCGACCGTGACCGGCCCTGTCTCAATCGTTCCTGCGGCACAGGTGCCATTTGCGGGAGCGCTAAAGGAACTGAAGGTCGTACCGGTACTCGTCTGCCCGTTGAACGGGATGCAACCGCCGCTGGCAGGCGCAGAAGCTAAAGGCACGTATTTCTGGAACACGCCAACATTGTTGGAATTGACATTCGGATCCGTCATCACTGCAGCTAAGCCAGCAGCCGTGGGAGTCAATACTTGACCTCCGGCGGTTGCCGTCAGCGATATGCCCTGGCGCTCAAAGTTGGTGAAGAAAAACAATTTGTTTTTGATGATTGGACCGCCGAACGTGGCTCCGTAGCGGTTGCTGTCAAAGCGCGGGTTGGACGTCAAACCCTGCAGCACGAAAGCGTTGTCCACTGCATTGAGGTTGCGATTCCTGAAGTACTCGTAAAGTGAACCGTGAAAGCCGTTCGTCCCGCTCCGGATGGTCGTATTGAACTGTCCGCCGGAGGAGTGACCGAACTCGGTGTCGAACTGGTTGGCCAGCAACGAGAAGTTTTCAACGGCGTCGTTCGGGACTGTGATCAAGTTCCCGGTCACAGCCTTGTTATTGTTGTCGACGCCCTCGACTGTGAAGTTGTTGTTATAGGGACGCTGTCCTCCCACCGACGGTCCGACTCCAATTCCCAGCGAACTCGACTGTGTAACTCCAGGGCTCAGCAGGGAAAGGTTCAGCACGCCTGCGCCGGTGCCTCCGGTTGCAGTAAGACCCAGGTCCTGAGAAAAGCGCGTGTCATAGTTGGTTTGAATTTGCGCCGAGGAGGTGTCGATGGTTGCGGCCACCCCGGAGACTTCGATGGTCTCGCTGGTCGCGCCCGGCGTAAGGGTCGCGTTCAAAGTTCCGGTTTTGTTCAGGACAACATCAACCTGCTGCACAATGGGACGAAATCCCGAGGCGTTGACTGTGATTCGATAAGTGCCCACCGGCAGATTTTCCAGATGGTATCCGCCCGTCCCGTTGGTCGCGGTGGTGATCGTGTTTCCGGTTCCCAGATTCGTGGCATTCACCGATGCGCCGGCCACAGCCGCGCCCGAAGAATCAACCACGGTTCCGACCAAAGCGCCGCTGATCGCCTGGCCGAAGGCTCCGCTCGAGCTCGCTGCGATCAGTCCCAGCAAAGCCAGCCCGATGGCGGTCGCTTTCAACATTGATGTGTATCGATTCATACGTTCTCTCCCAAGCTAAAAATGTGAAATTCGAGTTACAACGAAACACTTGATGGACACTGTTGAGGCCGAGCTGTCATTGCGCGTTACGTTTCTTCCGCATTTGACAGCGACAATGCATAGGAGCAACTGACATTCCACAACAGCACTTGGTGAGAGCTTGTGTTCACTTGCAGTTGTAATTCTGTGAGCGAAACTAATATTGAAAACGGGACACGCGAGATTTTCTTGCTATGAGATATCGTACGAAACCCGCATAAACACTGCATCATTCGTGCGATGTTATGTAGTGGTCCCGGCGGCGTCCCGGCGGTCGCGATGGCGGGCTGAAAAACCCGCGCGAGTGGGTATCAACTGTTGCCGTGCGTTGGCGCTTGCATGTTAAGGAATAACAGGAGGAATGAATGGATCAATATCAAATCATGCTGATCGTAACCGTCACCCATTTGCCGGTTGGAATCGTGGTCACCAGCTTGATGACGTAGGGGGCTTCCTTCGTGACCCAGAAGATGCTGTGGCTCTTGTTGGCATAGTTTCCTTCGGTGTCGACTGGCCAGGCCATTACCTGTTTACCGGGTCCCGCATCCACGAGCTCTTGCTTCCCCACCGCTACCGTGACCCAATCCAGCTCGTCGCGGTCTTCCGAGAGCGCAGGAAACGTAGCCTTGAATCCTTCTTTGAGAGGGAGCGCCGCCAACAATACCCCATACATTCCACCGTTATAGTCGAAAACGGATTCCTTCAGCTCAAGGGCTCCCGCCTCATTCTGCTTGTCATTACCGGATTTTCCCCGCCGATACTTTACCCGCGCCTTGTCGAAATCACGATGTGCCCATTCCCCAGTATCGCTTCGCTTGAAGTCCGTGTAGACCGGCGCCATGTCCTTCGGATCAAACACGTTCACGTACGTGGTCACGATGTTGTACTTGGCGTAATCGGCCATCTGGCTTCGCTGCAGCAAGTGTCGGCCATTGATCTCCACGGCCGCGAGCTCGTCGGTCCAGGTGCCCACCAGAAATGGCTCCTTGCCCGGAAACGCGTAAACCACCTTCCACGCATTTTTGTAGGGTTTGAGGAGCGATCCGTCGACGCTCGAATCGCCGAGTTTGATAACTGTCGGCTGGGACGGCGGAGATTGAGCCCGCATGAACGAGGAGAGTACTGCCATTGCGAGAGCGAGGAGGCTGACTCTACGGAGAAGCCGGTTGCCGCTCTGACTCATTGCCCGGTTTCCTCCATGCACACCTATATCCGGCACTTAGACTCGCTCAATACAAAACTGTTAGCTGGAGCTTACAAAGGAGTAATGAATGTTGGAGGGCCGTTCCCATTCGAACAGAACTACTGCAGCTTGGCGTACTCCGCTTTGACCTCGCGCAGCACAGGAACATCCGAATCCGCGTCTTTCCACGCCGCCAGGAAATCCTGGTAAGCCACGCGAGCCCGTGCCTTGTCACCCGCTAAAACATAAGCGCGGGCCAGTCCAACCGTGGCCAGCGGCATGACCGGATCAGTGTTGATCATGTTCTTCAAGTCGAGCAGGCGCTGAAACCCCTGCACCGCGTCGCTGCCACGGCCGGCCTTGAGATATGCATTCCCGCGAATGTAGAGCACGGTCGAGTTCGCTCGCGAATAAACCAACGCACTGTCGAGCAGATCAATGGCCTTGCTGGGATTGCCCTGGTTCAGCTCGATTTGCGCCTTCACCACCGGTACTTCGACGAACTGCACCAGCGTATCGTAAGGACGTTTCTGGGCGATATCGTCCGCCAGTTTCGCAGCTCGCGCGTCTTCGCCCACTATGGACAATGCACTGGCGCAGTTAAGCACTACATTCGGAGACTGCGAGAGTTTCAGGGCCTGGGCTACATCTTCCAGGGCGCGCGCCTTGTTCAGGAATGTGGCTTCGGTGAATGCCTCATGGGAATATTCACTAGCCACCGCTTCCTTGAAGCCCATGCGACCGGCCGCTTCTCTCTGTTTCGCTCCGAAGCCCCGTGCCGCGTTGAGCTGCCCGGCATGGGCAGCCATCCCCGAACGGAGTCCCGTCACCTGGAACTCCGCCTGTGGATCATTTTTGATTGCATCCAGCTCGCGCTCCGTGCCTTCTTTGTCGCCCTGCAACCAGGCGATGGTGGCTAACGCCGAATGAATGATGACTCCACCCGCCTTGTGCTGCAACGCTTCCTGGAACGTAGCCTTGGCCTCGTCGAGCCGGTTCAAACCGGCGTAGGCAAACCCTACGTTCGAATATCCGCTGGCGCTGTCGGGATCGATTTGCACCGACTTTCGCGCATTCTCCAGCGCATTCTCGAACTGTCCCATCTGGATATAGACCGCCGCGAGATTGTTATAAGGAGTCGCATCCCGCGGATACGTCTGCTTGTAGAGTTCAAGGGCAGTGATGCCTTTGTCGAGCTGTCCGGAATCCACGTAGTAGTGCGACATGATGTAGAGCTTCTCGTGTTCGCTGGCGCGGTCGCGCAATTCGAACGCTTTTTGGCGATTTGTTTCCGAAAGTTCGCTTTGTCCCAGGTTGTTGTAAACCGTACCCAGGCGGGCATAGGCCATGGCGAAATTAGGATCCAGTTCAATCGCGCGCTGGTAGAGCGGCAGCGCGGCCAGCTCATCGAACGTCTGGTGCTTCATGTCTCCCAGGCTGAACGCCTTGAGCGCTTCGAGAGATGAAGTGGTCGCTTCCGACAGCGGTTTGTCGTACTTCTGCACCGAGGCCAGCGACTCTCCCAGCTTCTTGCGCAAACTGGAACCCGCGTCATGCAGCGAGTTCAGCACCGATTCCTTGTTCGGCGCCTGCACTTCTTCCCGGGCCAGCGATTCTCCCGTGGTGGCGTTCACCGCATCGAGGGTGATCACATACTGGCTGCCCAGGTTGGCGATCGAACCGTTCAGCATGGCTTTGATGCCGACCCGCTGGCAAATTTCGCGACCGACGTCGCCGGTGATGCGTTCATCCGGGGTGCGTCCCATGAACTGCAGCGTCTGCCTCACTTTTTGTTCGGGAAAAACATTCAAATACGGCGACTGCTCGAGATCCACCGCCAGCGCCTTCTTGAGCGTGCCGTCAAAAACCGGGTCTGCCGTGGTGTTCACAAAATCCGTGACCAGAATCGCATCCCGCTCCGTCATCACTGCCCGGGTGGCGCCGCAGGAAGACGGTCATCGCCAGTACCAAGGACAGCCAGCACGACCAGTGCCATGACGCCGAGGTTCCAGGTCCGGCCCGGCTTGCGGTCGCGCGGCGCCCGCAGCGTGGCAGAGCTTGAAGCCGCGGAAATCAGCCCCGAGTCCGTGTCGCGCTTCAGGCGCTTCAGGTCTGCCCGCACTTCGGCTGCACTCTGGTAGCGCAGGTCGCGGTCTTTTTCCAGCAGCTTGTTGATGATCTCTTCCAGTTGCAACGGCACGTCCGGATTCAATCGCACCGGCAACACCGGAGGACGATTCAGAATGGCCTCAAAGATGACGGGAGAGGTGTCGCCTCGAAACGGCAGCGCGCCCGTCGCCATCTCGTAAAGCACAGCCCCGAAGGAGAACAGGTCGGTGCGCGTGTCCAGATCTTTGCCACGCGCCTGCTCGGGAGACATGTAGGCCACGGTTCCTACCGTGGATCCGGGACTGGTGAGCAGTTCCTCATCCACCGTGACTTCGGACCCGCCGGCGCCCCCGCCCATTACGGCTTCCGCCTTCAGCGTCTGTTTCGCCAGGCCGAAATCCAGTACCTTGGCCTGGTTGCGGTTGGTGACAAAAATGTTGGCCGGCTTGATGTCGCGGTGAATAATTCCCTTGGAGTGCGCCGCCTCGAGCGCGTCCGCGATCTGGATGGCCAACTCCATCAGCACATCCATTTCCAGAGCGTGCTTGCCGATGCGCTGCTTGAGGGTTTGTCCCTCCAGCAGTTCCATGGCGATGAAATAACGGCTGTCGGCCTGTCCGATCTCGTAGATCGTGCAGATGTTAGGGTGATTCAGGGCGGAGGCGGCCCGGGCCTCGCGCTGGAAGCGCTCCAGTGCCGACGGGTCTTTCTCCAACTGCTCCAGGCAGAAACTTCAAAGCTACGTGCCGGCCGAGGCTGAGGTCCTCAGCTTCGTACACCACGCCCATGCCACCGCCGCCGAGCTGGTGCAGGATGCGGTAGTGGGAGATGGTTTCGCCCGTCATCAGCCAGGAAGCTCCAAAATGATTTTCCGATGGTAGGCTGCGCCCTCAGGCAAGTCAATGTGAAGGCCAGACTTAGACAGCACATAACAATTGTTATGCCGGTGTCAGCAGCCCAGCCACACCACGGCGCTGGAAGATACGCACTCTCAAATCTTTTTGTTCAAGATTGTCAGCCGCGAAGCGGCGAAAGATTAAAGCCCCGGGCGCAAGCCCAGGGTGAACTGAGGAAACGAGAAAGCCCTGAAAGGGCGAAAGAGAGACGCGGCACAGAATCCGAATTCGTTTAGAGCCGCCAGGCCAGCAACACAATGGTGGCGAGCGCCACCACCGCGGTCGCGATCAGATACACGTGCGATCGCACCCAACTGGTGTTCGACGTCCAGTTCACCAAAAATATTCGGGATCAGGATTAACACTCGCAACCGCGCCCGGGGTCGCGGCTTCGCAATCCAGGCACAACCTTCGACCCTCGGATACAGGAAAGCCACAAGTCTCACATCTGCGAAGATTCCCGAACGCGATCGTCGTGATCGGAGGTCCCGTCTCTGCCAGGCCTTCTTGAGCACTCAGTACTAATTCGGGAGTCTCCACCACGACAGGTTTCGCTCCGAGCACAGGGACCACATCGGATTCGGCGGAACTCGATTCGATCGGATGAAGCTCCGTCAAATTGGGTTCAGGCGATGCCACCACTGCAGTCTCCGTCTTGACTTCTGGTGCAGGCTTTCCAGAATCTGTTTTGACATTGTCGCCCGGTGGAATCGCCACAATCGCTGCGGGCGCAGCTTGGCGGTGGCGACTGCCGGTCGCGCCAGTTCGATTTCCGCGCGCCGGGCGGCGTCGGCATGTTCCACCGCCGTCTGGATCATCTCCGCCAGCCGATTCAGAGCTACGAAGTCACGTTCTTCGAACGCGCGCGGCCGTCCGGAAAGCAGCTCGAATACGCCGTACACTTCTTCTCCGCGGACCAGGGGCATCACGACCACGGATGCGATGCCGAAGTGCACGGCAACTCTCGCGGTTCACCCGCGGATCGTTGTCCGCGTCATCGCAATGCAGAACCTGGCGGGTCTTCACACTCTCAGCCGAAAGACCTGAGTCGATCTGCAGATGCGCTCCCAGTTCCGGCGCCGATGCCCCCGAACTGGCGCAGCAGACCATGGTTTCGCCCTGGCGCAACGCGATGGCGGCTCCGGACGCTCCGGTGATGTATTGCGCCCGCTCCGACCAGCAATTGCAAAGTCGCGTCCAGGTCCCGTTGCGCCATCTCGCTGAGTGACTTGCCGCCATCCTCGCCGGGAAAACGCAAGGCTTCCCGCGCCACCGGCGCAGCTTGCTTCGGTTCAGGCTTTGCAGGAGCGATGCTTTTGGCTGTAACCAGGTCGGGAGGGACGAGACTTGCGGGGACGAGATTCGGCGGGGCAGTTTCCGGCGCTGCCTGGGAAGGACTGTTGTCCAGGATGGAGTAAGAATCCATGCAAAAATTTAGAGAGATCTCTAATTTCGGAGTTTCGCTCCCCCAAGTTGTGGTGTCAAGGAGAAACCCACAAGTGCTAGTCCTTATGAGCTTAGCGAGTCACCAATTCGGATCGCGCCTTGCGTCAGGATCTGCGCGCGCAGTCCGCCTCGGTGTCGTAGTCCTTTGATGAGTTGGCGTCCGGCCAAGCGTTGCAGGTGATCGCAAGGTTCGCACAGGCGAATGCCGTGGGCTTTCACTTCACCAATCTGAAAATCGCGTCCCACCAGATGATTCAGCGCAATGCCTCGGGTGACCAGGTTGCGCCGCGCCTCTCCGGGCGCGAGTTCCACGTTGTAGTCGCGCTTCAAGGCTTCGATCGCCTCGGCTTCGATCAGGGTCAGCTCGAAGTCTGGTTCGGGCTTGAAGAATGTTCCCTGGCGTAGAGCGTAACGGTCCCCCTCCAGCCCCACTCCGGGAATCGCGAGGATCTCCGTTACCGAAACGGTTGGCGCGGTCGCCTTTGGGGCGATGTAAATGAATTCGATAGTTCCTGAGTTCATGAATCCTCGAATAATGAGTGTGGCGCGGGCGCCTCGAGACGCGTGCGACGGCAGGAAGCGGCACTCTTGATCACCAACGCCGATCGCAGGATGTTTAGCTCTCGCCAAGGCGTTCGCCGATTTGGCGAGAGCTAAAAATGACGTCAAAGGCCGCGGGCGGGGGCGCCCGCGCCAACACGGGCTTACTACTTACCGGCGAGGGCGATGCACTCCTCGAGTACATCAACCGCGACGTCGGCTTCGTCTTTGCTGACTACCAGTGGAGGCGCGATGCGGATCGTGCTCGGGCCGCATCCCAGAAACAGCAGGCCGCGCTCGAAAGCCAGTTCGATGATGCGGTCGCGCTGGTCTGCGGCGTACTCTTTCGTCTTCTTGTCCTTGACGATTTCGACGCCCACCATCAGCCCGCGGCCGCGGACATCGCCCACCAGTTTGTGTTTGCGCGGCCAGTCCGCCATGCGCTTCAGCATGTGGCTGCCCACCTCGGTGGAATTCGCCAGCAATCCTTCCTTCTCGATGACGTCGAGCGTGGCCAATGCGGCCGCAATGCAAACGGGATTGCCGCCAAAGGTTGACGCGTGCGAGCCCGGCACCCAGTCCATGATGTCAGCGCGGCTCATCATGACGCCGAGCGGCATTCCGGAAGCGATCCCCTTGGCGGAACAAATAATATCGGGCTGCGACTCCGGTGTGCTCAATGGCCCACCACTTGCCGGTGCGTCCGATGCCGCTCTGGACTTCGTCCGCTACCAGCAGAATGCCGTACTTGTCGCAGATGCGACGCAACTCTTTCATGAAGACAGTGGGCGCGACTACGTATCCGCCCTCGCCCTGCACCGGTTCGACAAAAATTGCCGCTACTTCTTCCGGAGCCAGCGTCGTCTTGAACAGCTTGTCTTCGATGAATCGCGCGCAACCGAGAGCGAAAGCCTCGGCTTCCTGCGCGCCGCCTTCGCAACCCCGGTAAACATCGGGATAGCGCACGTGGGTGACGCCCGGAACGCCCGTGCCGAAGCGGCGCTTCTGCTGCGGCTTCGAAGCGGTCAGCGAGAGCGATCCCATGGTGCGTCCGTGAAACGCGCCGAAGAATGCGATCACGTTCTGGCGCTTGGTGTGATAGCGCGCCAGCTTGAGCGCGGCTTCAACCGCTTCAGTGCCGGAGTTCCCGTAGTAAATGCGATGCGGTCCGGGCATAGGAGCGATCTTCGACATCCGCTCCGCCAGCGTGATCATGTTCTCGTAGTAAAAATCTGTGCCCGACATGTGGATCAGTTCGCCGGCCTGTTTCTGAATCGCAGCCACTACGTCGGGATGGCAGTGTCCGGTCGAGGTCACGGCGATGCCCGGCGGAAAAGTCGAAAAATTCGTTGCCGTCCACATCGGTGACCACGATGCCGCGGCCCTGCTTGGCCACCAGCGGGTAGGAGCGGGTGTACGACGGCGAAATATACTTCTCGTCGCCCGCGAGAACACGCTTGGCGTTGGGGCCGGGCAGAGCAGTCTTGATTCTTGGGTCCTGCAAGAGTCTTGGTGGTCATTGGATCCTCCGGAGTAGCAGTCGTCAGTCGTCGGTCTTCGGTCTTCGGTCGTTAGCCGGCAGGCGGTCGCGCCGAAAAAGGCGGAATCAGCCCTTAAGCCACATCAATTGGGAGGATGGGAGGAACTAGTCGCTACCGAACAAGCTGGGACGCGCCTGCGAGGGCAACACTGCCAGATAACGGCGCGGGCACACCAGGAAGTGCAGCCAGCACACGGGCAAGTGCGAATTGGGCTTCTGATGGCGCATCGGGCAACATTCCTCACTCATTATAGCCTGAGCCGACCGCCGGCGTAACCCCCTGATTACCTCTATCATCTGTCATCCCGACCGGAGCGAGCGGTAGCGAGCGAAGTGGAGGGACCTTGTGTTTAGAGGGAGCGCCTGAGCACTCGCACTTAGCTCCAACGGCACTGCTGCGAGCCAGCAGCAACCCAAGGTCCCTCCACTTCGCTCGCTACCGCTCGCTCCGGTCGGGATGACAGGGGGTGGGAGACGCCTGATTAATCAATAAGCTACGCAGAGTCCGAATCCAATCGCGACGCCACACCGTCTGATATGTTCTAAGTTCTACCCAGAAAATGACCCCTGCCCAGAGCCAGCACCGCTTCGCCGTCATCATTGCCTTCGCGCTGGTGTACTTCTTCTGGGGGTCCACCTATCTCGGGATTGACATCGCGGTCGAGCACATTCCCCCGGCCCTGATGTGCGGCATCCGCTTCACGATCGCTGGTGTCTTCATGCTGGCGTTTTGCGGGATCCGTGGTCGAAAGATCCTCTACCAGCCCTCGCGGTTGGCGCAGATGGCGGTCGTAGGCGTCCTGCTGCTGGTGGGCGGCAACCTCACGCTTTCTTACGCTGAAATGTATGTGGGTTCCGGCCTGGCGGCGCTGATCATTGCCGTGACCCCGCTCTGGTTTCTGGTGCTGGACTCGTTGCTCCTCGGCGATCATCACATCGCACTGCGGGGAAAAATCGGGCTGGGCCTGGGCGTTGCCGGGCTGCTGGTCCTATTGTGGCCTGACCTCTCATCCACCACCGCGCTGGGGCGGGTTCAGTTCTGGGCTTCCATCAGCCTGCTGGGTGGATCGTTCAGCTGGGCGCTGGGTTCGGTGCTGGCCAAGAAATGGAAGTCTCCCGATATTGATCCTTTCTCCGCCACGGCCTGGCAGATGATAGCGGCAGGTCTGGCGAACCTTCTGGTCGCATTCGCGCTGGGCGACGCCTCGCGAGCGGTGTGGAGCGCGCGCGGAATTGGCGCAACCCTCTACCTTGTGGTTTTCGGATCGTGGGTCGGATACACGGCCTATATCTGGCTGCTTAACCATGTGCCCACGTCAAAGGTTTCGACTTACGCTTACGTGAATCCGGTGGTCGCCGTGTTTCTTGGATGGCTGGTTCTGCATGAACGGGTGAGCGGATACATCCTGGCGGGCAGCGCAATCGTGGTAGCTTCGGTGGCCCTGGTGACCAGCGCTCAGGTGACTGCAAAAACCGTCGCCGAGGAAATGCCTCCCGTCGAGACCATGGGAGATTGATGAGTAGCGCCACCGGCGCTACGGAGTGTGTGGAGATTTCATGCCGTTGTGCGCACGCTGCGGTCGAGAAATGCCGTCCTCCTCGGGAGGAGAGAGCGGTTCGCTTTGCCGCGATTGCCGCGCCGACCTCGATCCCACCTCAATTGCAACTGCGCCGCCTGCGCCGCCAGTCAGAACAGCCAGCGCTTCCTGGTGACTCAGGCGATCGTCGGAATCAATGTCCTCGTCTTTATCGGTATGGTGCTTTCGGGTGTCTCACCGATGTCGCCGAATCAGTTGCAACTGCTGACTTGGGGCGCAAATTTCGCGCCGTTGTCTCTCGGATCGCAGCCCTGGAGAATTCTCGCTTCGAACTACGTTCACATCGGAATCATTCACATCTTCTTCAACATGTGGTGCTTGTGGAATCTGGGCAGGCTGGCGGAGAGCATTTTCGATCGCTGGACTTACCTGCTGATTTACACCGCCAGCGGAATCGCCGGCAGCCTGGCCAGCCTGTGGTGGCATCCTCAGGGCATTGGAGCGGGAGCGTCGGGCGCAATCTTTGGACTGGCGGGTGGGCTGATCGCCGTGCTCTATCTGGGAAAACTTCCTTTTGCCAAGGAAGCGCTGAAACCAACTCTCAGAAGTCTGGTCATGTTCGCCGCCTACAACCTGTTTTTCGGCCTGGTGCCCGGGATCGACAACGCTGCACATCTTGGAGGGCTGGCTGCCGGCCTCGCCATAGGTGCGCTCCTTGCAGCCAGTGTGACGGAGCCTCCGGATATCCGCGCCCGCCGGCGCAACTATGTCGTGATTGGAGCGACAGCGCTTTTGCTGGCGGGATACAGCTACGTGAAGCAGAAGTCAGGCCCCGTAGCGCCCTCAGTCTCGACCCACAACGCCGACTTCTCATCCCCACCGGAGCGTAGCGTAGCGAGCGAAGTGGAGAGACCTGCTGTCGCCGCCAGCGACTGAACTCGAAACGTTCCGCCACTACCACGGCACGACTTAAGTCGTACCCTCCCGCTTTTTTATTGCGAAGCTTTCTCTTCCTCCGCCTCGTCGTCGCTCACTAAATCCGCCGCGTGTCCGCGCACCGAGTAGGTCGTCTTCTGGTTCTCATCAGGTTCGAAAGTCACTCGCACTGGACGCCGCTCCCAAACCGGCGACGGGCACTCCGAATCCGGATCATCATCGCCGCCGGCATCGCCGAGAGGTTTTTTCAGCACCGGTTTGCGGCGTCCCACCTGGAACACGATGGCGAAAAGTTTCTTGCCGTCGTCGGAGACACCACAGTAGGCGGCGTAGTCGCGATACCAACTCGCCACAGAATAGTAGGGATCGAATTCCGGCAGAGCAATCGACGAGATGTGACCCGTCGTGCGGTCCACCAGCAACCATCCTCCACGCTGCCACACCCACCCGGGCGCGGTTGCCTTGTCGCCGGGCAGAGCATCGTTCACGCGGAAAGCGCGGCGGACCACAAAGAGCCGCTCGGTGATTTCATGGGACGCGCCCAGCGTGGATTCTCGAGCTCTGCCGTCCACATAGAGAGCGCGCACCTTCAAGTCGAGACACTTGCCTTCGTTTGCTCCCACACACCACTTGATCGCGGTCGACTTGCCGAAATTTATGACGTGCGGCTTGGCGGCGCCAGGAGCAGCGGTGGTGAGCAACGCAAGCCCGAACAGCATGGGAAATAGGGAACGACTCATCCTGCCAGCGTATGCATCTGACGGCGTGTGGAACAAGGGCACGCGACACATATGCCGCAATTTTGTTCCCAATCGGGAACGGACTCGGAGGGCCTCGCGGCCCCGGGAAATCGTTTACAATAGCTAATGTCAGCTCCGGCTGGATGATGAGCCTCCCGCAGAAACTACCGACAACCATTTACTCCTCCCGCTCCGTGTCTTACAAAGACATGGGGGACGTGTCCCTTCGGCGATCTCCGTCGCATTCTCGTGGTGGACGACAATCAGGACATCATGGGGCTGATGCAGGAGTTGCTGGCCACCCACGGCTACGACGTGGTGGCGGTTCCAGATGCCATTCACGCCGAGGCTGAGATCCTGCGCCACCCTCCCGACCTGATTCTTTCGGATGTGGTCATGCCGGGCAAGTCAGGGTACGAATTGTGCCGGGAACTCAAAGAGAACCCTGCCACCCGCCTGATCCCGTTCGTCCTGATCACCGGCCTGACCGATCGTCAGGACCGGGTGCTGGGAATTGAATCCGGCGCCGACGATTTTCTGCACAAGCCGATCTTCCCCGAGGAATTGTTCGCCCGGGTCAAGTCGCTGCTCAAGCTCAAGGAGTTTACCGACGAACTGGAGACGGCGGAATCGGTGCTGTGCACGCTGGGCTTGAGCGTGGAGAGTCGCGACCCGTATACCGAAGGCCACTGCGACCGCCTGGCGCGGCCATGCCAGCAACCTGGGACGGCATCTCGGCCTCGATCCCGAGTCCATCGTGGCCCTGCGCCGCGGCGGGTATCTGCACGACCTGGGCAAGATCGCCGTGCCGGATGACATCCTGAAAAAGGGCACGAATCTGACACCGGAAGAATGGGAGATCATGAAGCAGCATCCCGTCACCGGAGAGACTATCTGCCGTCCCCTGAAATCACTGCGGCTGGTGCTGCCGATTATTCGCAGTCATCACGAACACTCTGACGGCAGCGGCTATCCCGACGGCCTGCAACGGGGCGAGATTCCGCTGCTGGCGCGGGTGCTGCAGGTCGTGGACGTCTACGACGCCCTGCGCACGGCGCGACCCTACAAGCTGGCACTCAGCCATGAGCAGGCGGCCGCCACCATGCGCGAAGAAGCTCGTTCGGGATACTGGGACGAACAGCTCACCCGCGAATTCCTCTCCATGCTGGAAAAACAAAACAAAGTAGCCTGATGTAGGCGCGAGCGCCCCGCTCGTGCTGCAGCGCCACCGACCACGTGGGGACAGCCGCCCTCGGCTGTCCGGTCGAGCAAAGCTCGACAGATTTTTGTGCCACTGAGAATAGCGGAGCTTCGCTCCGCCGGTCAGCCGGGGGCGGCTGTCCCCACGTGGCCGGTGGTAACTTTCCGCACGAGCGCGGGCGCTCGCGCCTACACGGTCTGCGCGCGGGCCAGCCGCTTGGGCAGGGGCACAACCGTGATGCCAATTCCTTTGTTGTATCCCAAGCGTCAGTTCTGCCGCGCATTGATCGCACAGCCAGAAGAATTCGAAGCGGCGCGAAGGCCTGGTCACTTCGCTCACCGGGATACGGATGAGAATCTCGATGCTGCTGTCCAGGCGGAACAGCTTTCCCTCATGCAGATAAAGAAAAGTGGCCGGGCAGCCCGGGTTGGCGCATTTGGAGAGCATTTCTGCCTCCTCTCGGGCGGAAATATTATTGAAGAAATCCTACTCCTCAAGTTCCGGCGCGCAGCGTTCGAGCAGAAAAAATCCTGTGGAAATCTTACCGCGCGGGTTCAATTATGGGAGGAGGATTCAGCTGGCCGCTTTCTGCCCCGCAGATTTCGCCCGCTCGCGGACCGCTTCAGCAATTTTCTTCCCCATCGCGGATGTACTAAGAGCATTCTCACCCGTCTTCGCCAGATCTTTGGTTCGGGATCCCGCTGCCAGCACGGCAGCCACGGCAGACTCGACGCAGGCCGCTTCGGTTTCGAGCTTGAAGGAGTAGCGCAACAGCATCGCAGCCGCCAGAATCGCGCCCACCGGATTGGCAATGCCTTGCCCGGCGATGTCAGGCGCGGAGCCATGCACCGGCTCATAGAGCCCGACCGATCCTCCAATGCTGGCCGAGCCCAGCATCCCCAGCGATCCCACGACGGCGCCCGCCTGGTCGGAAAGAATGTCGCCAAACATGTTTTCCGTGAGCACCACATCGAAATCCGCGGGACGCGCCACCAGCGCCATGGCCGCCGAATCCACATACATGTGGTTCAGCTTGACGTCGGAATACTGCTGCCCCACCCGGGTCACCACTTCGCGCCACAGGCGGGAGCAATCCAGAACGTTGGCCTTGTCCACGGAAGTCACCTTGCGGCGGCGCGACCGCGCCAGCTCAAAACCCACTTTCGCGATGCGCTCAATTTCGGCCTCGCCGTAGCGCATGGTGTCGATCGCCACTCGATTGCCCGGGAGTGCCCTGCGTGCTGCGCGGCTCTCCGAAGTAGATGCCTCCCAGCAGTTCCCGCACGATCATGACATCGGTGCCGCGCACCAAGATCCGCTCGCAGCGGAGAGGAGTCTTCCAGCCCGGCGAAGCAGACCGCCGGCCGCAGGTTGGCGAATACGCCCAATTCGCGCCGCAACCGCAGCAGTCCGCTCTCCGGCCGCAGATGACTGGGGAAATTATCGAACGACGGGCCACCGACGGCGCCCAGCAATACCGCTCCCGAAGCCAGGCAGGCCTGCAGCGTCTCCGCGGGGAGCGGGTCTTTGCTGACCAGAAGGGCGGCGCCCCCGACCGGTTTGCGAGTGATGATGAGTTTGTGGCCAAAAGTTTCAGCAATTGTTTCCAGAACGCGGACGGCTTCGTCGGTAACTTCCGGTCCGACACCGTCGCCGGGCAGGGCGGTAAGGTTGAGGAACATGGCGCTTTATTGTATGGCGGAAGGGCCCCGCGAGGAAAACTTGTCATCCTGAGCGGAGCAGCAGCTTCGCAACGCGAAGTTGCCGCGGAGTCGAAGGACCCCTATGAACTTTACAGGTGTGTTGCCAAAACCCGCAGGAGCAAAACCCAAATATTTCAGCAGTAGCGAAGCCATAGGGATCCTTCGACTACGCCGGCCCATTCGCAAGCGAATGGGCTGGCTTCGCTCAGGATGACAACTCCGCTCAGGATGACAATTGGTTTAGACGCGGGGAACTCGCTCCCCGGAATGTCATGGCCCCGCGCACCTGCTGAATCAATTCCAGCAGATGATGTTCCTCCACATGCTTGATCTTGTCCGCCAGCACCACGAACCGGCGATAGATTTCGTCCAGCTCGCGACGATCGAACTGGAACCCGAGCTGTTCGCAGCGCAGTCCCAGCGCATGACGCCCGGAATGCTTGCCCAGAACCAGCTTGGAATCCGGCACGCCCACCGATTGCGGGGTCATGATTTCGTAGGTCAGAGGATTCTTCAGCATGCCGTCCTGATGGATGCCGGCTTCATGCGCGAAAGCATTGCGCCCGGTCATCGCCTTGTTGGGCTGGACCGGCACGCCCGTCATTTCACTGAGCATCTGGCTGGCCGGGAAAAGCTGCTCGCTGACGACGCCGGTGTCGTACGCATACCGGTCCGGCCGGACTCGCATGGCCATCACGATTTCTTCGAGTGACGCATTGCCCGCCCGCTCTCCGATGCCGTTGATCGTGCACTCCACCTGGCGCGCGCCCGGCGGCCACCGCGGCCAGCGAATTCGCCACCGCCAATCCCAGATCGTTGTGACAGTGCGCGGAGATGGTCACGTTCTCAATGCCCCGCACTCGCTGTCGAATACTTTGAATCAGTTCGCCGAACTCAGCCGGCATGCTGTAGCCGACCGTGTCCGGAATATTGAGCGTCGTGGCTCCGGCCTCGACCACGGCTTCGAGGACCTGGTACAGGAATTCGTGATCGGTGCGGGTGGCGTCCTCGGGAGAAAACTCCACGTCCGCGCACAACGACTTCGCCAGGCGAACCGAATCGCGCGCCTGCTCCAGGCACTGCTGGCGCGAAATCTTGAGCTTGTACTGCAGGTGAATGTCGGAGGTGGCGAGGAACACATGGATGCGGGGCCGGGCTGCTCCTTTGAGCGCCTGCCAGGCGCGCTCGATGTCCGGCGCGCAGGCGCGGGCCAGGCCGGCAATGACGGGACGCCGAATGGTCGCCGCAATCGCCTGCACCGCGGCAAAGTCGCCTTCGGAAGCGATGGGGAAGCCGGCTTCGATGACGTCCACGCCCAGGCGGTCGAGCTGATGCGCCAGGCGCAGCTTTTCCTGCACGTTCATGCTGCATCCCGGCGACTGCTCGCCATCGCGCAGGGTGGTGTCGAATACCCTGATCCGTGCTCGTTCCATGCCGAGGCCCTCCTGCAGCTGACGAGGCTCATGCTACGTGGAATGCGCACCGTAGCAAATCTTATAATTGTTGAATTAGTATTAGGATGCTTACTTAATAAGATATACTAATACTAATTGCAGATTAGCTTAAGGCAGTCTAAATATGGACCTGGGACAGTTGGAAGTGTTTCTGGCGGTGGCGCGGGAGGGAAAATTTTCCCGGGCCGCGGAAAAGCTGCACCGCACCCAATCGGCGGTGAGCCAGTCGATTCACAAGCTGGAAGAGGATGTCGGCGAACCTCTCTTCGACCGCTCGTCGCGCGACGGCCTGCTCACCGATGCCGGGACGCGTCCTGCAGGAGTATGCCGAGCGGCTGCTCAATCTGCGTGACGATGCCACCGGCGCGCTCGGAGAACTGCGCCAGTTGAATCGCGGCAAGCTGAGCATCGCCGCCAACGAATTTACCGCCCTCTACCTGCTGCCGGTGCTGGCCGAGTTTCGCCGCCTGCATCCCATGATCCGCATCGCGGTGCAGCGCTCGCTGGGCAGCCACATTCCCGGGGGACGTGCTGCGCCACAACTCGGAACTCGGCGTCCTGACCTATGATCCGCAGGAGCCGCAACTGCATTCCATCGTCGCTTATCTGGACGAATTGCTTTTCGTGGTGCCGCCCACGCACCCGCTGGCCGGGGAAGCCCAGGTCAGCATCCGGCAATTGGGCGCGGAGTCGTTCGTCGCCCACATCGTCTCCTCTCCCTATCGCGAAAAAGTGATCCAGGCATTCAAGCGCCACAAGACACCGCTGCACATGGACATCGAGCTGCCCACCCTGCAGGCCATCAAACGCTTCGTGGCCATGGGCAACGGCGTCGCGCTTCTGCCCGCAATCAGCGTGGAAAGTGAATTGGCCCGCGGCGAACTGGTTCACATTCCGGTACGCGAGTTGCGTCTGCACCGGAAATTGCGTCTGGTCTATCGCCAGGCCGCCAGCCTGTCCCACGCCGCCCGCGCCTTTCTGAAGGTGGCGGAGGCATTTTCGCGTCGAGCGCCGCGGTCCCTACCGCTTCCAACGCGAGCATTAACGCCACAATGTGGGCGCGAGCGCCCGCGCTCGTGCGGCAGCGCCACGAACCACGTAGGGACAGCCGCCCTCGGCTGTCCGGTCGAGCAAAGCTCGACAGATCTTTTGCCGCCACCCAAAAATAGCGAGCGTCGCTCCGCCGGACAGCCGAGGGCGGCTGTCCCCACGTGGCCGCTAGTTTTCCGCACGAGCGGGGCGCTCGCGCCTACACAACCACCGCCAATCCAATCACATCTAAAACCATCATGAGAATTACTCTGCCTAAACTCACGACGATCGCATTCATTCTCCTGCTGCTGCCGACTGCCGCACTTGCTCAAATCCCCACGCGAGGCAACGTCTTCTTCGGATACTCCTATGGCAGCGCCGACTTTTCCTCTGCCGGCCGCACCAACCTCAACGGCTGGAACGGGTCTCTGGAAGGCAGAGTCCTTCCCTGGGTCGGGTTCGTGGCTGATTTCAGCGGCCTCTACGGCTCACAGGACGTCTCGGCTGTTTCGGCGTTCAAGGTCAACACCAACGTGAATTCCGTGGTGCTGGGTCCGCGGGTGTCTGTACCTGTCGGAAAATTCACGCCCTTTGCGGAAGCCCTGTTCGGAGCTTCGCACATACACGACAGCGCATCAGGTTTTTCCGAGTCCGATACTTCGTTTGCCACGGCCCTGGGCGGAGGCATCGACTATCGCCTGATTCACGGCATTGGCTGGCGGGTGCAAGGCGACCTGCTGCAGACCCGTTTCTTCAGCGGTACGCAGAATAATTTTCGACTGTCTACCGGAATTGTTCTGCACTTCTGAGATCTGCTGAGGAGGTCACGGAGCGGGCGCTCTGCCTCAGCCCACGTTCTGGTATTCGGTCTCTTCCAGGAAGTCTGAGTCGTTCAGCCAGCACTCGGAGTCGATTCGCGTTGCCCTGATGGACCTCAGTCTGTTCGGGATATTCGTGAATGCGAACTCCGTCGGAATCAATGGTCAAGTAGGTCGGCGGAAAATCCGTCCAGCTACCGGAGTTGTAGTAGGCCACGCCGTCGCGTTCGCAGAATTGTGCCTGGTGAGTGTGGCCGCAGAAGACCCGATCAGCCTGGCGCGCCCGGGCGTGCAGTATGGCGCCCGACGCCACTTTCGCGGAAAGCCGCAACCAGCGGGCATTCAAGCGATCCAGAAAACGCGAGAAGGTCTTGCCTTTGAAATCCAGCTTCTGCAGGTACAGATGAATCAGAGTTCCCACGTTGCTCAGAAGCAGATTGTTGACCGCAAACCGGTCAAACTGATGGCCATGAATGGCGATGTGGTGGTGGCCATCAAACTCCCACTCGTATTCTTCATAAACTTTCACGCCGACCAGGTGCGACATGATGTCGCTCAGCCCGCGATCGTGATTTCCTTCGACCCAAACCACTTCAATGCCGCGCTTGGGATTGGAGAGTTTGCGGATGTAGCCGAGGAACTTCCAGTGGGGCTTGGTCAGGCGGCCAAAGTTGAGGTCGGAAAAAATGTCGCCCAGCAGGATCAGTCGCCGGAAACGGTTTTCCCGCAGCATCCGCGTGGCCTGCTCCGCGCGGCTGATCTCCGAACCCAGATGCAGGTCAGAGAGGATGAGCGTGTCATAGACGGCGGAACTCATCACCCAAGTTGTAACAAGCGAATGTTACGAGGTGATGAAAATTGCACAAACAATAGTGCAGTAACCAATGTATAAATAGCAGGTCCGGAATGACTCGCGTTTGCTTGATTTAGTTACGTCGAGGCGGGAGGCACGTACTCTTTCGGCGGGGCTGCGCCTTCGCCGAAAAAGTATTGTTCCATCTGCTTGACGATCGCGGTCTGGTCCTCGCGGCGGGCGGGGTTAAGCCGATACTCGTTCAGCAACATCTTGCAGAATTCCGTCCATCCCTTCCAGGCTTCGAGGGAGACGTTGTCATACACTTTCTGGCCCAGTTCTGTGTCGAACGGAGGCTCATCCAGTCCAGGAAGTTCCTTCTTCAGCTTGACGCAAAAGACCATGTGTTCAGCCATGAAATTCCTCACAATTCGTGCAGGAAAATTATCTCACAAGGTAGAGAACAAGGGGTTCTGCACACCCTGTCATCCTGAGCGCAGTCGAAGGACCCCTACCTTCTGGTGTGCTGTATCAATCTTGTAGGGGACGATATAACACCGTTGCCCGGACGCGTCGGTGGAAACCATAGGGGTCCTTCGACTATGCAACTGCTTCGCGAAGCGAAGCAGTTGCTGCGCTCAGGATGACAGGAACTCGAAACGACCCGATCTACACATCGCACAAATCCACCGCTTCGCGCAGCGACGTCAGCGGATCGCGCGTGGGCACGAACTCGTGCGCCACATATCCCTGGAAACTGGTGGCGGCGATGCCGCGCATTACGCCATCCCACTGCACTTCCTGGGTGCCGTCGAGTTCGTGGCGGCCGGGAACGCCGCCGGTATGGAAGTGAGCCAGCCACTGGATGTTCGCCTGGATGGTCGCGATCAAGTCTCCTTCCATGATTTGCATATGGTAAATATCGTAGAGCAGCTTGACGTGCGGCGAATTCACCGCCTGCACCACCTGCACTCCCCAGGCGGTGTGGTCGCACATGTAGTCCTTGTGATTCACTTTGCTGTTGAGCAGTTCCAGGCAGATGACGACACCGTTGTCCTCGGCTATCTTCTTCACCCGGTTGAGTCCAGCGATCGTGTTCTTGGCGCCCTCTTCGTCAGACATTCCGTTGCGGTTGCCGGAAAATGTAATCACGTTCGGAATCTTGGCCTTGGCCGCCAGCGGGATATTCTTGCGAAACCCTTCCTCGATCGCGGCGTGGTTCTCGACCCGGTTCATGGCGTTCGTCAGTTCGCCACCCCCGGCGTAAGCCATGCAGCACACCAGTCCGTAACGCCCTGGAACCTCGTATTCCTCCGGCTTGAGCAGGTCAATGCCCTTACAGCCAATCTGCGCCGAGTAGGCGCAAAGCTGGTCGAGCGGAATATCTTTGTAACACCAGCGCGAGACCGACTGCTTGATCCGTCCTTTGCGCTTCACCGGAGCGGTCTGCTCCGACCACGACAGGGACGGGACCGAAGCCGCTGCAACTCCCGAGAGAGCACCCTTCAAAATCGTGCGCCGCGATAGTTTATCCATAGACCGCAGAGTGTACATCCAACACTGCCAAAAATGGGATAGAGGCGGGATTTTTATGTAGGCGCGAGCGCCCCCGCTCGTGCGGCAGCCCCCCGGACGGCCGCGCACGAGCGAGGGCGCTCGCGCCTACATTAAGCTATAAACGTTGCAGTCCTACTCTTTGGAGGCTAGACTTCCCTTTCGATTCAGCTCGTTGAAAGGGGATATCGTGGGCTGTCTTCGTTCGATCACAGGTGGTTCATCCGCTTTCGGACTCCGACTGAAAGCGCTGGCAACAGGCGCCGTGCTCATCACTGTCCCGATGCTGCATGGGCAGACAAAAGCGACTAAACCTGTCCCGCAGGCTGCTCCGCCCGCGGTGGTGGAGCGCGGCAAGTCTTTATTCGGCCAGGACTGTGCGTTTTGTCATGGCCGCGACGGCGGCGGTGGTGAAAGCGGCCCGGACCTGCTGCATTCAGACCTCGTTTCGAGTGACGTGCGCGGCAATAAGATCGGTACGGTCGTACTTAACGGACGCCCCGCAAAGGGCATGCCGGCTTTCAAGCTCTCTCCGCAGGAGATATCGGAGTTAGCCGCTTTCCTTCATGCCCAGAAGATCAAGTCCGACTCGCACCCCGGCGGACGCCGCGGGGTGGAGGTCAGCGACCTTCAAACCGGCAACGTCGAGGCGGGAAGACAATATTTCAATGGCGCGGGGACTTGCTCGACCTGTCATTCGCCGACCGGCGATCTGGCAGGACTGGCCGGGCGTCTTCGCGGACTGGACCTGGAAAAGCGGATGCTCTATCCCAAAGACGCCCCCGCGACGGTCACGGTTACTTTGCCATCCGGCCAGGCGGTCTCCGGCAAACTCTCATACCGGGACGAGTTCACCATTGGCCTGACCGACGATGCCGGATGGTACCAGTCCTGGCCGGCCAGCCAGGTCAAGTACGCGGTCCACGCACCCGCCGAAGTTCATGTCGAGTTACTTGGAAAGTACACCGACGACGACGTTCACAACTTGATGGCGTACCTGCAAACGCTGCGCTAGGAGCGAAACTGATTGCGAACCATAGATTGCTTCCAAAGAAAAACAAGTCTTCATCTTTCCCTGCTCATCCTGATCTTTGTCTTTTCTGGCCGCCTTCTGGCGCAGGGTCTCGATCCGGCGACGATCGCCAGTCCTCCCGCCGACAGTTGGCCGAGCTATCACGGGGACTATTCCGGCAAGCGCCACAGCCGGCTGACCCGGATCACTCCGCAGAATGTTTCGTCGCTGGGGCTGGCCTGGGCGTTCCAGACAGGTCAGGGAGCGACGATGAAGTCTTCGCCTCTTATGGTCAACGGGGTGCTTTACTTCACGGTGCCGGACAACGTCTGGGCGCTGGATGCGCGTTCGGGCCACGAGATCTGGCACTACACCTATCCGTCCAACAAAGGCCTCCACATCGGCCATCGCGGGGTCGCGATGTACAAGGAGTGGCTGTACTTTCTCACTCCCGACGCGCACCTCATTTGCCTTAACGCGAAGAACGGCGAGGTCCGGTGGAATGTCCAGGTGGCCGATGTTGCCAAAGGATACTGGACCACCATGGCACCGCTGGTAGTGCGCGATCACGTGATCGTCGGCGTCTCCGGCGATTTCGATAACCTGCCCGGATTTCTTAAATCCATCGACCCAGAGACCGGCAAGACCCAGTGGCAGTGGAACAGCACCCCGCCCGCCGGCACTCCGAATGCAACCACGGGAGGCATGACGTGGATGACCGGCACCTATGATCCGGACCTCAACCTGATCTACTGGGGAACCGGCAATCCGACCCCGGTGCTGACCGGCAAGACCCGGCCCGGCGACAATCTTTACACCTGCAGTATCGTGGCCCTCAACCCTGACACCGGAAAACTTGCCTGGGCTTTCCAGGTCTCTCCGCATGACACCCACGATTGGGACGCGGCCGAAACTCCGGTGCTGGTGGACACCGACTTCGGAGGACAACCGCGAAAGCTGCTGATGCAGACATCGCGCAACGGATATTTCTTCGTCCTCGACCGCACCAACGGAAAGAATCTGCTCACGGTACCTTACGGGCCGGTGAACTGGGCCCTCGGCCTGGATAAAGAAGGCCGGCCGATTCCGAATCCCGCCAAAGAACCGGCCCCGGATGGCCGCTTGATCGCGCCCGACGAAGGCGGTCTCACCAACTATCGCTCGCCGAGTTTCGATCCCAAGACCGGACTGTTCATCGTTTCCGCCCACCCCAGCTGGTCCATCTACTTTGCCAAGCCCGCCGATGGCACCTACGGTTGGGCTGGCGCGGACTATGACGTCTGGAGCAAAGGAGTCATCGAAGCCATCGACTACCAGACCGGCAAGATTCGCTGGAGTCACGATATCGGAAACGACGCCTTCGCAGGCGTGCTCACCACCGATTCAGGACTGACTTTCACCGGCGACATTACCGGCAACGTCCTGGCTCTCGATACCAGCAACGGCAAGACGTTGTGGCATGCCGGAACCAGTGTCCGCATGGAGACTTCTCCGATCACCTATGAACTGGACAAACGGCAATACGTGCTGACCGGCAGTGGCAGTGTTTGGTTTGCCTGGGCCTTGCCGGAGAGTGTCCAATAAATTTGTGAATCAACAGGGTAAGAGTTGGAGTTGTACATGAAAGGGACGGTCGCGGTGGAATCTGCCTCTGTAATGATCGACGAGAAGATCAAGGAACTAGCGGACTGGCGCGGGAAGATGCTCGCGAAAGTGCGCGGAATCGTACACGCGGCAGACCCCGAGATCGTCGAAGAGTGGAAGTGGATGGGGACTCCCGTTTTTTCCCACGGCGGCATCGTCTGCACGGGAGAGACGTACAAGAACGTCGTCAAGATGACCTTTGCCAAGGGAGCTGCGCTAAAGGACCCTGCAGGTCTATTCAACTCCAGCCTCGACGGAAATGTGAGGCGCGCCATCGACATACACGAAGGCGACAAGGTCGATGAGGCGGCCTTGAAGGATCTCATCCGCGCGGCAGTGGCGCTCAATCTCAAGGGCAAGAACAAGCCGAAGCCCCGGCGAGCGAGCCGCAAGCGGACCGGCTAGCTTCATCGCTGGTCCTGGAAAACTTGGTTGGTGGGCCCTCCAGGATTTGAACCTGGGACCAATGGATTATGAGTCCACTGCTCTAACCGCTGAGCTAAGGGCCCTTCGATGCCTTCTCGGGATCAACAGTTTCGCATAGCTCCGCGACAACCACCAAACATGTGGGGCGGGCGCCCTCGCCCGGTGCTTTTGAAGTTGCCTTTGATTCTGCCCGTAACCCTGCCTTTGATCTGACCTTCATTCTGGCTGTTGATCGCTGCCAGCCCGACAGCAGTAAAAGTCCAATTCAAAAGCGGCGGAAAAGAGTCTCCGCCCCACACAGCATGACTCATGGCCTATTTCCCTCTTTTTTTCATTACTTTCGTACCGGGGCGCGAAGCATTAGAAAAGGCTAAACTGTCACGCTAGATCGCGATTTTCGAAGCGCCTGGGCGTAATGCATAGACAAACAGAAACTGTCTTGGCACGGGTCAGCCAACAGCTCTCGCAGCTGGAAAAGCGGGATGGAGAGCTGTGGGTGATCATTTCCCTGGCCGGCCTGCTGGTCGGCGCCGGGCTCTGCGCCGTCCTTTTTCCCGCCGCCTTCCTCAAGGAAGGCAACATTCACTTCGAACTCACCGTATCGCGGCCCCTGGTGCTCGGGCTGGTGGTGTTGCTGACGTTGCTCAACACCTACCTGGTCTCCCGGCGCATGGAAATTCGCCGCCTGCGCGAAGAATTGATCTCGCGAACCATTCAGCAGGAACTGGTGCAGCAGCAATCCTTTACCGACCCGCTGACCGAGATCTACAACCGTCAGTCTCTCGAAGAGATGGCTAATCGTTTCATGAGTCAGGCCCGGCGTTCCCGCAAGCCGCTCACGCTTATGTTGATTGACGTGGACCAGTTCAAAGCCGTGAACACCCGCTTCGGACACTTGACCGGCGACGTGGTGTTGGCCAACACCGCGGCGCTACTGAAGCATTCCGTTCGCGGATCGGACGCCGTGTTTCGTTACGGTGGCGACGAGTTCCTGATTATCCTGGCCGACACTTCCTGCGCCGACGCCCGGCACGTGGTGGAACGAGTCAGAGCCGGTTTGGCGGATTGGAACCGGGCAGGACACCTCGAGAAATTCGAGCTGAGCCTCAGCATCGGGGTGGCGGAGTGGACGGAAGGCAAGACTCTCGACAACCTGCTCGATGGCGCAGACCATCAGATGTACGCAGCGAAGTCAGACCGCAAACTGAGCAAGGGTCACGCTGCCGGAGTTTAGTTCAGCTCCTCCGAACCGCCGGTGCCTCCGGCCGAACAATGCTGGCGCCAGACGGGCTGTTCCCTGATTTCCAGGCGCCGAAGGTTAGCTGAACGCTTCGCCTTTCCTCGGGTTTCTCAAAAATCAATGCTGATTACTGCGGCAGTCACAGGAACCAGCGGCGGGAAGATTTCGTCCACCTGAGAAATGCCCCACTCAAGCCGAAAGCGGGCTTGAGTGGGCCACCCTTCGATTTATACGACCTCAGGCCAGATCGTAGCGATCAAGGTTCATCACCTTGGTCCACGCCGCCGCGAAGTCTTTCACGAACGACTCCTTCGAGTCGTCAGACGCATAGACCTCCGCGAGTGCCCGCAGCTGGGAGTGCGAACCGAAGAGGAGATCGACGCGCGTGGCAGTCCACTTGACCGCATCGGTCTTCCGGTCGCGTCCCTCGTAGACGTCTCCAGAGCCGTTCGAGTGATTGGACGGCTGCCACTTCGTATTCATGTCGAGCAGGTTGACGAAGAAGTCGTTGGTCAGCGTCTCGGACCGCTTGGTGAAGACGCCGTGCGAGGACTTTCCGGCATTGGCGCCAAGCACGCGCAGGCCGCCCACGAGGACGGTCATCTCGGGCGCGGTCAGCTTCAGCAGCTGCGCCCGATCCACCAGCGACTCCTCAGCCGACTGGCGCTGCTTGCCGCGAGCATAGTTGCGGAACCCATCAGCGGCCGGTTCGAGCGGCTCGAAGGACTCCACATCTGTGTGCTCTTGCGACGCGTCCATGCGTCCCGGCGTGAAAGGAATTTTCACGTCGTGCCCGGCGTTCTTCGCGGCTTTCTCGATCGCCGCATCGCCGCCGAGAACAATCAGGTCAGCCAGCGAAATCTTTTTTTCGCCAGACGCGGACGAGTTGAACTCCTTCTGGATGGCTTCGAGCTTTTCCAGCACCTTCCCCAGTTCCGTCGGCTGGTTCACCTCCCAGAACTTTTGCGGCACCAGACGAATGCGCGCTCCGTTCGCTCCACCGCGCTTGTCAGAGCCGCGGAAGGTCGACGCCGACGCCCATGCCGTCGCAGACCAACTGGGAGACGGACAAGCCCGACGCGAGGATCTTCGCCTTGAGGTCAGCAACGTCCTGCTGGTTGACCAGCGGATGATTCACCGCGGGGATGGGATCCTGCCAGGGCAGCGTCTCTTTCGGAACGAGAGGCCCGAGATAACGGACAATCGGGCCCATGTCGCGGTGGGTCAACTTGTACCACGCCCGGGCGAATGCATCCGCGAACTGGTCCGGATGCTCGTAGAAGCGGCGTGAAATCTTTTCGTATGCCGGATCGAAGCGCAACGCGAGATCCGTGGTCAGCATGGATGGCGCGTGCTTCTTCGAGGGATCATGCGCATCCGGCACCGTGCCGTTGCCGGCGCCATTCTTCGGCGTCCATTGATTCGCACCGGCCGGACTCTTGGTCAGTTCCCAATCGTATTTGAAAAGGTTTTCGAAGAAGTTGTTGCTCCACTTTGTCGGCGTCGTGGTCCAGGTGACCTCGAGACCGCTGCCGATGGTGTCAGCACCAAAGCCTTTACCAAATTTATTCTTCCAACCAAAACCCTGGTCCTGAATGTCAGCGCCTTCCGGTTCGGCGCCCACGTAGTCAGCGGGGATAGCAGCGCCGTGGGTCTTCCCGAAAGAATGCCCGCCGGCGATCAGTGCGACGGTTTCTTCGTCGTTCATGGCCATGCGCTTGAAGGTTTCGCGAATGTCCCTGCCCGCTGCAATGGGGTCGGGCTTTCCGTTGGGTCCTTCCGGGTTCACGTAAATCAGACCCATCTGAACCGCGCCGAGAGGTCTCTGAAGATCACGATCGCCACTGTAGCGTTCGTCGGCCAGCCACGTGCCTTCCGGTCCCCAATTCACCTCTTCGGGTTCCCAGACATCAGCCCGCCCGCCGCCGAAGCCAAACGTCTTGAATCCCATATCCTCGAGAGCGACGTTGCCTGCGAGGATCATCAGATCGGCCCAGGAAATTTTCCGTCCGTATTTCTGCTTGATCGGCCAGAGCAGCCGCCGCGCCTTGTCGAGGTTCACGTTGTCGGGCCAGCTATTGAGCGGCGCAAAACGCTGCTGCCCGGCTCCGGCGCCGCCGCGGCCATCGCCGATGCGGTAGGTGCCGGCACTGTGCCACGCCATGCGGATGAACAGTCCCCCGTAGTGGCCGAAGTCGGCCGGCCACCAATCCTGCGAGTCGGTCATCAAGGCGTGAAGGTCTTTGATCACGGCATTCAGATCAAGACTCTTGAATTCCTTGGCGTAGTCGAACTCCTTACCCATGGGATCAGACAGCGGAGAGTGTTGATGCAGGGCCTTCAGGTTCACCTGATTCGGCCACCAGTCTCGGTTCGTGGGTGTGGACGCTCCGTGGTTGAACGGGCATTTGGATTCGGGTTTGGTGCTTTTGTCCTGAGTCTCGGGGGAAACGCTCCCCGATGAAGTCGCGAGTGTATTTTCCATATATTTCCGTCCTTCGAATCTTGAATGAGTACTGCGTGAAAAATTACTTTTTGGCGCTGCAGCGCCGGCAGAGGCCAAAGACCTCGACCAGCGGCTGCGTCAGATCAAAGCCATCCGGCAGATGCCGGGATAGCCGGTTGAAATCGATGAATTCTCCTTCAATGTCCTGCACCGATTTGCAGCGGGAGCAAACCAGGTGGTGATGAGATTTGAGATTGCCGTCCACGCGCAAGGTGGCCGCATGCGGAGTGACCTCTCGCAGCAAGCCACACTCGATAAAAAGCCGCAGATTGTTGTAGACCGTAGCCAGGGAAATGGATGGAATGCGACGCCGCACCGCGGCGTAAACTTCTTCCGGGGAATAGTGTCCGTGGGAAGCGATAACCGCCTCATAGACCACCTGACGCTGGTGCGTGACCGCCAGGCCGTGCTTCTCGGCCAGTTCACGGAACTGTTCATGGGTGGAACGCATAATTATCGGATAAGAATCATTATAAAACGATAGAGAGTAGTGTCAACCGGAAATCACTTTCGCGGCTGGTTGGGCACAAATCGGGGCACAGTGCGGGAAACGTGGACCCTTGTGAGTCCGGGACGAATTTCTGGTTAATTTCCGCGGATGCCACGGTTTAGTTGGTGAGCGCGGAAGGAATCGAACCTTCAACCTACTGATTGCCGTCCACGTGACCGACCCGCTGTAAACAAAGGCTTCCGGCGCGGTTCCCACGGTCAAGAGAAGGCAGGAACGGGCTTACTTGATACCAAGTTGTTACCAAAAGTCATCCACCCACATTGAAAAACTCGATGTGATGACAACTTCCGCAGATGAAAGGTCGCACTGGAACTGGAAGCGTGTCTGAACCCTCGCGCCAAAGTCGAAGAGAAAGGTTCCTTTGTTCGTGAGGTTGATAGAAGCCTTCGCCACAAATTCGGCACGGCCTGGGTATGCCTTTACCGAGCAGCTGACCGCCTTTCCCCAAGCGTTTTAGGGAGTTCTCAACTAGCGGCAACAATTGCTGCGCAGACGAAAGGCAGTCTTCAGGCTCCGGGACAACACATTTTTCCAGCAGCGTATTTACTTCATACATTTGCGGATCATCGGGGAACCTAATCACAAGGTTGTATTGATCGCGCCTAAAGTTTTCACGCGGCAGTTTCAATCGTCCCGACACCATACACCACAAAAGCTTGCCCAGCATGTAGACGTCAAAGTTAGGCTGAACGTCGTTGAATCGCTCCCCCAGATCAGCCCATGGTGGCATGTAATCTCTTGACCCGACGCGTTCGTCGGTGACCGTCACATGTTCAACTTGATCCGGCAAGTAGACAATACCAAAATCCCCGAGCACTAAATTGCCATCGTCACCGATGAAAACGTTGGCGGGTTTGATGTCTCGATGAACAATTTCATTTTCATGTAGGGACGCGACGGTTCTAACTAATGAAGAAAAGGCTTTGAGAGCTCGGCCAGCGTCACCCCTGAATATGCTGGGATGCTCTTCGAGGGTGCCCCCAGCCATAAACTCCGTCACCATCCATCCTGCTTTTTCATCGCTATCGAGCAATCGGATCAGACCTTGCCGATTTTCCCGCAGAACAGACAACTCATTCCCGAACCGAGCTTGTGCCTGATCTGCCTTTACTTTATCGGGGTCTTTCTTAAATATTTTCAGTGCCCCAAAGTCACGTGAGTCCTCGGGTCGAGCATAAGTCCAAACGGCGGGAGCCAAGTTGGCCGACTTCCTTTTCTCGTCGTGGTCGATAGCACCAAAAGGTATGTTATTGGTAATCGCTGTGAGTGCCAAAGAGCGCTCTTGAAGTCTTTTCGGGGTGCGCGCCCGGTAAACCGAACCCCGTCCACCCTTGCCAAGAAGATCGAGTTGCTCCCACTCACCGACCATCTTTTGTCGTTCACCACCACGAAATGCAGACGCAGATAGTGCGGTCATTGTTTGATCATTTCTCCTGCAAGGGCTTTCATGGCTAGCTTACTGTCGCACGGTTCTCGGAATGGTACCTCCACGAGTCTCCGCTCGCAAGGATCGCGGCGGCGATCAGCAGCGCGCGCTTGCACCCCTCGTCCACGGAGAGCAGTCCACCATGCTTCGGCTTTTTATTCGCTATCAACCCGATGTGCGGGTTGTCTTGCTCGTCGGTGCCCTCTTCTTCATAAACCAATCGTTCACGAAGGCCAGCAGTCCAGTCCCGGCGCGCTCAGCCACATTTGAAAAGATAAAAGCTTGATCTTCGGTGAACGCAAGCACTGAGCCAATCTCCAGATCCGACTTCACGCGCTTCTTGTACTCTTCGTCCACTCTGCTCGCTCGATGAACAATGAGGTGCCGTGTCGCCTCCAAGTCTCCTAAGAGAGGGTCGGCAAGAACTTTTTGTATGAAGTCATCGGTAGGCACGAAAACCTTGAACGCCTTCTGAATTCCAGAGATGCTCGTAAATTCGAATTTGGGTTTCAAAATGGTTCCCAGGCAGTCACGCAGATCAAACCCATAGCTCGCGCGCCGCCAATTCCACGGATATTTGCTTCGAGTCAGCTCACCAGGTTCTTGCTGATCGAGAGAACCTATCGCGGTCTGCGCGAGGGGCAGGGGTTGTTCGTTCAATGAGGTTACCCAGAGTATCAGCGGCCAGGCACTCCAGTGCAGTCCAGCTTGCTGAGATTGCCGCCGAATAAAGGACTTGCATCGAGGTATGCAAGAATGGACCATAACTGGGATTCGCGAAAGTTCTGTCGAACCGCTTTTTGATACGCTCCCCTAAATCCGGTTGGTGCTCCGTAACCTTGAAGTTAGGTTGTTCCGCGTAATACTTTTGCATGAACGTCTGACAGCCCGATCCTGGTACCCAATGTTCTTGCACGGACGACTCAAAGCTCCTAAAAAAGTAATTGTCGACCTCCATAAAGCTAAAAAGCACGCTTGGCATTTGAACGAGAGATGTTGCCCGGCGGATATTCCCGTAGAACCCTTCTGCGACGGACCGCACGAAAGGTATTGAAAGAATCTCTAAAAACTCCTTCCAGAAGTCATTCTGAGGCTCTTTGTCGTCATGCGTCATGAACAAATCGTACTCTGGTTTTCATCCAGGCCTCAAACGCTGCGTATCAAAATTCTCGACCTATGCCACAGGGTGGTGCGTCACGGACCGCCAGCGCCGATCTTCGGACCCGGCCTGTGTCCCGCCCTCGCAAAGTTGCCAACTGTATGGTGGTTGGTGAGCGCGGAAGGAATCGAACCTTCAACCTACTGATTAAGAGTCAGTTGCTCTGCCAATTGAGCTACGCGCCCGTCTCTGGATTGAGTTTCAGCCCCGGGGACCCGCTGATCCTGTCGCGGGTTGCGGGCGATCGCTTCATGCTGCAGCCGGGAAGCTGCTGCCGGAACCACTTGATCAGCTGACTGCAAATAACGTCATCGAATATAACACAGGGGATCGCAGACGGCATCCACAGCGGCCATCGAAGCAGATAGTGCAGTTGAAAATTGTTTTTTCGAAGCGGGCAGCTACTCTGCTGGCTTGGCTGAATGTCGAGCGGACACCGTTTGTCCAGAGTTTGAAGTTGATCTCGTCCTAATACCTGACCCTTTAGCCATCCACCACAAGTCAAAGGCGGTGGACAAGAGTGTCCGCCCTCAAGACCAACTACCTGCGCTCTGCGTTCGAGAGATCTGTGGCAAACGGCGACACCGCGTCGGTGACCCGGGCTTTGCCGCGGGCGGGCGACGGGGCAATCGGCGGGCGGCGTTCCAGGGTTCCAATGATGGGGGCTTCCCATCCGTCGCTCTCGCTCAGAGGGACGAAGCGGGGCTCGACACAGAGGGCGTCAATCACCCGGCGTTGGCGCGGTGTCAGCACCTGCAGCGGCAGCACGTTGAAGTTGCGGAAAATCCACAGCAGGTAAATCCGCTGCGCGAATGAGGGCTGGATGTAGCGCGCCCCCAGCGGGGTGAGCACACGCAATACGCCGGTAAACAATTTTTCAAGCCACATACGGGCCGTCCGAGGGGTTCGAAATCGTCGGTGCAATTCAGAAATCGCCTGCTTCAGCAACTTCTATAAGGTTTCCATCGGCTGAATGGGAGATTCCTTGAACCAGCGCCATGCAACGGTTTGCAATATTGCACCAAAAGTGATGCACATGTCACCAAGAATTTCATCTATTTCCAGGTTTTTTTGAGGGCGGACCGGGCGCCCGTCGATCCCGCTCCGCCAGGCGCGCGGGACGGGGTGCTCCATCAAATCGTCCGGGTCGAAAATCTAGCTGGGGATTTCGGGCAGGATCTCCATGCTCCGGATGCTGGCGGCTACGCCAAAGTCTCCGCCGTCTTCGCTATCTTCTACTCTTACCACCGAGGCCCGGCAGCATACCCACTTTTTTTCGCCGTGGGTAATTTCGGGCGGGAGAATCAGAACCATCTCCAACTCGCTTCCGGCCACGATGCGCGAGTCGGTATAAAGAAAGATGCCGCCGGCGTTCAAGTCACGAGTGAAACCGGTGGTCTCGACCGTCCCCTTCTGGGCTTTGATCGCGACCGGCACCCGCGCGGAGACGCGCTGCCCGGAACGGCGTTCGCGTTTGACGTCCGTCATGAGAAGTGGAGCCTACCACAAAACAGTCGTCAGTCTTCAGTCGTCGGTCGTCAGCGAAAGACTTAAGACCGGCTGACGACCGAAGACTGACGACTGACGACTGCCGACTGCCTTACTCCCCGTCGGGGCGACGGGAGCGGACGGCCGGGACCACCATGGCTTGTTCCATCGTGGGCATGTTGCTGGCCCGCAGTTTGACTTCGACTTCGTGTTTTTTTTCGCTGGCGTGGGTGATGGTGTAGGCACGCGACAACAATTCCAGCGAGTAGGGATTATCTTCATCTTCTTCGAGGTGGGCGATCGCTTCCGGAATTTTCTGCTGGCTCATCAGCAATGTTCCGGCAGCGCCATGATACGAACTCTGCACCACCGCGCTGCGCGCCCCGCCGGCCATGGTTTCAAGTTGCTGCAGGGTTTGCGCGGCCAGCTCGTGGTTGCCAACATGGTCGGCGCGGACCGCGCGGTAGCGCAAGATTCTGGCGTGCTCGTCCTGCCGGTCGGATTGCGAAATACTAGCGGCCGTCGGATGGGTCAGCGCACTTTCGGCTGATGCCAGATGCTTCAAGGCCTCGGCATCGTCGTTCTGGTACAGGCTCATCATGCGGTGAGCTTGCGCTTCGGTCAGCTCGAATCCCAGGGCGTGAGCCTTTTCCGCCACCTGGTCAAACGCTTTGTCGGCCTCCGCAAGATTGTTCTCGCGCGCCCAGGTCGTGGCGCTCTGCAGCGCGTAAGACAAGCGGTCGCCGGCGGTATACGCATTCTGCATGGCCTTGTCGTATTCCAGCCGCGCCTGCGTCTGGTTGCCCATCAACGCATAAGTGTCGGCCAGGCCGAGTTGCGAGTAGACGAACCAGGGATCGATTTTCAGCGCCGCCCGGTAGTGCTCGAGCGCGCCGTCGAAGTTGCCCGACATACGCAGGATTTCGGCATAGGAATCCTGCGGATTGGGCAGCGAGGGCAGCACCGCGACATAGCGCTCCATCATCTCGAAGGCCTTAGGATATTCGCGGCTTTGTGCGTAGCAATACGCCATATCGTTCAGGGCCGGAGGATAATTCTTGTCGATGAGGAGCGCCTCCTGCAGCGTCTTTTGCGCCTGCTCGTAGCTGTTCTGCCCCATCAACCAGCTGCCGGCCATGTAGGCCAGGTGCTTGTCTTTGGGAAACATCTCCAGCATGTCGTTCATGGCCGAGATGCCGGCAATAAAGTTGTTCTCCTTCACCCCGGTGATCCACTGAACGAGGAGGCGTTCTCCAGGCGAGGCTTTGGCGGCGAGTAGCTCGGCTTTTTCCCGCGCAGTATTCGCCTCTGCCGGATCGGTGCTGTTGTAGGCAATAAAGACCCAGGCCAGGGCGAAGTTGGGATCGGCCTGGACCGCCGCCCGCCATCCGATATTCGCGCGCTCCAGATAAAGATTCTCGTAGTCGGTCAGCGCCCGCTGAAACAACTCCCGGGCCTTGGGCGAAGACGTGGTGACTGGCATCTCCTTTGCCGCACTTTGCTTAATGTGATGGGCCTGCAAAGGCTGGGTCAGCGCGAAGCTCAGCAGCAAAGTTGTAAGCGTGGTCAGACGCATCGAAGTCTCAAATGAAGATGGTTCCCGTGGCGAACCTACCACGTCCCAGGACTTGATCAAAAGTGCCAGTCGAGGTAACTCGGTGTCCGGTGAATTTCCGTAGCGAAAGACTCTTTACATACAGTTTTTCATATATTCAAACGAATTGAGTTCCATAGGACGTATCCATCGCTGTCGTCGACTTCGGTTATATGATTGAAACTACAAATCTTAGCGGATCATTCCACTTTGGCCCCATACGTGACTTAGGTAACCCAAAGCAGGAACATCACTAACAAATGTTGGGGAACAAAAGGGAGGACAGTATGCGGCATTTTCTCAGATACGCGGTGGTCATCCTATTAGTAGCTGGCTTCAGCCATGCCCAAACCTTCAGAGGCGCGATTAACGGCACCATCGTTGACCCCTCGGGGGCGGTGGTAGCCGGCGCGGAAGTGAGAGCCATCAATAACGGCACCGCCGCAGTCCTCACGACCACGTCCACCAGCGAGGGCCAGTTCGCGTTTCAGGACCTGCCGCTGGGCTCCTATAAGGTCTCCGTCAATGCGCCCGGCTTCCAGGCGGTCAACGTTGACAGTGTCTCGGTCACCGCTGGCTCGGTCTACACTCTGCCGGTCAAGCTCACCATGGGCCACCAGAGCACCGCGATCGAGGTTTCTGCCGCGGCAGTCACCGTGGATACAACCACGGCCACCCAGAACATGACCATTCCTTCGGCCGTGGTCCAGAACGTGCCGCTGAACGGACGGGACTTCACCCAACTGATCGCCACCGCACCAGGCTACGGCGGCTACTCCGTCGGCGGCTACGGTTCGCTCAACGGGACGCGCCCCAACCAGATGAACTGGCAGATTGACGGCGTGGACAACAACGACTTCTGGCACAACATTCCCGCAGTCAATCAGGGCGGCGTGTCGGGAATCGCCGGCGTGGTGATGCCCATCGACGCTACCGATGAGTTTTCGGCGCAGACCCAATCGGGCGCCGAGGCTGGCCGCAATGCTGGCGGCACGGTGAACCTGGTGCTCAAGTCCGGCACCAACAACCTGCACGGTACGGCGTACTACTACAATCGCAACGAGTTTTACGGCGCGGCTTCACCCTTCTTTCAAACCAGCGCTACCGTCCCCAAGGCTCCCGCCCTGCGCAACCAGAATTACGGATTCAGCGTTGGCGGTCCGGTGATCAAGGACAAGGCATTCTTTTTCGTTACCTTCGAGAAACAGAACTACCTCATCGGTCTTTCCGGATTGGCCACTGAACCTTCTTTTGCATGGCAAACCCAGGCTCTGGCCTTGTTGAATAATCCGGAGCGACATACGGCGCGTATGCGCCAGTTACACCAAGCGCGCTTTCGCAAAACCTGATTGGCAATCCGACAACCAACACCAATCCCATCCTCTGGCCATCACTGATCAATTCTCTTCCGGCAAAAACCGGCAACTTCTTCAGCCCGATTGCCTCTACCGGATACAGCTACAACGGCGTGGCCAAGGTGGACTACAACATCACTGACAAACACCGCCTCTCCGTCCGCTGGTTTGGAGGACAGGGCAGTCAGACCGCGCCGCTGGGCGGCAGTCCGGCACTGGGAACCGCCAGTTCGAACCTGCAGTTCTACTTCGAAAAAGCTCCTATCCACGTCTACAACTACGCCGCGACGCTTAACTCTGTTCTCTCGCCGCGGATGACGAATCAGTTGCTGTTCGGCATCAACTACTTCAACCAGACTTTCAGCGACGCCAACAACAGCTTCAATACCAAGGCACCTGGGCTTGTTTCTGAGCCCGGACGCGACCATCAAGGGACAGCCCATCCTGGGCGCACCAAATATCGCCATCGCGATTTCCGTCTTTGAGCAAATCGGCCTTACACCGCCGGAAGGACGCAATGATGTGACCGGAATGCTGGCCGACATCGTTTCCTACAACGTGGGCAGGCATCAGCTGCGTTTCGGAGGTGAAGTCCGGCAAGGCCGCGTGAACGAGTTCTATCACCGGCGCGGAACTGGGAAATTTACCTTCGACGGAACACAAGGACCCTGGAGTCCGTCTGCGTGGCAAATCCAGACACAGTGGGTTGCGATGCAAACACCCTGGCGTCTGGCTGATTTCCTGGCGGGCGACGTTCCCACTTCCACGATTGCGGTGGGAAATCCGGAACGCTTCGTCAGGGTCAATGCCTTCAATGTGTTTGCTCGGACTCGATCCAGGTCACGCGCAAGCTGAACCTGAATTTCGGTCTGCGCTACGAGTACTTCGGGCCGCTGTACAGTCCCAACAAGGACCTGGCAGTCTTTATTCCTGGACGAGGCATGCTCATCCAGGGCAACGGCATCGACTCCATCTTCCCGCCCGACCGGAACAACTTCGCGCCCCGGTTTGGATTTGCATACCAGCCGAAAGCCGATGGCGATCTGGTGGTCCGCGGCGGAATTGGCATGTTCTACGATCAGATCAACATGAATCCGTTCCTCGACTTCCGCCCGCCGATCTCGGCTGCGGATGGTTTGCAGGACAATCCTGTGGGTCCGGCTGCGGTTTCGAACCTGAGCCTGAACGGCTACAACTGGGACGCCGTGCAAACCGGCGGCGCCTCTGTCTTCCCCGGAGTCACGCTTTGCCCCAGCCTGAATTTCAACACCGATCCGACATGCGGCGTCCCGCAGGCCAACGGAGCGAATACCTACAATGTGTACTCGGTCAACCAGAATTTCCGCGCACCCTACTTCTTTAACTACAATTTGCAAGTCGAGAAGAGCCTGGGCAGTGCGGCTGTGTTCCAGATCGGTTACGTGGGCAGCGAAGGACGCAAACTGAGCGTCATGCTCAACGTCAACCAGCTGGGCGCGGATCCAACCGGGCGATTCAACGTGCAGTACCCCAACGTCGGCTCGATCGTGCAACTCAACAGCGCCGGCACATCGAACTACAACTCGCTGCAAAGCACGTTGCGAATCCGGTCTTTCCACGGACTCTCGAGCCAGTTCTCGTACACCTGGTCGCATGCTCTGGACGTGATGAGCGAGTATCGCGGCGTCATTCCACTCGACAGCTACAACCTGAAGGCGGAGTACGGCAACGGAGACTTTGACACCCGCCACAACTTCACCACCAGCCTGACGTACGACGTCCCGGGCTCATCGCATGGCCCGAAGATCCTTACGCATGGTTGGCAGGTGAACAGCCTGTTGTCGTTCCACACCGGGCAGCCCTTTAACATCTCGGGTGGCTTCTCCCGTCCGGGATGCGACCTGGTGGGCGATCCGTTCGCGGGCGTCAACCATACCTTCTCGGCAGCAGCAGGCGGCGAACAGTGGGTAAACCCGGCGGCGTTCAACTGCTCGACCCCGACCACTTTCCTCGGCAACCTTACCCGGAACAAGTTCTATGCGCCGGGATTCGGCTCCGTGGATCTCTCGGTGTTCAAGAACATTCCGGTCACAGAGCGCCTGAAGATTCAACTCCGGGCGGAGATGTTTAACCTGCTCAACCGGATCAACCTAGCCTCCGGCGGCGGCTCGGTCGGCGGCAACGGTTTCGTCAGCGACACCATCGGCGACTTCAACGGCGCCCCTGGTATCGGCCCCGGCGAAGCCTTCAACATGCAGCTCGCAGCCAAGATCATCTTCTAGGATTGGCGAGTGCAGCAAATCGGCGGATGCGCGAAAGCGCATCCGCTTTTTTATTGCTGATGCGTTTCGCCATGTAGGCGCGAGCGCCCCGCTCGTGCAAAAGCCGCCTCCGACAATCCTTTCGGTGTCCGCCACAAACCACCTAGGGGCAGACGCCCTCGCCCGTCCAGCGAAGCAAAGCTTCGCCAAGCCGATGTTTTCAAATCCACGCTATAGTGTTGCGTTGCGACCAACCCGATGAAGCGTGACGGTGCGGACCACTTCGAACCCGAGCCGAAGATAGAGCTCGAGGGCGCGACGGTTCGCCGCCGCCACGTGAAGCCAGGACACGAGCCCATCACGACGATGATCCCGCACCAGCCGCCAGATGAGGCTTGCAGCAAGACCTTTGCCGCGATGTGCCGGATGCGTGCAGACGCCGCTGATTTCGGAGTAGCCGTCGAGCATCAGGCGTTCGCCGCCCATGGCGATCAATTCATTATCGGAGCGCACGCCATAGTACGAGCCCATTTCGCAGGTCCTCTTTCGAAAAAAACCGGGGAATGCGAGGTCTGTGAGCGCCACCATCTCCGCCGCATTTGCCGCGGAGAGACGGGCAATCTCAATCGTCGGATCGGGCAGCACCACTTCCTCGGGCAGCATCAACTGCAGGCACTCGAGGGTTTCTTCAAAACGAAGCTCCGGCAGGTGCGGATAACTTTCCCCAACGAGCCACACAAACTCGCCAGGCGCGAGTAGGGAATGCAGTTGCTGCAAAGCGAGAGAGGTCGGCGCAGCGACTGCCGCGAAAGGAACGACCTCGGCAGGATAGCGGCATGCATCGCCTTCAGACACAGCAAGGCGACGATGCTTTGTTTGGAGCGCGTTCCACACCGGATTTTCAAAGAGGCGATCGGGCAGATGGTTCATTCATCTAAAACATACACGAGACTGCTGACCCACCGAAGCGCCGGCCGGCGGCATGATTTTGTCATCCTGAGCTTGCGAAGGATCTAGCGTGTAGCGGATATGGACCTTCACGGCTACCGTGGCGGTACGCGCTAGATCCTTCGCGGCCTTAAGGCCGCGAAGGATGACGCCCGGTGTATCGGACCTGTCGACCGAGCCACTATCGAATTTGGTTTAGGCTGACGACTGAAGACTGACGACTGGCTAGAAAGTAAACGCCACGCCACCGCGTACAGTCCGGGCGGACTGCACCAGATAAACCGTGCGGCCATCCTGGCCCATGACGGGGACGTATCCCTGGGCCAGAAGATTGCGTATATCCACCACTGCATCCATGTGGCCGGGAAGGAAACCGGTTCCAGGGATGGGCTGTCGAATGAAAATGTTCAGGTAAGGATCGGACTGTCCGGCCGACTGGTTAAACATGTCCACCGGCGTCAGCGCCTGGCCGCTGATCCAGCGATAGGAAGTAATCCAGCGCGTGTGAACGCCAGGCAGTGTGCCGCTGAATTTCGCAGATGCGGTATGACGATCACGCACAAAAGTGTCGCGGCGCGCATCCTGCAAAGCCACATTGCTCTTGCTCAGATCGAGCACGCCGCCGTAACCGTAATCCAGGGTTGCAGTCAGGTCGGACGCCAGCTTGCGTTGCAATACTACCCGCATGCCTTGAGCATCCAGTTCCTTGCCGCGGTAGGTGAAGGTCTCGGAATAAATATCAGGCAGCGCGTCACCTGGGTCCGCGGAAGCGTCACCCACTCCGGTCAGCGCCGGGTCGGCCACGCGATCGAAAAACATAGCAACTTGCAAACTGGTGTCCCCGGCGCGGCGAGAGAGCGAAACTTCGTGATGATGCGCCCGCTCCACGGTCGAGGAGAAGCTCGCCATGCTGACTCGCGGACCAGACTCGCTCAGGTCAGCCGGCGCCGAGTCGAAACCCTTTTCCAGACGGCCATCCGGCTCTGAAGTGGCGTAGCGGTATTCCACCACGGTGTTGGGCGAGAGATGCAGATCGGCCGAACCGAAGGGACGAAACGCGGTCACCCGTCCCAGGAACTGAATGGTCTGCAGCTCGCTTCCGAAGCGCAGCTCCAGAATGTCCCCCAAGGTGAATTTGTCGGACGCAGAAAGCGCCATGGCCTGCAGCGCCGTGCCATAACCGTTGATCCCGGGCGCAGCCAGGCGGCGCATGGTGAACGCCATCTCCGGCTTCGACCCATCCGCCATGGTGCGGCTGTACGAGGTGCGCAGCACGGTATTGGGCGAACCGCCGTTGTAGCCGACATTGCCCTGTAAAGCCACGGTTCCCGATGAGAATAGCGACCGCTCCACCGAGAAACCCGTGTTCATGTCGGACGAAGTTCCGAAGCCGCCGGAGGCCGAACCCGCGACGAACGACAAGGTGCCCTTCAGGTCATGCTTGTCTGCCGCATCGTGCTTGTCTCCGGCTGATTGCGCGACCGACGTCACAGAACCATCTTCCAGCATGCGAAGAATGGGACGGTTAGAAGCTGACCGCAGCACCCACTTCCAGTCATCATCATCGGCGGGGCCGCGCATGGCAGGCATCTGGATCGCCTCGAACAGCCCGCTGAGCTTGAGATTGACCATCACGCTGCTGCCGGGCCGCAGTCCCACGTGCTCGCGCAACGCGGGCAGGAACGCGGTCGAATAAGCTTTTACGCTGTAGACACCTGGCAGCAGACCGCTGGCCGAGTAGAAACCATTTTCGTCGGTAAACACTCGGAAGTTGTGGGCGGCCGTGCCCAGCACTTCCACCATGGCCCCCATCTGGGGAACGCCAGCAGCGCTGCGCACGTAGCCGGAGATCGAGCTGGAACCTGGGCGATCCGCGGCCAGCACCGGAAGTGCCAGCGCAATCCCCAATAACCCGAGCTTGAACCCGAGTTTACCCAGCATTACTCCAACCACCTCGCAGAGAGACAAGCGATCCGGTCTACTCGACGGCAAAGGTTGCCGAGGGGTCCACCGTCTGCTTGGAAATGTTGTCGTTCACCTTGATTTGAATGCGATAGACCCCGGGTTCCAGACTGGAGGCCGAAAGAGGTTTCTCCAGGGTCACTTGATCGCCGATATTTCCCATCTGTTCCGTTGATTCCACGGTGTGAATCACGGCCTTGTTGGTGGCCGCGTTGATGACATTGTACTCGACCGTGGCCGAGGGTTTGTGGGTCTTGTCATCCGTCCCGAGATTGTAGACCTGCATCCAGAAATAAACTTTCTGGTTGCGTTTGAAAACCACCGGCTTGCCATTCGCCGATCCCACCCGGGGCCGTACTTTCGTATTCCCGATCACAAACTGTCCGGTGCCGATTTCTTTGGTGGAAACCGGAGCCATAACGTCGGCGACGATGAGCGAAGAGGACGACAAACGGTCGTCGTCATAGCTCGGCACCTGCAGCCGGCTGCTCCACAACCCGGAGCGATCTCCGTTCAAATCCTTCACCGCGACATCGATCCGATAGAGGTTCGGGCGCAGCGGAAGCGCCTTCCAGTACACCGACGAATTTTCCGTGACCTTGGGCAACAACTCCGCCGGAACATCTACCTGCACCGTGTTCTCGTCGGTCTGCACGATTTTCCCGGTGAGGGTCGTGACCCGGATGAAAATATTTACCGTCCCGCGCTGTATGCCGTCCTTGTTGACGAATGTCACGTCGCGATTTTTGACCTGCACCGTTACCGGAACCAGGACCGTGTCGCCGGTCACCCGCACAAAATCAGTGCGCACATCGAACGGCATCATGTTCACGTTGATCTTGTGACTGACTACTTCTTCCAGATCCTTGAACTTCACCGCGGGTGGTTTTTGCAGCTTGTAGAATTGCTCCAGGCGGTCAAACTGTTTGGTCTGATTCCCCGAGGTGAACGGGCCAGTTCCCAGGCGCTCCAGGCCGCCGCCGCTGAAACGGTCTGCCTTGCTCGCCATGCCCATCTGCTCATAAAGCGTCAAGCCGGCGTTGGGTATGTTGAGCAGCGCGTCTTTCTCCGAGCGGTCCATGGTCATGTGGTAGTCGCCGCACATGCACGTATCCACAAACTCGATGATCACTTCCTGCCCTACACCCTCGAGATAGCGATAGCGCCAGTCTTCAAACGGGTAGGTAGAAGTCTCGCCCCCGCCCTCGTCCATGGGACGTTCATACGATCCGCCTGAAGGATGCGACTCAATTTCGTCAGCCGCTCCGTACATGATATAGATTCGGCCGCGATCGCTCTTCCAGCCCGGAATGCCGGCGGCAAAATGCTCGTTGGCGTAGGCCATGCGCCGGTAGTGCTCTTCCTTGAATTCGTTTTCGATAGTGTCCGGCGTGGGGTCGCGACGTTGCCAGAAAGCCTCGATGAACTGGTCGCGCTCTTCGTCGTTTGAAAGCAGCTTGAACGCTTTCTGCTCTTCGTCTGTAATGATCCAGCGAACATCTTCATCCAGCCACTTTTTGTAAGTCTTGCTTAACTCGATCTTGAGTGACTTGGAATTCTGCTTCTTTTGCTTGTCCGTGAGCGGTCGCTTGAGAGGATCAGCATCTGGACTGGCCTTTTCCGGGGAAGATGACGCATCAGCGGCAGGAGCTACAGGGGTGGCGGGTGCTGCGGCGTCTGCTTTTCCTTCCTGCGCGGAGGCAAAGGACACTACTGCCAATATGAATACTGGTAAAACGAAGACTGCGAAGAGGCGTTTCAGAAAGCTTACCCGGGACATGGAGGCACTCCTTACGACATACGGCCCTTGCTCGCTATTCTATGACTTTAGTGCGGTCAAGGCAAGACCAACCCGGCGCTCTAACCAATTGTAAAGATTGTAAAAAGTGACATCCTGGCGCCCCATTTCCCACTCCTGCCAACGGCTGGTTACCCGACCGGACAGTTTCTTCGATTTCCGCCCCGCTCCAGCTATAATCGACCTGTTATCAATAGCCGTGGCCGGTTCCGCTCCGTGCTGTCTAGACATGTCTGGTATCCGCGGTCAGCCGCCCGCTCGATTGATTTGGTTCCGCAGGAACTTTTGAGCCCGCATCACCGTATCTGATAGCGTGTGCTCGGTTACGCCGCTAGTTCCGGGCGTGATGGCAGCGCCGCTCCAGAAGTAGCGCCTGTCATATCAAAGGGGCAATGAGCACAGGAAAGAAAATACTGATTGGCAGTGGAATCGCCATCGCCATCGCGGTGATTGCGAGCATGGCTGTTTACCAAAGCCATAAGGGTGTGGTCACGGTGCAGACCGGGAAAGCGGGGCGGCAGGATCTGGCCTCGATTGTGAGCGCATCCGGCGAAGTCAGACCGAAGACCTACGTCAACATCGGCGCGAATGCCTTCGGGAAGATTACCCGGCTTTACGTCAAGGAAGGCGACCGGGTCAAGAGAGGTCAATTGCTGGCGCAACTGGAAAACGTACAGTCCTCGGCTGACGTGAACGCCACCCAGGCTTCGGTCGAAGCCTCCGAGACTGATTCCGTGGCCGCCGCTGCGGCGATGAATACGTCAATGGCCGACCTGAACCGCGCCCAATCCGACTTCGAACGCGCCCAACTCGACTGGACCCGGGCGCAAGGTCTGTTCAAGGACTCATTGATCGCGAAATCCGAATTCGACAGCCAGAAAGCGGCATGGCAGACGGCGCAAGCCGGCCTGGCGCAGGCCCAGGCACGAGTCGCCCAGGCCAAAGCACAGAAGGATTCGGCCGATCGCCACATCGCGCAAAACCGCGCCAACCTGACGCACGCGGCCGACGTGTTGCAGAAGACGACTTATGCCGCGCCCTACGACGGTATGATCACGAACCTGCCGGTGCGGGAAGGCGAGACGGTGGTCATCGGCATCCAGAATTCTCCGGGCAGCACACTGATGACGCTGGCCGACATGTCCGTCATCACCGCCGAAGTGAAAGTGGATGAGACCGACATCGTCAACGTAAGGCTGGGCCAGCCTGCAGAAGTGACGATTGACGCGATTCCCAAGAAGACGTTCAAGGCGATTGTCACGGAGATCGGCAACAACGCCATCGTGCGCTCGACCGGAGTCTCCACGTCACAGCAAACTTCGGCGAGCCAGGAGGCAAAAGATTTCAAAGTCGTAGTCACGCTGCAAGACCCGCCGGACAACCTGCGGCCGGGACTTTCCGCCACCGCCAAAGTAACTACCGCAACCCGTAGCAGCGTGCTGGCAATTCCTATCCAGGCTTTGACCGTCCGCACGCGAGCGGATTTGAAGGCCGCCGGCGGCGAAAAAGATTCAGTTCATGCCGCTGCGCCGCAGGCCGACGCATCCAACTCGACGAGTGTGGACAAAGAAGAACTTCAGGGAGTTTTTGTTATTCGAACCGGCAAAGCCGAGTTTCTGCCCGTACAGACCGGTATTACCGGCACCACCGACATCGAGGTCCTGAGCGGCCTGAAGCCGGGTGACGAAATCGTCACCGGCAGTTACAAAGTACTGCGAACTTTGCGCCCGGGAGCTAGCGTAAAAGTAGATAACACGGCGCCCAAGAAGGAAGACGAGAGCTAGTCGTCAGTCGTCGGTCTTCAGTCGTTAGCAAGAGCAAAACCCGGACGCGTAGTTGCTCGAAGACTGACGACCGACGACTAACAACTGCCCCAGTTAAGCGTCCAACAGGCAGCCAGCAGATCGGAGCGGGCAGGTGTCCCGAGAGGACCAGGAGAGAAAAATGGCAACCGCAGAAGTGATCAACATTAAGCAGCCAGTCGTGTCGGCGCCTCCCGAGTCCTGCATGATCTGCACCGAAGATCTGTGGAAGACCTACGACATGGGCTCGGAGCAGCAAGTCCACGCATTGCGCGGCGTCAACATACGCATCCAGCGCAACGAATACGTCGCCATCATGGGACCCTCCGGCTCCGGCAAATCCACGCTGATGAACCTTATCGGCTGTCTGGACACGCCCAGCAAAGGCCACTACTGGCTGAATAGCCAACTGGTCAGCGAACTGGATGACGACGAACTGGCGCGCATCCGAAATAAAGAAATAGGATTCGTGTTCCAGACCTTCAATCTTCTGGCCCGCGCCACTGCGCTGCACAACGTCGAACTGCCGCTGATCTACGCCGGCGTCCCGGGTGAAGAACGCGTGCAGCGCGCCAAGGACGCGTTGGCGTCGGTGGGCATGGAATCACGCATGATGCACAAGCCCAACGAACTTTCCGGCGGCCAGCGGCAAAGAGTCGCCATCGCCCGCGCCCTGGTCAATCGCCCGTCCATCATCCTGGCCGACGAACCCACCGGCAACCTCGACTCCCAGACCGGAAACGAAATCATGGCGCTGATGGATCGCCTGCAAGCCAACGGCAACACCATCGTCCTGGTCACCCACGAACACGATATTGCAGAGTTCGCGCACCGCGTGATCTACGTCAGAGACGGCGTGGTGGAGAAGGACGAGAGAAAAGCGGGAAGATAGTCGTCAGTCTTCAGTCGGGTGCCCCAGGTCTCGCACGTTTTTGCGAGACCTGGGAGAAACCATTTCGAATGTTCACTCGTCACATACAGATCCTTCCGATTTTTCTACTCTCCATTCATGACAGAGGGTCTGCACCGGTTTTACGGCGGTAACGACTTACACTTTCTGACTTTCAGTTGTTACCGGCGCCGCCCGCTTTTCCGAAACACCGCTCACTGTGATTTGTTCCTCAGAATTCTCGATCGGGTGCGCAGGCGTTACAGGTTCGTGGTGCTGGGTTATGTCGTCATGCCGGAACACATTCATTTGTTGGCGAGCGAGCCGCAGCGTGAGACGCTATCGACCGCGATTCAGGCGTTGAAGCTTGGCGTTGTGCGCAGTATGCGGTGTGCGAGTGCCGTGGAGACGGCTCCCAGGTCTCGCAAAACCGGCGAGACCTGGGGCACCCAGTTTCCTCATATCGCACCAGTTCAGCCTGACCGCTTCTGGCAGGCGCGGTTTTATGATTTCAATGTTTGGACGGAGCGCAAGCGGATTGAAAAGCTTCATTACATCCATCGCAACCCTGTTGTGCGCGGGTTGGTGTCTTCGCCTGAGCAGTGGCGCTGGAGCAGTTTTCGATGGTATCAGTGCGGAGAAACGGGCCCGGTGCGGATCAACGATACCGATATCATGGTAATGAAAATCCGACCACCAGGTGCCGTAGCTAACAGCTGAACATCCCCTCCCAAGCGGATTTTGGACGGCCCACCTCTAACTTGTTGTGCCCGCAATCGTCTAAGATCAGCGTGAGGCAGGAAATGGCACCTAGCCTGCGATCTGAAGGGTCAGCCCATCCGCCGGCAGTCGTCGCCGAAGCCGTTGCCCCGGGGCGCATCCGCCTGGAATCGGTTGACCTGCTTCGCGGCGTCATCATGATCTTGATGGCGCTGGATCATACGCGTGACTTTTTTGGACAAACCGCTTTCAGTCCCACCGACCCCACCCAGACCACGGTTCCGTTATTTTTCACGCGATGGATCACGCATTTTTGTGCGCCCGTTTTCTTTCTTCTTACCGGCACCGGCGCCTATCTTTCATTGCGCAGGAAATCCAAAGGCGAGCTGTCAAAATTTCTTTTCACCCGGGGGCTGTGGCTCATCTTTCTGGAACTCACTTTGTTCCGCTGTCTCGGGTTGCAGTTTAATTTCGACTACCACCTGACACTGCTCGATGTGTTGTGGGCGCTCGGATGGGCGATGATCGTACTTTCAGCGCTGGTTCACCTGCCGACGCGCCTGGTCACCGCCTTCGGCCTGGTGCTGATCGCCGGGCATAATTTGCTCGACCGCATCCAGTCCTCCAATCCGCTATGGTCCATTCTGCACTCTCCCAATTTCGTATTGACCACGCCCCAGCACTCCGTCTTCGTGGCATATCCGCTCATTCCCTGGATTGGGGTCACCGCCGTGGGATACGGCCTCGGACAAGTTTTCGCCTTGGACTCCGATCGCCGCAGAACGTTCCTGTTGCGGGCTGGACTGGGAATTACGGCGGCCTTTCTCATTCTGCGCGGTGTGAACATCTACGGCGATCCGGTGCGCTGGACCATGCAGAAATCTGCAGCCTTCACCACGCTCTCGTTTCTGAACACCAACAAATATCCGCCGTCACTTCTGTTCCTTCTGATGACGCTCGGTCCCGCACTGGTTTTTCTTTGGGCAATGGATGGCGGGACGCCCCGATTCCTGCGGCCCGCGCTGGTTCTCGGCAGAGTACCAATGTTTTATTACTTGCTGCACTTCCCGCTCATTCATCTGCTTGCGGTCGCGGTGTGCTACGCCCGTTACGGACAGGTGCACTGGATGTTCGAGTCGCCAACCATCGCCCAGTTTCCCGTTACCCTGCCGCCTGGATGGGGATACTCTTTGCCGGTGATCTATCTGATCTGGGCCGCGGTCGTACTCGCACTCTACCCACTCTGCCGCTGGTTTGCGGCCCTGAAACAGCGTCGCAGCGATGGGTGGCTCAGTTACTTTTAAGCTCGGGGATTCACCGTCGAGGTACTCGCCCAGGCGGTTGGACGGGGCACCCTGTTAACCTAAAAAAGGCGCTCCGATTTTCTGGAGCGCCCACGAAAGAGACTACGCGGTTTTGCTAGTTGGGCAGCAGAACTGTGTCAACCACGTGAATCACGCCGTTTGACTGATTGACGTTTGAAATCGTGACCGTGGACATGTCGCCCTTTTCATCTTTCAGCACGATGTGATCGCCTTGCATGGTGGCGATCAGAGTGCCGCCGCTTACGGTCTTCAGAGATGCTTCACCGTTGCCCGCCTTGATTTCCTTTCGCAAATCAGACGCGCTCAGTTTGCCAGCGACTACGTGATAGGTCAGGATCTTGGTGAGCATGTCTTTGTTTTCGGGCTTCAACAGGGTGTCAACCGTGCCTGCCGGAAGTTTGGCGAAGGCTTCATTGGTGGGAGCAAATACGGTGAAGGGACCGGGTCCCTGCAGGGTGTCCACCAGGCCGGCGGCCTTGACTGCAGCGACCAGAGTGGTGTGGTCGGCGGAGTTCACCGCATTCTGAATGATGTTCTTGCTGGGAAACATTTCGTGACCGCCCACCATCGGATCAGATCCGGCTACGGCGAGAGTGGCGGCTGCCACGATGCTGAGTAGTAAAACTGCCATTTTCTTGTTCATGATCGCTCCTCTGTGATTTTCAATTGCTTACGTCATAGGTACGGAGGCGCGGCGGAAATTGGATTGGAGTATTCCTGTTGTCGAGGATGCCGAGCCAAACGCTTGTCATCCTGAGGCAGTGGAGTCTTCCGCGAAGCGGAAGACTCCCAACGAAGGACCTGTGCATTTAGCCGACGCCGCTACCGCTGCAGAAGAATACATAGGTCCTTCGGCCCGCAAGAAACGCGGGCCTCAGGATGACAAGACGAGGTGGGGGGAACAAAAAGAAGGCCTCTCTTGCGAGAGGCCTTTGCTGACGGCTGAAAGCTGAAAGCTGAAGCTCTACTGCGTGCTGACCACCGGCTTCACGTTCGCAGTGTCAGTCGGCTGTGTTGGATGCGCCAAAAAGAAGTCGTGGTCGTAAAGACTGCGATAGATGCGACCGGAAATCTCTGCGGCCTTCGGTCCGAACGTCGGACGTCCACCCTGCAGGAAGACGACGACAACAATGCGTCCGACATCGGTTTTGGCGTAGGAGGCAAACCATCCATAACGGGTGCCGGCCTTGGAGCAGGTGCCGGTCTTTCCCAGAATCTCTTCCTCGTTGAAATTGACTCGCAGGCTGCGCGCCGTGCCGTAGCTGACTGCCGCTGCCATGCCGTCGGAAATTTCAGGAATCAGCGGAGCGATGTCGAGATGCCGCTTTACTCGCGGTTCGAAGTTCGCGACATCGTCTGCGGTCGCAGGATGCTGCAGATAGTAGAGGGTCCCACCGTTGGCGATGGCAGACACCATGGCACCGAGTTGCAACGGCGTCATCGAAATGCCTTCACCGAAAGAGCACATCTTGCCGACTCCGCCGAGCTTGGAAGAAATCTCCTGCTGCGGGTAGGTGCCAAGTTGCTCGCCCGAAATGTTGTATCCCGCGAGTTCACCCAATCCAAACTGGTGAGCGTAGAAGCTGACTTTTTCAAATCCCAATTTGCGTCCCAGGGCCTCGAAGTAGGCGTTGTTGGAGTGGGCCAGGGCGGTGGTCAGATTCATGCGGCTGCGGCGGCCGAGTGCGATTTGGGTGTCTTTCGTAATCAGGTCTTCACTCAATGCGGAAAGAGCGACGGAAAGCTTGATGGTCGAGCAGGGTTGCGCACCGCTCGATAGCGCTAATTTCTGATTCACCATGGCCAACACCCGGCCGCTGGTCGGCTCGATGGCGAGCACAGTACCGTTCATGTTGCCCAGCGCATCCAGGGCAGCCTGGCGGACGACCGGATCCTCGCCGGCGGTTACATCGCTCTCAAAATTGTCGTTCATGAACGAACTGGCGGTGAAACGCTCGTAGTAGCGACGGCGGTGACGACGTCCGGTTCGCGCCACAGCAGTACGGGCCCGGCTGCGCGAGAGCCTGGTCAGGCGCTTCCTGGCTCGTGGGGCTTCACTTACCTTCTGTGATTTGGGCTTCTTCCCGGTCAAGGAACGGGTACTCACCGTGGCTGCCATCCCGTACTCGGGAAGGACCATCAGAACGAATACGACAAACAACCCCAATGCGGCAAAACGCTTCCTAGAAATCACTGATTGTTTCCCCATCCCCGGTTCGGATACCTAATTTGATGCACGAGGCCTGCCAATTTGAGCAGGCATTCGCCCAGCACTTGTAATCCTCCGATACTAAGGGACTTAAGGCTCGTCGTACATTAAAAAATCGATTTGTTACCATCAACGAATCAAATGTGTAAACTGCTGAAAGTGAATGGCTTATTGCAATCTCGGGCAATGATTACCGCCCTTTGGTAATAGGAAAGAGTTTGCCCAGCGACGGGTGGTTTAGGAAAAGTTTTTCTCTTTTTCGTCAAGACACTGCCGGGGACTCGTCAGTATGGCGGCAACTCGTATTGCATATTTTAGGGTTTCTTGGCGAGCTTTGCGGAGTCCTTTGCGCCCTTTGCGGTGATGAGCTTTTGGGGTTAAGAGCTTTAACCGCAAAGATCGCAAAGGACTGCGCAAAGGTCGCTAAGAAAATCGGATTCTCGCGTTTCGGATACGTGAGCATCTACAATCTGAGATTGTTCGGACTGGGCTTCCATGAAAGATTGCTTATTCTGCCGCATCATCGCCGGTGAAATCCCGGCCCGCAAAGTTTACGAAGACGAGCACACGTTTGCATTCGAAGATATAGATCCGAGGGCTCCGACTCACATTCTCGTTGTTCCCAAGAAGCACATTCGCGGACTGAAGGAAGCCTCTCCCGAAGATGCGGAGATCGTCGGCTTATGCCATCTTGCGGCGGCCCGGGTGGCGCGAGAGCGCGGCATCGAAAACGGCTATCGCACTGTTTTGAACGTGGGGCCGGGCGCCGGGCAGTCGGTCTTTCATCTGCATGTGCATCTGTTGGGTGGGAGAGATTTGAAGTGGCCGCCGGGCTAATGTGGGCGCGAGCCCTTCGACTTCGCTCAGGGCAGGCTCGCTCGTGCGGCAGCGAGAAGAATGACGCGAGACGGGCGGGACGCCCGTCCTCACATTTATTTGTTAGTTTGTCGCTTCGGCCTCTGGGGCGCCGTGACGGCGAAGCAGTTGCGGCAGGTTCTGCGAGAAAGCCGAGCGCGGCAGCACCATGTCGCACCCCACCTCGTGCGCCTTCATCTTTAAATCTCCCTGCACATGTGACAGGAATCCAATGATCGACGTCCCCTTCTTCAGTTTCGTCTTGAGTTTGGGGATCAGGGTCAGAGGCTTGGCGTTGGCGTTGTTCATGTCGAAGATGATCAGCGACGGCTTCTCTTCGCCATTCAGCTTCATGTGATCGAGAAGATCTTTCTCGGTCTTGACGAATTCGACCTTCACATTCAGCTTGCGTGCTGTCTCCTGGATCTTGGCCTGGAAGAACAGATCGTCAACGAAAGCAAAGATGCGGGAGTTGCCATTGTCGCCCTGGGGCAGCGGCTCGGGCTCGAAAGGAGCATAAGCCGGAGCGAATCCGGGACGCATTCTGCCCGGCCTCGATCCGTTGTTTCCGCCCAGCGTGGCGCGGTAGCTGTGGTCCATGGGTGCGCTGTAGATGCCGCTATGTTGCTGACGGTCGCGGCCGTTAGGCGCGCCACCACGATTGGGCGGACGACGCCCGCGTCGCCGCTTGCTTCTCCCTCCACCACCGCCGGAGGGATGTCCGGGTCCTGCATTCATATTGTTCTCGTTTTTGTTCGTTGCATTCAGTCCGCCCGAAGGGGGACTCGATCTTGCTTATGACCGCTTTCTGGTAAAACCTCGCTTCGGACGCAGGCATGCGCCATGTGCCGAAAAACCCCGTGCGGCTGAAACTCACGCGTGAATGACTTTTTCCGTATGGCGTCTGGAGCCAGGGGGCGCGGAGGGCCAGCTAGAGAGCATGGCCACTGGAAACACCTATGATGTTACCGCTCCCGATTGAGGAAGCGCAAGTCCTAAGTCATGTAGTTTTGCACAATGGTAACTGTAAGCGTCGTTAGGTTCGAGCAAACCGGGTGGGGCGACAATACGGCAGCCCTTGATTCTAAGGTGTGTGGGGCGGACGAGAGTGTCCGCCCCACACCATCTACTGCACGACCAAGGTCACTGCTTTCGTCTGTGGCGACTGACTCCCACCCGTCGCGGTGACCGTAATGGTGTAGGTGCCTGCGGGTGTGCCGCCGGTCTTCGTGGAACCGCCGCTGGTACTATTTCCTCCGCCGCAACCGGCTCCGGCCGCGACGAATACGAGCAGCATGAGGCCGAGGCCTCCCAGGCGGCGCCGGCGGTGATCGGGCACGCCCAGGAAGAAAATACCCGCAAACAATGCGCCGCTGCTGGCAACCAGCCAGCCAAAGCCTTGGCTTGATCCCGGCCATTTCAACGCCGCGGAGGTGGCCGCGGTGGTGTGTACGGTCAATGTAGATGTACCGGAGCCATTGGTTACGGGATTCAAACTAAACGTGCATGATGGCGCAGGGCTGCCACCCCCGGTAACCGCGCAGGTCAGTGCCACGGAGCCGGTGAAGCCGCCAGTCGGAGTGATCGCGATGGCGGAAGTGGCCGACGCACCAGCGGAGACCGTCGCAGGGGTCAGCGCCGGAGCCGCAATCGTGAAACCTGGCGAGGCTACTGTCAAACTGACAGACGTGTTGTGGGTGGTCGTTCCCGAAGTTCCGGTCACGGTGAAGCTGGAAGTCCCCAGCGGCGTGTTCGAGTTGGTGCTGATGGTGAGAACAGACGTGCCTGAAGAGGTCAGCGAGCCCGGTGAGAAGTTGCAGGCGGCGCCGACGGGGAGACTGGCCTGTGAGCAAGTCAGGGTCACAGTTCCGCTAAACCCGTTCAGCATTGAAACCGTAACAGTCGAGGTACCGGACTGTCCCGGAGCGGGGACGGTGACCGGAATTCCTCCGATCGAAAAATCCGGAGCGCTCGCGAAAGTGGGCCAATGAGTCACCAACTGATCAGCATTGATCGATCCCAGCCCGGTGACCAGATCATAGCCCGGGCCTGCTTTGAAACCGATTTGAAAAGGTGCGGCTGCCGGGCATCCAGTAGAACCCTGGGTACAGGGCACGATGTTGTCGCCGCTCGTGATGTCGTGAAAGGCAGCGGGCGTGGATACTTTCAGGGGGTAAAGCGTGAGATTGACGTTGCCCAAAGGTCCCGACGTGGCCTGGTTCAGAATCGCCAGAATTCCACTGAAGGCAGGGGCGCCCACCGATGTTCCTCCCACAACATTCAGGGAACCATCGGCGGCCCGAAATCCGTTTACGCAACTGCCCTGGGAACAGATAAGAGTCGAGTCGTGGGCTGGCGAAGCGCTCAGCGTCACGTCAGGCACGTCGCGTTTTGTGTCGGCCGGGGTGAGTGCGTTTTGCCAGGCCGGCTTGGCGAATTTAGTGCTGACCCCGCCTCCGGTGGCGGAAAGCCCAGCCGCACTGGTGTCATTCCAACTTGTTTCGGGAATGTAGATCAACGCTGAACTGATCGTATCGGTGCCACCGGTTGTGCCCGACCAGAAGGGCAGATTCGCGGGTGCGTCGGTGAGATTGCTGACGGTCGAATTCGCCGAGTCTCCGGTGAACTCACTGCCGCCCAGGGCGGTCACCTCGGGAATACTGGCGGGAGTATCCACGGCCAGTCCGTGCGTGGCGGTAGTCGCATTGGCGGTCTCGCAGTCGGCCGCTCCCGAGTCGCCCGCAGCCGCCGCAACGGTTTGCCCGTGGCTGTTGGCCTCGAGCACATCCGCTCGCAGGGTCGCGGTAAAAGTACCCAGGTTGGCTTCGCAATTCCCGTAGCTGATGCTGATCACCGGGGCGAGGTTATTATCGATCGCGAATTCCAGGGCATTGAAAACGTTCTGCGACGAATTGCTGCCGGTGAAAACGTAAAGAATCGTCGCATTCCTGGCAACGCCGCCCGACCACTCAACGTCGAGGTCGGCTTCGACTTGATCTCCGGAAGAGAACCCGGTGCTGCCGTCCACTGAAACTAATTGAAGGTTGGTCGCAGGCAACCCGGCCGCGCTGCGGAAAGCGTCGATATCGCTGACGTTAATCTCCGTCTGCCCCGCCACGGCAATCTTTTCTCCGGTTCCGTCCAGCCCGGCGGCGTAAAGCGGGTTGACGTTATAGATGGTGGCAAAGTCGGCGGGAGAGAGGAAATGATTTCCCGAGACGTGCGAAGTAAAGTTCGGCTTGGCGATGCGCGCTCTGGGCCGGGGGCGGAAGTTGTCCAGGCCGCGAACGCCCAGCACCATCCCGGAGAGCGCCATGGGCACAGAGACCTCGGTAGCATTGGCGAAGCGCGTTTCGCCATTCACCTGGTATTGGTGAAGCTCGGTGCGGAATGCATTCTCGACCTGGGCCGCGGTGCCGCTAAAGAAGACGCGGGTGCGGGCGCGGGAGAAACCGTTCACCGTCAGACCCAGCGATTTCAGCCAGGTGGAAACCTTCGCGAGATCGGCTTCGCTCATGCCGAAGCGGGCTGCGTAATCCTCCGGAGTCAGCCATTTGTGATAGTTGGGAGAGTCGGGGTCCTGCTGTTCCTCGAGCAACTTGTCCAAATCAGATTGTTGGGCGGGCGATAGCTTGAACACCATGGCGGCACGATTGATCCGCATGCTGCCGGCAACGCGTCCCTGATCGAATTCCGCCCGGGCCATGGGATGGCGCGCCGAAATCGTCACAGACTCGGTGTCCCTGATATTTTGCTGGATACGGTTTCGGACCTGCGCCGGAGCAGCGACCGCCAATATTAAGAATGCAGCAATAGAAATGATGACGCGCCTGGAGTAAGGGCAGACCAAGGTCCTGGGCATTCACTGCTCTCCTGTTTAATACCTAAAATTTGCCGCGTTATGCCGGGGGCCAAGGCCAGCACCGCCATTGTGAATATGGATTCAGATTATCCCAGCAAAGGATGTACGGGAAGCCCGCAGGGATAGAAAGAAGGTCATGTCTTGTAGTGCTTAGGGCAATCCCGTAGACGGTAATCTCCATGAAGATTACCCTCGGCGAAGAGTTCGCCATGGGTTTGAAAGCCGAATCCGGGCGTTGTAATATTCCCCGCCTCGAAAGTGCACTCGTTAGTGCGGCGCGGTGGCGAAGAAAGCGACAATATGGGCTCCAGGGTCGACATCTACAACACGTCCTATGGGAATTACGAACGAGACGTCTATCGCGACGTGCGACTCGAAACCTACGGCGAGGACTATGGGCAAACCAGTTGGGTGACCACGGAAGAATCCCACGAAATCCCACGGCTGCTGGAACTGGCGCCGGGCTGCTCGGTGCTCGAGATCGGGTCCGGCTCCGGCCGTTACGCGTTCTATGTGGCGGAGACAGCCCGCTGCCAGGTGATCGGCCTTGACGTGAATGCCGAAGGCATTCGCAATGCCAGCGCCCTCGCGGAGCGGCAGAACGTGGGCGCGCAGGTGCGCTTCCAGCAGTGCGACGTGTCCCGGCCCCTCCCTTTCCCGGACGCAAGTTTCGACGCAGTCTATTCCAACGACGTCTTCTGCCATATTTCTGGACGACCGGCCTTGTTGAAGGAGCTATGGCGAGTGCTGAAGCCGGGCGGCCGACTGATTTTCAGCGATGCCCTCGTAGTTGGAGGAGCCCTGTCTAAGGAGGAGATCGCAACCCGCAGCCTGATCGGCTACTACCTGTTCGTCCCTCCGGGGGAAAACGAAAAGCTCATCGCGGCGGCAGGGTTTCGTTTGCGGGACGTCACCGATACCACCGCAAACGCAGCGCAGGTGGCCGGACGCTGGCATGACGCCCGCGAAAGATGGAAAGCGGAATTGATTGCGCTCGAAGGGAATATCAACTTCGATGGAATGCAGAAGTTCCTCTCCTGTGTTCAGACTCTTACCGGCGAGAGGCGTCTGTTGCGGCTGGTCTATCTGGCCCAGAAGTAAATCCCGAAACAGCATCGGGGCTTGTGGCGGATACCATCGCATCCGCGGGGATGGATGGTGGGCGCTGTAGGATTTGAACCTACGACTTCCACCGTGTGAGGATGGCACTCTACCGCTGAGTTAAGCGCCCACTACTTTCTATTCAAACAGTGACGGTCATTCCCGTCAACCGTGAGGCACCCCGTACGTATAGGCGTGCTTGAGAAGATCCTCAAAGGATTGTCATTCCGAAGCGCGGCAGTATCGCGCGAGGAATCTGCTGCTTCGCTGCCGGCAGCAAGCAGATTCCTCGCCAGTAAAACTGGCTTCGGAATGACAAGGGGGCAGTCTTTGAGCAACCGCACCATCGCCAAATTCGCGCCTTTCGTTGACTTGGCCTTGCCGCCCGCCTACCATACTCAAACTTCATGATCGGCCAAACCATCTCGCACTACCGGATTGTCGGAAAGCTCGGCGGCGGTGGGATGGGAGTGGTCTACAAAGCCGAAGACACGCGCCTGCTCCGCTTTGTCGCTCTGAAGTTTCTGCCGGACCAGGTGGCCAACGATCCCCAGACCCTGGCTCGCTTCCGGCGTGAGGCGCAGGCCGCTTCCGCCCTGAACCATCCCAACATCTGCACCATTCACGATATCGGCGAGCAGGACGGCCAGGCCTTCATCGTGATGGAGTTTCTCGAAGGCTCCACGCTCAAGCACATCATTGGCAACCGTCCGCTGGAACTGGAAAATCTTCTTGGTGTCGGTATCGAGGTTGCCGATGCGCTCGATGCGGCGCACGCCCGCGGTATTGTTCACCGCGACATCAAGCCCGCGAATATTTTCGTGACCGAGCGCGGTCACGCCAAGATTCTCGACTTCGGACTGGCCAAGGTCGCAGGCGCTTCCACTCGCGCCAGCGATCCGGCGCAGCCTACCGCGATCAGCGAGGAGCACCTGACCAGCCCCGGTTCGACCATGGGCACGGTCGCCTACATGTCTCCGGAGCAGGCGAAGGGCAAGGAACTCGACGCCCGCACCGACCTGTTCTCTTTCGGCGTCGTGCTCTACGAAATGGCGACGGGGACGTTGCCGTTTCGCGGCGACACTTCGGCGCTGATCTTCAAAGCGATTCTGGATGGCGTGCCTACTTCGCCGATCCGTCTCAATCCCGATCTGCCGGTCAAGCTGGAAGACATTCTGAACAAGGCGCTGGAAAAAGATCGCAACCTGCGCTACCAGCATGCCGCCGACATTCGCACCGACCTGCAGCGGCTCAAACGCGATAGCGATTCGGGACGTGCGGTCGCTGCCAGTTCGTCGAGCGTGGCCGCAGCCGCGGAGCCGGTTCCCCAGCCATCTGCATTGCCATCCGCGCCACCGTCGTCACGAATCTCTGCGCCGATTTCAGCAGCAGCGTCTTCGTCAGGGTCCGCCGCCGCCGTGGTGGAAGCGAGCGCTCCGGTTGCTTCCGGCAAGAAACCGTGGAAGATCATGATGCTCGGAGCTGCCGTTCTGGCGGCCATTTTGATCGCCGGCGGTCTGTACTATCGCTCGACCCACGCCGCAAAACTTACCGAGAAAGACACAGTCGTGCTCGCCGATTTCGCGAACACCACGGGCGACGCGGTGTTCGACGGCACTCTGAAGCAAGCCCTCGCCGTGGACCTCGACCAATCGCCGTTCCTGCGCGTGGTGCCGCCGGCCCAGGTGCAGAAGACGCTTGGCTTCATGGGCCGTTCCCCCGACGAGCGCCTTACCGTCGATCTGGCCCGGGATTTGTGCCTGCGCCTGGGCAGCAAGGCGATGCTTTCGGGATCCATCGCCAGCCTGGGCACTCAGTATGTTCTTACTCTTAATGCCATCAATTGCCAGACTGGCGATTCTCTGGCTCAGCAGCAGGCGGAAGCCTCGAGCAAGGAGCAAGTCCTGTCCGCGCTCGGCACCGCGGTTTCGAAATTGCGTTCCACGCTGGGCGAATCCCTTGCCTCGGTGCAGAAATTCGATGTGCCCATCGAGCAGGTCACCACCGCGTCGCTCGATGCGTTGAAGGCATTTGCCCTGGGGAATGCTGAGTTTGATCGCGGCCGTCCCCTGTCGTCGCTGCCCTTTTATCGCCGGGCCGTCGAACTCGACCCGAACTTCGCATGGGTTTACGCGCGCATGGGAACGGTCTATGCCAACGCCGGCGAGCTGGAGCTGGCAAAGCAGTACACCCGCAAGGCATACGAACTGAAAGACCGGGTCAGCGAAAGAGAAAAGCTCTACATCATGGAGCATTACTATGAGACCGTGACCGGTGAACTCGACAAAGAGATCGAGACTCTGGAGCTCTACGACCGCACCTATCCCACCGATTCAGTCCCCGGCAACAACCTCGCAATCGCCTACTCGCAGATCGGTGAGTTTGAAAAATCTGGGGAGGGTGCACGCCGCAGTATGGCTGCGGACCCCAATTCGCCAAACGCGTACTCGGGCCTCGCCTATGCTTATGCGGCAACGGGCCGTCCCGACGAAGCGCAGCAGATGCTGGAGCAGGCGCTCAAGCGCTTCCCCGACTCAGAAGATATTCATTGGGCTGCCTTTTGGGTGGCTCTCTCGCTCGATAAGCACGACGAGGCCCAACGGCAATTGACCTGGGGCAAAGGCAAACCCACCGAATTCACCTTCCTCGAAATCCAGGCGCGCGCCCTGCAGGCCGAAGGGAAGCTGAAATCGTCGGGCGAAGTGATGCAACAGGCGATAGAGTTGGAAAGAACCCAGAACCTGAAAGAGATCGAGTTGACCGATCTGGGAGTGCTCGCCGTGGTTCAGGCTGATTTCGGGGTCTGCGACCAGGCGCGGAAAAACGCCGCGACGATCCCGACCGGCAAAATGCGGGACGCGGACGTCAACGCCGGATTTGTGTTCGCCACGTGCGGCGAAGGCGCCAAGGCCGAGAACATCGTCTCGGAACTCAGCAAGAACTATCCTCTGGATACGCTTGTCCAGAAGGTAGCCATTCCTCAAATTCGCGCCCGGATCGCGCTGCAGCACGGCGATAGCGCCAAGGCGATCGAACAACTACGTCCCACTGAGGCCTATCAGTTCGGCTACATCGCGGACGGCAAGCCGGTTTACTTGCGTGGTCTGGCTTATCTCCACGCCAAACAGGGTTCGCAGGCGGTGACCGAATTCCAGAAGGTTCTCGATCACAAAGCTGCTTTTGGAGCCTCCCCTTACGTGTCTCTCGCCCGACTCGGTCTGGCGCGAGGCCTGGTTCTTTCTGGGGACTCCGCCAAAGCTCGCATCGCCTACCAGGATTTCTTCACCGCGTGGAAGGATGCCGATCCCGATATCCCTATTCTCAAAGACGCAAAGGCGGAGTACGCCAAACTGAACTAGGTAAGACGCGGTATGCGGTCTCCGTTGGGAGTGCTGTGGTGACGGCTCCCAGGTCTCGCAAAACCGGCGAGACCTGGGGCACCCTGCTTTCTCGAACTCGGGTTAATGGGGCCTGTTCATCCAACCCATGACCGCTATGTTCCAGTAAACGAACCAGTTTCGTGCATCCAGAGACCGTGGTAGCCTGATGTCTGCTGCGACTTCCGGGGCCGGTCCAGCGGTCACCGAAGTGCGCGGATAAGACGCATCCGATGACCCCCGAGCCCAGACCCGCCAAAGTACCCGCACCGCATAGTACCAAAGGCACTTCCGCGCCTGACGTTGACGCGGAGAAGGCGCAACTTTCGTCGGATGAAGGGGTTCAATCAGATGTGAGCAGCATTGCTATGGATCGCGGGTTGCTTGCATTGGGGGGCGTGGCGCAGCCGGAACCGCTCGAAGCCGACACCAGTCTGCCCGAGGGCGGGCGCACTGACGCCGAAATCATGCTGCAGGTGAAAGCCGGGGACGACGCGGCTTTCGAATACCTGGTGCAGAAGTATCGCCGTCCCATGGTGAGCTTCATGTTCCGCACCGCGCATAGCAACGCGGTTGCGGAAGATCTGGCACAGGAAGTTTTCCTGCGGGTGTACCGCTCGCGCGAAAGCTACGAGGCCAGCGCCAAGTTCAGCACGTGGTTGTATCGCATTGCCACCAACCTGGCGGTGAATCATGCGCGCGACACGCGTCATGAGCGCCCGGAGAATACGGTCAGCCTGGACGAGCCGGACTCGGAAAGTGGTCGCACCCTGGACCTGCCCGACCGCACGCCCAGCGCCGAAGAAACGATTGTGCAGCGGGAGCGCCTGGCCGCGATTCGGCAGCGCGTGCAGGCCCTGCCGGAGCGGCAGAGAATGGCCGTCGTGATGCACAAGTATCAGCAGATGGAGTATCGCCAGATTGCGCGATGTATTGAAGCTGAGCGAGTCCGCCACCAAGTCATTGCTGTTTCGCGCATACGAGACTTTGCGCGAACAGCTCAAAGAGTTTGTGTAAAGGAAGCAAGCTATGAAGTGCAATGAAACCCGCGAACTGATGCCGGACCTGGCCGCCGGACTGGTTGCGGTGACTCCTGAAGTCAAAGGCCCATCTCGATTCCTGCGCGGAATGTGCAGGCAAGCTCGAAGCGTTCCGCCAGACCATGTCGCTGCTCGACGAGTGGCAGGCGCCGGAGCCTTCGCCTTATTTTGATGTCCGCCTGCGCGCGCGTTTGCGCGAAGAAAGCGCCAAGCAATCCGCCGGCTGGTTGGGATGGTTGCGTAAGCCGGTGCTGGCCGCGTCGTTTGCCCTGGTGATGGTCGTCGGCGTGAGCCTGGTTCGGATGAACAGCGGCGAGCGGGGAAACAATGCCGCGTCATCGCCGGGGGCAATCGCGGCAGAGCCGGGCACGGCAGTGGGAGATCTGCAGGCGCTGGAGAAGAACCAGAATCTCTACTCCGACTTCGATGTGCTGGATGATCTGGCCGTGCAGCCGGACGTCACGGCAAACCCGTAAGAAATTTCTCTGCATTGGGTGAGGGTGCCCCACTTCTCGCCTCTTTTGCGAGAAGTGGGGTGTTCTGAACTTTGACGTGACGGATTTTTGATCGCAGAGTGCGGAGTAAGCTCGGAGCAAAAAAGTGTCGGGACTGAAGTCCATCACGATGAGGGTAGCGGCCGCCGCCTTGATATTGGCGCCCGCGGGTTTGCCCTGTGCGGGGCAGAACCGGTTCGCGGAGAAACGCCAGGCCCGGCAAGAGGCGCGCCAGCAGGCCAAGTTGCAAGGCAATCACGCCGGGCAGTGGCTGCGCCGCTACAAGGACCTTCCTCCCGATCAGCAACAGAAAGCGCTGGATAACGATCCTCAGTTCAAGAGCCTGCCGCCCGTGCGGCAGCAAATCTTGAGGGAGCGCTTGCAGCGGTTCAGCAGCCTCCCGCCTCGCATGCAGGACCGCATACTGCAGCGCATGGAGACCTGGGAACACCTGACTCCCGGGCAGAAACAGCAGGCGCGGCAGCTTTATTCGCAGCTCAAAGACCTGCCGCCTGAGCGCCGGCAAAAAGTGCGCACCGCGATCCGCGATCTGAGCGTGATGCCTCCCGCCGAGCGTCAACAGGTAATCGAGTCCGATCGTTTCAAAAGCGAGTTCTCGCCTCAGGAACGCGGCCTGCTCAGCAGCGCCTCGCAATTGCCGCTGGCCCCAGAGACTGGGCCGAGCGAGCCCTCCCCGGAAGAATAACGAACCATAAGAGTCCGCCATGAGCCGCAAAGCGGCGAAAAGAATGCAGCCCGGGCGTTAGCCCCCGGTGCCGACGCGAAATGAGTAGCCCTGAAAGGGCGCAAGAATGGCAGCGCCACGGGCCTTTCGAGCTCTCGCTGTTCGGCTCACGAAACGTTCGCGGAATAATTCAGACTTATCCGGGACCCCACCCGACGTCCCATAGCTCACGAGCATTCTTTCGCCCTTTCAGGGCTCTGCTATTTCCACCTTCCACCCGGGGCTGACGCCCCGGGCTTCATTCTTTGCGCCGCTTCGCGGCTCACTGCGAGGTCCCACTTGCAATTGTGCTGGTCGGCCCGACCGCGGGACAGCGTGGAGAGGCCTCGCGCTCACATTACTTTAACGCTGCATCTGCTTCTGCCTTTTCGAACACGGCTTCCGCCCGGCGCAGCGCTTCCTGAACGTTGGCGCAGATATTTTCCCGTCCCACCACTTCTTCAAATTCTCCCTGGTGAATCATCTGGGCCGGTTGCTCGCGGGCTCCGCATAGGATCAGCGTACGTTTCGTGGCGTGCAGTTGCTTCGCGATTTCCTCGAGCGCAAATAATCCGGTGGCGTCAATGGCCGTCATGTTGCGCAAGCGAATGATGACGATTGGCGGCAGTTCGTGCATCTTTTCCGTGACTACGCCAATCTTGTCGGTGGCGCCGAACAGAAACGGCCCATGAATCCGGAAGATGGTGGCGTAGTACGGAATGTCCTTGTCCTGCAGGATGTGCAGACGGCCGTCCTCGACATAGTCGCCGGTTACCTGGGAGACAGTCGTGGTCTCCGCCACGCGGGCAATAAATAGCAGAGAAGCCAGGATCATTCCTGCCTCGACGGCGACAGTAAGGTCGGCGAATACGGTCAGCGCAAACGTAACCAGCCAAACGCTGACGTCGGTTTTGGTGAGGCGCAGCAGTTGAGGGATTTCGCGCCACTCGCCCATGTTGTAAGAGACGATCATCAGAATCCCCGCCAGCGCGGCCATAGGGATGTAGCTGGCCAGGGGCGCGGCAAACAGCAGCACACACAACAAAGTGAGCGCGTGGATCATGCCTGCAACCGGCGACTGCGCCCCGGCGCGAATATTAGTTGCGGTGCGGGCGATTGCTCCTGTGGCTGGCAGGCCACCGAACATGGGCGAAAAAATGTTGGCAATTCCTTGTCCGATCAGTTCCACGTTGGGATTGTGGCGGTCTTTGCTCATGCGGTCGGAAACTACCGCTGACATCAGCGACTCAATCGCTCCCAGCATGGCCACTGTGAATGCCGGGCCGAGCAGGCCATGCACCATGCTGGCGTGCCAGTGTGGCAAAGCGAAATGAGGCAGGCCGCTGGGAATTCCGCCAAAGCGTGTGCCGATAGTTTCCACGGGCAGCTTCAGAAAGAAAGTCGCGACCGTTGCGCCCAGCATGGCGATGATCGCTCCCGGAATCCGGTTGGACAGGGCACGGCACAGCAGCATCGTCGCCACCGTGGCGGCGGCCAGCAACGTGGCGGTCAGAGAAAATTTGGGAGCAGCGTGGAAGAGCGTTTTCATACGCAGCCAGAATTCGCTGGGAACCATAGCCAGCTGCAGGCCGAAGAAATCTTTGATTTGCGTACTGGCGATCAGCACCGCAATGCCGTTGGTAAAGCCGATTACGACGGGACGTGGAATGAATTTCACCGCAGTGCCCATGCCGGTTGCGCCCAGCACAATGAGGATGGCGCCCGCCATGACGGTGCACATGTAAAGCCCGTCAATACCGTGGACTGCGACGATCCCGGCAACCACGACGACGAAAGCGCCGGTGGGCCCGCCAATCTGCGTCTTAGATCCGCCGAGCGCGGAGATCAGAAAGCCGGTTACGACGGCACAGTAGATGCCGGCCTGCGGCGTGAGTCCCGATGCAATGGCGAATGCCATGGCCAGCGGCAGCGCCACCAGCCCGACCGTGATTCCGGCGACCAGGTCTTTCAAAAACTTGCTTAGACTGTAGTCACGCAGGCAGACAACCGACTTCGGCAACCAACGGTCATCCAACTTTAGGGAAATGACGGACCACATATACATCAGTATGACAGCGGGGGTCCTGGGGTGCGTTGTCAAGTGAGGAACGAAAGTCTGATATGACCGGTGTGGAGCAGGCACCCTCGCCCGCTGCTTTTGACGTTGGGTTTCCCAACTCGCCAGGATCCCACACTAAAATCTTTTCACACTGGCTCTAGGATGGAGACGTCAAGCGGGCGGGGGCGCCCGCTCCACACGAGCAGAATTAGACTCTCGCAGCAAGTTCCTGTGTGGCTTTCAGGCGGGTGACAGTGCGGTCTTTGCCCAGGGACATCATGACGGCGAACAAACTTGGCGCGACTCCTTGTCCGGTCAGCACGACGCGGGCGCCATTAATCAGCGCGCCGGCTTTCATTTCTTTTTCAGAAGCAAAATCGCGCAGGAGTCTTTCAACTGCGGCTTCAGTAAAGGTTTCTTCCGACGCCGCGTAACGCTGGCCGAGTTCCACCAGCATGCGGCGGACTCTTTCGTCCACCAGAAATTTCTCGACCGCCGTGGGATCAGGTTGAAAAGTGTCGGTGAAGTACGCGCGGAAGGAGGTGGCGAAATCTTTCAAACTGCGGGCGCGCGGCTTAAGCAGATTGATGGTCGCAAAGAGCCAGTCCGGATCGGTGCGCGCCGGCTCGAGACCTGCTTTGTGCCATTCTTCCTGGATCAGCGGCAGCAACTTTTCCGCAGGATAGGCGCGGATGTATTCCGTGTTAAACCAGTCCAGTTTGGCGCGATCGAATACCGCGTTCGAATGCGAGATGCCGTTCAGATCGAATAGCTGAATCAGTTGCTGGTCGCCCAGAATTTCCGTGGCAATGCCGTCCGCTCCGGATGCCGGCGGAGTCCATCCCAGCAACGCCAGGAAATTGCGGAAGGCTTCGGGCACGATGCCTTCATCGCGATAAGCGATCACGCTCGTGGCGCCGTGGCGCTTGCTCAGGCGCGTCTTGTCGGGACCGAGGATCAGCGGCACATGCGCGAACACTGGCAACGCCGCACCCAGCGCCTGGTAGAGCAAGACCTGTTTGGGTGTGTTTGAAATGTGATCGGCGCCACGAATGATGTGGCTGATGCGCATTTCGACATCGTCGGTGACCACGCTCAGGTGATACGTGGGCCCGCCATCGGAGCGCAGCAACACGAAGTCTTCCAGTTCAGAATTGGCAAACTCCACCCGACCGAACACGGCGTCGTCGAAAGCGGTGCTTCCGGCCTCGGGCACGGCGAAGCGAACGGCTGCCGATTCTCCCGTGGCGCGCCGCCGGGCGCCTTCCTCGCGAGAAATCCTCCGGCAAGTACCTTCGTAGCGGGGCGGGCGGCCCTCAGCGGCAGCAGCGGCGCGGCGTTGCTCGAGCTCAGCCTTCGTGCAAAAACAATAGTAGGCGTGTCCGGAAGCCAACAGCTTGGCTGCGCTTTCGCGATACATCTCCATGCGCTCGGTCTGCTGGTAGGGACCCTCGTCCCAGTCGAGGCCGAGCCAGCGCATGCCCTGCAATATGCCGTCTACCATCTCGGCTGTGGAGCGTTCAAGATCAGTGTCTTCAATGCGCAGGACAAGCGTGCCGCGGTGATGGCGGGCGAACAGCCAGTTGAATAGCGCCGTACGCGCGCCGCCTACGTGCAGATAACCGGTCGGCGAAGGTGCGAAGCGGACTCGTGGGCCTGCGGGCGTGGCGGGCGCGCTGAAAGAGGGGGACATTACGAAAGGTCGTGTCCTGATGGTACGGGCTGAGGAAATGTAGCGTCAAGCTGCCGTAGCCTCGAAATTCGATTCAACTAGTTGATCCCGAAGAGGAAACCACGTGCTGACGGACATTCCCGTCCATTACAGAAGACTATTGTCTTGCTCGAACTGCTGTGAAACGAATCGATTAGTTATCAATTGCTCATCACTCTGGCTGAGGTAGCTGTTTTCGCGCCATGAACAGCGTCACGATTAGTTTGCTTGTAGTCCCGGCCGTGGTCGCTTTACTGCTCTTTC
>CAWFMU010000020.1:0-131473 GCA_963816865.1 Terriglobia bacterium
GACCTCACCCTTTGTCCAGTACCGTCAACACACTCATCCGAAGAGAAGTACTGCCTCCTCCGGCGGCCGCGAACGCGCAGGCGGCCGCTCAACAGCGATGCATGGGGAACCTCTAACGGACCATAGTAGTGCCGTTGACCTCGGACAACTGAACATTATGCACACACGGAAAAAATGGTGAAATCGCGATTACACCAACAATCCCCGACCCAAAGGCTCATTGTTTGTATGTAAATACTATGGAGTTGTGAGTGTGAATCGCCTGATTGCAACACTTGGCAACTTCTGCTCTGCGAGCGAACAGAGCACGCAAGCGGTTCGGGCTGGTAGCCAGTGGCCTCAAAACGCCAACTAACAGATGCGTGCTCGTTTCCGTAGTCGCTGACCACAAGCTCGGCAACCCATCGCGAAAAGAAACAAAAATGCCACCCACGTTGAGAACATGATGAAGGGCAAGCCTTAAGCCGCGATTAATTCTTCGGGAATTTCGGGTCGTTCTTGATTTCTCGAATCTGCTGGATGTGACGCTCGGCGTGAGTGGAGATTTCGAGCATCCACTGCCAGCAATCGATCACGTCTCCATAGTCACCAAAGCTGTGGGCACGCATGTCGTCTGTGGTGGTCTTGATGTATTCGATCATGGTGGCGCGCAGCGCCTGAAACTTCCCGAGAGCCTCGTCCAGGTCCTTGTAGGTGTCGACTTTTTCGTGCCCACCGCCGGTCTTGGTATGTACCACGCGATCGATGCCGTACCACATAATGTCGGCGTCAGTAGACGTCGATTTCTTGTCTTTCATATCCGGCGCCGCCTTCAGGGCTTTCTGGATCTCGCGCCAATAGTCAGGTTCGGCCACCGCCAGATGGGAAACGACTTGCCGGATGGTCCACCGGTCCGGCGAAGCTTTGTACTCCAGTTGGGCCGGGGACAACCCACGCACCTGCTCGGCCACCATTTGGGTGGTCATCTCGAAGTGCACAAGCAGGTGTTCGCGGTCCGTATCGGTCATGGGAGCGGCGAACAGAGGTGCAGCCAACAGACACGCCGTCAGTGTCAGAGCCGCCAGCGGCAAGCCTCGGGGCGTATTTCTTCGGGACGTGTTCAAAGCGATGGACATGTCGCAACCACCCTTTCCAGGACTCTATTCCTTGGACGGTGAGAGGAGAGTTCGGTCATCACGCGGGCGGGGGATGACATCCTATTCGTTGACGAAAACAGGCGATTACACTCAAAACCCTCTCGATGGGTCAATGACTGTAATCGGGATTTTCGCCGACCATTTGTAGGAGGTTCAACTCCCCTGCTTTCATTGACTCACACATTTCTTCGACGTAACATCCGCCAGACATGATCGGGCAAACCACTCCCGAATCGCATTGCTATTGCTGATGCCGAAGACTAGCCTTAAGGCGTATCTTTCGCGTCTCTCAATTGCTCGAAATTATTAGTGGAGGAGACCTAAATGACTCAGGGAATGGAATGGATGCTGATTTCGTGGGGTGTTGTGACTGGAATTCTCCTCATCCTCCTGTTCTACCGCAGTACCCTGACGCGGCAAGAGGACGACCAACTTTTCATTGATGAGTCTTCCGCATCACGGGCAACGGAACAAAGCCAACTAATCGCAAAAGTGAACAAGATAAATCCTCTGGTGAAACTGGTAGGTGCAACATCGGGCCTGATGATCTTGGCAATCGCGGGTTGGGCTGTCTACCTTGGGTTGAGCTCGGTTCAGCCGTAAAGCCCACTCGCCCGTTCCGGTTTGAAAATTCCACGATGCCGAACCTTCGCAGCATGATCTTTCATTGACGAAAGCCGGGCATCAGATCGTCAGGGCTTCGGATGGGAAGAAGGCCTTCGTCTCGCACGCGAGAAAAAAGCCAAACGTCACTAGCCTCATCGAGTTCGGATGTAAGACCAGTCGCACCGAACTGATTACTTTCACTCTACTGTATTCACGGTAGGAGAAATTCGCGCGTAACCCAGCAGAAATTGCATCCCTCCGCTCGCCCCTCGTGGTTAATTCTCTACAGGCAGCCCATTTCTGATTGGCCCAAGGCGTGCTGAGGCCATTTGGCATCTTAAACGGTCTGACGACGATGACGCCGGCGATCATGACAATGTGGCTGAAAATGGCTGGGCTGACCTCGCTGCTCTGCTGTTTTGCCGTTGCGCAACAGCGCGCAAACACGGCGGGGCCCTCACTCACGACTATCATTGAGGGCATGGAAAATTCTCAATCCGAAGTTCGGTGGCAAGCTCCCTATCAGGTAATTCGTGAATACAGCTTGTCTGGCATGAAAAGTTCAAGCGCCAATGCCGATGTCGTGGCGCAGGTGGATTTCAACTCTCCGACTGGCAAAAATTACAGCATTCAAAAATGGTCAGGCAGCGCGCGAGGGAAGCAGGTCGTGCAGCGTGTCCTCGATCATGAAATGGAAGCGAGCAAAGGCGATCAAAGTCGAACCGCGCTTACCAGGGATAACTACGATTTTATCCTGATCGGCGACACCATCTTAAACGGGCGTCCCTGTTATGTTTTGGGATTGCAGCCCAAGAGGAAAGAGAAAGATTTGGTTTCAGGGTCAGCCTGGGTTGATAAAAATTCTCTTTTAATTGTCCACGTTGAGGGGGAAACTGCAAGAGCGCCTTCGTGGTGGCTGAAAAGCGTTCGAATCAAGGTATCGTTTGGCGATGTTTCCGGAGTGTGGCTGCAGACGAGCATGGAAGCTGTATCTGATGTACGCCTTCTGGGTCTTCATACATTGAGATCGCGAATTCTGGATTATCGTGGCAGCGATATGTCCGCATCTATAAAACTCGATCCAACACGCACTCAGTTGCGATTCCAACATCTCGCACATTGATGAGTCAACCTCGACTTTTGCTGGACGATGCGCCAAATCAACACCTCTGCCTCCAGCACTGTTCGATCAGCCAAGTCCAGTCCGATGCATGCTTTCCAGACTTCTTGATCATTAGAGTCTGACTTCAGGAGATCAGTCGAGCTAGACGGAAAAATCATTTTGTTCACCGCCCAAACGGGCGAAGTGCGGTTCATTGCACAACTGTTTTGCAGTTTCTATACGAATACGGCGGCGGATCGTTCTGAAACGATCTATAGCCGCGCGGGGTAAGCCTGATTGTGCCGCGCACCTCTTCCTCAACGTGGCCCTCATTTCTCAACTCCGCAATCATCTCGCGACCCAAAGCGGAATCTATCGCTTCTTTTGATAGACTCAAAAAGCCCGCTGGATTTTCGCGATATCGCTCCGCGAGCTTGAACCGAAGTCCGTCTCGCACTAGGTCTCGATGCATTTGCAGCACCTCTTAAGGGTGAGCCTATGCTGACAAAGGACTAGGAGAAATGGCCCTTTCGTGCCACTTGAGGGGAGTTTCTTCGGCCGACTGCCGAGACTCTGCATTGACTGCGCCGCCCGCTGCCCATCCAAGGTTCCAAAAGGGAGCCAGCACCGATCCACAGCCGGATCACGCTCCGGAGTGGAAGACGAGAACTGCGGGTCTCCCATAACCGCTCGGGACGTACTACCTGCCGCAGATTCACTTGGTACTGATCCGCATGTCACAATCTGGACTACGTACGGATAGCCGACATTCCGGAGCTATCTCGTTTTGCCGCAATCTAGAATTCCACGCTAAGATTGACAAATCATGGACTCTTGCGAGGCGCTTAAGCCGGACGAGCGTAGACCTGGAGATGCACCTGCCAAGTCTCAAGGGAAGTTAGCGCTGGCTCTGGGAGTGATCGCAATCGCGCTCAGCTTGGTTCTTGGGTTTGTTTATCTAATCTCAGTCCGTCGCCTGGAGCGCGAGGTGGCACGGCTCAGCCAGCAGACGGAAGGTTTGAACCGGCTGGTCGTGCGCGCACAGGAGCAATCGCAGACGTTAGCTCAGCAGGCTTCGCAAGCGGCCGCGAATGCGCAGGCGGCCGCTCAACAGCGCGACCTGGCGAAGCAGGATCAATCGAACTCGGAGGCGCAAGCGCAACTTGCGCGGCAGCAAGCCGCCGCCGAGCAGCAAAAGGCGGATCAAGCCACAGAGCAGGCTGAGTCGTATCGGCAAGAGCGAGAGGTGCAACTTGCACAACTGCAAGACGCTCTCGGGCAAATCGCCGAAACGCGTCGCACCGCCATGGGCCGAGTGATGACGTTGGACAGCAAGTCGATTCGCTTCGACTTTGACAAGGCAAACATTAAACCGGAATATCGCGACATCCTCAATCGCATCGCCGGGATAATGATGACGCTTAAGGGATATACGATCGCTGTCTACGGATATACGGACGACATCGGCACGCCGACGTACAACTTGCAACTCTCGCAGCGTCGCGCCGAAGCTGTCCGCGACTTCTTGGTGCAGACCGGAATTCCCACAACAATCATGAGTACCAAGGGCTTTGGCAAGGCCGACCCGCGCGTTCCGGGCGACAGCGAACAGGCGCGTGCTGCCAACCGCCGGGTCGAGATCGGCATAGTGGATTCGAAACTTATCACGAATGGCCCTCTCGTGGTGCCAAAGTGAACCAGGCGGTACGGGTCCGGTGTAGCCGCGAGAGCCCGCGGTATCAAAGTCCCGTCGAGCGTGCTAGGCCAATGTGCGTTGTTGGTCCCGAATCTCGACGGTTGGCCATCTCAGATTGTTCTGCGCGTCATTTCAGCGGAGACGACGCGTACTTCTGCCCGTGGGAGTGGGTCAATGACCGGCGCTTAGGAAACCGCTTTCCACGTCCGCCCGATCCTGTCGGATAGACGGTCCACTCGGCCGGATTAGGAGCAAGTCGATCTGATCTCTAGGGACTGCTCTATGGCCACCAGCTAGTTCGCCGCCAAGCTAGAGCAATCCCAGATGGTCGGGATACTTGGCCTGTAGAGAGCTCACCAAGAGTTCAAACTCTGGAAGCCCATGTAAATTCTGGAGACAACTGTCTTTGAGGAAAAAGGGCCAGCATGCGAATCCAGTGCTGACACTCCGCTCAAGCCACTCGAAAGCAGTGTCACGTTGGCCTATTAATGCGAGAATGCAAGCGATCTGATAATAGGTATGGTGCGCGTGCCCAAACGATTTTGGGCTAGCACAAGCTTTGGCTATGCACTCGAGTGCCTGTTTGCCTTTCCCCGTTAGTGCGTAAAAGACACCTTGCAAACTGGTGATGAGCGGTTCCTCCGGCAAAAGTCGCAGCGCTTCATCCAGTAACGCCTTCGCCTCCTTCCAATCCTGTGTCATCAAGGCTGGCTGCGGAGCAAAATGAATCGCGTATTTGTTGGTCGGACTTTCCTCTCGCCAAGCGTGAATCGCTTCGCGCGCCAGCTGATATTCTCGACTCCATACATAGACTTGGACGATGCTGGGACTAACTGCCTTCTTTGGATGAAAAGACCGCCCTCTTTCGTACATTTCACGGGCGTGATCGAGTAAGCCAATATGTGCCAGGATAGTTCCAAGCCGGTTGTAGGCATGAGGCAGATTGTTCTGTAGGGATAGGGCGCGCTTGAGTTCGGCAATCGCTTCCAGGTGCTGGAAATTTTTCGATGGTCCCCACAGCAAAAAAGCTCGGGCGACGTGTCCTTCTGGGAGGTCCGGGTCTAACTCAAGGGCGCGTCGGCAGTGGAATTCAGCCTTTTCCAGCCACACGCTGCCTGGATCAAATTCGAAGTGGCGTGTCGCACACGCAAAAGAGAGGGTGGCGTGGCTGAGGGCAAAAGTGGGGTCTCGAGTCACAGCGTTAGTCAGGTGATGGCTAGCTCTCTCCATCATGAGAGAATCGCCGGAAGCGCAGAGCCGGTAGCCCCGCATGAATTCTGCATACGCCAACGGGTCCCTGCTGTATCGTGGGCGCTGCTGGACCATCACTGCACCGAGCGGCCGGTTCAACGTGCCCGCGATTTGCTTAGCGATTTCGCTCCCGAGATCGGAGACGCGATTTACGTCGAGATCACATTTCTTGGTGAAGCAAACGCGATGCAGATTTGCGTCAAACATTTCCAGAGAGAGCCGACATTGCCCTTTTGACAATTGAATAGCGCCGTGAACCACGAAACGGATTCCCAAATGTGAAGCAATGTCCGGAGCGCTTGCTTCGGGCGAGAGGTTCAGGACCGCCGCCGTCGGCAGCACGTCCACTCCGGGCAGGTTTCCAAGACGAGAGGCCAGAGCATCGGCAAACCCCAGGCCCAGCCCATGGTCGTCCGTTGCCTTCCCCAGAAGTAACAATGGCAGCACGGCCAGTGACGAACGCTCGCCCCGCTCACTTGCGTTCTCCTGACTGACAATGCGCGCAGAAACTTGTCCGAGGCCAGAGCGCGGATAATGAGCGCCGATCACTCTTACCGGACCGATGAATCGATATCCTTTCCCAACAACAGTTTCAACAAAGCGCGGTTTGGCGGAATCGTCGCCGAGCGCTGTCCGAATTTTTCGCACAAGGTTGTTGAGGTTTCTATCGGTATCGATAAACAGATCCGAGCGCCAGAGTTTCCTGACGATCTCTTCGCGTGACACCATCTGTTCCCGCCGTCCCACCAAAAGGATCAGCAATTCCATCGGTTTTTTCTCGAGCTTCATCCGTCGCCCAGAACGGCGAAGTTCGTAACGTCCCAAGTCGAGTTCGACTTCGCCGATCGCCCTCTTTGCACCTCGCATGAAATCCTCTCGCTGAGACTATCAGCCAAGATTCACCAGCTTGCGACGATATACAAAAGATACACAAAATTTACTCCCTCTCCATTGGAATGCTCCTTCAGCCAAGCGATGATTCTCTCGGATCAACACTCTATGGAGGCAAAAATCATGAAACGAAACTTGATACTTGCATTCGCGATGGTTGGATTGGCGTTCTTGTTATGGCATGTGTCCACCATTGCCGCGCAGGTCACTTCTCACGAAAGACACGCATTCACTCCAGACACCGTTCCGTGGGGTCCCGCGCCACCATTTGTCAGCCCCCGGAGCGCAACTCGCCGTGCTCGAAGGCAACCCGGCCGCCTCCAGCGGTGACTACACCGTTCGTGTGAAGATGCCGGACGGATACCGGATCGCGCCACACTGGCATCCCCTGCGCGAAAACGTCACGGTCATCTCCGGTACGTTCAAACTTGGGATGGGAGATATTTTTGACAAGAACAAGATGAGAGCCTTCACCGCCGGCAGTTTTGCTTTTCTTGATCCCGACATGCACCACTACGCGATGGCATGTGGAGAAGTCGTGGTACAGGTCCACGGAATGTCGCCCTTACAGTTCAACTACGTCAATCCCGAAGACGACCCGAGCAGGAACAAATAAGAGCGAAAACAGAAAGCAGTGCCAGCCAAACCGCCCAGGAAAGGGCACCATTCCCGGGCCTGACCAAGGGGGAACCTTCGTGAGAGTGTGGACGGACTGCTCCGCGAAGGCGTCCCTCCGGCCGGTACAAAACAACTAAAGAGCAAACACTCGAACATCAATCTCAAAGCAGCAACTACCGAGGACATAAGGAGAACTATGAAGAAGTTTCTGTTGGGCACACTTGTCATGATCGCCGGCCTGCTCGCACTGGCCACCGGAGCTCGCGCGCAGACAGGAGACGTTATGATCCACATCAACCACGATTTCATCGCAGGCGGAAAGACATTTTCCGACGGGATATACAAGGTGTATCAGGGCTCATCGCAAACGGGACAATGGCTGATTCTGCGTAGCAAAGAAACGGGAGTCTCGGTGTGTCTTCTTCCTAGCACGCACGATTGGGCCTTTCCGGGGCAGCTCGAGGCGAAGCTGACGCGAGCAGGAAATTTGTATTACCTAAGCGACGTCGTGACGGAGCTCGGAATTTACTCACTTCCCGCACCACGCATTCTAACGCAGACAGCCAAAAAGAAGGACCACGACAAGATCGCTGAAGTAGGAAAGCAGAAGAGCTGAATCTGGAGCGGCGACAGAGTAGTCGAACGGCAAGAGCCAGGGCATCCTGGCTCTTGCCACAACCGGATCACGCTCCGGAGTGGAAGACGAGAACTGCGGGTCTCCCATAACCGCTCGGGACGCACTACGGGTTTCCTCGAGAAAGCCAAGGCCGGTTTTTACTGCACTATCAATGTGAGTGAGGTGGTCTGCGCCGTAGCATTCGAAGTCGCCTTCACATTCAGAGTGTAAGTTCCGGCTGGGGTTCCATTCGGGTTCGGCTGTGGGCTGCCGGAATTACCGCCCGCCGCAGGAACATAAGAAGAGCAATAGCGTCAACAGCGTGAGCGGGAAATATCGCCGCACGTGACCGCGTGGGAATGCGTCTTCCAGGATGAGACCACCATCCCCAGCAGTGCGAAGATCCACAACCCGGCCATCGGAGCGAAAGTAGGTAGACGAATTGCACCCACGGTGCGCGCTGTGGTGGTCACGCTCAGATTAAAGGTTGCGGGAACGGTGGAACTAAACGGTTCGCTAGCGGGTACCGAACAGTTTGCGCCCGTCGGCGAGCCAGTGCAACTCAGTGACGCTGTCCCACTCAGTCCTGCGCCTCCGATAGACAGCGTGTAGGTCGCGGTTTGTCCGGCAACTACAGTGGCCGAACTTGAACTCCCGGAGGGCACACCAAGACCCAAGCCCGTAGTGACCGATGTATAGGTATAACCATTGGGCAGCGTGGCTGCTTGTTGTTCTGCGTTTGATACGACTACGTTCACCGCACCCGCGGCATGCGCCGAAGTGGTGGCTGTAATCGTCGTGCTGCTCACCACCGTCACACCCGTGGCTGGTGTTCCTCCCAGGCTCACCGTCGCTCCCGCCAGGAATCCCGTGCCGGTTATGGTCACCGCTGTACCACCGTCGACCGTTCCCGACGCGGGCGAAATCCCGGTCAGCGTCGGTGGCGGATTGGATACTGCCGTGTAAGTGAATCCTTGCGTCAACGTTCCGCTCTGCGTATCGCTGTTGGTCACGACCACATTTACGGTTCCGACCGCGTGCGCCGGAGTGGTGGCTGTAATCGACGTGCTGTTCACCACCGTCACACCCGTGGCTGGTGTTCCTCCCAGGCTCACCGTCGCTCCCGCCAGGAATCCTGTGCCCGTTATGGTCACTGCTGTACCACCGGCGGCCGTTCCCGACGCGGGCGAGACCCCGGTCAGCGTCGGTGGTGGATTGGATGCTGTCGTGTAAGTGAATCCCTGGGTCAACGTTCCGCTCTGCGTATCGCTGTTGGTCACGATCACGTTTACGGGTCCGGCCGCATGCGCCGGAGTGGTGGCTGTAATCGACGTGCTGTTCACCACCGTCACACCGGTGGCTGGTGTCCCTCCCAGGCTCACCGTCGCTCCTGCCAGGAATCCCGTGCCGGTGATGGTCACTGCCGTCCCACCGTTGATCGTTCCCGAGTTCGGCGCGATGGAAGTCACGGTTGGCGCAGGAGTAGAACTGGAGCTTAGGAGGAGAGAGCTTGCCACCGACGGGACGCCGTTGCTATTCAAAATAAACAGCATGTAATATCCGGGCGGCGCAATATTGCCGTTGGGTGGCGCCGTGACCGTCAAGGATCCCGACCCCGGCGGTGAAAGACATCCCCACCATCCGCTGATCCATACCGAAAGCGTGTGTCACCGTACCGTTGCGGACGAGTACCGCCGAAGCGATACTGGCCGCATCCGGCGTTTGCACTGTAAATTGGTTGCCGTAACTGACGCTGCCAGGCACGCTCGTGATAGACGGACGCGCAGCCAGCGTTCCATCCGATTGGAACAAATATGCAGGCTGGTAAATCTCAATATGTGGCTCGTACGTGCCGCGCACCGGATTGCCTCCGGCCACCCAAACTGTGGCATCAGGAAGAAGTAAAGCCACGGAGTGATACAGCCGCGCGAATGCATTCGCTCCAGCAGAAGAAAATGTGTTTGTTGCGGGATCGTAGAGATCAGCATTGAGACTTTCCGTGGTCGCATCCTCATCGTTCACCGAACCGCCTACTGCCAGAACCTTGCCGCTGGGCAAAATGACAGCATTCATCTCGGTGCGGGCCTGGGACATACTTGGTCCCAACTGCCATGCCGGATTAGAAGATCCCATGTCGATAGTTTCGGTTGTCGCGGTCGCTGGGTTGTCTCCTCCCATGATCAATATGACTGGGTCGTAGTTGTTGGCCGGCGTCAGGCCAAGCAGGACTGAGCTTCCGTATGACCGCGTACCGCCGTAGTTTGTGCTCGCGACATTGAGCGTCCAGGTCGTGGTCGATGGATCGAACAATTGGGAAATCGCGGACGCGCCGGAATAAAAAACTTTTCCGTTGGGCAAAAGATGCAAACGAGGATATAAGTCCGGCGTGAAAGGAGCCGTGAAAGGTTGGCTCCAACCCGAACCGGCCGTGTAGAACTCGACTGTGTTGTTGGTGCCTGCCCCAGTCTCAAGAAAGCCGGAGAATGTCATGATCCGCCCATCGCCCAGGGTCAAGTCCGTGGGATACCAGCGGCCATGCGCCATGTTTTGCACGTCGTCAAAAGTGTTCGTAGCCGGATCAAAGATGGTTGACTTTAGCGATCCTAGAAAAGGATCGTAGGCCAGCGTGCCGCCGTTGATAAACGCGCGCCCGTCCGGTAGAACGACCATTCCGTTGCAAAACATGTCCGACGACAGGCTAAATTGGGTGATGTTTCCGTTGGTGGGATCCAGAAGCAGGGCGCCGGAGTTATTCGCCGGACCGTACGGCGACCCTGAGGGGCATCCAGGCTGGGAAGGCGGGCAATTTCCCGAGCCCGCAACCACCAGGATCTTGCCGTTATACAACAGAGCTACGTGGATCGGGTTGATAGGCATGGTGTAGGACAGAGTCGACCATTTTCCGACCGTCTGCGCCTGGCCCAGCCCCGGTTTTGACATCCCTACCAAAAGCAAAAAAAGTAGAGAACACCGCCCGAAAGGCATGAACGTCGTGAGTCTCACACCCACTCCCAGTGCCCGAGAATGCCCCGGTTTTTCCATCCTAGCGGTTCGGCTAGTTAAGCCGCAATATGCAGTTAGTTCACCCATGGATTGCGGTTCGTAGGCTCTTCGGGCGCCCACCGCGGCGTTATTTCCCCGGCGAATCTTCCGCTCCAGGGGGCGACTCCAGTCGCAACGGCCCTCTGATTTCACGGCGTTTCGTGAGTTTGTGTGAGGTGAATAGCGCCGGTGCGAGCTTACTTGCGCCTTTGCACGCCCTCGAATCCTTTTTCGAATTGCGCGACCAGAGGAGTTTCGCCGGACTGGAGACCCTCACGGCCCATGACGCGCCAGAGATAATTTCCACTCGGCCCCTGGTGCGCATCGTACACGGCCATCAGGTCTTCGGAAGGTCGGCTGGTAACGAGGATCGTAATGTCGGCTTCAGAGGGCCGGTACACGATTGTCAGCTTGCCCCAATTCTGAATGGCATTTTGCACGGCGCCGATCGCTTCTCGATCTTCTGGAAGGAGGTTCGGATCGAATTGATCTCCATCGTAGGAGGCAACATAAACATACCGGGCATTCGCCAGAGTGCCCGGAAATTCCGGCGCTGTCGCGGCATTTGGCCTTGGCTTAGCCGCGGCGGAAATCGCCAACGTCACAATGAAGATAGCCGTCACTAAAGGGGTTCGTTTCATATAAGTTCCTCAAGCGATTAGATGCTTTCGGAGGGGGCGCAGATCATAACGCCTTCGAATCAATGCCTTACGGACCCCAATGATGCCGAGAAGTCGTCATCGCCGCTGCTGGAGGGGAACGGATGTGCCTTCTTCTGCAAGACGAAACATGACAAGCCTGACGAATTGAAAGCGTCCAGTCTGCTTTTGTGGGAGGGGTTCCAGCCGAAAGAAGCGCGCCTTCCTGGAAAAAATCTTGATGCCGTACCGCTGGTTCGCACCTTGCGAGTCGGTTCGCGTATAGCCTTGTTGGAGCGCACCGATCGTTCAGGGGGCGCCGACTTGCTTTGCCTCCAAGTCATCCGTAGAGTGCATGCCGGATTTTTCATTCGACTATTGAGGTGTCTGACCGATGGCCTGGGTCATCTCGTCTCGGGCCTGAACATAGTCCAGTTGCGATTGCAGCAAAAGCGCCTTGGCCTCGAGTTCCTGGGCCAGCGAGGCCTGGGCTTGCGAGCGAAGGACGCTTCCGTTTACCAGTTGTTCCGCGGACACACGCTTGGATTCCTTGCGCAGTGCCAGAAGTTCCTCCGACACCGTCACCATCTGCCGCGTACGATCCAGCTTGTTGTAGGCAGTCTGAATTCGAAGCTCGACCTCGTCGGTGATGCGGGCCAGGTTTTCTTTGGCTTGCGCCAGTTGAGCGTCGCGTTCGCGAAGAGTGGCGCGTCTCTTTCCGCCGTCGAACAGATCGTAACTCAGGTGAATGCCGAAGGTTCCGAAGTTCTTGGCGAGAAACGGAACGTTGTTCTGGTAGCTGTAGCGCGCGACCGCCTCCACGTCCGGTACGTATTCATACTTTGCGAGGCGCACTGCCGACGCGGCTTTCTCCACGACCGCGCGCGCCTCGTGATCTCGGGGTGGGATTCCAGCGCGAGTTTCATGCATTCTTCCTTTGCGCAGCTATCCTGCGCTTCGGCAATGTTCGGATCGAGCGTGACCGGCGCCGTCAAGGGCAGTCCGACCACGTCGTTGAACTGCAAGCGCAGGTCGGACAGCTGCAACTCGGTGCTCAGCAATTCCTGCTTGGCCTGAAGCGATTGTGCACGGCTCTCGATGAGATCGGCGTCGAGGGCGCTGCCATACTTGACTTGCTGCACCCGCTCGCTCTGCAATTCGTCCGACGCGTCGATTTTGGCTTGCACGGCACCGTGCCGCACTTCCGCAATCAGGATCTTGTAGTAAAGCTGGTGCACCGTCAGTGCGACCTGGTTCTCGACGCTATGCGCCTTGCCGCGAGTGGCGTTCAGTTCGGCGCGCGTGACATCATTTCCCGCCTTGATTTTCCACAGCTGGGTAAGCGGTTGGACCAGGCCGGTCCCGCTGCTCTCGAAAGTGTGTCCGCCTTGATTGAGCACCAACGGCCGCGCCGGAATCAGATCGCCGCCGATTACGCCGAGAGCTCCGGCGGGAATGTCAATAAACTGGGTGTCGGTGACGTGGACCAGCGTGCTGTCATTGCGAACCACGGGAAGATATGCGCTCCTGGCGACGTCCTTGGCCGCCTGTTTTTCGTCGACCGCCGACTTCGCGATGCGAATCACGTGGTTGTGCTGCAAGGCTAGCTCGACCGCTTCGTGCAGGCTGATGCGGCGCGGAGTGGTCGTCTCGTTTTGCTGTCCGAGGGCGGCTTGGCCGCTGAGGCAGAACAGTACAGCCAGTAAGAGGACTCTTGTGTTCATGACTTACCCCTTTGCGCGGTGTTGCTCAACGCGCCAAGATCGCCGAAATTCATCGGGGCCTTCCGTAGGGTCGCAATCAGCAGCAGAGCGGCAATGCACGTCCAGGCGATGAGGTGGAATGCGTCGATAAACGTGAGGGCGTAGGCCTGTAAGCGGACCTTGCTGTCCACGATACCGACTGCACGTCCTGACGCAGCCGCGAGGCCACTCGACTTCGCGGCCAATCCTGCCGTCAGATTTCGAACCGTGCCGTCCGCGATCCACTCGCCCCGCTGTACTTGCAGCCCGAGCAGAAAAGAGTGCAACTTCTCACGCTCGGCGAGGAAGTGGCCCATCACAGCGCCACCGATCTGTCCGCCGAACAGCCGCACTCCGTGGAAGAACGCGGAGAAGGTCAGAACGCGCTGAGGCGATCCCAGGCCGCCCGAAAATAACGCCTGCAGCAACAGCGACGTGACCAGACCCATGAAGGCAAACGATTGTCCCACTCCCATCAGCAGTTCCGTAGAGAAGTAGTTTTCAGCTGCCCACGAACTGGTGAACTGCGCGTTGAGCAAACAGGCGAATGCAATGCAGCCAAAGCCGATCGCCATGAGCAGCCGAGAATCGAGTCCTTTGCTCAGGAAATACGCGGCTACGAGGCCGAGGAGCAGCTCCGGCAGGGCGGTCCAGAGAACTGCCGGGGCGTACTGAGTCGCATCGAGACCGCGAACGCCAGCGATTGCGGAATGATGAGTGCCGTCGCGAGCAGCGCGAAGCGAAATGCCACAAGCGCAAATGCCAGAAGGATCGTGTTCCATTTGCGCAGGTAGGGGAGATCGATCAGGGGATTCGGGCGGCGAAAGCGGCGCACCAGACTGGAGAGCAGGAGAAAGACGCCGCTCGCCAGCAACCCGGTGAACAATCCAGAACGCCACCAGTCAAGCCTCTGCCCCTGGTCAAGAGCGGCAAAGACCAACGCAAATCCGGCGCTGGCGTAGAAGAACCCGGCGAAGCTTGGAGACTCTGCGGAAGGCTTGGCCTTGGGAGATTTCGGTATTCCGAAATAAACGCACGCCATCATGACGGGCGTGACCACGGCAGAGGTCCAGAACATCCACTCCCAGGAAAGGTGCTCGCGACAAAAGCCATACAAGGAAGGAGCAAAGTTTACTGCTGACTCGACGGAAGTCGCGTAGAGCGCAACCGTGAAAGCCAGGTAGCGCAGCGGAATGTTGCGCAGCGCGAAGGTCAGGGTCAGCGGGTAGAAGGTGCCCGAGGTCAGCCCGGCAATGGCCAGCAGAACGATCAGAAGGCTGTAGCTGTGGACCAGGGGCAGGCATGCGGAAACGAGGGTGAAAATGGCCGCGGACACCAGCAGGATTCGGCGTGCCCCGAACAAGGCACCCAGGTAGACCGTGAACGGTCCGATGAACATGAGCGCGACGTTGAAAGCGCTTCCGATCCAGGCTCCGTTATCGAAGCTGATCCCAACATTTCCCTTGAGATCGGCCAGGCCGAGCGAGAGCAGGCGGCCGGCGAGCGTTACGATTCCTGCCCCGAGGATCACCCCCAGAACTCCCAGCAGGGGACTGTGAGACAAGTCCGAGGGCAACGCGGCCGCAAAGGCAGCCGGATTGAACGAGGTAGCGGGAGGGCGTGCCGCGATGGACGTGGCGCTCATCGTTCTGCCTGCTTACCTTCGGGTGTGCACCGTCACGACCGCGGAAAGTCCCGGGCGCAACCCGGCCGTGGCGTTCGAGTCGTCCAAAGCAATTTTCACCGGTACCCGCTGCACGACCTTGGTGTAGTTGCCGGTGGCGTTGTCCGGCGGCAGCAACGCGAACTGGGATCCACTGGCCGGAGCGATCTCGAGGACCTTGCCTTGAAATACCCGGTCCGGGATAGACATCAATTCGAATCTCCGCGGTATCGCCCACTTTGATATTGGTCAACTGGGTCTCACGGAAATTTGCCTGCACCCACCGGGTGCTTTCGACGAACGACATCACCTGCGAACCTGGCGACACCAGTTGTCCCGGCCGAACCTGCCGCTCGCCAACCGTACCGTCGGCTGGCGCAACGATGCGGGTGTAGCCGAGGTTGACCTGCGCAACCGCCAGTCCCGCCTGCTTGGCATGGAGGTCGGCCAGCAGCTGCAGTTCCTGCGACTCCAGCACGGCCTTGCCGCGCCGCTCGGCCTCGACTCGCTAGTTCATTGCTGCGCAGCAGGGTTCGAGCCTGCGTCGAGATCGGCATCGCGACTGGCAGCCCGGGCAGCGAACCGCTGCTCGTCGGCAACCGCGCTCTCGACTTTCTGCGGTGTTGTGGAATTTGTTTTGAGGAGGGCTTCCTGCCGGGTGCGCTCCGCGCGCGTGCGCGTGACGTCTGCCTGCACTGCTTCCTTGCCGGCCTGCGCGGCAGCGATCTGCGCGTTGGCCTGATCGATTCCCGCCGCCGGCCCGCTCGATCTTGGAATCCTGCAGCTCGCGCTGGCGGCGGTTGTTTTCGATCGCAGCTTTGGAAGCTTCGACAGCCGCCTCGGCTTGCGCCACCTGCGCTTTGTAGTCGTCGTCTTCCAGCTGAACCAGCAGGTCGCCTTTGTGGACCTTCTGGTAGTCGCCCACTTTCACTTCCCGGACAAGGCCCGAAACCTTGGTACTGAGCGGGGTCAGGTCGCCGCGCACAAAAGCGTCATTGGTGGCTTGTTCGACCGCGCCTCCTTCCCAGGAATTCCAATTGTGCGTAATGGTGAAAACGATCGCGAGCGCCAGAAGGATGACCAGAACAGGAGTTCCGTATTTCTGCCAACCAGATTTCAGCCGTGGCGGAACTTGTTCGACGCGCGCCGGTGAGCTCGGAGAGGGGACAGTGGGGGCAGCGGCCATGGTTGGAACCTCATGTTTGAAACTAAGTTCGCAACTCGGGACAGACTGCGTTTTGCGAGGTCAAATATCTTACCGCCCACACTATGGGGGATCAAGACGAAATTGGCATCACGAGATTGAGGTCTTTTGGCCTCCCTCTTTCGAATTATCGCGACATACCACCTTTAGGTGAGCCGTTCAGGCTGCCGGACGAGGTTAGACTCGCCCGCGGAACTGGATGATTCTGCGGCGATCGCGCTTTGATGGTCTGCCGGCGGGTAACTCTTCGAACTGTCGCATCGCCTTGCGTTCAGCTGCAACTTTCAGGCGCAGTTCCTGGCTCGCCTCTGTCTCGCGATAGAGGGTTTGCGCAACCGAAGCCGGGCCGCGGGTCTCGCTCAGGATCAGGACTTCCACTTGAAAGTCGCCGCCGTCGTTGGTGATGCGCAACATGTCTCCAATGCGGACATCACGTGCCGCTTTCGCAGGCTGCCCGTTGGCCTGAATCCTGCCGAGTTGGCAGGCTCGCGCGGCTAATGATCGCGTCTTGAAAAATCTAGCGGCCCAAAGCCACTTGTCTATTCGTACGGAGGTCATGAGCAGGAAACCATCGAAAACGAAAGATCTGGTTGTCACGCACGCGCTTTGTCGATCATTTCTTCCCAAATGCCTTTCGATTTAAGAACGAGTTCGATGGCTTCGCGGACCGCGCCGCGGCCAGCGAGAGCTTTCGTCGTGTAGTGTGCGGCTTTCTTCACCTCGGGGACGGCGTCGCCCACGGCCACGGCGAGGCCGGCGCGGCGCATTAACGGGATATCCGGGAGATCATCGCCGATATAGGCAACGGCAGAATCGGGAACGCCTGCTTTCTGCAGGATTTCTTCATAGGCCGGCATTTTCAGCGGCTGTTTCATGTAGATAAACTCCATCTTCATCTCCTGGGCGCGACGGAGCAGCGCGCCGCTCTCGCGACCGGTGATGCAGCCGGTGCGCAAGCCGGCGGTCCGCGCCAGGGTAAGGCCCTGGCCGTCGTGCGCATCAAACGTTTTGATTTCGAGCGCGGTATCGCCGGGTTGCGACAGCAGGGTGACGCCGCCGTCCGTCATGGTGCCGTCAACATCCATGAGAAGCACTTTGATTTGTGCGGCACGTTTCCTGAGTGCGGGAGAGATTTTGAGAGCACGAGCCAAAGAAGCCTCCATGAAGATGGGTGAAGAGAGAGTCTAAGGCAAAGGACGGTGAAGCAGCCACAACCTTAGTTGCTCGCGATATTCAGCTTCGACCGCTGGTGTTGCCAGGTTCCTCGGAGCTAAGGTGACGTCCAAAGACCTGCAGGAAGGCAATTGCCGCGGCCAAACCGCGCCGGCTGTCTCGACTCATCAGTCGTCGCAACAGCGTGAAGAGGCCAACCGGCTTCTGCTGGTCCGCGCTCGCTCGCGCCAGGCCTTCGGGAATTGCCTGGAAGATCCCCTGCAACCATTCCGGTTCGATGCTGCCAAGAATGCGCCGCCGGTAATGGAGGTTCCGGATGCCGCGAATCGCTTCAGGCGTTTTTGCATTGTCTACGACTTTCTCCAGGAGTTCGTCCCGCGCCGCGACGGCGGAGCGCACGATGTCCAGTACGCCCTGCTCGTGTAACTGCTGGAGCAATTCGTAGGCGGCCAACACGGCCTCGGCATGTTCTTCAGGAGCGCGTTCTACCCGGGATCGTAGGTCGGCACGAGGATCGCGAGGCGGAATTTCGAGAGGAATTGGTTGAGCCACTGTTCTCTCCTGTAGTTACTTTGTCTGCAGCTGTACCAGTCCATTGCCCGGAGCCGAATAGTCGGAGCGCTTCCACTTGCGTTCGACCTCCACGCCCTGCTGCGGCGTGGGGTGGCCAAAGCGCGAATTAACGCGGGGCAGGGGACTCTCGCCGACTTCGGGCAACACATTCAGATGAACGCTGGTCTCTTTGAAGGCGGGCGTGTTGGTCACAGGATCGGTGTGGCTGCTGGTCAACCGGTTCACAGGACTCTCGACTGAGTTCATCGGCATGTAGAGCTCGCGGCCCTGGACCCGATCTGTCACTAGCGCTCGCACTTTCACTTGTCCGTAACGAGAAACCAGCTGCACCCATGTACCGCTCTGAATCCCACGCTCTTCGGCCAGTTCAGGAGACACTTCGACGAAGGTGTCGGGAACTTTCTCTCGAATTCCATCGGTGCGGTAGGTGAGGTTGCCTTCGTGAAAGTGTTCGAGCAGGCGGCCGTTGTTCAGATGCAAGTCAAATTTCGCGTCGGGCTGATCGGGCGAAGGAATTTGCGAGACGGGGAACAGGCGTGCCTTGCCATCAGGAAACGCGAAGCGTTTGGTGTAGAGCAGAGGCTGATCGGTTCCATCGGCTGCGACCGGCCATTGCAGGGATTTGTATCCTTCCAGCCGGTCGTAATTGACACCGGCGAACATTGGAGTGAGGGAAGCGATTTCATCCATGATCTCGGAAGGATGTTGATAGTGCCAACCTGCGCCTAGCCGATTGGCAATGTCCTGGACAATCTCCCAGTCCGGCCGACAGCCCTCGAGCGGTTCCAGGGCCTGATAGAGCCTCTGGATTCGCCGCTCGGTGCTGGTGAAGGTGCCTTCCTTCTCGAGGCTCGGCGCTCCGGGCAACACAACATCGGCATAGCGGCATGTGTTGCTGAAGAAAATGTCCTGCACGACGAAGAAGTCGAGCCTGGCGAAGGCTTCGCCGACATAGTTCGAGTTCGAATCCACCAGACTCATCTCCTCGCCGAAGAGATACATTGCCTTAAGTTTGCCTTGATGAATGGCGTCGACCATCTGGTGATTATCCAGTCCCTTGGTCGAAGGCAATTTCACTTTCCAACCGGCCTCGAAGCGCTCCCGTACCTCGGCATCATCCACCGATTGGTAGCCCGGCAACATGTTCGGCATCGCCCCGTGGTCACTGGCTCCCTGCACATTGTTGTGGCCACGCAGTGGATAGGCGCCCGTTCCCGGCCGCATATAGTTTCCGGTGATGAGGAGCAGGTTAGAAATTGCCGTAGAGGTGTCGGAGCCCTGCGTGTGCTGGGTCACTCCCATCGCCCAGAGAATGCACATGTTTTTGGCTTCGGCGATGGTATGCGCGACCCTGCGCAGCGTTTCCTCAGGAAGGCCAGTGATACGGGAAGCGTAGTCCAGGGTAAAAGGCTCGAGGCTTTTGCGGTACGCTTCCAGCCCATTCACCCATTGGTCGAGAAACTTCGCGTGGGCGAGGCCGTTATCTAAAAGATAGCGGCTGACTGCGCACAACCATACGATGTCCGTGCCCGGCTTGGGGTGCAGGAAGAGATCGGCGCGCCTTGCCATCTCGTTTTCCCGCAGGTCACTCACAATGAGCTTTTGGCCGTTTAGCTTGTGCGAGCTTTTTACCCGGGTCGCGATCACCGGATGGCTCTCAGCGGTGTTGCTGCCGATGATCAGTACGAGGTCGGCCATCTCCATGTCGGAAATCGATCCCGAATCGCCGCCGTAGCCCACGGTCCGGAACAGGCCCGCGGTCGCCGGTGACTGGCAGTAGCGCGAACAATTGTCGATGTTGTTCGTGCCGATGACGGCCCGCGCCAGCTTTTGCATCAGATAACTTTCTTCATTCGTACATTTGGAGGAGGAGATGAACGCGAGCGAGTCAGGCCCGCTGTTTGCCTTGATTTCCGACAGCCTGCGGGCGACGAGGCTGAGCGCTTCGTCCCAGGTGGCCGCGCGAAACTTGCCTGCTTGGCGGATGAGCGGCGTGGTCAGCCGGTCCTCACTATTGATGTGGCCCCAGCCGAACTTGCCTTTTACGCAGGTAGAAATTCCGTTTGCGGGGCCGTGCTCCGGCGCGATCTTCAGAATGTGGCGATCTTTGGTCCAAACGTCAAAGCTGCAGCCGACCCCGCAGTAGGTGCAAACCGTCTTGGTTTTGCGGATGCGATGTTCCCGCATCGCCTCCTCCGCTTCGGAAACCTGAAGGATGGCTCCATAGCCGGTTTCGGGCTCAATGCCTTTGACGATATCGATCATGCCGTTGAGCGTGGATTTGCGGAGGCCGGTGAAGAACCCGGCGTGTCCCAGCATGGTTTTTTCCATCAAGGCGTTGCAGGGACAGACCGTGACGCAGTGTCCGCAGGAAACGCAGCTCGATTCTCCGATGGTTGACCCTCCGTCCCAGAGCACCCGGGGATTCGGATCCTCCCAGTTGATCGAAAGCGTTTCATTCACCTCGACGTTCTGGCAGGCTTCGACACAACGGCCGCAAAGAATGCATTGATCGGGGTCATAGCGATAAAACGGATTCGTGCTGTCTACTTCGTACGGCTTTGGGCGGAAGGGAATCTTCTGATGTTCGATGGCCAGAAGCTTCGTCGTATTGTGAACCGTGCAGTTTCCGTTATTGTTATCGCACACCGTGCAATACAACATGTGGTTGCTCAGAATGCGGTCGAATGCTTCGACTTGCGCCGCCCTGGCCTTAGCGGACGTGGTGGAAGCCGCCATTCCGTCGGCGGCATGAGTAGCACAGGCGCGGACAAGCCTTCCACCCACTTCAACCATGCAGGTGTCACAAGTCTGCACCGGGCCGAGCTGCGGGTGATAGCAGACGTGAGGAAGAGCAGCGCCGGTACGGTTGATTACATCAATGAGGAGCTCGTTGGGTTCGGCTTTCTGAACGACACCGTCTATCGAAACATTGACCACGGCCCGGCCTCCGGACAGTACTCTACCCTTCGAGTGAAGACGAAGATTTGCGGCAAGTATAAGCGCCGGTCTGGTTTCGTGGAAGCGTTCGTGCTTCCCGCTGGTGGGTCAGTTAGAAGCGAACGGGGGACAGGGATGCAGCAGTCCAGCACTTGCTTTTGTCCCGCTTCGCGGCAGAAGAGACCGTGCGCAGGATGGCTGCCTCAAGTAGAGCCAGAGATTGTGGGATGGTTCAACGGCTTGAAATTGCCAGTCGGAACTGCAAGTTATGGTGGAGCTTTGCTCCGCTGGGACAGCCAAGAGCGGCTGTCCCTACGCATCTTTCTTGCTTCCCGCTAGAACGCAGCCCCGACTGGCTCCAACACACTCTCCGGTTCTTCGTCTCCTTCGGAAAGGCGGGTGTGGGTCTTCGCTACCAGCATGTAGATCGACGGCACGATGAACAAGGTAAACACCGTTCCAATAATCATGCCGCTGACCAGCATGATGCCGATGCTGTTTCGCGCTCCAGCTCCTGGGCCCTTGGCCAGCACGAGCGGGAAGTGACCAATCACGGTGGCGGCGGTCGTCATCAGAATCGGGCGCAACCGGGTTTCAGCCGCTTCGATAATCGCGGACAGCTTGTCGCGTCCCGTCTCTTGCAGGTGATTGGCAAACTCCACAATGAGGATGCCGTTCTTGGAAACCAGGCCGACCAGTGTGATCAGACCCACCTGGCTGTAGATGTTTAGCGTCGTCAGTCCCAGGAACGAGAACAGCAGCGCTCCTGAAATCGCCAGCGGAACCGACCCTGCGAGAATGATGAAGGGATCGCGGAAGCTCTCGAACTGCGCCGCCAGCACCAGGTAGATCAGGATGCCGGATAGCAGGAAGGTCCCGAGAAATTTGCTCCCTTCAGTGCGAAGCTGACGCGACTCTCCCGCGTAGTCAACCGTAAATCCTTGCGGGAGGATCGTCTTAGCTTCATCTTCAAGCACGCGAAGCGCCTGGTCCAGCGGCACTCCGGGCGGAACAACTCCCTGAATGCGAACCGCGTTGAGCTGCTGAAATTTCTTCAGCTCGCGCGGCTCAGTCGTGGTCTTCAAGGAGGCGAAGGTGGAGAGCGGCACCAGCTTGTCTTGCGATCCGGTGACGTAGATCTGCGAGAGCTGGTCAGCCGTCAGGCGCTCCGCACGCTTGACCTGTGGGATGACTTTGTAACTCCGTCCCTGGATGCTGAAGCGGTTGACATAGTTTCCGCCAAGCAAAGTGGAGAGGTCTTGCCCGGCCTGGCTCAGATCAACTCCCTGGGAACGAAGCTTGTCGCGGTCGAAGACTACCTCGGTCTGCGGCTGGTCGTACTTCAGATCGGAGTCGGCGTAAATGAATAGGCCGCTGGCAAAGGCTTTACCCACAAGCTGTTTGGCAAAGGCGACCAGCTGCTGCGGCTCGGCCGGCGAGGCGACTACGAAATCAACCGGAAAATTTCCGCCGCCGGGCAAGGGTGGCGGAGTCAGCGGAATCACGCGAATGCCCGCGATCTTCGATAACGGTCCGGTGGATTCGAGCAGCAGTTGCTGCGCCGTCTTCTTGCGCTCGCTCCAGGGCTTGGTCACCATGCCGCCGAAGCCGCCGTTCGGAGACGTGATCTGGAAAACACTCTGGTTCTCAGGAAACGAATGATAAACGTCGTAAACCTGATTGGTGTAAAGCCGGGTCTGGTCTATGGTCGAGTTCGGAGAAGCCTGGATCACGCCGAAGACCACGCCCTGGTCCTCAGCCGGCGCCAACTCGCGCTGCGAGAACATGTAGAAAGGGATCATCAGCACGGCGACAATAGCCCACAAAGTGAGCACAACCGGCCGGTAGTGCAGGGTCGAAGTCAAAGCGCGTTCGTAGCCCCGGCGGACGCTATTAAATCGGCGGTTGACCCAACCGGCGAAGCCGCGCTCGGTGTCTCCTGCGCGCAGCAGCTTCGATCCCATCATGGGAGAAAGCGTCAGCGCTACGATTCCAGAGACGATGACTGCTCCGGCGAGCGTGAACGCGAACTCCCTGAACAACGCTCCGGTCAAGCCGCCCTGGATGCCGATTGGCGCATACACCGCGGCCAGCGTGATAGTCATCGAGATGATCGGCCCCACCAGTTCACGCGCAGCGTCAATGGCGGCGCGGTAGGGGGTTTTGCCCAACTGGATGTGGCGTTCGACGTTTTCCACCATGACGATGGCGTCATCCACCACCAGGCCGACGGAGAGCACGATCGCCAGCAAGGTCAGCAAGTTGATGGTGAAGCCGAACGTGAGCATCAGGAAGACAGCGCCGATGAGCGAAATCGGGATTGCCACCACCGGGATGAGCACCGAACGAAACGAGCCGAGAAAGAGGAAGATGACCACGACAACGATAAGCAGGGTTTCGGTGAGCGTCCTGAGCACTTCGTTGATTGCGTCCTGGATGTAGGCCGTCGCGTCGTAGGGAATGCCGACTTTCATGCCAGTGGGCAATTCCGCCTGGATGCCGGGTATCGCGGCGCGAACCTGCTTGATGACTTCGAGGGAGTTGGCTGTGGGAAGGACCCAAATGCCCACGAAGGTCGCGGTTTCCCCGTTGAAGCGAACTTCCGAGTCGTAATTCTGGGAGCCCAGCACAACGTCGGCGATCTCGCCAAGCCGCACGACTACGCCATTGTTGTTCTTCACCACCAGTTGCTTGAATTCTTCTGCGGTTCGAAGATCGGTGTTGGCTACCAGGTTGACCGACACCATTGAACCTTTGGTGCTTCCGAGCGCAGAGAGGTAGTTGTTATGGGCCAGAGCGTCGTGTACCGCGGAGGCTGAAATGCCAAGCGCCGCCATCTTGTCGGGCTTCAGCCAGATTCGCATCGCGAAGGTGCGATCGCCGAGAATGTCGGCGCGCTGCACTCCGCTGATGGCGCTGAGCTTGGGCTGGACGACGCGGGTCAGATAGTCGGTGATCTGGTTCTGGTCGAGGTCGGGCGACGAGAAGCCGATGTACATCGAGGCAAATTCATTGTCCGCAGTTTGCAGATCAATGATCGGCGCTTCGGCTTCTGGCGGCAGGTCGTTGCGCACCTGGGCCACTTTGGCCTGGATCTGGGTGAGCGCCGCGTTGGTATCGTAGTTGAGCTTCAGGTGCACCGTGATGGTGCTGATGCCCTGAGCGCTCGACGACTCCATGTAATCAATACCGTCGGCGCTCGCGATCACGCGTTCCAGCGGCGTGGTGATAAATCCGCGGACCAGGTCGGCGTTCGCGCCCACGTAAACCGTAGAAACCGACACCACCGCGATGTCGCTGCGCGGGTACTGACGCACACTCAACGAGCGAATGGACTGCAGGCCGGCGATCAAAATAACCAGACTGACGACCATCGCGAGGACGGGTCGTTTAATGAACAGATCCGTGAACTTCATTTAGCTGTCCTCAGGTTTTGGAGCTGGGTTATTTCCCGGTTGAACTTTATTGTTGACCTGGACCGCGGCGCCGTTGCGCAGCTTGAACACGCCTGAGGTGACCACTTCATCGCCCGGGTTCAGGCCTGAAATCACTGCCACCTGGTCGCCTCGTGATCCTTCGACTTTCACGAACTGCTGGCGCACGCCGCGATAGGTGTGGCCCTTCGGATCCTTGAGGTCAGTGATCACGAAAACCGAATCGCCGTATGGGGCATAACTGACGGCGGACGCCGGCAGCGGGACTACGTTACGGCTCGCTCCCAGCACCACTTCGACCTGCACGAACATGCCGGGCTGCAACTTGCCTTCAGGATTGGCCAGTGTGGCCTGCACCTGCACGTTGCGCGTGGTCTGATCGATCACCGAATCCAGCGCAGTCACCTTTCCAGCGAAAATTTTGCCGGGCAGATCCTCGGAGGTCACTTTCAGATTGCGGCCGACACGGACCTGTCCCAGCGCCTGTTGCGGCAGTCCAAAATTGACGTAAATCGGATTCAGTGCCTGAAGCTGAACGACAGCATTGCCTGCGGACAGGTACTGGCCAAGATTGATCTTGCGAATTCCCAGCGTTCCTGAAAACGGGGCCCGAATTGTTTTTCGCTCAATGGTGGCGCGGATTGCGTTCACATTGGCTTCGGTTTGTTTTTGCTGGGCCGTGGCCTGGTCGAATTCCAGGCGGGAGACGACGCCCTCTTTTACCAGCCCTTCCCATCGGCCATAGTTGATCTTCGCCAGATCGCGCTGTGCTTCGAGAGAGGCGAGCTGCGCGCGCTCTTCGCGGGTGTCGAGTTCCACCAGAACATCGCCTTCCCGCACTGCCTTGCCGGAATCAAAATTGATTTTCGTCACAGTTCCCGGAAGGTCAGAGCTGACCATCACGCCGTGAACCGCTTCCATGGTGCCGATTACGCCGGTCGTCGATGGCCACTGCTCAGGTTGCACCACCACGCTGGTGACGGACTCCGGAGGCGGCGTATAGGCAGCGGCTTGCACCGCCGTCTGAACCTGCTTGAACTTAAAGAAGCCGAGGGCCGTGAGCAGGGCCGCTGCCACCACCAACATCAGGAACATTCTCTTAGCCATAAATCCCCTTAGGACAAGATCAAACCATTGAAAACAAAAGGTTACCGAGCGCCCTCGCACTGCAAACAGCTATACATCGAGCGTGCTGACCACAATTGGAAACACTCGTTCGAACTTCGCCCCAGACGGGACGTTCAGTAGTCTGATTGGATTCAGAAAATCCGCCAGGGATTCGCTAATTCATCGTCCAATTCCAGACAAAACATAACCTGGATGTAGGCGCGAGCGCCCCGCTCGTGCAGCAGCGCCCGGAAAACGGGAGCACGAGCGGGGCGCTCGCACCTACATTTCGACTCTAAGGCGTCGGCAGGCCTGAAATCTCCAGCACGGGCCGGATTTCGACGGCGCCTTTGCGCGCGCCCGGAATCCGTGCCGCAATGTCCAACGCTTCGTCCAAATTTTTCGCGTCCACCAGGAAGTAGCCGCCAAGTTGTTCGCGGGTCTCCGCAAAGGGGCCATCGATTACGAAGCGCTTGCCATCCCTTACTTTGACGGTGGTCGCGGTCGCCACCGGCTGCAAAGGAGCGGTGGCCAGGAACTGTCCGTTCGATTGGAGCTGGTGGGCCAGCTTTGTCGAATCGCTGTAACACTGCGCCCGCTCGGCCTCAGTCCAGGCTTGCTCGTCACCGTAAATCAGCAGCAAGTATTTCATTCGCATGTCTCCATGGGTATGTCGAACGGCGGATGTCCAAATCGACAGTTCGCCTGAATAAATTCTGCAATCGGGCGAAGCTACCAGTTTTGACTCTCCAACGGACACTGCCTCCCGGTGACCAACTTGACGGCGTTATCGTCTAAATAGATCGACGGGCGCGGGGGAAAATCGACACTCCGATTGAGGAATATTTACAATTTAAATATGCCGCAGAGCGCCGCCGAAGCTGTTGAGGAAGTTTATCGCTCCGACTGGGGCCGAATTGTTGCTGCACTCATCGGACTGGTTGGTGACTTCGATCTGGCGGAAGAGTCCGCGCAGGAAGCCTTTACCGCGGCCGTTGACCAATGGCGAGTCTCCGGAGTGCCGGAGTTTCCTCGCGCCTGGATCATCCAGACGGCGCGGCACAAGGCCATTGATCGAATCCGGAGCAGGGTGCGGTCTGAGGAGAAGCTGGAATCGTATGCCGCCTCCGGCGCTGTTCGGACGATAGAAGAGCCGGACTACGACAACAACGAAATTCCTGATGACCGTCTTCGGTTGATCTTCACCTGCTGCCATCCTGCGCTTGCCCTGGAAGCACAGGTGGCGCTGACCCTTCGAACACTGTGCGGCCTGGAAACGGACGAAATTGCGCGGGCCTTTCTGGTGCCGCCAACTACGATGGCGCAGCGACTGGTGCGCGCCAAGCGCAAGATTCGCGACGCAGCCATCCCTTATATTGTGCCGGAGACAGAGGAGATGGCCGCCCGTCTGGCGGCTGTACTGACCGTTATCTACCTCGTCTTCAACGAAGGCTACGTGGCTACCCGGGGCGGGCCGCTGGTCAGGACCGATCTCTGCGCCGAAGCCATCCGCCTGGGACGCCTGGTCAGATCGTTGGCCGGACCGCAGCCTCCGGCCGAAGCGACAGCGCTGGTCGCGCTCATGCTGCTTCACGACGCACGGCGCGACGCGCGTGTAGATGACTCGGGTGACCTGATTGTGCTGGAAGAGCAGGACCGCAGCCTCTGGAACCATTCCCAGATTGCCGAAGCTTTGCCCCTGGTTGAGGAGGTTTTGCGTGGCCGGCCGGGCCCGTTCTCGCTTCAGGCGGCGATCGCGGCCGCTCACTGTCAGGCGGCGCGCGCGGAAGATACAGACTGGGCGCGGATCGTACGCTGCTACGACCTGCTCGAGCGGGTTCAACCTTCTCCGATTGTGTCATTAAATCGGGCGGTCGCGGTCGCAATGACAGACGGTCCCGGGCCGGCCCTCGCGCTGATTGATGCCCTCGTTGCAACCGGCGATCTTGACGACTACCATCTGCTGCATGCCGCCCGCGCCGATCTGTTGCGCCGACTCGGATCTGCCGCAGAAGCGGCGAAGAGCTACGAACGAGCGCTGGCGTTGGCTACCAATGGCAGCGAACGCAGATTTCTCGAACGGCGGCTGCACGAAGTTCAGCCACCAGCGGCCTGATTGGTTTCTTTCAATTGGACGCCCGTCCTGCAGCGAGCATCCCCGATATCCAAATTTATGACGAAAGTTCTCGCCTGCATCTTTCTGCTCGCCTGTTTCACTTCGACCGCCATCGCCGGCATGACCGCAGATTCCAAGCAGGTCGCGGAAGTGGAGAACATCTACGCCGACTTTAGTGACGCCTTCACCATCATCACGACCATCGACTCCGGTTTGTTTACCAGCTATCAGGGCAAGGACCGCGCCGCCTGGAGCCAGGTGTACCGCGAGAAGCGCAAGGAATTTTCGGAGCGACTGGCAAAATTGCCAAGTCGTGGTCTTTCGGAGAACGACACTCAAGCAATTGCCGCCATGCGTACGCAGTCTGCGACGTACTCTGAAACCATCTCGGCTCCCTTTAGTCCGGGAGGAACGGGAAAATGCCAGGACGCAACTCGCAAGGACAAAGACCAGGACTATGCGTCTCTAAGAATGGCCCTGCTGGCGTGCTTTACGGAGAAAGCCAACGACGTCAGTTTTGAAGGCGGAAAGATCAATCGTCAGTCGGTGCTCGATCTGCTGCACGAGATTGAAGAACCGGACCGGCGCAAGGCCGTTTTCCTGGCGCTCGCTCCCCTGTGGCAGGCGATCAACGGCAACAACGAACCGGACAGTCCGTATCGGCGCATGATTGCGCTGGCAGCGGCCGATGCAGCCAAGCATGGTTCAGAAATTGACGCTGCCGCCCGCGACGCCGGAGTGAACACCGCTGATGTCGAACGATGGCTGGAACAGATTCTGGATGCCTGGCGCCAGGTGAACCCCGACGACCCGGTTGAGCCATGGAGCTTCAGTTATCTGAGCGCCGAGGCCGACCGCCAGCTCGCCGCGGCCATTCCACGCGAGTCGCTGCAACCGATCAATCAGCGCTTCTACCAGGATCTCGGGTTGGACCTCAAACAATCAGGCACGTTGTACGACCTGGATCCACGGACCGGCAAAGCGCCGCTGGCTTACACGGACTACGTTGCCCATGGGCGGATGGTCAACGGCGCGTGGCAGCCCACTGTCGCTCGGGTCTCCGCTCCCTATGCGCGAGGCGGGTTGTTTGTGCTGAATGAACTGGTGCACGAGAACGGTCACGTAGTGAATATCACCGCGATTCGCAATCGGCCCGCGTTCGTCTACTGGCCTGGCGATCTTTTTGTAGAGGCCTTTGCCGATGTTCCCGGGTGGAGCACTTATGAACCGGCCTGGCAGCACCGCTATCTGGGACGCGAAACTTCGCAGCAAGCCTCTCTTCGTGCTTTGTACGGGGTAGTGGTGTTGGACGTCGCCTGGTCGCTGTTCGAATTGAGAATGCTGCGCGCTCCCGCGACCGACCCGAATTTTTTGTGGACAGAGATCACGAACCACTACTTCCATATCGTTCCGCATCCCGAGCTGTCCTGGTGGGTGATGCGCGAACAATTGGTGGACACGCCCGGTTACATGATGAACTACGGGCTGGGCGCGGTGTTGACCGCCGAAATGCGTCAGCACATTCGCGAGGCTTTAGGGCCGTTCGATACCGGCGATCCGCGCTGGTACGGGTGGCTACAGGAACACCTGCTACGCTACGGATCGGAACGCGATTCGCAAACGCTGATGAAAGACTTCCTGGGACGCCCGGTTTCCCCGCAGGCGCTACTCAATCAGATTCAGCGGCTTGCGCCGCCGGCGAAATAGCGGCGTGCAGTTTCGCAAAACAATCCCCACATTTGTCATTCCGAAGCCGGTTGTACCGGCGAGGAATCTGCTGGCTGCTGGCAGCGGAACAGCAGATTCCTCGCGCGATACCGCGCTTCGGAATGACAAGTCTTTGGGGAGATTTTGCCCGCGAAGTAAAAGTTGATACCTTATCCAGTCGTAATCACGAGGATCTTCCCATGCTTCGCAGAAAGATTGCGCTTTACGCAGCCGCTCTCTGCTTCCTGTTGATCACGTCTTTGCTTCACGCTGCCCAATCCTACGAAGTAACCATGGAGAAGGGCTGTGACCGCCACCATGCGCGACGGCGTCATTCTTCGCGCGGACATTTACCGGCCCAAGGCCGACGGGCAGTTTCCGGTTCTGCTGCAGCGCACTCCTTATAACAAGAGCGGCGGAGCGGCTTTCGGCTTCAAAGCTGCGGCGGCGGGATACGTCGTCATCATTCAGGACGTCCGTGGCCGCTACACCTCCGACGGCGAGTGGTACACGTTCAAGCATGAATCGAACGACGGTTACGACACCGTGGAGTGGGCGGCGGCGCTGCCTTATTCGAATGGCAAAGTCGGCATGTGGGGCGGATCTTATGTGGGCGCTACGCAGATGCTGACGGCGATTGCCCATCCGCCGCATCTGGCCGGTATTTGCCCAGTCGTGACCGCCAGCAACTATCACGAAAACTGGACCTACCAGGGTGGCGCCTTCGAGCAATGGTTCAACCAATCGTGGACCTCGGGTCTGGCCCAGGACACGTTCGACCATGCAGTGCAGAAAAATACCAATGCGCTCGGAGGAGCATGGAAATTGCCGCTGGCCAGCTATCCACTGTTCAATTTTTCCGACCCTTCGGCGGCACCGATTTCCACCACCTCTCTGGCTCCATATTTTCTGGATTGGCTGGCTCATCCTACTTATGACCAGTACTGGAAGCAGATTTCAATCGAAGAGCACTTCGGCGATATCAATGTTCCGGTGCTGTCGATTGCCGCCTGGTATGACATTTTTCAGGGAGGATCGCTGCGCAACTACATCGGAATCAAGGCCCACGGTGGAAGTGATGCAGCCGAAAAAGGTCAGCATCTTTTCGTGACCATTGGAGGTCATGCGGGAGGCGGCAGAAAAATTGGCGAGGTTGACTTTGGACCCGCGGCCGCCGAGTTCGACGAAAACGAAATTACTTTGAAGTGGTATGACTACCTGTTCAAGGGCGTCCAGAACGAATTTGCCGGGAAACCGGTAAAGATTTTTGTCATGGGCGCTAACCAGTGGCGTGAAGAAGACGACTGGCCGCTGGCTCGTGCGCAGAGCACCAGGTATTTCCTGCACTCCACGAAAAATGCGAATTCACTTCGCGGAGACGGCAGTCTTTCGATCACATCCCCGAAATCGGAGCCATCGGATCACTATGTCTACGATCCTTCGAATCCAGTGCCGACGATTGGCGGCCCCTTGTGTTGTGATAGCCAACATCTCGCACCCGGTCCTCGTGACCAGCGTCCGGTTGAAGCCCGGGACGACGTTTTGATCTACACCACGCCCGCGTTTACCGTCAGGACACAGAAGTCACGGGGCCGGTCAGCCTTGAACTTTTTGCCAAGTCCTCGGCCGTGGACACAGACTTTACCGCCAAGCTGGTGGATGTGGGGCCGGATGGATTCGCGCAAAATCTGACCGAAGGAATCATCCGCGCCCGCTATCGCGATTCGCAGGAGAAAGCGAACCTGATGAATCCCGGGCAGGTTTACAAGTTCACCGTTGATTTGTGGTCCACGAGCAACGTGTTTCTCAAGGGACACATGTTGCGCCTGGAAATTTCCAGCAGCAACTTTCCCCGCTTTGACCGGAATTTGAACACCGGCGAGGATCCCGCCTTCGCACGGAACTACGTTTCAGCCACCAACACGGTCTATCACGATGCCGAGCATCCCTCGGCGCTGATTCTGCCGGTGGTGCCGGGCCGCTAAGCCCCCGCGATCTGTAGACTATGTGGGCGCGAGCGTCCCGCTCGTGCTGGGTTGTTCGTGGCGCTGCCGCACGAGCGGGGCGCTCGCGCCCACATGAACCGGGCTTGCTCTGCCGCCAAACTTCGGTAACTTTCGCGCAATTTTTACCGGTCTAGAATCTTCTCTGTGGCGAGAGTCGAGACCGGTGGCATGGCTTCGAAAAAATCCCCCCTTGATAACGAGAGTACGCCGATAGCGTCCACGATCCAGAGATGGCAGATCGAGGGGCGTGAGTGGTGGCTCTGGGGATTGGCCGTCGTCGTCACCCTGGTCCTGACCTTCGGAATCGTCTCTTTAACCTACTTCCAGTTACACCCGCAAACCGAGGGCACCTATTGGACGGATCTGAAGGAATGGGTCCGAGGGCTGGCCTTCGTCGTAATGTTGTTCGACATCTACACCCTGTACCAGCACCTGCAACTGCAGCGCATGCGACGCCGGCTCGCCGAGCGCGACCAGCTTTTTCAACTGATCACCGAGAACGCGGCTGACATGATCGCGGTGGTGGATGGCTCCGGTAAGAGGATTTACAACAGCCCGTCCTATCACAATGTCCTGGGATATTCAGCGGAGGAATTGAAGACCACGTCATCGATTGACCAGATTCATCCCGATGACCGCCAGCGCGTATTGGAGGCGGCGCACAAGGCCCGCTCCACCGGCCAGGGAGAAAGGCTGGAATATCGGATACGCCACAAGGACGGTTCCTGGCGCATCCTGGAATCGACTGCCAGCGCCATTCGCAATGCCAAGGGGGAAACCGAAAAGCTGGTGATCGTGAATCGCGACATCAGCGAGCGCAAGCGCGCGGAAGAGATGCTGGCGCATAACGCCTTCCACGACGGCCTGACCAATCTTCCCAACCGCGCTCTTTTCCTTGACCGGTTGCAGCGTGCCCTGGTGCTCTCCAAGCGGCACACTGATTACAAATTCGCGGTCCTGTTCATTGATATCGACGAGTTCAAGGTTTTTAACGACAGCCTGGGACACAAAGTCGGGGACGAAGTTTTGATTCAGATCGGTCAGAGGTTGACGGCATCGCTGCGCGAAGTGGACACGATCGCGCGTCCGCAGTTGGGCCCGATGAAAGACGATACGCTGGCCCGGCTCGGCGGCGATGAATACACGATCCTTCTGGAAGATATCCGAAACCCCAGCGACGCCATTCGGGTGGCGGAGCGTCTGCAGAGCCAAGCTGTGCTGTGCCCTTCACCGTGCAGGGATACGAAATTGTGGTGAACGCAAGCGTGGGAATTGCCTTGAGCACACCGGCCTGCGCCCATGCGGAAGACCTGCTGCGCGACGCGAACATCGCCATGTATCGCGCCAAGCGGGCGGGAAAGGCGCGCTGCGAAGTCTTCGACACCGCCATGCATGAGGGCGCGGTCCGGCGTCTGGAGCTGGAAACCGAACTGCGCAAAGGCCTGGAGCTGGGCGAGTTCAGAACTCATTACCAACCGATCGTTTCCCTGAAGACCGGCAGGATCACAGGTTTCGAAGCGCTGACCCGCTGGCAACACGGAGACCGCCTGCTTGCGCCCGCGGCATTTATCGCGGTGGCCGATGAGACCGGCCTGATCATTCCCATGAACCGGGTGCTGCTGCGCGAGGCTTGCGAACAGCTGCGCTCGTGGCATGCGCAGTTTCCTGCCGAACCGCCGCTCAGCATGAGCGTGAACATCACTTCGAAAGAATTTGCCAGCCCTAACCTGGCGAAAGGGATTGCAGAGACCTTGAAGCAGACCGGACTCGACCCCAATAGTCTGCAATTGGAAATTACGGAAACCATCGCCATGGGGGATCCGGAGAAGGCGGCTTCCGTGCTCTCCGAACTCAAGGCTCTGGGAGTGCACCTGAGCGTGGACGATTTCGGCACGGGATATTCATCGCTCAGCCGCCTGCAGCAGTTCCCGGTGGATTCGCTGAAGATCGATCGCGCTTTCATCTCTCAGATGGACAGCGACGTGGAGAGCCACAAGATTGTCCAGGTCATCATCATGCTGGCCCAGACGATGGGGCTGACCACCGTGGCGGAAGGGGCGGAGACGGAAGAGCACGTGAACCAACTCAAAGCGCTCGATTGCGGCTTTGCCCAAGGCTATTACTTCTCTAAACCGGCCGATCACCAGGTTATTTCTGATCTGTTGATGAAAGTGAACGGCTCCGGCTTTGCCGCGGTGAAAGCACAGGCGGCCGCCGCGAGCGTCTAGTGTCATCCTGAGCGGAGGGGCTGCTTCGCGAAGCGAAACAGCCGCGTAGTCGAAGGACCCCTACTTGCTTCCAGGGTGCTTCCCTTTTATTTCGTTGAAAATTCTCCCGCAATTTTCAGTGGGTTACAGCTATAGGGGTCCTTCGACTCCGCAGGATCGCTCGCGAGCGAGCGATCCTGCTCCGCTCAGGATGACAGGTTTTACCAGGATGCAAGTGGGGCGCGCTTCCAGGTGTTCTTAGCTACGCAGACGTAGACAAAATTGGCGTCCCAGGTTTCCGTCCCCGCGATACAGGGATCCGTCGCGTGTGCCGGCGGGACCGATGGAATCGAAACTGGAACGGTAAACATCTTGAGCGTCGCGGTGAGCCGCTCGAGCCATTTCTTTCCGTCTCCGACATTTCCGATGTAGTTAGAGATTGATTGCGGCGCGCCGAAGCTGATCCCAATACGCGCCGGATTCCCGTCCCCCTGGTCGTAGCCGATGAAGGCATCGTTGGCATCGTTCGAGGGGCGGTTGTTGGCGGTGGCGATGGTCTTCTGGAAATTGGAATCGGAGAGCGTGATGATGTGACCGGGGCCAGTCCCCAGGGTGGAAAAATTCATTCGGCCCTTGAGGTTCGTCCACTGCCCGGCATCGGAATTCGGTTTGACCGCCAGCAGAAACGCTCCCTGCTGAAAAAATGAGGTCGGGGCCATCGCTGAGTAGCAGCTCAACCACAGTGGTGTCCATCCCCCCAGCGAATCGCAATTGGCGGCGATCAGTGCGGGGGCGGTTGATCCCTGGACTGCGACGACACTGCCGGGAGCATTGTCCATCCAGGCGCGGGCACCCGCCAGAACGCTGTTGGAATCCCCATTTGAGCCCAACACCAGGTTTCCCGGCCAGAAGTCGAGGAGCGGAAAGTATGTCGGAACCGCCACCGTGTAGGACTGGGGCGCGGCCTGGGTGTCGGTGAAAGTGCACACGTTCTTTGAACAGACCGAAGCTGCGGGAAACGTTTGTCAGCCACCGCATAGTTTCCCGTGCCGTAGGGTCCTTGATCGCGTTGTCCCGCGATGGCAGTCACACGAAGCACGTCGAAACTGGAGGCGCCGGCGATATCGGGTGTGGTAACGAGCAATGCTTCCCACACCGTTGGTCAGGGCTCGACCGGCGTACAGCGGGTTGGACGCGCCGAAGTTCGGGTGCCGGGCGACGATGTAGTAGCGGTAGTCGGTATTTCCGGTGGAGGCGAAACGTGGGACCCATCCCGTTGGAGCTTCTCCGCCATGAATCCTGACACTGCCGCCTTGCGCGATGACGCCGGCTTGTCCAATTCTGCCCAGCGGATTTTTGCAGCTGCCGACTTCCTCGTAGACGTTCTCCAGGTCAAAGCCGCCGTAGCCGCCGCGTTTCGTGCCCGCCCGGACACCGTATTGCGCATAGCCCTGAATGACGCTGTCCGAAATGCGCAGCGTGTTGCCGGCCTGCCAGTCGATTCCGTTTCCCCCGCACTGCAAAGAGATGTTCAGATTTTTCAGCCAGCCTACGCCGGGAAAAATACCAAACGGTCCCGGCGCATAGATCACGGGATTGCACACCGTGGCGTCGCAGCGCAGGCCGTAGTTTCCCGCTCCGCCGCCCAGGCTCGTGTCCAGTCCGTCCAGCAGAAACGCCTCATCGTCATCCACTTGCACGAAGCTGCCAAATGTTCCACCTCCCGAATTAATCCGCGTCGACACGTTAAACAGCCTCGTCTTTTGCGCGTTCACTTCGATGAACGGTTTTTGCCCGTTCAGGACTGTCGGCCGCCCGCGTGGATTGATCAACGTGATGTCCGCATAGGCATTCGCATTCGAGGGATCGCCGACGAAGATGCAGGTATCGTTCATCCAGCATTCGAGAATCGATCCCGAGAAATCCACGGTGAGGTTCGAGGAGCGAACTGAAACGCGCGCGAATGCTTTCAATTCTCTGGGAGACACAACGACTGTCCCCGATTGCGGAACTCCGGTGGGATTGGTAGGCGCATACCTTGCCGCGATGAGGGCCTCCTGCAGTCCACCGGATGCGCTCGAGAGAGTTTCGCCTGCGGCATGCGCGCCGTGGCTCATAAACTGCAGAGTGCCTGGACGACCGTCTCCAGCGCAGGTTCCGCCTGTGACCCTGGCGGGCTCCGATCCATTGAGAAGGATCCAATATTCCGGCTCGTTTCCCTTTACTCCCGGGGGACAAGCTGCGAGAGTGACCGTCTTGGCCCCCGGCTGACCCAGTGCCTCAGCCGGGTTCACCGACCAGTCGTATTCGGTTGCGTATTTGACAGGCCGCCCGACCGGCATTTTGAGCGAAGGACTGAAGCACAAACATCAAGACGCCTGCACACAAAGCGAGAATCCTGAAAGACCTGAACATCGCGATCACCATTACCTACAGATTTCAGACGAGCCAATTTTTAGTCATATCACAGCTTGTGCAATCCTAGCGCGAGTACTGGAGGACGGAGCGTCTCGCCCGTCGCGCACGGTCTCTGCATGACGGGCGTGACGCCCGTCCTCCAGCTTGCGCTCCGGTATAATCGCGTGTTTGTAAATCCGAGTGCGGTTTGAGGGGACGCATGGAGCGATCTGGTTCTCCTGCTGCAAATTGCCGATGAGCAGGGCGGCACGCGCAGTGGCATCTCCGCATGTCGTCAGTATTGGAGATTTCCGGCCTTTGGCCCGTCAACGACTGCCCCGGCCGGTCTTTGATTATCTCGATGGCGGCGCCGATGGTGAAGTCACGCTGCGGGAGAACTGCCGGGTGTTTGATGACGTCACGTTCCGGCCGCGTTATGCGGTGCCCGTGTCCGATTGCGATTTGCGTACGCACGTGCTGGGCTTCGACATTTCATTTCCTGCCTTGCTGGCACCGGTCGGCTACAGCCGGCTTATGCATCCTGACGGCGAGGCGGGCGCGGCGCGCGCTGCCGGAGCCGCAGGCACGGGTTACATTCTCTCCACCATCTCCGGACACCGCGTGGAAGACGTCAAGGCGGCTTCGACCGGCCCGGTGTGCTTTCAGTTGTATTTGATGGGAGGCCGGGAGGCTTCCGAAGCTGTGATCGATCGGGCCCGCGTGGCCGGCTGTGCCGCATTGGTGGTTACGATCGACACGCCGGTCGCTGGATTGCGCGAGCGCGACTTCCGCAATGGCATGAAAGAACTGATGGGCGGCAGTCTCGTGTCCAAGATTCCGTTTCTACCGCAAATGCTGGCACGCCCGGGATGGATTGTCAGTTACCTGCTCGACGGCGGTCTGTCCAAGTTGCCGAATGTAGTCGTGCCGGGGAAAGGGCCGATGGAGCTGGTTGACGTCGGTGCTGCGCTGGCCCGCTCGGCGGTGACCTGGGACGACCTGAGCTGGATTCGCAAGCAGTGGCCCGGGCCGATTGTGATCAAGGGCCTGCTTACCGGAGACGACGCTCGTCGTGCGGTGGACGCAGGCGCCGCCGCGGTGGTGGTTTCGAATCATGGTGGACGCCAGCTCGACGGCGTTTCCGCATCGTTGCGGGCGCTGCCTGAAGTTGTGGCGGCGGTGAACGGTCAGGTCGAAGTGCTGATGGACGGCGGCATTCGTCGTGGCTCCGATATCGTGAAAGCCATTTGCCTGGGTGCGAAGGCCGTCCTGTGCGGACGCGCCTATGCCTACGGCTTGGCCGCCGCCGGCGAAGCGGGCGTTACCCGAGCGATTGAAATCCTGCGGGCTGATGTGGACCGCACGCTCAAGCTGCTGGGCTGCACATCGATCGCACAGCTTGATCGCTCGTACGTGGATGTGCCCGCGAACTGGCGGTGAGTGCCTGGCAAGGTGAGCTAACGGACCGCCGAGTCTGGTTGAACGAGGGCGCATCGTGCACTGGACCCAGGTCTATGATCCTTTCGGCCGCTGGTGGCTCTCCACGCTGGTTGCGACTCTTCCCATCTTTGTGTTGTTCGGATTGCTGGTTGGGCTGAAGGTCAAGCCGCACTGGTGCGCCATCTCGGGCGCGATGACCGCGGCGATCGTCGCCGTCATATTTTTCAAGATGCCGGTGCTTCTGGCGGTCGCGAGTTTCGGTTACGGCGTCGCCTTTGGGTTGCTGAAGATTGCCTGGATCGTGCTGGCTGCAGTTTTTCTCTACGACATTTCTGTCGAGACCGGCCAGTTCGAAATCATGAAGGAATCGGTTGCCGGAATCACCGCCGACCGCCGCCTGCAGGTGTTGCTGGTGGCGTTTTGTTTTGGCGCCTTCATCGAAGGCGCGGCCGGATTCGGCGCGCCCGTCGCCATCGCGGGCGCGTTGATGATCGGGCTGGGCTTCCGGCCGTTTCATGCGGCGGCGCTGAATCTGATCGCCAACACCGCGCCGGTGGCCTGGGGCAGCATCGGGATTCCCATCCACACGCTGGCGGCGGCTTGCGGTCTGCCGGAATCGGATCTGAGCGCGACCATCGGGCGCATCCTGCCCTTCACTGCGGTGATCGTGCCGTTCTGGCTGGTCCGCACCATGGTGGGTTGGAGCGAGACCTTTGAAGTGTTCCCTGCAATCCTGGTGGTCGGCGTCTCTTTCGCACTCACCCAGTTTTTCTGGTCAAACTACGTGGACAGCAGCCTGGTGGACATCATGGGCGGAGTGGTTTCGATCCTGGCCGCGATGGCCTTCCTCAAATTCTGGAAGCCGAAGAAGATTTGGCGCTTCGACTATGACGAGAGAAAGAATCCACCTGCGTCGCCCACGGAAGAAGTTGCTGACTCGTTCGGAGGCGAGTGGGCGGCGGAAGATTTCGACAAGAATCTGGAAGTCCGCTCTTATCCGTTGGGAAAGGTTCTGAAAGCCTGGATGCCGTTTGGAATCTTGTCGGCGGTCGTTCTGGTCTGGGGTTTGCCGCCGGTCAAGTTGGCGTTGAACCGGGCCACCACTCCGGCTTTCAAGGTCGTGCTGGCGGACGGCACAGTGCGGCCGGGGCCGCCGGGCTGGGACGTGCCCTATCTGCACAACGCGGTCTATCGCGCCGCCCCGGTGGTGGTCAAGCCGACTCCCGAAGCTGCGCGCTACGACTTCAACTGGCTGTCGGCGACGGGGACAGGCTGCTTTCTGGCGGCCATTATTTCGGGACTGCTGCTGGGTTTGTCGCCGCTCGAATGGGAAAGGTTTTCTGGCACACGCTGGTGCGCATGCGCCTGGCGGTGATTGCGATTTCCTTCATGCTGGGGCTGGGATACGTGACCCGTTACTCCGGGCTGGATGCCGTGCTGGGCCTGGCGTTTACCCGCACCGGCTGGGCTTATCCGTTTTTCGGCACATTTCTGGGCTGGCTCGGAGTGGCGCTGACGGGAAGCGATACATCGTCCAATGCGCTGTTTGGAAGTTTGCAGCGCATTACTTCGCAGCAACTCGGCATCGATCCCGTGCTGATGTGCGCGGCCAACAGTGCGGGCGGCGTGATGGGCAAGATGGTGGACGCGCAATCCATCACGATCGCGACCGCGGCCACCAACCAGGTGGGAAATGAAGGCGTCATTTTCCGATTCGTGGTGTGGCACTCGGTGGCGCTCGGCGCCATCGTCGGAGTCATCGTGATGCTGTACGCGTATGTCTTTCCTCACGCCGTGCCTCACGGACTGACGTTCGTGAAGTAGCACGGCTCGTGGGGACAGCGTCTCGCCCGTCAGCGATGACCTGTGCCCGAGGCGCAGGAGCCCGCTCCCCAGTCCTGCCATCCGCGTTTCCTGATAACCTCAATAGAGATACTAGGGAGACCGCCAGCCGTTGCCGCCAATCATTAACGTACAGGGAATTTCTAAAGCCTTTGGAGCCAATCCGCTCTTTCAGAACGTGTCTTTTACCGTCACGGAGGGCGACCGGATCGGGCTCATCGGTCCGAACGGTTCCGGCAAATCCACGCTGCTGCGAATTCTGGCCGGCGACGAAGATCCGGACAGCGGGAGAAGTCGCGTTCCGCAAGCGCCTCCGCGTCAGCTACGTGGAGCAGGATTCCAAATTCAAGTCCGGCGCGACCGTGCGCTCCGTGGCGGAAGACGCGATGGAGCGGGGCAAGGTCCACTCGACGGAGCGCGGAACTCGCTTTGCCGAAACCCTCGGCCGCGCCGGGTTCGAAGACCTCGACGTGGAAGCGGCCACACTGTCCGGCGGATGGCAGAAGCGCCTGGCGATTGTCGAGGCGCTGGTGCAGGCGCCGGACATCGTGCTGCTCGATGAACCTACCAACCATCTGGACCTGGCGGGAATCGAGTGGCTCGAAGAATTGCTGGCGCAGGCGGCGTTCGCCAGCGTGATCGTCAGTCACGACCGCTATTTTCTGGAAAATATTGCCACCGACATGGCGGAGCTGAGCCGGGTTTATCCCGACGGCATTCTTCGGGTGCGGGGAAGCTACAGCACCTTTCTGGAGAAGAAAGAAGAATTTCTGCACGCGCAATCGAAGCGTCAGGAAGCGCTGGAAAACCTGGTCCACAACGAGATTGAGTGGCTCCGCCGCGGCGCCAAGGCTCGCACCAGGAAGTCCAAGGCGCGGATCGGCAAGGCCAATGAGTTGATGGGAGACCTGGCGGACCTGAATGCGCGGACCCGGACGGCCACGGCGCAGATCGACTTCTCGGCAAGCGATCGAAAAACCAAGCGGCTGATCGAGCTGGAAGATGTGTCTTACCAGATCGAGCAGCGAACGCTGTTTGAGAAACTCAACTTCGTTCTGACCGCCGGGATGCGAGTGGGACTGGTCGGGCCGAATGGCAGCGGCAAGACCACGTTGCTGCGACTGTTGCGCGGCGAGTTGACCGCAACCGGCGGAGAGATTCGCCGCGCCGAGTGGCTGCGCATCGTGTACTTCGACCAGACTCGCGAGCTCGATACGAATGTGACCTTGCGCCGCGCGCTGGCTCCGGAAGGCGATTCGGTGATCTACCAGGATCGCGTCATTCACGTGGCGTCGTGGGCGGCGCGATTCCTGTTTACCGGAGAGCAGCTCAATCAGCCGGTGGAGCGGCTTTCCGGAGGCGAACGGGCGCGCGTGCTGATCGCTCAACTCATGCTGCAGCCGGCCGACGTGCTGCTGCTGGACGAGCCGACCAACGACCTCGACATCCCGACGCTCGAAATCCTGGAAGAAAGCCTGCTCGAGTTTCGCGGCTCGCTGGTGCTGGTGACGCATGATCGCTACATGCTCGATCGCGTGTCCACCATCGTGCTTGGCCTGGATGGACGAGGCGGCGCGGAGAGTTTTGCCGACTACTCGCAATGGGAAGTGTGGCAGGCTGAAGGCAAGCAGTCGGCCAAGACTACGGCGCGGTTGGCTCCCCGGGCTGCGATTCCTGAAGGGACGTCGCCGGCGAAAAGCAAGCTCTCCTATCTGGAAGCGCGCGAATACGCCACGATCGAGCAGCGCGTCGCCGATGCCGAACAGGTGCTGCAAGCGAAACGCGTCCAACTGGAAGACCCGGCGATTGCCAGCGATGGTCCACGTCTACTGACTGCGCATGCGGAGATGGAAGAAGCTCAGGACAGCGTGGACGAGCTTTATGCGCGCTGGAGTGAGCTGGAAAAGAAGAAGAAGCAATTAAGCAGTTGTAACGTTGTCATCCTGAGCGAAGTGGCTGCTTCGCTTCGCGAAGCAGCTGCGCAGTCGAAGGATCCCTACCTGTCAACCGATCTTGGCGTATCACGGAGAAATCCCAAATTCTGCGAGTGTGCGCTAAGCTGCTAGGGGTCCTTCGACTCGCCCGCCCATTCGCAAGCGAATGGGCGACTCCGCTCAGGATGACACTGTTAAGGGAGTGTTAACTAACGGGAGAGCATTGCGGGCGCATGCTTTTGGCCAATTGCTAAATGCCAATTGCTCAATTGCTTCTCCTCAGCCTCTGGCCAGCGCGAAGGCAATGATCGTTTCTCCCTTGGCGCCTGTGGTTTCTTCGAGTTCTTTCAGCAGAGCTTCTTCGAGATGATCCGGGTCGGGATGCATCTCGTGGGCGATCACTTCTTCTTCCGAGGCGCCTACAAAGCACAGCTCACAATGTCCCAGATCATCGTCTACCGTCATCGCGGGGCCGAAGGTGCGGCAGATGACCGGGCGAGATTCATAAAGCTCGCAGGTGCCCTTTTCGGGGTCGAGCACCGGGCAGGGTACGTCATTGGCCTACTCGTCCCACTGTTTGCAGGCTTCGTCGGAGTCGTCGGTGCTCAGCAGTCCGGTGGCGGGATCGCCGGGGAAATCGGGAGAAAGCCGCGCTACGGTGGCGTTGACCCGTTCGCGAATGCGAGCGGCGCGCTGCGGATCTTGCTGCTCGAGTTCCGCCAGTCCTTTTCTCAGCCGGATCGCATCCAGTTGATTGATGGCGAACACTCCCACGCAACACTGCGAGCAACCGGGCTTGCAGGCCAGCCATTTGCTGCTTTTTTGAAAGGCGTCGGCCAGCGCGGAATTCACAATCTGAATCAATTGCTGGTCGCGGGCTGGGGCTTGAAGCGGCACGGGATAAGGATAACTCAGCCGGCGGCCGATTCGATCTAACTGTTTTGAACCGACTTCTGGACAAAAAGCATAACCGCAAAGGTCGCAAAGGGAGTCGCAAAGTGCGCAAAGGATCGCCCTCGGATGCATTCACTCCGAGTGCGAATTTGCGGCTATGATGTTCCGCATATGGCTAACAAAGTTCGCTGGGGAATTCTGAGCACCGCCAAGATCGGAGTGAAGAAAGTCATACCGGGAATGCAGAAAGGGCAAGTTCTGCGAGGTCACGGCGATCTGCCTCGCGCGACCTGCGCCGGGCCGAGGAGGCGGCGCGCTCGCTCGGCATCGCCAAGGCCTATGGATCCTACGAAGAGTTGCTGGCCGATCCGCAGATTGATGCCATCTACAATCCGCTTCCGAATCAGCTGCACGTTCCCTGGTCGATCAAAGCCGCGGAGGCGGGCAAGCATGTCCTGTGCGAGAAGCCGCTGAGCCTGACCGTGGCGGAAGCCAGACAGCTTGTTGGCGGTGCGGGACCGCACGAAAGTGAAGATCGGCGAGGCCTTCATGGTGCGCACTCATCCGCAATGGCTGCGCGTCCGCGAATTGGTGCCTTCGGGCCGGATTGGCCAATTGCGCGCGGCCACGGGGTTTTTCAGCTACTTCAACAACGATCCCAAAAATATTCGCAACATTCCGGAGTACGGCGGCGGCGCTGTAATGGATATCGGATGCTATCCCATCAACACATCGCGATTCGTTTTTGGGGAAGAGCCCACGCGGGTGTTGGGACTGGTCGAGCGCGATCCGCAGATGAAGGTCGACCGGCTGACCTCGGCCATGCTCGATTTTCCCTCGGGACAATCCACTTTTACATGCAGCATGCAGCTTGTGCCTTATCAACGCAGCCAGTTTTTCGGGACCAAGGGGCGGATCGAAATTGAAATTCCGTTCAATGCTCCGCCTGACCGTCCTTGCCGGCTCTTCATCGATGACGGGCGCGATGTATTTGGTGGTGGCATTACTGCCGAGGAGTTTCCGGTTTGCGACCAGTACACGATTCAGGGCGACGCGTTTTCCCGCGCTGTGCTCGAAGGCGGTGAGGTGCCGGTGCCGCTTGAAGATGCGATCAAGAACATGGCGGTGATCGAAGCCATTTTTCGTTCGGCGGAATCGGGGAAGTGGGAGAAGCCGTAGTGCAGGGAGCGCAATGGAATATCTGATTGGTTTGATGCTGTCCTTGGCGGTCGCTGGTTTCGCCACCGCGATCGGCTTGGATCGCGAGCGGGCGTTCTATCCCACTGTGCTCATCGTGATCGCTTCCTATTATGTGTTGTTTGCCGTGATGGGAGGTTCTTCGCGGGCATTGTTAGCCGAAATCATTGTGGCGAGTGGGTTCCTGCTATTTGCAGTGCTTGGTTTCAAGAGGAGCCTTTGGTTCGCCGTTGCTGCGATTATTGGCCACGGAGTTTTTGATTTCGTCCATCACTGGTTCATTGAAAATCCGGGAGTACCGGGTTGGTGGCCTGGTTTCTGTTTGACGTTTGATGTGATTCTTGGGGTGTGGTTGGCGGTGCGACTGGTCCGCGGGTCTGCTTTCAACCCCCAACCGGGATAGGTCCGTGGAATCCCATCCTTTTCGCAGAGTGCGCGAAAAGGATGGGGCACCCCTTGGTCCACTCTCAGTCCATCACCGTCGGTCTGCATTCCTCTCGTACCGTTACCTTCGGCCTGATGAATCGGGGGATTACTCGGGCAGTGGCATTCCTCGTGATATTCTTAATAGAGAAGCTGCGTCCCCGCCTTTGGGCAATTTCCCGCAGTTCCCGTAAATATCATGATTTCAGTAAGTAATGTGTCGATGCGCTACGGCGCCAAAGTTCTGTTTGACGAAGTCTCCACCGGCTTCACGCCGGGGAAGCGCTATGGCCTGACCGGGCCGAACGGCGCCGGCAAATCTACCTTCATGAACCTTCTGACCGGCGAGCTCGAGCCGCAGAAGGGAACTGTCGTGCGTCCGAAAAAACTCGGCGTGTTGAGCCAGGACCAGTTTGCCTTCGACAAGTATCGCGTGCTCGATACCGTCATCATGGGCAACAAGCGCTTGTGGGCGGCCATGGAAGAGCGCGACAAGATTTACGCCAAGCCGGAGATGACCGACGCGGACGGCATGAAGCTGGGCGAACTCGAAGGCGTCGTGGGCGAGGAAGACGGCTACACCGCCGAGAGCGACGCGGCCATCCTGCTCGAAGGCCTGGATATTCCCGACGCGCTGCACGAACGAAAAATGGGCGAGCTGCAGGGCGGACAGAAAGTGCGCGTGCTGCTGGCCCAGGCGCTTTTTGGACATCCGCAGGCGCTGCTGCTCGACGAGCCTACCAACCACCTGGATTTGGACTCGATCCACTGGCTGCAGGGATTTCTGAATCAGTATGACGGCGTGGTGATCGTCATCTCGCACGACCGTCATTTTCTGAACCGGGTTTGCACGCACATCGCCGACATCGACTATCAAACCATCATCACTTATACCGGCACTTACGATGACATGGTGGTGGCGAAGACGCAGATCCGCTCGCAGATCGAATCGCAGAATGCGCAGCGGGAAAAGAAGATTTCGCAGCTGAACGAGTTCATCGCGCGTTTCTCCGCCGGTACTCGTTCCAGCCAGGTGCAATCACGGCGCAAGGAAGTGGAGCGCCTGCAGGTGACGGAGCTGGCGCGATCGAACATTCAACGTCCGTATTTGAAGTTTGAGCAGAAGCGGCCTTCCGGAAAACACATTCTGGAACTTGAGGGCGTGACCAAGTCGTACGGCGACAGCCGACGTGATTCGAAGCTTTACCGCGAGCATCGTGCGCGGCGAAAAGATCGCGTTGATGGGCCGGAACGGCGCGGGCAAGACCACACTGCTGAATGCTCTGCTGGCGAATTCTCCTACCATTCCGGAAGCCGAACTGCGCCAGACCAGCGGATATGACGGGCCATTTCTGACCAGCGGAAAAGTGATCTGGGGACACGAAGCTGCGGTGGGATATTTTGCCCAGGATCACAAAGCGCTGATCCAGCCGGGGATGACGGCTTTCGAATGGCTGCATCAGTGGGAGCCGGGCGCGTCCAACGAAGAGATTCGCGGCTTGCTGGGACAGATGCTGTTTCCCCGCGAGGATGGCGACAAGAAGACCGAAGTTCTCTCCGGCGGCGAGGCGGCGCGGCTGATTTTCTGCAAACTGATGTTGCAGAAGCCGAACGTTCTGGTATTCGACGAGCCTACCAACCACCTGGATCTGGAATCGATCAACGCGCTCAACATCGCGTTGCAGCGCTATCAGGGGACGGTGCTGCTTGTGTACGCACGACGAAGATCTGATCGATGAGGTAGCCACGCGCATCTGGCACTTTGAGGGCAACCACCAGATCACCGACTTCAAGGGCGCTTACGAGGAGTACCAGTCGGTTTCGGTCTGATCTGCGGCGCCAGACGCTCTTTCGCCCCTTTGGGGCTCAACCTTTCTGCCGTCTTCAACCCAGGGCTTACGCCCTGGGCTGCATTCTTGCCGCCGCTTCGCGGCTGGTCATTTCATGGCGCTCGGAGTAAACTGCCAATCCTGTGAATGGCCTGTCCCGCGCCGCAGGCATCGATAACTTCGAGTCGAGCAGCATAACTTCGTAGTCGTCTAAAGATCGAGCAACTTTCTGGCCTCTCAGTCATCTCAGTAGTCTGCGATGCGGGATTGGTGTCGCTATGGGTCAGGAGGTCGCAATGCTCGCTGCGCAGGACAGAGTTGAGGTCCACCACGAACTGCTGGCACGTCTCCAGCAGGCGCGCGCCGAGACTGACCGGTTGTTCGATCATGTCAAGCCGGAGTTTCTCTACGAACGGCCGATTCCAGAAAGACATCGCATCGTCTTTTACATCGGGCATCTGGAGGCGTTCGATTGGAACTTGCTGCGCGAGCGCGTTCTGGGGCGGACCAGTTTCCATTCGGAATTCGACAACCTGTTTGCCTTCGGCATCGACCCGGTTGATGGCGGACTGCCGTCAGACCAGCCTTCGGATTGGCCTTCTCTGGCCCAGGTGCGCGAGTACGTGAAGCAGGTGCGGCAGGCGCTCGATGAGGGTCTGGCAGCCGCGACGATGCGATGACCAGGCTGGACATTCTCCCGAACCAACTGCTGAACGTGGCCATCGAACATCGCCTGATGCACGCGGAAACGCTGGCCTACATGCTGCACCAGTTGCCGTTCGACCATAAGGTGCGAAAGCCGCGTCTGCCTGAGTTGGTGGTTCGTCCGGTGGAGCCGCGCATGATCGAGATTCCGGCGGGCAACGCGACCCTCGGTCTTGCCGCGCTGTCAAACCAACCTGTTCGGCTGGGACAACGAGTACGAAGCACACACCGTTGCAGTGCCCGCATTTTCCATCGATCAATACGAAGTTACCAACCGCGAGTATCTCCAGTTCATGAATGCCGGGGGCTATGAGAACCAGGCCCTGTGGCGTGAAGCCGACTGGAAGTGGAAGACGCAACACAATATTTCGCATCCGGTGTTTTGGAATCGGATGGACGGTGAGTGGCAGTACCGGACGATGTTTGAGAATGTTCCCCTGCCGCTCGACTGGCCGGTGTACGTGAGTCACGCGGAGGCCAGCGCTTATGCGCGCTGGGCGGGAAAGGCGTTGCCCACCGAAGCGCAGTGGCATCGCGCGGCTTATGGCACGCCCGAGGGAACGGAGCGGCCGTATCCCTGGGGAACGGAAGCTCCCGATCGCAGATTCGGAAACTTCGATTTCGAGAGCTGGGACCCCACGCCGGTCGGCGCTTTTCGACAAGGCGAGAGCGCTTTCGGCGTCGCCGACCTCGTGGGCAACGGATGGGAGTGGACCGCCACCGTGTTCGCGCCATTTCCCGGTTTTCAGCCTTTTGAGTTTTATCCCGGCTATTCGGCCAATTTCTTCGATGGCCAGCACTACGTGATGAAGGGCGGCAGCGCCGCGCACGGCGGCCTGCATGCTGCGCCGGTCTTTCCGAAACTGGTTTCAGCCGCACTACCAGTATGTCTATGCGGGATTCCGCTGTGTGAGGACTTAGATGAATCACAAAGGACATTTCATGCTGACGCACGCCATCACCGCCGATCCCGCGCTGGAGTTTGCCGCCGAAGTGCGCGCCGGACTTACTCGAGCCGGCAGAAGGAATTGCCTTCCAAATATCTTTATGACGATGTCGGCTCGGCATTGTTTGAAGTCATCAGCGTTCTTCCGCAGTACGGTTTGACCCGGGCGGACGAGCGCCTGCTGCGGCGCCATGCGCACGAGATCGTGGAGCAGGTTCCGGGTCCGGTGGCCGTGGCGGAACTGGGCAGCGGCAGCGGCAAGAAAACGCGCTGGCTGCTGAAGGCGCTTTGCCGGCGGCAGCACGTTTCTTACTTTCCCATCGAAATTTCTCCCACCGCGCTGGCCATGTGCGAGCGCGAACTGGGCGATATCGATTCGCATGAGCATCGTGGGCTTCGAGCGCGAATATCTGGATGGCCTGGTTGAGGTGGCGGCGCGGCGTCGTGAAGGACAGAACCTGCTGGTGCTGTTTCTGGGCAGCACGATCGGAAACTTCGACCGGCCGGCGGCCGCGAAATTCCTGCGGGAAGTGCGCCAGATTCTGCAGCCCGGCGATTCGCTGTTGCTGGGCACCGACCTGGAAAAACCGATTCCGCAATTGCTGGCGGCCTATGACGATCCGCTGGGAGTCACGGCGGCATTCAATCTGAATCTGCTGGCCCGCATCAATCGGGAACTCGATGCGGATTTCGTCCTGGAACAATTTGAGCACGTCGCCCGGTTCAATCCGGAAGCGCGCAGCGTGGAGATGCGGCTGCGGTCCACGGCGAAAACAGATGGTATCCATTCCCCGAGCGAATTTGACTGTTCCTTTTCTCGAAGGGGAAACCATCTGGACCGAGAGCAGCCACAAGTATTCGGCTCGAAGAAATGTCGCGGATCGCCAAGGATGCCGGCTTCTTCTGCAAGGCGCAGTGGATTGACCAGGAATGGCCTTTCGCTGAGAACCTGTTCGTCGCGGAGTGAGTTCGCGCTGGTGCTGCGTAGAGGCGGACGCCTCGTCCGCTCTGCCGAACGTAGCTCGCCAGATTCCTGTTCGGCAACTCTAGAGCACGAGCTCTGCTCGTCCACCCGGACTGAGAGCGTCCGGGCCTACGTGCGCCGCCGAACGGAGCTTTCTCCAGTTGTAAAAAGATTGTCAACACTACGGTTGCAAAGCGTAGACATCAGCCTAAGTGGTAGTAAGCTTTACTGGTAGTCCCCTGCTCAAGTCTTGGGGAGCGCGGAGCACGAGCGATGAGACTGGAAACCAGCCGGCGGTTCGGCACTTCAGCGCGATGAGGCGCTGCCGGGCCTTGGAGTCCCTTATATCGGGAGGCCGATGGAACGGATTCTGGTGGTGGAAGACGACCGGGCAGTCCAGAAGGCGCTCAAGCGTTTGTTTGAGGCGGAAGGCTTTACGGTCGAGATCAGCGCGGACGGAAAGTCGGCGCTGGAGGCTTATCGCGCGGCGACTCCGGCTGCGGTCGTGCTCGATCTCCGGCTGCCGGCCATGTCCGGACGCGATGTTTGCCGGGAGATCAAGCAACAGGCGCCGGCCCTTCCCGTGATCGTTCTGAGCGCGGCCAGCGATGTTTCCGACAAAGTGTTGCTGCTGGAGTTGGGCGCGGACGACTATGTGACCAAGCCGTTCAGCCCGCGAGAACTGCTGGCGCGGGTGCGGGCGGCATTGCGGCGAACTTCGCGGTCCGCGACCACTGACGTCAATGGATTTGACGGCATCTCGGTGGACTTCATCCGGATGGAAGTCACGCGCGACGGCCAGGCGATCGCGCTCACGGCCCAGGAATTCAAGACCCTGAAGTTCATGATGCAGAATGCGGAGCGCGTGATTTCGCGCGACGAACTGCTGAATGAAGTCTGGGGCTATCAGAATTATCCTTCCACGCGCACGGTGGACAATCACATTCTGAAGCTGCGGCAGAAGTTGGAGAAGGACCCGGCCAATCCGGTACACTTCCGGACGGTTCACGGTATGGGCTACAAGTTTGTGCCCTAGTTCGAATATTGTCCCAGCCGGACGCAGTGGAGATTCCTCATGCTGAAACTTCGGATGCGCACCAAGTTTCTGCTCTCCATGCTGCTGATTTCCGCCGGACTCACCTGCACCAGTCTTCTGCTGGTGCGGCACAGCGTGCAGAAGCAAGTAAGGCGGGAAATCTTCGCCGACCTGCGCAATTCGGTCAGCACCTTCCAGAACTTCCAGCGGGAACGCGAACTTACCCTCACTCATTCCGCCGAACTGCTGGCGGACCTGCCCAATCTGCGCGCGTTGATGACCACGCAGCATGAAGCCACGATTCAGGACGCATCCAGCGACCTGTGGCGGCTGGCGGGCAGCGATCTGTTTCTGCTGGCCGACCGCACCGGCCGCGTGGTCGCTCTGCACACCGCGTCTCCCGGCCTGACTCGCGAGATGGCGCAACAGTCGTTGGCTGGCACCCTGAACGACGAAAGCTCGGGGCACTGGTGGTTTGGCGGCCAGCATCTCTACGAGGTTTTTCTTCGGCCGATTTATTTTGGCCCGGCCGAGGAGAACCGCCTGCTGGGTTTTCTGGTGATCGGCTACGAGATCGACGACCGGTTGACCTCTCAGGTGGGGCGGATTGCGGCCAGCCAGGTGGCGTTTTATTACGGCGACGCCGTCGTGAAGACCACGCTGACTCCGATACAGGAATCGGAATTGGACCGGCGAGCGCGTTCCTCAGTCTCCCGCGGAAGATTCCGGACCGGAGGAGATTCAACTTGGGGAAGAACGCTTCCTGATTACGTCGCTCGAGCTTTCCGGCGGCAAGAATCCTTCGGTGCGGCTGATCGTTCTCAAGTCCTACGATCAGGCGACCGCGTTTCTCGACAGTCTTAACCGTCTCTTGCTGGCCTTGGGATTGGCCGCGGTGCTGGGCGGCAGCGCGCTGGTGTTTTTTATTTCACACACCTTCACCCGGCCGCTGGGAAATCTGGTCGCAGGCGTTCGAGCGCTGGAGAAAGGCGACTTCAGTTACGCGCTGGATGCTCATGGCGGAGACGAGGTCGCGGAAGTAACCCGGGCCTTCAACCGGATGCGCGACAGCCTGCGGAAGACGCAGCAGGAGTTGCTGGAAGCCGAGCGGCTGGCCACCATCGGGCGCATGGCCAGTTCGATCTCGCATGATCTTGCGGCACTCGCTGGCCGCTATCGTGGCCAACGCGGAATTCCTGTGCGAGAGCCGGTTGTCTTCCGATCAGCGGGAAGAGCTCTATCAGGAAGTTCGGGTCGCGGTGAACCAGATGACCGATCTCATCGACTCGCTGCTGGAGTTTTCGCGCACTCGCGAATCTCTGCGGCGGACCTACGGCAACGTCAAGGATTCGGTGGAGCGGGTGGTAGCGGCGATACGTTCACATCCGGAGTTTCACCCCGTCCGTATCACTGTCAGTCAGGAAGGCAACAGTTCGGGATGGTTTGATCCCAGGAAGCTGGAACGCGCTCTCTACAATCTGCTGTTGAATTCCTGCGAGGCGGTTGTGCCCGAAGCTGGCCGCATCCATGTGGGATTGACGGAAGTTCAAGGCGGAGTCGAGATTCGGGTGAGCGACAACGGGCGCGGCATTCCGGATATGATTCGCGGCCAGCTGTTTGAGCCATTCATCAGCCATGGCAAGGAGAACGGCACTGGGCTGGGGCTTACCGTGGTGCAAAAAATTGTCCAGGACCATGGCGGAGACGTGATCGTGGAAAAAACCTCGGCCGAGGGCACGGTCTTTCGCCTGCTGCTTCCTCTGGCTTCGTCCTCCGAGCCGGGGCAAGAGCGGAAAGCCGGCACGAACGCCCCTGGCTCGCACCGAGCAATCACAATCGGAGTAGCATTCCGAAGCAGATCGTGAGGTCACCGTCGCTGAGTTCAGTCCGGCGGTGCGGCAAGAACTCTCGGGATTTCTTCTGCGGAGGCGAATTGTGAAGCACAAGAATAGTTTGCCTGGCCGGATCAGAAAATTCGGCATCGGTCGCCCTGCTTTCTGCTTGCGGGAAGCGTCAATGGCTGGACGCAGGCGGCCAGCTACGCCGGCGCCGCAACCAAGCGACGCGATGACCGACGCCGTCCGCCAACTTCAGGACGAAGTGCGCGAATTGCGCAACGCCGTCGTCGAATTGCGCTCGGAGGCCGGCCAGTACCGCGCCGAGACGGAACAACTGCGAAAGGAACTGGAGGCCCACGGCCCGGTTCCTGGAAGCAGCGGCCGTGAATCCTGGCAAGGCGCGTGCGGCGCTTCCGCTTCCGCGACGCTGGAAGACCGGGTCTCTTCTCTGGAAGAATCTTCCGAGCTGCTGACCAGCAAGCTGGACGACCAATACCAGACCAAGGTGGAGGCGGCGTCGAAATATCGCATCCGGCTTTCGGGTATCGTGCTGCTCAATCTGTTCAGCAATCGCGGATACATCGACAGTCAGGACGTTCCCACCTGGGCGATTCCGGAGATTCCGAACGTGTCTGGACAAACCTTTGGCGCCACCATGCGGCAGTCGGAAATCGGCCTCGAAGTATTTGGGCCGCACTCTTGTGGGAGCCAGGACTTCGGGAAATCTGCAACTCGATTTTGCCGGAGGATCTCCGAATGTTCCCGAATGGAGTCAATTTCGGTCGTGGTGCGTTTGCGCATCGCCAGCATGCGGATGGATTGGAAAAATACTTCCATCGTCGCCGGGCAGGACAACGCATTCTTCTCTCCGCTCTCGCCGACTTCATTCGCGTCGCTGTCCTTGCCCGCGTTCAGTTATGCCGGCAATCTCTGGGGATGGATTCCGCAAGTTCGCGTCGAACACCGCTTCGATCTTTCGGAAGGGCAGAGCATCATGCTGCAAGCCGGCATCATGGACAACGTGACCGGCGAGCTGCCCTCGTCCTTTGCGCCCTTCGCCCAGGCGGGAGAAAGCTCGGGCCAGCCGGCCTACGCGGCCCGCGTGGCGTGGACTCGCAACGTTTTTGGCATGCCCTTGACCCTGGGCACTGCCGGCTACTACAGCCGCCAGCGCTGGGGCTTCGACCACAACGTGGATGGCTGGGCCGCGATGACGGACTGGAGTGTCCCCCTGACGCAACGGGTCAGCCTGACCGGCGAATTCTATCGCGGCCGCGCCATCGGCGGTCTGGGCGGCGGCGTGGGACGAAGCGTGCTCTTCAGCGGCGATTCCAGTCAGGTGCGGGCTCTGAATTCGGTGGGAGGATGGTCGCAGCTGAAAATCACGGCCACCAACAAGTTGGAATTCAACGGCGCTTTCGGAGTGGACAATCCGTTCGCCGCGGACGTGCGCGGCTTTCCGTTGAGCGCAGGTTTCCCCGCTCCCCTGTTGCAGAATCGCAGCTCTTTGGTGAACGTCATTTACCGGCCACGCTCGGACCTGCTTTTTTCCGGAGAATACCGTCACCTGAGGACGTTTGACATTGATGCGGGAAGCCCCACCTCCGACCAGCTCAATCTGATGATGGGAATTCTGTTTTGAGCAGGAAACTCAGCATGTCGGGTTGCCGATGGATCTGCGTTGCCCTGCTGAGCGTCGAGTTTCGGCTGGGCACAGGAAGTCACGCTGACCGCGCGCGTCGAACTGTTGAATGCCGACAAGGCGGAAGATCGCACGAAGCGGGAAATGTGGTGGTGTGGCTGGTACCCGGCGTCGGGCACGGTCAAGCCGGTAGCCCTCACAACCGGCACAGAAGCCCGCGATTGGTCCAGCGCAACAAAAGCTTCGAACCGCATGTGCTGGTAGTGCCGGTCGGCTCGGTGGTGGCGTTTCCCAATCACGATCCCTTCTTTCACAACGTGTTCTCGCTGTTCGAGGGCAAACGCTTCGATCTCGGACTGTATGAGGCCGGCAGCACGCGCGATGTGCACTTTGACAAGCCGGGAATTTCCTACATCTTCTGCAATATCCATCCCGAGATGAGCGCCGTGGTGGTTGCGCTGGACACTCCTTACTACGGTATTTCGGACCCGCGGGGCCAGGTGGTGATTGCGAATGTTCCCAGCGGCAAGTACACGCTTCGGGTCTGGTACGAATCGGCGCTGCCCGAGACGCTGAAGACGATGACCCGCGAGGTCACAGTTTCAGAGGCCAGTTCGACGCTGGGAGTGTTGCGCCTGGCGGACGCCAATTTGCCCGCCAGCCATAAGAACCTGTACGGCCGTGATTACGACTCGCCGACGCCGAATACTCCCGCTTACGACCGGCATTGAGGCAGATCGGGTCTGCCCGACTTAACACAGAAAATGACAATTATGTGACAACTGCCGCCGGGAGTCGCCTTAGCTTAAGAACAACACGAACGGGCGGCCGCTGCTGGCCCGTTCCAAGTGGTTGATCCCGGGATCTACTTCTGTAGCTGTAAGTTTCGTGATCTTCTCTTTCCCAACAGAGAACGGGCCAGCCGCAAGGCTGGCCCCATTTTTCACGATGGCCTGAGGCTATTACTTCTTGGCGGCCACCGCATCGTGCCCGTAATACTCGTAGGCCGACATCGGCTTTTCTCCGCCCTTTTTCCAGATGCGTCCGTCTTCCGAAAGCTTGCCCAGCGCCCGCGCCATCTCCCGCACGTGGATCGCGACCGAACCGCAACAGGAACCGATGTAGTTGATTCCGATTTCCCGGGCGCGCAAGCGCGTAGTCGCCCATTTCTTTTCGGGTGAGTTGCAGCGGATCGAGACGCCAGAGGGAATTCCGGCAAGCTGGTGAAGTCCGGCTTATCCTTGGGCGTGCGGTACGCCACCGGCTGACAGGCGAGATAGCCGGAGACGGCTTTGCGCATCTGTTCCATCGCCGGTAGCGTGTGCTGCGGAGGACGCAGGCAATTCATGCCGACGATATCGGCCCCGGCATCCAGCAGCGCCTTGGCGGATTCGGCAGCGGACTTGCCATCCGCGGTCTCGTCTTTGTTCTCGAAGCAGATGGTCACCATCACGGGCAGGCCGGTTTTCTTTGCCCGCTCAACCGCGATCAGGGCTTCACCCAGCCAGGAAAAAGTTTCGCCGATGATGAAGTCGACGCCTTCGTCGACCTGCACTGCCAGTTGCTCGTCGAAAGTCTTGCGCACGCGGTCGGCGGCTGACGGACTGTCGGGTTCGTACATCCAGGTCAGGCTGAGATTGCCCGCGACCAGACACTGGTCGCCCGCAACTTCGCGTGCGATGCGCACCGCCGCGCGGTTCAGCTCTTCGAGCCGGTTCTCCAGGCCGACCGTCGCCAGCTTGTCGCGGCTGGCATAGAACGTCAGCGCCTGCAGAACATCGGCGCCGGCTTCGCGAAATTCGACATGCAGCTCGCGCAGCGCGTCGGGATGCAGCAAGGCGACTTCGGGAGTGAACGGACCCGCGCGCACCCATCCTCGCTTTTCCAGTTCCAGCAGATAACCGCCATCGCCCAGGACCGGACCGTCTTTGAGACGATCGAGAATGCCTTTTTTCTTCGCCATGTGTGCTCCTTGAAATTCCAACATCACAGATCAGTTCCCATTGTCATCCTGAGCGTAGTGTGAAGTCCGTTTTGCGGGCTTCACACGGAGTCGAAGGACCCCTATAGCTATCCAATCCTGTATCGCGTACCTGTGTCAAAGTCTAATTCCTAGTCCGCACGCAGTACGGACCAGGTAGGGGTCCTTCGACTACGCCGAACGTTTCGCGCACGAAACCTCCAGCTCCGCTCAGGATGACAAAATTAAAGAGCTGGTACGGGCACGACGGACAAGGCGCCACCGTTAGTCGTCTTTGTATTCGAACTCTGCCTTGATCGGCCTGCCCGCCGCAAAGCGGCCGGGACAAAATGAGCTGATGTCCACGGTCTTGCCGCGCCCGTCCAGCAACAGCTCCGACATCACCAGACCAATTGCGGGGGAAATCTTGAAACCCATGCCGGAAAATCCAGCGCAAACATACAATCCGGCAACGCCAGCAACTTCGCCCAGCAGCGGACGCGAATCGGGAGTCATGTCATACACTCCGGTGACGCCGCGCATGACTTCCGCGTTCTCCAGCTTCGGAACGCGACGGCTGGCCCGATCGATGATTTCTTCCAGTCCGTCGTCGGACGCGCGCTGCGGAAAATTGTCTGGGTCCGCGCCGCGCTGGCCGTAGAAATCTCCAATCAGAAATTTGTCATGAGCGTCGGAGCGAAAGTAGGTGGCGCTGACCGAGTCGATGCAGGCGCAGCCACCGCCCTTCATGTCCGGAGCGTTTCTCAGGATCGCCACCTGGTGATATTCGGTTTCAATCGGCAGATTGATTCCGATCCGTTGAAACAGTGGCCGCGTCCAGGGTCCGGTGGCCGCGATCACGACAGGCGCGGCAATTTCGCCGTGATCGGTGTTGACTCCGCGTACTCGCTCCCCTTCGACCAGAAACTCGAGCGCTTCCGTCTTCGACAGGTAAACCACTCCGAGTTCCCGGGCGCGGGTGAGGAAATCGTTGGCCACGCCAGCTCCGTCGCCGTAGCCGGAATCGGGTTCGTAGGCAGCCAGTTCGACTTCATCGACCTTCCAGTCCGGTTCCAGCTCCTGGAGTTCGACACGATCAATGAGTTTCACATTCACGCCGAGCTTGCGTTGCATCTCCACATTCTGCTTTCAGCCGCTCCGTTTCCCCGGGATGAACGATGCGTACAAATCCGGTCTTGCGGAAATCTCCTTCTTCGCCGACCACATCGCGCCAGTTCTCGAACATGCGCAAACTTACCAGCGCGAGCTGCACTTCGGGCGGATAGCTGTAGTGCATGCGGATCAGCGCGGACGAACGTCCGCTGCCTCCCTGACCGACGTGGCCCTTGTCGATGACTACGATTTTCCCGGCTTTTCGCTTCGCGAGATGGAACGCGATGGACGCTCCCATTACGCCGGCGCCGAGGATCACGATGTCAGCCGTGGCGTCCGTCCGGGAGCCGCTTTTACGATCGAGATTCATGTCAACTAAGCCGACTTGCTCGGCATGCGAGAAGCAACATTGCTGGTTGGAACCAGTTTTCAGTGGGCAGTTCTCGGATCTCAGTTTTCAGGCTGTTGCTCACGCCGCTGCCTCTTTCAATCTTCCTTTTTTCCAGTCGCGCAAGACCTGGTGGGCTGCGTTGTGTCCGGGCGCTCCGGTGACGCCGCCGCCGGGATGCGCACCAGCACCGCATAAATACAGGCCGTCGACGGGAGTGCGGTACTGCGACCATCCCGAAACCGGACGCATGAAGAACAGCTGCTCCAGGCGCAAGATCGCCGTGGAAGATGTTGCCTTCGGTCAATCCGTAGGTGCGCTCCAGATCGAGCGGCGTCAGCACCTGGCGCGCGACAATCGCATTCGGCACGTTGGGCGCGTACTCGGCAATCTTCTTGATCACGCGATTGCCCAGCAGTTCGCGCTTCTCGTCCCAGTTACCCTCGCGCAGGTGATAGGGAACGTACTGCACAAAGCAGGTCAGGATGTGTTTGCCCGCGGGTGCGAGCGACGGGTCGGCATTCGACGAAACCACGCAATCCACCCAGAGTTCTTCGGGAATCTCGCCAAACTTGGCAATGTCGTAGCAGCGCTCGGCAAAGGCGAGCGAGGGTACCAGCGTGTAGAAGGTGCGTTCGAGAGCCGTAGCCGTTGGAGATGTTCCAGTGAAGCGCGGCTCGGCATCGAGCACCAGATTTACTTTGGCGCACGGTCCTTCCATCTTGATGCCGCGAATCGAATGCAGAAAGTCGTTGGGCAGTTCAGATGCCGCCACCATTTTCAGAAATGTCCGCTTGGGGTCGGCGTTCGAGAGCACGATGCGGGCACGAATCTCGGTGCCGTCTTCCAGCACCACGCCGCGTGCCCGGCCGTCGCGGACATCGATGTGCGCGACCGGTGCGGAGGTTCGGATTTCAACTCCGAGTTTTCGTCCCGACGCCGCCAGGGCCTGAGTGATCGCGCCCATGCCGCCCATGACGTGTCCGTAAAAGCCCTGCAGTTCGTGCTCGCCGCCGCTCAGCAGATGAAAGAGCAGGCCAATGGCCGTGCCCGGCTGATAAGGTCCGCCATGCTTGCCGTAGACGTTGTTGGCCAGGAACATGGTCTTCATTTTTTCCGATTCGTAGTTGTGATCGAGAAATTCGCCCAGGCTGCCGGTCAGGAAGGAAATCAGCTGCGAGACTTCATCGCTCGAAATGCCGCGGAATTTTTTTCCGACCCGAAACAGGTCGGTCCAGCCGCGCATGCTTCGGGTGTCAATCTCCGGCGGCGGCTCCATGAAAAACGGTTGCAGGTAGCGCGCCAGCTTTTTCAGGCGGTCGTCGACCTCGACGAAAGTTTCCGCATCCTTGGCCGAAATCTTCTTGAATTCCGCCTTCGCCCGTTCGCGGTCGGCCCACCAGGGGACGACGTGTCCATCGGGGAAGGGAACCTGAATGGCCGGATCGCAGGGGACCATGCGCAGTCCGTATTCGCGCGAGGCGCAAATCCGAAATCACTTCCGGCCGCAACATGCTGGCGATATAAGAAGTGGTGGAGACGCGACATCCGGGAGCGATCTCTTCGGTGACGCAGCAGCCGCCGACAATGTCGCGGCGCTCGAGCACCAGGGTGGTGAGTCCGGCGCGCGCCAGGTAGGCGGCCGCGGTCAGACCGTTGTGGCCACCGCCGACTACGACGGCATCATAAATTTTCGAAGACGAAGACGACGGCACGTTTATGACCCTGAGTTATGACACCGCTATCGAAAGCAAGATACATTACCGCATCCTCTTAACAAATAGAATTGAAATTCTGACAGCATTTCTGTAGAGTCTTATGACTTGAGGTCAGATATGAGTGGAATTGGAAGCAGTCTCGTCTCTCCCCCGCGTTACCGCAGCATGCCTCCGCGGCCCCGGTCCGAAGGCAAGCGAACCAGAATCGTTGATGCCGCCATGCGCCATTTTGCCGAGCAGGGCTACCACGCCGCCCGGGTCGGAGATATCGCGGCCGCGCTCGGCATCGCCAAAGGTTCGATCTTCCAGCACTTCGGCAGCAAGGACGGATTGTTTTTCGAAGTCTACAAGAAAGCCGTCCGTTCCTTCCCGCGTTACCTCGACGCACCCGCGGATGTGCGAGAGCGCGGCTTCTTCGAAGTGCTGCGCTACTGGCTGGTCAGTACCGAACATCTGCTGCATGAAGATTGGATCCCCTACCGCGTGTCTCTGCTGGGAAATTATGGCACCGACCTTACGCTGAAGCGCGAGATCAATCGGTTTCTTATGGCGGAAGATCCCTATGGCACGGTCGCGTTTGTGCGCTACGGACTGCAGCGCGGCGAACTGCTTCGTGAGATGGACCAGGAGATGATGGTCTCCATTCTGGACTGGACGATGGAACGCTTTCAGGATGCGCTGCTCACGGAAGAACTGGATCCCGGGTCTGTTCCGCCGCCAGGGCGATCCGCAGGAAAAGAAGGACGCGCGCATCACGCAGTTTCTGGACGTGTTGAAGAGGGCGATCGGAGCATGAACAACAGGCACATGTCGGTAGCGGAAATTCTCGCGACACTACAACGATAAGGCGGCGTTGCCGGATGCCTCCACCATTCCCGCGCCCTGGTACGTGGACGCGCGAATCGCGGAGCTCGAGGCCCAGACTGTTTTCAGCAAGACCTGGCAAATGGTGGGACGGGTGGAGCAGGTGGAGAAGCCGGGCCAGTTTGTGACGGCCAGCATCGCCGGCGAACCGATCGTCGTGGTGCGCGGCAACGACGGCGTTCTGCGCGGCTTCTACAACGTCTGCCGTCATCATGCCGCCGCAGTAGTCACCGAACCTTGCGGACAGGCTTCCATCCTGCATTGTCCTTATCACGGCTGGAACTACGGGCTGGATGGCTCTCTAAAGGGCATGCCGGAATTCGACGGCGTGAAAAACTTCGAGCGCCAGCAGAACGGCTTGGTTCCGGTGAAAGCGGAAACCTGGGAGAAATTTGTCTTTGTGAATCTGGACCCGCAGGCTGCTCCGCTCAACGATTTTCTCGGCGGCCTGGTCAAGCGCGTCGCGCCGCTCGGGGTGAGCAAGCTGCACTACTTCGACAGCCGCACTTACGACATCCACTGCAACTGGAAAGTATTTGTGGACAACTACCTCGACGGCGGATACCACGTTCCGCATCTTCACAAAGGCCTGAGCTCGGTGCTCGACTACAAGGAGTACACCATCGAGAACGAAGACCGTTACTGCCTGCAGTCGAGTCCGATGGTGGCGGGGAATGAAGACGCCGCCACTTCGTCCACGCGCCAGGGCGACCGCGCCTGGTACTTCTGGCAATATCCCAACCTGATGATCAATTGCTACGAAGGCTACATGGACACGAACCTGGTGCTGCCGCTGGACGTCGATCATTGCCGCGTGATTTTCGATTTCTATTTCGGTGATGTCAGCGAGGCGCGCCGCGAGTACAACGAGCAGAGTGTGGCTGTGGGCGCACGCGTGCAGGACGAAGACCTGGGTATCTGCGAGGCGGTGCAGCGTGGCTTAAAGTCGCGTGCGTATGGCGCGGGCACGGCTGTCGGTGCGGCGCGAGGCTGGAGAGCATTTGTTTCACCGGCTGCTGGCGGCGGATTTGAAGAGCGGTGTGGAAACAACCGCGGCGGCCGCGGATTAGTAAAATCTAAATCTGCAGTCTGGAATTTCTGTCACGACACAATCACAAGATTGAGGTGATGCAATTGAAGAGGACTCTCGCATTAGTGCTGGGGTTGTGGCTGGCGTGTGCCGCCAGTCGCGGCTGCGCAGGTGACCGCGATCAAAGCCGGCCGGCTGGTTGATCCGCAAGCCGGCACCGTGCTCAACGATCAGATCATTCTCATTCGCGACAACAAGGTTGAGCAGGTCGGCAAGGGCCTGGCGATTCCGGCTGACGCCAAGGTCATCGATCTCTCGCAAATGACAGTGCTGCCCGGCCTGATCGATTGCCACACCCACCTGGCGGACGCGCCCGACGAGGATGGTGATCCCTTTTTGCAACTGAAAATGACCGCCGCCCAGACTGCATTTGCTTCCGTTCCCAACGCGCGCACCTTTCTGAGAGAAGGCTTCACCACGGTGCGCGATGTCGGCGTTTACCGGGCGTTGAATGATGTCGCCATGCGCGACGCGATCGCTCACGGCTTCATCGAAGGCCCGCGCATGTATGTGGCCGGCGCGTACGTGACGATCACGGGCGGCGCCGGCGCCATGACCGGACTTGCGCCCGACATCACGCTGCCGTGGGACCTTCGCTACGGACAGGCCGACAGCCCGTGGGAAGTGCGGCAGAGGATCCGCCAGTTAGTGCATGACGGCGCGGACCACATCAAGGTTCTCTCCAGCGGCGCCGTGCTCACGCATGGCAGCAATCCGAAATCGCAGGAGTTTACTCCGGAAGAGTTGCAAGCCGCGGTGGACGAGGCCAGCCACTTTGGACTGCGCGTTGCGGCCCATGCCCACTCTCCCGAGGGCATCAAGAATGCGATTCGGGCGGGTGTGGCCTCGATCGAACACGCGACCATGATTGATGACGAAGGCATCGCCCTGGCCAAGCAGCACGGCACTTATCTGGACATGGATATCTACGATGAAGAGTGCATCCAGGAGGCGGGCCGGCGGGGAAAAATTCCCAAGGATTTTCTGCAGCACGATGCGGAGCTGGGAGAACTTCACCGGCGAAACTTTCGCAAGGCGGTGAATGCCGGGGTGAAACTGTCGTTCGGGACCGACGCCGGTGTCTGCCCTTACGACCGCAGCGTCAGGCAGTTTGCCTTCATGGTGAAGTACGGAATGACGCCGATGCAGGCGATCCAGTCGGCCACGACTTCAGCCGCGGATTTGCTGGGCCATTCCGATATCCTGGGCGATATCAAGCCCGGCAAGTTTGCCGATGTGATCGCGGTTGCCGGCGATCCGTTGCAGGACATCAGCGTGCTGGAGCATGTTCAGTTCGTGATGAAAGACGGGAAAGTTTACAAGCAGTGAGCGTCCTGTCATCCTGAGCGGAGTGCGTGCTTCGCCTCGCGAAGCACGTACGGAGTCGAAGGACCCCTATAAGCTGGTCAGCCCGCGAAAGCTCAAGGTCCCTCGACTTGCTCTCACCGCGCGAGCGCGGCTCGAGACGGCGCTCGGGATGACAAGGGAATTAGAGCTTCATTGGTGGTCGCGTGGAATCGTTTCTTCCCACGTCTTCTGCTTCACCATCTGGCCGTCTTTCAGTAACTCTCGCGTGTACTTGTAATAGAAATTCTTCTGGTCTGTGGTCACGGACAAATGTCCGCGCCATCTGAGTTCGCGGCCTTTAAGCGCAAAAATGCTTTCAGCTTCGCCCGTGACTCGCGCTGGTTTCGGGATGAGCGTCGTCCACTTTGTAGGCCAGACTTTCGTAGTCGGTTTCTTTACCCCAGGGATAGTTGGTTTCGGCCTTGCCCTTCCAGTGCACCGTCGCTTTCTGGTTGGCTTCGTCGCGTTCGAGTGTCCACTCACCGGGCCACGGATAGCCAACGCTCGTGATGTCTTTGCGTTCCTCGGAAGGTTGCGGCGGTTGGAATGCGGGAGCCGCGGCGCCATGCACGGGCACGACCGGCAACGTGAGTCGCGAGCCATTGCTTCCGAGCTCGAGCGAAGTAGTCATCGGATACGGAGTGGGCAGGATCATCGGCCACAACGCGTTCGAAATCGCCAGCCGAATGCGATGGCCCGCGGGGAATACCCAAGAAGTCAAGTGCATCGTGATGTCGAGTGCATAAGACTTTCCGGGTTCAAGGTCGTGTGGTTCCGTCATGGATTCGCGTTGCGCGCCGTTGATTCCTGCGCCGGTAATTTGTGTGACGGTCCCGTCGGGAGCCACATCGGAGAGGCGCACGAACCAATCCGCTAAAGGCGCTGTGGCCGAGGCTTGCAGCAAAGCGCGTGGCCTCCCCAGGATTGCGAGATCGTCTTTGAGCGGAGCGGAATCGTAGACCAGGCTGAAGGCGTCGACCGGACGGGGATCGCTCAGCAACTCGCCCCACCAGAATCCGGACTCTACGCCGACTGAAGGAACGTATTTGAGTTGGTGAACGTCGTCCTGCGGGCGCGGCCTTATCCAGCGTGTGGTTCGGCTGGGGAAAGAAAACCGTTTCGCGAACATCGCGCGGCGGCCATCCATCTTCGCGCCGCCATTCGCCGGGAACGTTCGGTCAGATTCGGATCCGGAGGATGCCAGTGCTGCATATAAATGACCAGCTTCGGATCCTGCAGCACGCCGGTGTCCCGGCCCTTGAGCCAGTAGTCCCACCAGCGGACCGCCTCGTTGCGCCACTCGATTTGGGGCCCGGGGACCGCGTCGTGAGGAAAAGTGTGGTTCCAGGGGCCGACGATTGCCTTCAGTGGAGCCTTGGTCTGTTGCAGCATGTCGGTGACGCTGTCGCGATAGCCGTCGAGCAGGCCGCCAATCACGAAACAGGGAATTCTGATCTCGCTGTACGGGCGTACCGGGCTTCGCCAGAACGGACCATCGTGCTGATGCTTGAGATAGAGCAGTGACCAGGGCGGAGCGTCGAAGCGTGGACCAAGGACTTTTTCATCGAGCGTGTAGTCGGGAGCGCCGGTCATGCCGGGCGCCATGTCCATGTTCAACTCGAACTCGTCAACGTGCGCCATGCCGTCCATGTAGTGCACATCGTCGTGGAAGAGTTCGGCTGTGGCAGCCACGGCAATGATCGCCTTGAGTTCGGGCGCGTGCCGCATTGCCATCTGCAGCGAGTTGAAACCGCTCCAGGAGATGCCCATCATGCCGACGTTGCCGTTGGACCAAGGCTGATGCGCCAGCCAGGCTATGATCTGCAAGCCGTCGAGTTGTTCCTGCTCCGAGTATTCGCGGTCGGTGGGAACGCCTTCGCTGGCACCAAAGCCGCGGATGTCAACGCGGGCGCAAACGTATCCGCGGCGCACGAAGTAGGAGTAAAGCGGATAGTCGCGGCTGGCGGTCGCATCGTCTTTGCGGTAAGGATGATATTCGAGCACCGCGGGGAACTTCTCGCCGGCTTTGCCGCCGTCCGGCATGTAGAGCGTTACTGACAGTCGCACGCCATCCTTCATTGGAATCCAGGCGTTCTCCATGCGTACGCCGTATGTCGGCGGAGATGGAGGCTCGACGGCCCACGCGGACGCCGTTGCGATCGTTAGCCCCAGCAGAACTAAAGCCCAGGGGAAAAAGCGGGAACACCTGGTCATGATTCGTACCAGCGGAAGCCATGACGCTCCTCCTGCTCCAGTTGCTTGACCAGCTTGATGGTTCGGGAACGGCGGTGATTGGCGCAGGCGACGACAATCACATTGAACAGCGCCATGGGAGCGACATACGAAGATCCAAATGACGGAGTTGCGATGGAAGTCAGAAAAAATTCGTGGGCGAATTGTCCGATGGGAGAAACCAGTGTATCTGTGATGCCGACGCAATAAGCGCCGTTAGCGCGAGCCTGGCGCAGTCCTTCCACTGTCTGACGCAGGCCGCGGCCATGGCTGACCGCAATCACAAGGTCGCGCTTTCCAAGAAAACGAACCTTGTGTACAACTTCCGCGGGCGACGTGGCGCTGGTGACTGGCAGTCCAAGAATGATGAGCAGGTGTTCCAGAAACCTCACCAGGTTGGCAGCCAGATCGCCGCCGAGCAGGACAACCTGCCGGGCTCCATAAAGCCGCCGCGCCAGTGCGGCGATGCGGCGCGGCTGAATGCCCTGCACCAGGCGGTTCAAATTCTTCACGTCCTGGTCGAGCGACGCCCGCACCTGCGTCGAAATCGCGGACTTTCCCGCCGGGCCAGTTTGCATCGCGTCCAGCGAGGTGGCGTAGGCGATAGAAAGTTCGTGCACGTAGTGCTGGAACTCGCGGTAGGAATCAAATTGCATTCCGCGAACGATTCGGACCATGGTCGCCGGATCGGTGTGCAGCCGCTTGGCCAATGCTCTTACGCTCATCAGCACAAATTCGCGCGGTCGCTCGAACACCGGACGAATCACTTGCTGGCGTTTGGGGCTCAGGAGGCTGATGCGCGCCGACGGGCTCATGACCGGAATCGGACGCGCGACTTTCCGCGGCTTTTTCATCGGGCACAAGAGCATGTTGGAAAACATGCGTTCTTGTCAACACCACGGGTCGCGTAGGGCAGACGTCCTCATCTGCTCCTACCTGGTTCGATGGTGGATTACTTCACGGGATGCGTATAATGCGGGCCGGTACCCAAAGCCACTGCCGGGGAAGCTCCATGGATTCAAAGTTCACACCCAACTCGCGTAGCCGAAGAGATTTTCTGACCACCACCAGCCTGTTGGCCGCCGCGGTGGCTGCCCCGAAGACGGCCTCGGCGCTGGCGCATAACACCGCGCCGGATGCCGACCAACACTCGTCCGCCGGCACATTGCGCAAGATACCGATCGGTGTCTTCGATCCTGCGTTTCCAAATTTGTCCACAGACGAGATGATCGACAAGTTTGCGGGCTGGGGCGTGGAGGCGGTGGAGATCGGAACCGGCGGCTATTCCAATTCCACGCATTGTCCGGTTAAGGATTTGCTCGACGATCCAGCCCAGGCCCGCGCCTGGAAAAAGAAGTTTGAAGACCGCAACATTCAGGTGGCGACTCTGAGCTGCCACGGTAACCCCCTGTCTCCCGACCCAAAGATTGCCGAGCGCGATGCGGAGAACTTCCGCCGCACCGTGTTACTGGCCGAACGTCTCGGTGTAAGCGTGATTGTCGGGTTCTCTGGTTGCCCGGGTGGCGGTCCCAACGAAACGATGCCCAACTGGATTACCTATCCCTGGCCGACTGAGTATGGCCAAATGCTCGCTTGGCAATGGAAAGAAAGAGTAATTCCATACTGGAAGCAGGCGGCCAAATTTGCCCGCGATCATGGAATCCACAAGATCGCTCTCGAGATGCATCCAAATTTTGTGGTGTACAACCCGAAAACCCTCTTGCGCCTGCGCGAGGCCGTTGGCGAAGAGATCGGTGCCAACTGCGATCTCAGCCACCTCTTCTGGCAGCAGTGCGACGCTGTGGAAGTTATCCGCGTGCTGGGCAAACAGGGCGCCATTTTTCATGCGCACATGAAAGACACAACGTTCTACAAAAACAATGTTGACCGATATGGCGTCCTGAACTTCGCTTCCGATAAGAACGACCGCTCTGGTGCGTCGGAGACATTCCGCGCGGTGGGCTACGGGCACAGCGCCGGCACCTGGAAAGAAATCATGCTCGCCTATATGGAAGTCGGCTACCAGGGAATTTTCAGCGTGGAAAATGAAGACCCCATTCTTTCCGGTGAAGTGGGAGTCGAGCGCGCGTTGTACGTGCTGAAAAATGTGCGAAACGAGATACTGGGAACAACGTAATTCCCCTGTCATGCTGAACGGAGGAAAACGTTTCGCTTTCGCGAAACATTTTCCCGAGTCGAAGGACCTATAAGCGAATCAACGGTGAGCCGCCAGGGTCTTAGATCGCGCTTACCATCGCCTCGCTAAGCTGCCACCAGGTCGCAGATTCCACAGAGTAACCGTTGACCTCGCTTCCCGCTCCGGCGTAAGCTGCCCTTTCAGGCGGTTCCCGGCATAAGCATGCAAAGACGAGAAGCTTTACGACTCCTGGCCTCGGCCGCTGCCCTCCCCTTACTATCACGACAAGCATTTTCGATGTTCCAGGCTGTGCACGAGCAGCTTGCAGAACAGCCGGTGCTGCGGACTCTCAACCCGCAGCAAAACGCGATGGTGACGACGATTTCCGAGATCATCATCCCGCAGACCAACACTCCCGGTGCGAAGGCGGCGCGGGTGAACGAATTCATAGACCTGATCCTCACCGAATGGTACGACGATGAGGAGAAATCCATTTTCTTGACCGGCCTGACCGAGGTTGACTCCCGCACCCGCGATCTCTTCGGCAAAAACTTCGTTGATTGCGGAGAGAAACTGCAAGCCGAGATTCTTCGGGCTTTGGATGATGAAGTGGCTGAGGCCCGTGCCGAGTTTCGAAGAGGCAGCACTCGCAGGCGTCCTCCGGAACGAAATTTCTTTTATATGATCAAGCAACTCACGTTGATCGGTTATTACACTTCGCAGATCGGGTTCGAGCAGGAACTGCATGGTGAGATCATTCCCGCCCGCCACGCGGGTTGCGTCCCTCTCGACGAGGAGGCGACGAAATAGATCATGGCGACTAATACCTACGATGCGATCGTCGTCGGCTCGGGGATTACCGGTGGATGGGCGGCCAAGGAGTTGGGTGAAAAGGGACTCCAAACGCTGGTGCTTGAAGCCGGGCGTCCGATCGATCCCGACCAAGACTACGCGGAGCACGTGCCTGAGTGGGAAGTACGCTTCCGCGGGATGAGCGACCGCAAAAAGGTTCAAGAGAACCAGCCCGTACAGGAAACCTGCACCGGCATGGACGAGTGGAATAGCAAGTTCTTCGTCAACGACAAGCAGAATCCTTATACGACGGAAGCCGGAAAGCCTTTCTTGTGGATTCGCGGACGACAGGTCGGTGGCCGTTCGATTATCTGGGGCAGGCAGTCGTACCGCTGGAGCGACCTCGATTTTGAAGCCAATCAGCGCGAGGGTCTCGGCGTGGATTGGCCGATCCGCTATCAGGATATTGCTCCGTGGTATGACCATGTGGAAGATTTCATCGGCGTCTCCGGCCAGCGCGAAGGACTTTCGCAGTTGCCGGACGGTCACTTTCTGCCGCCGATGGAATTGAACTGCGCGGAAGTAGCGGTGAAGGACGCGATCGCTAAGTATTTTCCCGGCGAGCGTCTGATGACCATCGGACGCACCGCGATCCTCACTCAGGCCCACAAAGGGCGCGCCGCCTGTCACCAATGTGGGCCGTGTGCCCGCGGTTGCATCACGCGTTCCTATTTCAGCAGCCTGAATTCGACCCTGCCCGCGGCTCTGAGCACCGGCAAGGTGACGGTGCGTCCGCATAGCGTCGTGCACAGTCTGATGTTCGACGCCAAGAAAAGAAAGATTCTCGGCGTGCGGATCATCGACGGACAGACGCGGGACACTATCGAGTTTCGTTCCAAGATTGTCTTCCTATGTGCTTCGGCATTGGAGTCGGCCCGTATTCTGCTTAACTCTTCTACGACAGAATTTCCCAACGGGCTGGCCAATTCCAGCGGAGAACTGGGACGCAATGTGATGGACCATTGCATGGGCGGCGGTGCCCGCGGCCGCATTCCAGGGAATGAAGATCACATCTCTCTGGGAAACCGCCCCAACGGAATTTACGTTCCGCGTTTCCGCAACGTAAAGCAAAAGCATCCGCTGTTCCTTCGAGGATATGGTTTTCAGGGAAGTGCCGCCCGTGCGAAATGGGAACGGGGAACGGAAATGCGCGGGTTCGGCGCGGAGTTCAAGCATACCGTCAGCCGGCCCGGGCCGTGGATCATGACTTTCGGCGGGTTCGGTGAGTGTCTGCCCAACCACGAAAATTTTATCGAGCTCGACAAGACCAAAGTGGACGCGTGGGGAATTCCGGTGCTGAGGATCAGCTGTGTCTGGCGGGAGAATGAACGCGCCCTATTGAAGGACATGTCAATCACGGCGGCAGAGATGCTGTCGGCTGCCGGTGCGCGGGAGATAGAACCGTACATCGAAGACAATGCACCGGGCTTGACCATCCACGAAATGGGCACGGCGCGCATGGGACGAGATCCCAAAACTTCAGTGCTCAATGCTCACAATCAGGCGCACGACGCCAATAATCTCTTCATCACAGATGGTGCGTGCATGACTTCATCTTCCTGTGTAAATCCGTCGCTTACGTATATGGCACTCACAGCGCGGGCCTGCGACTATGCTGTCAGTCAAATGAAGCGAGGAGAAATCTAATGGACCGACGAAAATTTCTGGGTACGATGACTGCTGCCACTGTTCTTTCGCGCACCTTGGCCTGGGCAGCCGGTGAGCACAAGATCGACAAGGTCGGACTGCAGCTCTACACCATTCGCAGCGTGATGAAAGACGACTTCGAAGGCAAGCTGGCAAAGGTTTCCGCGATCGGCTATCGCGAGGTTGAGTTTGCCGGCTACGACGGGCACACGCCGCAGGAGGTGCGAGCCATGCTCGACCGCCACGGTCTTACCGGCCCGTCGGCGCATATTCCATATAAGAGCCTGGGAGCGGAATTCCCCAGCGTGCTGGACGCGGCCCACGTGGTGGGGCACAAATATCTCGTCAACCCGTACATTGATGACGATGTCCGCAAAGGGCCCGATGGCTGGAAGCATGCTGCAGAGGCGTTTAACCGCGCGGGAGAAGCCAGCCAGAAGGCGGGCATTCAATTCGCTTACCACAATCACTGGTTTGAATTTGCGCCGGTCAACGGGAAACTTCCTTACGACATTCTGCTGGAAGAATGCGACGCCAACCTGGTGAAGATGGAAATGGACCTGTGCTGGATCATGGTGGGTGGGCAGGATCCGTTCAAATATTTCAATCGCTATCCGGGACGCTTTCCGTTGGTGCACGTGAAGGACCTGACCAAGATTCCGAAAACGGACGCTACCGGTGGACAGAATTTCGGCGACTCGCTCGATGAGATGACCGAAGTCGGCAGCGGGATCATCGAGTGGAAGAAGATTTTTGCCCAATCCGAAAAAGCCGGTATCAAGCATTACTTCGTCGAGCATGATCATCCGAAAGATCCGTTTGCCAGCATTACCGGCAGTTACGAATATCTGTCCAAGGTGCGCTTCTAGCGGTCATACCGAGTGATCGGTTCCGGAGAACCTGATGGCACAAGTAGTTCGTTCACCCAAGGTGTACGACGTCTGTATTATCGGATCAGGAGCGGCGGGCGGCACAGCCGCGAAAGTACTGACTGAAGGCGGGCTCAGCGTGGTCATGCTGGAAGCCGGTCCGCCGCTGAATCCGGAAAAAGATTTCAAAGAGCACGTCTGGCCTTATCAACTGCCGCATCGCGGCGTCGGCGTCGGCGGTGAGTTCAGGCACGAATTGGGTGACGAGTTCATGGCGCCCAACGGCGCCTGGGAAATCGAAGGCGAACCCTACACCTCGGCTCCGGGATCGCAATTCCACTGGTTTCGCTCGCGAATTGTAGGTGGCCGCACCAATCACTGGGGACGCATCGCTCTGCGGTTCGCTCCAGTGGATTTCAGGTCTCGCTCCACGGATGGCATGGGCGACGACTGGCCCATCACCTACGAAGAGGTTTCGCCTTATTACGACAAAGTAGAGTCCTACATTGGAGTTTTCGGCACAAAAGAAAATATTCCCAGCGCCCCCGATGGAATTTTTCTGCCGCCACCGCCGCCGCGATGCACCGAGACCATTGTCAAGAAGGCTTGCGACAAGCTGGACATTCATTGCGTTCCGTCGCGGATGGCGATTCTGACCAAGCCGCTGAATGGACGCGCCGCCTGTCACTACTGCGCTCAGTGCGGCCGCGGCTGCATTACGGCCTCCAACTTCAGCTCCAGCCAGGTGATGATTCCGCCGGCGCAGGCCACCGGCCGGTTCACCCTGCTGACTGGCGCGATGGCGCGCGAAATCGTGGTCGGCAAAGACGGCAAGGCTGAGGCGGTCGCGTACATCGACAAGGCCACGCGTTCCGAAAAGCGGGTGCATGCCCGCGCCTTCATGGTGGCTGCGAGCGCCTGCGAGTCGGCACGACTGCTGCTAAATTCACGATCGACTTTGTTTCCCGACGGGCTGGCCAATTCCTCCGGCGCGGTGGGGCGTTACCTTACGGATTCGGTCGGCAGTTCGGCTGGCGGATATTTTCCGCAACTGGAAAAAATGCCACCCCACAATCACGACGGCACTGGCGGGATGCACATGTACATGCCGTGGTGGGCTTATGATCGCAAGAACGATTTTCTCCGCGGATATCATATTGAATTTGGCGGCGGCCGGGGCATGCCCGGCGTTGGCGAGTTCGACGGGATTTGCCATGACCACGAAGGTTACGGCGCGTCGCTCAAGCAGCATTGCCGCACCCGCTACGGTACCTACATCGGTTTCGCCGGCCGCGGGGAGATGATTCCCAATGAAAAAAGCTACTGCGATATTGACCCCGATATCGTGGACCAGTTTGGCATTCCGGTCTTGCGCTTCCACTGGCAGTGGAGCGAAAACGAAATCAACATGGCGAAGCACATGCAGGAAACCTTTCGCTCGATCGTCGAAACGGCGGGCGGCACCTTCATCAGCAAAGCCAAGCCCGAGGGCCGCCATCCTTACGGGATCGAGGAGGGGGGAGTAATCATTCACGAACTCGGCACTGCACGCATGGGGAGCAATCCCAAGACATCAGTGCTGAACAAATATTGCCAGGCCCATGACGTGGAAAATGTGTTCGTGACCGACGCTGCCGCTTTCGTGACCAATCCGGACAAGAACCCGACTCTGACCATCATGGCCCTTTCCTGGCGCGCGTCGGAGTATCTGATTGATCAGGCAAAGAAAGGAAGTCTGTAGGGCAAACATGGCACCCAACTCCATTTCGCGCCGCGACATTCTGAAAACTTTAACCATGGGAGCGATGGCCGGTTCAGTTCTGCGGGTGATTCCGGCGCAGGCCGCCGAATACGCGCACCACATGGTGGCGACGGAAAAGGCCGCGACCACGGCGGGCGTTTACACGCCTAAGTTTTTTTCTCCCCAACAATACAAAACTCTCCAGGCCCTCTGCCAGGCCATCATTCCCGCTGACAGCGACTCCGGTGGCGCGAACGAAGCGGGCGCGCCGGAATTTATTGATCTGCTCACCAGCGAGAATCCCAAGTATCAGCTGAGGCTGGGCGGCGGATTGATGTGGCTCGATGCGGAATGCACGGATCGTTACGGCAAGCCCTATCTTGACTGCTTACCGGAACAGCAAAAAGAAATGCTCGACCTGATTTCCTACAAAAAGAATGCGGAGAAAGATCCGGGCATAAGCCAGGGCGTGGAGTTCTTCGCCTTCCTGCGCGAGATGACCGCCGACGGATTTTTTACCAGCGAGATCGGCATCAAGTATCTCGGTTACGTTGGAAATACCTACCTGCTCAGCTTCCCGGGCTGCCCTCCTGTACCAGAAGCGTAATTCTGTCATCCTGAGCGGAGGAACACGTTTCGCTCGCGAAACGTGTTCCGCAGTCGAAGGACCCCTATCGCCGAATCGGCGGTTAGGTAGCGTGGGTTTGACGAACACATCCCTGCAAAAAATCTCTGCGACCGCGAGTGAATTTCGTACGGTAGGGGTCCTTCGACTCCGCGGAAAGTACGCGAAGCGAACTTTCCACTTCGCTCAGGATGACAAGCGCTTCAGGCCGCTCCGAACGGATTTTCCAGCGACGGACTCTGCGGTGTGAACAGCTCCGCGCCGTTTTCCGTAATGTGCATGTCGTCTTCGAGGCGCACCCCGAACTCGCCCGGAATGTAAACGCCTGGCTCATCGCTGAAGGTCATGCCCCTCGCCAGCAGCGTGGTATTACCGCGTACAAGGTAGGGCCATTCGTGGCCATCCATTCCAATTCCGTGTCCAACGCGGTGGGTGAAGAATTTGTAATCTGGACCGTACCCGGCGTCGCTGATGATTTTCCGTGCCGCTGCGTCTACCGCCTGGCACTCCACGCCAGGCCGCGCGGTCTTCAGCGCCGCAGTTTGCGCCCGATGGACGATCTCAAACACTCGTTTCATTTTGTCTGCAGGCTTGCCGAAGGTAAACGTGCGCGTGATATCCGACTGATATCCCTCTACGGTGCAGCCGTCATCCAGCAGCACCAGCGAACCTTCACGAATCACCTGGGGAACGATCGAGCCGTGCGGGAATGAGGAATTCTCGCCGATTTCTATATCGACCTCGCCGGGAAAGCCCAGTTGCCCGTACGCGGCCATGATCATTTTTTCGAGATCCGCCTGCGTCATTCCTTCGTGCAGCGTTTGGTAAGCCGCATGGTAAGCCGCCAGTGTGACTTGGTTGGCCAGTCGCATTAAATCAAGTTCATGGTCACTCTTGATCATCCGGCAGCCGGCCGTCACCGGCGTCGCACTCACAACCTTCAGCCGCGGCGCTGCTTTGGCGATCGCGTCACTGAATACAAAGCGCACGGATTCTTCCATGCCCAGTGTGCCGGTAGAAATCTTCAGGTCCGCGAGTCCTTGCGCGAGTAGTCCGTAAGGATTCTGATCTTCCTGCCAGGTACGCACGTCGGCGTTCTTGCCTTCGGGAGAATTCGCCAACAGTTCGCGCGCCCGGCCTTCTTCAAACGCGGGGCATACGCAAAGCGCACGCCCTTTAGCCGGAACCACCAGGGCAAAGAAACGCTCGCTTCCCCACCAATGCACACCAGCAAAGTAATCAAGCGAGGTGCCATCCGCCAGAAGGATTGCATCCAGATGGTTGGCCGCCATGAGTTGCCGCGCCTTTTCCTGACGGGCGGCCCGTTCGTCAACGGTGATCGGATGGGCCAGGTCTTTCATCGGATTTCAAACTGGCGATCGGATGGCGGCAGCGGCGCACACGGCTCCTCGGCGTGCAGCGCAGGTGTAAACGCTGCCAGGCCGGCGCCGGTGGTGACTGTAGCCGTTTGCAGAAAGTGTCGTCTTGAAATCATGGAAACCTCCGAGCAATGCGGGAACCGCCATTATAGGGGTCTCTGATTTCGCATTGGCAAGCGGCATCTAAAAATTGAAAATGAACATTCGTGGAAACGGGATTCCAATGCGCGGGCTGCGGCGAGTGGAACCAGACGACGGTGGACGAGTCCGCCGGACGCACTCAGTCCTACGTTGAGGACTGCCAGGTGTGTTGCAAGCCGAATGTGCTGCGTGTCCAGTACGATACCGGGGAACACGAATTCTTGATTACGGCGCAGCTGGAATCGTTATAGTAGCTGCGAAGCGGCAAGCTGACTTCCTGGAGGAAGGATGAACACGATGCCCACAGGCTACGGCGCCCCCGGCCGCATGGTTGCCCACAACATGGTAACCACGCAATTCGAACTCGACGGATTTCGCGTAGTGCGCACGCTGGGAGTGGTGCGCGGCATTGTGGTCCGCTCGCGCTCGATTTTCGGGACCATCGGGGCAAGTCTGCAAACCATTCTTGGTGGCAATATCACGCTGCTGACCCAACTATGCGAGAAGACGAGGTCCGAGGCTTTCGATCTGATGTTGCAGCATTCGGCTGAATTGGGCGGAAACGCCGTGGTAGGTGCCCGCTACGACGCGACCGAAGTGATGCAGGGCGTCACGGAAGTGCTCGCCTATGGGACGGCAGTGGTAGTCGAGCCCAGCCGATAGACCCACCCGGACTGTGTAGGGACGGGTCTCCGACCCGTTCTAGCCGAGCGCAGCTCGGCTCGTTCTTACCGTACGCTTTCGTGAATCCAGAAGCTAAAACGCTAGTCGAGCCCTGCTCGGCCCGGACGGGTCGAATACCTGTCCTCACACAGTCCATGGTTATCCCAACAGCTTCTCCAACGCTCTCTGACGATGTTCAAAGGTTCCCTGCAACTGGCGATTGACAAAAAGTTTCTGAGCTATTTCGCCCAGCCACCCGAACCCCACGTCGTATTCAATCACGTCGCACACCACAGTGCCTCTTACCAGGTCCCGCGTTTCTTCGGTAAGCTCGTGCCGATGGTGAAAACTTTTGAACGGTCCTCGCTTTTGGACATCCGCAAAATGGTGGTTCCATTCGAATTCCGTGATCAAGGCGGTCCACTTAGCTCGAAACGGAAGCAAAGGAATCACGCGGAACGAAGTAACAATTTCAGAACCGGCACCAGCCAGGAGGGCATGGTCGGTGACGGTTGCATTTTCTGCTGGAACCCCTGGAGGCGGTACCAGATCCAGCCTAAGCAATTCGGTTTCGGTTTGCGGAGGCATGATCCGTGGCAGGTTGCCGGGATTGGCGAAGAAGAGAAACACCCGCTCAAGCGAAACCGGAACCCATTGCTCGAACCGAACCAGGTGAGTCATAAATTCCAACTCGCTACGAAATGGTTGCACGGCGACTATAGACGGCGGTGGCGAAGCCGCGATAAATTGTCCGGGCTCTCTTTCTCACAAAATCATTTCTCTGAAAAATCATGTCCTCGAAAATTGTGCGACTCACAACGCTGTTCGTCTTGACCATACTCCTTTTCGCCACCTCAGCAACGGCCTCCTCCTATCAATACATTCGTCTGGGCGAGAAGGCTGACAGCACAGCCACTCCGGCGGCCGGGACTGCGATGATGGGCGGCGGCGAAGACCTCGACGCAGCCTTTCGCTGGCTCTGCAACAAAGCGAACGGCGGCGATTTTCTGGTGCTGCGGGCGCGTGGAGACGATGATTACAACCCATACGTAAATGGTTTGTGCAAGTTGAACTCCGTCGCCACGCTCATCATTCCCGACCGCAATGCGGCCCAGGAACCAGCGGTTGCGGACATCATTCGCCATGCAGAAGCAGTCTTCATTGCGGGCGGCGACCAGTCTCGCTACGTTAATTTTTGGGGCGGCACGCCGGTGGAAGATGCCATCAATGCAAATGTCGCCGCCGGTAAGCCCATCGGTGGCACCAGCGCCGGCCTCGCCGTTCTGGGCGAGTTTGCCTACGCTTGCTTGAAAGATAAAGAAGATGACAAGGATCTTGCCTCCTCTGACGTCCTGCCCAATCCCTACCATGAACGGGTGACGCTGGTCCGTGATTTCCTGAAGGTTCCAAACCTGGAAAACACGCTCACCGACAGCCATTTCGCCAAGCGCGACCGCATGGGGCGCACCCTGGGATTTCTCGCGCGTGTGGCGCAGGACGGCTGGTCGAAAACGCCGCGCGAAGTCGCGATTGACGAAAGGTCCGCCGTGCTGGTCGAACCGGATGGTAAAGGCACGGTAGTCGGAGGCGGACGCGGCGCCTATTTTCTGCAGGTAAAGTCGGAGCCGGAAGTTTGCCGGCCCAATACGCCTCTGACCATTCACAACATTTCGGTTTACCGTGCTCCCGCCGGAGCGCATTTTGATCTTAAGTCGTGGACCGGCGGCGGTGGCGAGAGCTATACGATTTCCGTCGAGAATGGCGTCATTCGAACCAACCGCCACGGTAATTCCACATATTGATGATGCTCTCGAAACGAATGTTTCACTCGGCCAGAAAGTTTTAGTAATTGACTTCCGCTACCGTCTTTGACAAACTTCGGCGCACGGCGCACTGCTTTGGGGTACGGAATGGCCGACAACTCATCTCTCTTGTCTACTACCGCGGATATGCTGGAACAGGTTGTCCGTCTGGTTGACGTCGGGAAGCTCGAATCCGGGCTGTGATATCGTCACGTTGACCTCCCACAGCAGACTTTTTCGTTAAAAATCCGATTTTGACCCAGTATCGCGCACTCGCAGGAATCCATATTTGGGAGACACATGAAATCCTTTCGAGCTGTTTTGTTGATAGCCGTCTTCGTCATCGCTAACCTCGTGATCGCCTCCGCACAGAGCAATCAGGGCCGGATCGTCGGCCGCGTAACGGATGCGACGGGCGCGATTGTGTCCGGGGCCCGGGTACTCATCCTCAACACGGAGACCGGGATCAAGCGCGAACTCGAAACCAACTCGGCTGGAGAATATGTTGCGCCAAATCTTAATCCGGGAATGTACGAAGTCACGGCCTCAGCGCCAACTTTCAAGACCTACCGGCGGCAGGGCATTCGTCTGGAGGTAGCTTCTAACGTTGCCATCGATTTTCAGCTTTTGCCCGGACAGGTCTCGGAGATGGTGCAAGTCAGCGGCGAACAGCCTGACATTGATACGGTCACGGACACACTGGGCGGCACCCTGACCAACAAGCTGATCAACGAACTGCCATTGCAAGGCAGGGATTTCCAAAACCTGCTGGAACTTCGTCCCGGAATCCAGCGCACGCCGGGCGGCGGTTTTCATAGCGTCACCACCAACGGAAACCGGTTTGAGGACAACAACTACACGGTGGACGGGACCGATGACAATGACATTTACTACGGCGAAAGCGTAATCAATGACGTCGGTGTGGCGGGGACGCCTGCCAGCCACTTGCCGCTGGATGCCATCCAGGAATTCAACACGCAGGAGAATCAGAGCGCCGAGTACGGATGGAAGCCAGGGGCAGTGGTGAATATCGGTTTAAAGTCGGGCACCAACGACATTCACGGCACGGCCTACTACTTCCACCGCAATAGCGCTCTCGATGCGCGCAACTATTTCAATCCCGAGCCGCAGCCGCTTTCCGATCTGTTGCTGCACCAGTTCGGCGCTTCGGTGGGCGGGCCCATCATCAAGGACAAGTGGTTTTTCTTCGGCAACTACGAAGGAGTGCGGCACAAAGTAGGAAACCCCTTCAACGTCGAAAGCCCGGTCACCACTTCGATCGGCGATCCCTCGATCAGTTTGGCGGATGCGAAGGTAGCGGCTGGCTGTCCGGCCCTTTGCAGTCCCGTGAGTCTGCAGTTGGCGGATCTGTTTCTGTACAATCCGGGATCAACGGTCTCTGCGGCCGATCCCAGCTCGATCAATTTCAATTTCAATAACGTGAATCGCGAAGACAACGTCGTGGTTAAATCGGACTATCACTTCAACGCGAAAAACATTGTTACCGGCCGCTTTTTCTACGCCAACAGCCTGCAGACCGAGGAAGACACATCTCCGATTCGTCCAGACTGGCTTTCGATTGCCGATACCAAGGTCCAGGTCATGGGCGTGAACTGGACGTGGACGCCGACTTCCGCCTGGGTGAACGAGCTGCGGTTCGGCTACAACCACTACTGGCAGCTCGATAATGTCGCCGACTACAAGAAAAGCGCCGCGGATTATGGCCTGAACACGGGCGTTACGGATTCGCGGCTCTTCGGTTTTCCGGAAATTGATATAGGTCCCTTGTTCGAAATGGGCGGCAACTCAAGCTGGCCGCTGTTTACCACGCCCACCAAGACCTATCAAGCTTTGGACAACGTTTCCCTCACTCGAGGCCGCCACAATTTCAAATTCGGAGGCGAATTCCGTTACGGCGGCACCGATGTTTTCCGCGCGCGCCGCGGCCGGGGCCGTCTTTCCTTCGACGACACTCGCGATGCCAATGACGATGTTCAGACCCCGGCCCTGGTCAATTTTCTGCAGGGCAATTTCGGGGACGAAGGCTTCGCCCAGGTCCTTACCGGAGACATAGCGCGTCACGTCACCATGGCGGCATTCGGCGCATTCGTGGCGGACGACTGGCGGATTACGCCCAGACTGACGTTGAACCTGGGACTTCGCTACGATCTGTCCTTACCAATCAAGGACTCCAACGATTTGATCGCCAATTTTCTGCCCAACCAGGGTGGCCTGATCCAGGTAGGGAAGGGAATCGGCTCGCCGTACGCTACCGACTGGAACAATTTTTCACCGCGCATCGGCCTGGCATGGGATGTTTTCGGGACGGGCAAGACCATACTGCGCGCGGGCGGCGCTATCATCTTCGAACAACCCACGATTCGTGAATTTATTGATCGCGGCGGTCTGAACGAAAATCCCAGCGGCCTGCCCGGCGTCACACCAGGCAACGGAAACATTACCCTGGTGCAAAGAGAGCTCGACGATCCGGTTGCGCTGGGTGCGGCATGGATCGGGAAGACGCCGTTGTTTGCCGACGCTCAGGCCGCGCCCTGCGACCTAGGCGATCCCTGCGATGTTTTCGGCGTGCCGTACCACCTATCCACGCCCTATGTTGCCAGCTGGAACTTTAACATCCAGCAGGCGCTGAGCAACTCGACCGCCCTGCAGATCGCGTACGTCGGAAACCGCGGTATCAAACTCTTCAGCCATCGCGATATCAATCAGTCCGATCCCACGCTGAACCTCGCCTGCAATGACAACGGCGACGATTCGTATCACGGCTGCCGGCAGGACACGCGCCCTTTCACTCTTAACTGCACTTCGGGCGCCGGTCCGTGCCTGGATTGGGCTGGCTATGCAACCGAAATGGAAAACCTGGGCAGCTCTTTCTACAACGGCTTGCAGGTCACGCTGACGCAGAGAGCTTTCAAGGGTCTTAATTTTCTGGCGGGCTACACCTGGTCACATGCCCTGGACAACGCCACCACCAACCGCAGCGGCTTCCCGCAGGACAACCGGACGTTCCGGCCGGAATGGGGGAATGGCGACTACGACATTCGTCACCGTTTCACTTTCTCGATGAGCTACGAACTGCCCCAGATGCACGCCCCCTTGCAACTTGGCGAAGGCTGGCAGTTGACCAGCATCGTCAATCTGCAGACCGGCGAACCTTACAACTACTATGACTCTTTCGATGACATCAGTTATTCGGGGGAATTTCTGGATCGCTGGGACTTTTCCGGTAATCCCAACGACGTGCACTGGACCGCCGATCCTGCGAAGCAGATCACATATCTTTCCGGCAGCGACGCTACCAGCAATGCCCGCTGCGCCGCCCAAAGCAAGAATCCGGATCTGGATTTCTACGGATGCTTCGTATCCGGCAGTGCGGTGATCACGCCGCCCGCCTACGGTACCTTCGGGAACATGCGCCGGAATATCTTCCGTGGACCGGCTTATGCCAACCTGGACATGTCAGTCACCAAACGGTGGAAACTCTCTGAGAAAATGATCCTGCAATTGCGCGGCGAGTTTTTCAATGTCTTGAACCATCCCAACTTCGATCTGTTTTCCATGGGCACCGATGTTTCCGACCCGGTATTCGGCATCAACGACCTGGGAGTCGTGAACTCGACCCCGGACGTTGGCGTCGCCAATCCCGTCATCGGTTCGGGCGGTTCGCGGCACATCCAATTGGGGGCGAAACTGGTCTGGTAGGACCTACACGGATCAAGATCGCATTGTCGAGATCAGCCCCGGTGCCGGCCGGGGCTTATTTCTGCCGGGAGCAGCGGTAACCAGGGATTTTTCCACAGGATTTGCACTACCGAGCCGAACGCGGATTCACGAAATCAATCGGGTAACGCCAGCAGAACCAAGTCCATAAACCCCACTGATTGTGGTCACCATTTCAGTTAGCCACAACCCCTCGCGCTTTCGAAAAACCCTCATTCTTCCGTATAGCGACCTATAACTTTCTCATTGACAACAAATGCTTTAGGCGTAGGATGTGGACAAATGTGGTAGAAAGTGGCACGAGACGGTAGTGGTCGTGGGCAGCGTTGGAACTTTGAGAGGCGCCAGTGGATTTTGTAGCTGACACCCCAAAAAACAGCCCGAACGAACCAGAAATCACCGGCATTTTGGCCGCTTTAACCTCCCTCGCTGTGGCAGCACTCGTTTTCAAAAGATTTCCCGCCCTAAGGGGCAAAACACATGTTTCGCGGCAATCACCCAACTCGCGTCGACGAAAAGGGACGGCTCAAAGTCCCCGCGGAGTTCAAGCGGGTGATCGACGAGAAGTACAACGAGAAATTCTACATCACCAGCCTGGATGGCAAGGTTGGCCAAGTGTATCCCTTCGAGGAATGGGAACGGATCGAGCAGAAGCTGGCCGGGCTCTCCACCTTCAATCCTACGAAGAAAAAGTTTCTGGACCGGGTGAACTACTACGGGCAGATGGTCGAGATGGATGGTCAGGGCAGGTTGCTGATGCCGCAGTTGTTGCGGGAAGCGGCGCAGCTCAAAGGCGAAGTTGCGGTGACCGGAAATCTGACGCATCTCGTAGTTCGCAACCTGGAGGCGTACCGCACCGAGATTGAGGAGCAGTCGTTCACCTCTGAGGATGAGAAGACGCTCGACGATCTGGGCATCTAGTGGACGAGGGTTTAACAAACACCCCCGAGCGGGGTGGACATGGTGGAAGCAAGAGTGGCCATGTCCCGGTTCTTTTAAAAGAAGCGATCGACTTTTTAGCTATCAAGCGTGGCGGGACTTATATCGACGCCACGGTGGGCCTGGGCGGGCACAGTTTAGAAATCGCAAAACGCCTCGGCGCACCGGGACATTTGATTGGGCTCGATAAAGATCCTGCGGCGCTGGATGAGGCCCGCATCAGGCTGATTTCTTCCGGGGGGGAGGGTTGGCCTGAAGTGAGTCTGCTGCATGGTTCCTTCGCGGAGATCGGAGAGCGGTTCCAGCCGGCGTCAGCCGACGGACTGCTGGCAGATCTCGGCGTAAGCAGCCTGCAGTTGGACACACCATCGCGGGGCTTTAGCTTTCAGGCGGAAGGCGCGCTCGACATGCGAATGAATACGCAAGCCGGGCCCACCGCCGAACAAGTGGTAAATCAGGTGGACGAGGTCACACTCGCGAATCTGATTTACGAATTCGGTGAGGAAAGGAGGTCGCGGAGAATCGCCAGAGCCATTGTCCGGTCGCGGCCAATTCGAACGACTGCGGAACTTGCAGCCGTCGTATCGGCCGCGGCCCGGCCAATGAATCAGGCGGAAAGAAGAATTCATCCCGCGACGCGAACCTTTCAAGCTCTCCGAATCTTCGTAAACCATGAACTGGACGACTTGCGGGAGTTGCTGAATGCGGCCCCGCAAGTGCTGAGACCGGGCGGAAGGATAGTGATCATCAGTTTCCACTCGCTGGAGGACCGCATCGTGAAAGATGCCTTCCGCGAAGGCGTGAAGCAGGGTCACTACAAGGCGCTGACGAAAAAGCCAGTGACCGCCGGGGAAGAAGAGATTGATCGCAATCCGCGGGCACGCAGCGCAAAGATGCGAGCAGCGGAAAGGATCTAAAAAAGTTTGGCAATAAAGTTTAACCCTGGAAAACCAGCCAGGGCCCCGGCCACAGCCGTTGACGGATGGGCCGGGATAAAAGTTCCGGGACGGCATCGTCCTCTCACAAACAAGGGCGAAACACAACTCTCTACCTTCTCTCGGTGCCGTCCCGGAGAGATGGGAAGGTAGAAACGGAGACCATATGTACACGGGAACACTGATTGACCAGTTGATTGATACGGTGGAGCGAACTGAAGCCCGGACCGACGCCCGCGCCAACCGGCGCTCGCTCGATACGCGCTCCCAGGAAGAAAAACTTGCCTACTGGTACGCGGTGGCGCAACAGGAAGTTGCGCAGTTCGATTCCAGTCTGGCCGGGGTGGCATAAATGGCGGCGGCTCAGTGCGCAGCTCCAACCGATGCGTCGTAAACGTACGTGGACTGGGACTCCGGAAGTCTATTTTGCCAAGCCCATCGACAATTCGCGGCTGGTCAAAGTGGAGAATCCGCAGCGCAGCCGCGAGATGAAACAATTTGGAGTTGCTCTGAGCTGCCTGTTTCTGCTGGTGATGACTTTTGCCTGGCAGCATTTCAAAGCCATCGAGTACGGCTACAAGATCGAGACCCTGCGAGTGCAGCGCGACGGCCTGGCTGAGATGAACCGGGCGTTGCGTCTGGAAGAAGCCTCGCTGCGCGATCCCGAGCGCATTGACACACTGGCGCGGAAGCTGGGACTGCAATCCCCGCAAGCCGGCCAGGTATTGCATATGGATACAGTTTCACCGGACGCCGCAACGCCGGAGATGGCCAGCGTGACCCCAGTCAGCGCCGGCCTCCAGTCGGCTCGATAGGATGGCGCGGGCCTCCGGTCGGCCCGATGGGCGGACGTGATGTCCGCCAGATAGCCGGCGGGACGCCGGCGCCACGAAGTTCACTGGCGGCTCCGCATTGGGCCGCCATGTTTGTCTAAGGGGCTTGGACCTTGGCAACGACAGCACCCCGCAACCGCGCGAACAAACGACTCTACCTTCTGGCCGCGAATCCTGGTTCTGTGGGCCGGCGCCATCTGCCTGCGCCTCGTCTATCTGCAAATCTTCCGCTACGGCGATTTCGAGCAGAGAGCTCAACGCCAGCAGCAACGCACCACGGAAGTCGCAGCCAAGCGCGGGATCATCTACGACCGCGCCGGCCGCGAGCTGGCGATGTCCGTCTCCGTGGATTCCGTATTCGCCGTCCCCGCCGACATTCCTGACCTGGCGGGAACCATATCGCTGGTTGCACGCATCACCAAAGCCGATCCCCGGGAACTGCTGGCCAAATGCAAGTCAGCTCGCACCTTCTGCTGGGTCGCGCGCAAGGCGGACGCCGAAACCGCGGACCGCATCCGGGCCATGAATTTGCGCGGCATCTATTTCCAGAAAGAATCCAAGCGCTTCTATCCCAAGCGTGAACTGGCGGCGCAGGTGCTGGGCTACGTCGGCATGGACGACGAAGGCCTGAGCGGAATTGAACGCGCCGACGACGACGACCTGCGCGGCAAGCCCGGCCGCATGCTGATCTCGGTGGACGCCCGCCGCAAGTGGTTTGGCAGCGTGGAGAAGCAACCCGATCCCGGCGAGAACGTCGTTCTGACCATCGACGAAAAAATCCAGTACATCGCGGAACGCGAGCTGGAAACGGCGATGCAGCAGACCCACGCCGAAACCGGCACCGTGGTGGTGCAGAATCCCAAAACCGGAGAGATTCTGGCGCTGGCCAATCGGCCGACCTTCAATCCCAACCTGGCCCGCGACATCACTCCGCAAAGACTGAAAGACCATGCGGTCAGCGACGTGTACGAGCCGGGATCGACCTTCAAGGTGGTCACGATTGCGGCCGCGCTGGAAGAGAAATTGACTCGTCCCGAAGAAATGTTTGACTGCCAGATGGGATCGATCGTCATCAATGGCATGCGCATTCGGGACAGCAAGCCGCACGGTGTTATTTCCGTCGCTGACGTACTGGCTGTATCGAGCGATGTGGGTGCGATCAAGATCGCGTTGCGCCTGGGAGAAGAACGTTTTTACAAATACATTCGCGCCTTCGGTTTCGGACAGCAGACGGGCATCGAGTTGCCGGGCGAAACCCGCGGCATGACCAAGCCGCTGAATCGCTGGTCAAAGGTTTCGATTGGGGCGATTTCGATGGGGCAGGAGATCGGCATCACTCCGCTTCAGCTGGTCTCGATGATTTCCACCATTGCCAATGATGGCGTCTGGACTGCCCCGCGAATTATTACCGGAACCACCGCGCCCCAGGGAACGCCTCAGATGGTCGCATTTCATCCGGGAGCGCAGCGACGGGTCATCTCTCCCATGACAGCGGCGCTGATGAAACGAATGATGCAAGGGGTTATTCTGGCACCGCACGCCACGGGGAAGGCGGCGAGACTCGAAGGCTACAGTGCGGCCGGAAAAACCGGTACCGGGCAGAAGAGTTGATCCTGCCACTCACGCGTATTCGCGTACCAAGTACGTGGCCTCATTCGCCGGATTCGCGCCGATCAATGATCCGGCGGTCACGGTGGCGGTCATTCTGGATTCGCCGGTGGGCCTGCATCAGGGCGGACAAGTCTCCGCGCCCGTGTTCCAGCGGGTCGCCCAGCAGGTGCTCGAATATCTGCACACACCCCACGACGTCGAACTGCCAGCCAACCGCCAGGTCCTGATGGCGGAGCGACGAGTGAAGGATCAGGATGTCGAAGAGGGATCGCCTGACCGTTTGGGAGACACGCTGGAAGCCGTCGACTCAACGCCGGCAGATTCAATTTCTCAGCCGGTCATCGCTTCCGCAAAGCCCACGCCGGATGTGACGGCCAGCGTGGTGATGCCTGCGGCGATGCGCCAGCGCCAAACTGAACCGGCCGCGCCAGCTGCTCCATGAGGACAAGCAATCCGCGATGTTGGAGGACAAACCCAGTCCGATGCGCCGCCGCATCTTCCATCCAGCGGCACGGTGGTGTCTGGATGTCGAGCAGGGCGGAATTGTAGTTCCGTCATTCCTGGGCAAGAGCGTCAGGACCGCGATAGAAATGGCGCAGGAAAGCGGACTGGATCTGGATGCGGTGGGCAGCGGCCTGGCGCGGCAGCAGTCGCCCCCGCCCGGATCGCACGTCGCGTCCGGGTCGCAGGTGACGGTAAAGTTTGGACGGTAAGCATCTGTTACGAAACTAAATCATCTGTCGTCTGAATCCGCCGAACGTTTCGCGAGCGAAACGTTCAGCTCCGCTCAGGATGACACTTTCTTTTGATGACACTTGTTTAGCCGGCCCACTGCACTAGAATCCAAAACAATGACTTTCCTCGAACTCCTGTACGGCGCGGAAGTGCTCTCCCAAAGCGGTAACCCCGGAATCGGCGGACTGGAGTACGACTCGCGCCGGATCAAGCCGGGCGATGTGTTCGTTGCCATGCAGGGCGAATCGAGTGATGGGAACAAGTTTATTGACCAGGCGATCTGCTGCGGGTGCGGTCGCCGTCGTTACCGACTCGCGCGACCGAGAAAGCCGCGTGCGGACGTGGCCTGGGCGCAGGTGCCCCACGGACGCCGCGCGCTGGCGCGACTGAGCGCCAACTTCTACAAGAGGCCGGCCGAGCGACTGGCCATCACCGGCATCACCGGCACGAACGGGAAAAGCACGACTGCGTTTCTGCTCGAATCGATTCTCACTGCCGCTGGCCGCAAGAGCGCGCTGGTCGGGACCATCGAATATCACGTTGCCGGCAAAACTCTGCCCGCGCCGCACACCACTCCCGAGGCGCTGGAACTGAATCGCATTTTGAACCAGGCCCTGGGTCAGGGCGCAACCGAAACCGTGATGGAAGTTTCCTCGCACGCGCTGGAGCAGCAGCGGGTCTACGGAATTCCGTTCGATGTCGCAGTCTTCACCAACCTGACTCGCGACCACCTCGACTATCACCGCACCATGGAAGAATACTTTTCTTCCAAGCAGATATTGTTCGAAGGTTGCGGCACCGAAGCTCCTCGCGCCGCCGTGCTCAACACCGACGACGAATACGGCCAGAAACTGGTGAAGGTCAGCAGAAAACGCAGTTCTGAAGTGTTTACCTACGGACTGGCCAAAGGCGATTTCCACGCTGAGAAAGTCGAAATCACGCCGCGCGGAACCCGATTTGATCTGGTCACTCCGAACGGAACTATTCCGCTATTTTCTCCGCTCATCGGAAAAGTGAATGTGTACAACATTCTGGCGGCGGCAGGCGCCGCGTATTCGCGGAACTGTGCGGCCGAGGCGATCGCGCAAGGAGTAGCGGCTCTGACCCGCGTCCCTGGCCGCTTCGAACGGGTGGACTGCCGGCAGCCCTTCACCGTGGTGGTTGACTACGCCCACACCGACGACGCGCTGCGGAACCTGACTGCCCTGGCGCGGGAATTCGTTCAGCAGGCGGGACAGAAGGGCAAGGTGATCACGGTTTTTGGCTGTGGCGGCGATCGCGACCGCGCCAAGCGTCCCCTGATGGGCGAAGCTGCCGGACGGGGCAGCGATTTCGTAATCTTGACCTCGGACAATCCGCGCAGCGAAGATCCACTGGCCATCATTAATGACGCCATGGTCGGACTGCAGCGCTCGGGTACGAAATACAAGACCGAACCGGACCGCAAAGCCGCCATCGCGCTGGCGGTCGCACGAGGCGAATCCGGGAGACATTGTGCTGATCGCCGGCAAGGGTCACGAAAAAGTGCAGATTACGCGAGACGGGATCGATTCCGTTCGACGATGTGGAAGTCGCGCAGAAGGTTTTGCGCGATGCCGGATACGACTGCAAGTCGTCGAACGCCGCCGCCGGAAAACGTTCATGAAGCTCCCGCTTTCGAGAGTCGCCGAATTCCTTTCCGCCACCGGCGAGTTCGATCACAAAGCCGATCGCTCAGGCCTATTCGATTGATTCGCGCACCATCCAGCCCGGCGAGCTATTTTTCGCGGTCAAGGGCGAGCGCATGGATGGCCACGATTTTGTCCAGCAGGCGCTCGAGAAGGGCGCTGTTGGCGCAGTCGTCCGCAAGGACGAATTGGCGCGCTATGCAGTGAAGACCGGCTGCTGGCGGTGCCGGATACGCTGGTCGCGCTGCAAACCCTGGGCGCCGCGGTCCGCCGTCTGTGGGGAAAACCGCTGATCGGCGTAACCGGATCGACCGGCAAGACCACCACGAAAGAGGCAATTGCCCACGTACTCTCCTCTCGTTTTCGCGTGCTGAAGTCGGAAGGCAACTTCAACAATCATTTTGGACTGCCGCTGATGCTGCTGAAGATCGAGCCGGAGCACGAGGCCGCCGTGATCGAGATGGGTATGTCGCATCGGGGAGAGATTGCCGCGCTGGCCAAAATCGCGCAACCTGAAATTGGCGTGGTCACCAATGTTGCTCCGGTCCACCTGGAGTTTTTCAAGTCGGTGGCAGAAATCGCGCGCGCCAAGTATGAACTGATCGAGTCGTTGCCTGCCGGTGGGACTGCAATCCTCAACGCGGACGACGAATACGTTTCCCAGTTCGGCCGCGACTTTCACGGCAAAGTTGTATGTTACGGCGTTCATCCGTCGGCCGACGTCCGCGCGGAGAATATCGAATCACGCGGTGCCGCAGGATCGATGTTCGATGTCGTGACCGACGGCGCCGAGAACGCGCGACCCTGCCGCTGGTGGGTACGCATAACATTTATAACGCCCTGGCTGCGGTCGCCACTGGAATGGAACGAGGGCTGAACCTGGCAGAAGCGGTCGGGAACTTTGGCGACACTCGCTCCCGCGGATAAAAGAGGGGCGGTCGTCCAAGTGGGCAACATCACGGTCATCAACGATTGTTACAATTCCAATCCAACGGCCCTGGATGCGATGGTGGACACGCTGGCCGCGATGCCCGCCAAGCGCCGCATCGTGGTCGCGGGCGAGATGCTGGAATTGGGGCCGTCGGGCGAAGAACTGCATCGCCGATCAGGCGAGCACATCGCGAAGAAGGGAATCGACATCCTGGTCGGGGTGCGAGGCCTGGCCCAGTCGATGGTTGAGGCGGCCAGGCACGCCGGCGATCAGCGCAGAATTCGTAGCCACGCCCGAAGAAGCCGGCGAGTGGCTGGTACGAGAAACCCGCGACGGAGACGTGGTGCTGTTAAAAGCATCGCGAGGAGTAAAGCTGGAACGAGCTTTGGAAACAGTCGTCGGTCGTCAGTCGTCAGTCGTCAGCAAATCCAAGGCCGCTGACGACCGTTCTTGACGAGGCTGGTTTTCTGACGACTGACGACTGACGACCGACGACCGAAACGGAGGCTGATTGCTCTACTGGCTGCTGTACCTGAAACTGTTCCACTATTTTCCGCCATTCCGTATTTTTCGCTATTTGACGTTTCGTACAGCATTTGCCAGCCTGACCGCGCTCTTCACGGCCCTCATCGTCGGCCCCATCGTCATCAACCGTCTGCGCGAATTTCAAATCGGCCAGTTCATTCGTGAAGAAGGGCCGAAGGCGCATCAGAAGAAGGCCGGCACACCGACCATGGGCGGTTTGCTGATCGCCATTTCCATCGTGGTCCCGACTCTGTTGTGGGCCGATCTGAGCAACCTCTTTATCTGGATCGCGGTCTTTGCCACTTGCGCCTTTGCCGCCATTGGGTTCACCGACGACTACATCAAAGTTGTGAACCGGAGGAATCTGGGCCTCACCTCAAAAGCCAAGCTGGGCTTGCAGATTGCCGCGAGCATCCTGATCGCCGTGGCGCTGATCGCCATGCAAACGCGGAGCGCGTATTCGACCAAGCTGATGGTTCCATTCATCAAACAGTTTCATCCCGACTTGGTGATTGAGAAGCTGATGAGCCATCCCGTGCTGTGGCCGCTGGCGTTTCTTCCGTTTGTAGCTTTCGTGGTGCTGGTGATCGTGGGGTCAAGCAACGCCGTCAACCTTACGGATGGGTCTGGATGGACTCGCCATTGGCTGCACCGTAATCGCCGCCGGCGCACTGGCGGTGCTCACGTATGTGAGCGGCCATGCAACGTTTGCGCAGTATCTTGAGCTGCAACGCATGCCGCTGGCTGGTGAACTGACAATTTTTTGCGGAGCCATGGTCGGAGCATCAATAGGATTTCTGTGGTACAACGCTCACCCGGCCGAAGTATTCATGGGAGACGTCGGCTCTCTGGCCCTGGGCGGCGCCATCGGCACGGTTGCCGTGATGATCAAGCAGGAGCTGCTGCTGCCATTCATCGGCGGCATCTTTGTCATTGAAGCGCTATCCGTGATTCTTCAGGTAGCGTCCTACAAGTTGAGAAAAAAGCGGATCTTCAAAATGGCGCCGCTGCATCATCATTTCGAACTGCTGGGCTGGTCAGAATCAAAAATCATCGTGCGCTTCTGGATTGGTTCTCTGGTATTTGCCCTGTTCGCCCTGACCACACTAAAGCTAAGATAAACGCTTCCAGCTTCTGGCTCCTGGCTTCTAGCCAAAGACCATGGGCAACAAGCTGGAAGCCAGTAGCCTGAAGCTGCACTTATGGATCTCGCCAACAAACGCGTTCTCGTCGTCGGGCTGGGAAAATCCGGGGTGGCTTCCGCTTTGTTCCTCCAGGCCCGAGGCGCGAAGGTCACGGTTTCGGATGCCAAGCCGCAAGACCAGCTCGGCGAAGAAATTCCGCTGCTGCTTGATCACGGCATCGCGGTCGAAACCGGCGGACACGGTGAACGCACCTTCCGGGGGCAGGATCTCATCGTGGTCAGTCCCGGCGTTCCAGTAGATTCCCCGTCGCTGGTGCAGGCCCGGGCGCTGGGCGAGCCTGTGATCGGCGAGATTGAATTGGCTTCGCAGTTTCTGCCCAAAAACATCGTCGCTATTACGGGTTCGAACGGAAAAACTACGACCACAACTCTGGCGGGTGAAATCATCGCGGCGGGAGGCTTCTCGACCGCCGTCGGCGGCAATATCGGCACGCCGGCGATCTCCCTGGTCGAGCAAGCGAAGGCGGAGACGGTCGTGGTTCTGGAGGTATCGAGCTTCCAGCTGGAGACGATCCAGACATTTCGTCCGAGAGTTGCGGTGGTACTCAACATCACGCCCGACCACCTCGACCGCCACCGCACTTTCGACGCCTACACCAACGCCAAGGCGCGCATCTTTGAGAACCAGCAACAGGAAGATTTCGCGGTCTTGAATGCAGAGGACACCACCTGCGCCGGACTGTCTAACCGGACGCGCGCGCAAGTCTTCTGGTTCAGCGGCAAGGCAGAGGTGAAGCAAGGCGCGTATGTCCGCGATGGCCGAATTGTTTTTCGGGATACCAAAGGTCAGCGCGAGATCATGCTGGTCTCGGAGATACCGCTCAAGGGAGGCCACAATGTCGAGAATGTTCTGGCCGCCGTTTGTGTGGGCGTTCTCCTGGGTTGCGACCCCGCGCGTATCGGCAAAGCCGTTCGCGACTTCAAGGCGGTCGAGCACCGGCTGGAATACGTAGCCACGATTCGCGGCGTCGAGTATTACAACGACTCCAAGGCCACCAATGTGGATGCAACCATCAAGGCGCTGGAATCATTCCCCGCGAATGTCCACCTGATTCTTGGAGGCAAGGACAAAGACAGCGACTACACACAGCTCAACGACCTGCTGCGGCAACGGGTCAAGCGCGTATACACCATCGGCGCGGCCGCGGACAAGATCGAGTCACAGATCAAAGGAGTGGAAGTTGATCACTCCGAGACCCTGGAAATGGCGTTGAGGCGGGCTGCTGCGATCGCCGCCGCCGGGGACGTTGTGCTGCTCGCCCCAGCCTGCGCCAGTTTCGACCAGTTCCAGAACTATGAGCACCGGGGACGAGTATTCAAGGAAGTAGTGCACGCACTGTCCGAAATGTAGGCGCGAGCGTCCTCGCTCGTGCTCCTTGCTTAACAAAATCATCCTTTGGTAGCCGGGTCGATGCCACTCCCGCACGAGCGGGGCGCTCGCGCCCACATTCCGGGCAGGAACCAAGATGGTTACACACCATCACAGAAATTCACCGACATTCTTCTCCGTGTCTCCGCGCCTCCGTGGTGAAATGAATTTCCCATGGCCAAGCGCGTAAGCGTCGACAGCTGGTTGTTTACCGTCACCCTGATCCTGGTATTTCTGGGACTGGTGATGGTTTTCAGCGCGTCCGCGGTCATGGCCAAAGAGCGCTACGGATCCGGCTACTACTTCCTGTTACGGCAGGTGGGATGGGCTGTCGGCGGAATCCTGGCCATGGTGGTAGCGATGAAGATTGACTACCGCCGCTACAAGCATCCCGGGGTCGTGTTTTCGTTGTTGGGCGTCACCACGCTGATGCTGATCTCGGTCTTTTTTCTCGACCGTGCCCACAACACGCACCGTTGGATTCACTTCAGCGGCTTCTCCTTCCAACCGTCGGAGGTGGCCAAGGTCGCGGTCATCCTGTTTCTCGCTTTCTTCCTGGAGAACCGCATCAACTCCATGAACGATGTGCGAAACACACTGCTGCCCGCTGTCCTGCCTACCGTGATGTTTCTAGGCTTGATCGTGCTTCAGCCTGACCTGGGTACTGCCATCGCTTGCGCCGCGATCACCGCTTGCATGCTGTTCGTGGCCGGCCTCGACCTGCGATATCTCGGCTACGGCTTCGCGCTGTCTCTGGTCCCTCTGTATTTTCTGGTAGCTCGCGTCGCTTGGCGCTGGGGCCGCATCACAGCGTTCCTGAATCCTTATTCAGACCCGCAGGGCAAGGGATTTCACATCATTCAATCGCTGATTGCAGTCAGCACCGGGGGTATCACCGGCCTGGGATTTATGGAAGGGAAGCAAAAGCTGTTTTATCTTCCCGAGCCGCACACCGATTTTATTTTCGCCGTGACCGCGGAAGAGTTGGGCCTGCTGGGATCGCTGGTGGTGCTGCTGCTTTTCGGAATCTTCCTCTGGCGTGGAGTACGCACTGCGGTCCGCACGCAGGATGTGTTTGGCCGCCTGCTCGCGGTAGGAATCACGAGCATGGTGGTGGTACAGGCCTTTATCAACATGAGCGTGGTGCTAGGCCTCATGCCAACCAAGGGAATCCCGCTGCCATTTGTGTCTTACGGGGGCTCGTCGCTTTTTGTGACCCTGGCCTGCGTGGGAGTTCTGCTGAACATCACGAAGCAAACTGACTGACCACAGACCGCGTGGGGACAGCCGGCCTCGGCTGTCCGGCCGAGCAACGCTCGGCGATTGTCTGCACGGCAGGCGGGACGCCCGTTCCCCCATGAACTTCGGCGCTCCTTAAAGATCAACCTGCTGGCATCTGCCGTTGGCAAATTCCGGTTTATAGTCAGATCATGCGCGCAATTCTGGCAGGCGGTGGCACGGGCGGGCACGTGATCCCTGCGCTCGCTATTGCTCAGGAACTGCAGAAGCGATATGACGCCGAAGTGCTGTTCATTGGCACAGCGCGGGGCATCGAGAACCGCCTGGTTCCCGCGGCAGGATTTCCGTTGCGCCTAGTCCAGGTAGGCGCGCTGAACAAAGTCAGTCTCAAGACCCGGCTGAAAACTCTGTTCGACCTGCCCCGCGCGGTCTGGGATGCGCGACGCATTCTCGCAGAATTTCTTCCCGATATCGTGATCGGCGTGGGTGGGTATGCCTCCGGCCCTGCCATGCTGGCGGCGATCCTAAAGGGAACTCCAACCCTGGCGTTCGAACCTAACGTCGTGCCCGGCTTTGCCAATCGTATGGTGGCGAGATGGGTTTCAGGCGCAGCAGTTCATTTCGAGGAGACCGCGGAATATTTCCGTAATGCTGAAGTCACTGGCGTGCCCGTGCGCGAGGCATTTTTTCAGATTGCCGGCCAGGCTACCGCGAGTACGAATCCCACTTTGCTTGTCTTCGGCGGAAGCCAGGGTGCGAACGCCATTAACCAGGCCATGATTCAGTGTCTGCCGGCACTAGTGAAACAGATTCCCGATATCCACATCATCCATCAGACGGGAGAGCGCGGCTATAATGACGCGCAGGCCGCGTACCAGAAGGCGGGCTTGTCGGCTGAAGTTGCTCCCTTCATCACGGACATGCCCGGCGTTTTCGCCCGGGCCGACTTGCTGCTCTGCCGGTCGGGAGCGAGCACGGTCGCGGAAATCACAGCCGCGGGCAAGCCGGCAGTCTTTGTCCCTTTCCCGCGCGCGGCCGATGATCATCAGCGGGTCAACGCCCAGGCGCTGGAGCGCGCCGGCGCGGCCGTCGTGGTAGAAGAAACCAAGCTGGAGCGAGTATGGCTGGCCGATACCATCGCCGCCCTGCTGGGTGATCCGGGACGGCTTCAACGTATGAGCACGGCCGCGCGAAGCCTGGCACACCCCGACGCGGCTCGGGACATTGCGGAAATGGCAGCGCGGCTGGCGGGAATTGAAGACCTGTCATCCTGAGCGGAGAGGCTGCTTCGCGAAGCGAGGTAGGTACGCAGTCGAAGGACCCCCTATGGGAAGATCGAGTTTTGGGAAGTTGGGATGTTGCTGTGAGCGCGGCTGAGCGACAATGCCGAGCGATCGGCACTTTCTACAGCGATAGGGGTCCTTCGACTCCGCTGAACGTTTCGCGAGCGAAACGTTCAACTGCGCTCAGGATGACAAGGGAAATCGAATGTTTGCCAAGATTCAGCGTATTCATTTCGTGGGCATCGGTGGGATCGGCATGAGTGGCATTGCCGAGGTGCTGCTGAACCTCGGCTACAAGATTTCCGGTTCTGATCTGAAGGATTCCTCTGTCACCCAGCGCCTGACGGGATTGGGAGCTACGATCTTCGAGGGTCACGCTGCGGGAAACATCGCCGGCGCGGAGGTGGTGGTCACCAGTTCGGCGGTCGCGCAAGAAAATCCCGAAGTTGTCGAAGCCCACAAGCTGCACATTCCGGTAATCCCGCGTGCCGAGATGCTGGCCGAGTTGATGCGTCTGAAGTACGGCATCGCGGTCGCCGGCATGCACGGCAAGACTACGACGACCTCGATGGTCGCCGCGGTTCTGGCCGCCGGCGGCCTCGATCCGACAGTCGTCGTCGGCGGGCGCGTGGACGCTTTGGGCTCCAATGCCCGCATCGGCAAGTCGGAGTACATGGTCGCCGAGGCCGATGAGAGCGATCGCTCGTTCCTGAAGCTTTCTCCCGTGCTCTCGGTCGTCACCAACATCGACCGCGAGCACATGGATTGCTATCGCAACATGCGCGACGTAAAGAAGGCCTTCCTCGACTTCATGGATCGCGTGCCCTTTTACGGCGTGGTTGTCGTCTGCAATGACGATGCGCCTTTGCGCAAGCTGTTCCCGCAAATTCGGCGACGCACCGTGACTTACGGGACGCGGCGAGGATCAGATTTCCAGATCAAGCTGGGGAAGTCGACGTTTGAATCGGCTGAACGCCAGCCGATCAGTCATTTTCGTGTGGCCTACGGGGAACGCGACCTCGGCGAATTCCGTTTGCATGTGCCTGGAGTGCATAACATCCTGAACGCGACTGCAGCCATCGCTGTCGGAATCGGTCTCGACATTACGGCCGACGATATTCGCAGCGCTCTCGAAAATTTCCGCGGCGTGGATCGCCGTTTTCAGTTGCGAGGCAAGGCCGCTGGCGTCAGCGTGATCGATGACTATGGCCACCATCCCACCGAAATTCGCGCCACGCTGGCGGCCGCCCGGCAGTGTGGCTTCGGCAAAATCCACGTCGTATTCCAGCCTCACCGCTACACTCGCACTCGCGATCTCATGGACGAATTCGCCAACGCGTTTCAGGATGCCGACTCACTGGTCGTCCTCGATATTTACGCCGCCAGCGAAGCGCCGATCGAGGGCATCACCGGCGAAGCTCTGGCCCGCCGGATCAGCGAGAAGAAGATCAGCGAGAAGAAGATCAGCGAGAAGGGCAAGACGATTTCTTACGCCAGTTCCTTCGCCGATGGAATCGCATTGGCAGTGGCCGCGGCCCAGCCGGGAGACATGATTTTGACCCTGGGCGCAGGCAGCGTGTCCCAGTTGGGCCCCATGATCCTCGCCAAACTGCAGGAAAACGAGGCGGCTTCACCCGCACCCCGGACGGCAGTCTCGGCTCCCTGAGATTTTCCTTTCGTCCGCTCACAAAACATCTCCGGCTTGATAACGACTTTTTCCCTGGCCCGTCTAATGGGGCAAAGGGAAATGCCATGGAATCCGAAAAAATAATGTACTGGATGACGCTGGGAGTTCTCGCGCTGGCTACCATCACCGGGTTCGTGAACGGGCACCAGGGCTGGGGCGATCGCCTCGCCGACCGGTCTATCGCGATGATGTCGCAGGCTTCCGAGAAGGCAAGAACTACGCCGAGATTGCGAGCCTCGTGTTGGGAACGGGCGAAGGTGACGTCACGTACACTGCCCAGCCCGAGATTGCGGTTCAGAATGAATTTCAGAATGAAATCCAGAGCGACGTCGAGAATCACATGGCATGCGTGCAACGCGTCCTGGTGCGCCATCAGGCTGAGTTGGCTCGTTTGCAGGCAATGAGAGTGCAGGTACGGATGATCAAACGCTCTCCTCGCACGATTGTTTGGCCAGCCCGGAACATGGTCATTGAAATTCCCCAGACTTTCTAAGTTTCCACCCCAAACCACGTAGGGGCAGATGTCCTCATCTGCCCAGTCGAGCGAAGCTCGAGGGGTTTTAGCGAGCCATCTAGCGAGCGATGAAAGACAAAAGCAAGCGGAGCTTCGCTCCGCCGGGCAGCTGAGGACCATCCGCCCCCCGCAGTTCGTGAAGCTGCCTTCGCCCTGTGCAAAACTCGCCAAATTTTTCTATCTCTCTTGCTCAAAAGCAGTTATAGTATTTTTGCTCAGCGATTCCCACGACAACTGACCTGAGTTTGATGGCGCGGAAATCCGGCCCCACCATCTCGCAGGAAGAGTTGTACCCACTGGCCGACGAGCCAGGGCGCGAAGAAGCGCAAGATGCGCGCCTGCTCGACTTGGACGTGGAACAGGAAGCTCCCTTCCTGCGTGTACAGAAGCGTGTCTCCGTTCGCCGCGGTTCACTTCCCAAGAAAACTGTTACTCGCCTGACCTGGGCCGCTGTTGCGCTCGGCGTTGTGTTTCTTTGCGGGATGACGGTCGCCGCCCTCTATCACTACGGCGAGCGCTCCTGGCGCTTCCGGGTTGAATCCAGCGACGACATCGACATCAGCGGGCTGCAGAACGTTACTCGCGCCCAGGTCATGGAAGTGATGGGCGGCGACATTGGCCGCAACATTTTCTTCGTGCCGCTGGCGCAGCGGAAAACGCAGCTGGAGCAGATTCCGTGGGTCGAATCCGCCAGCGTCATGCGCTTCGTCCCCAACCGGCTGAAGGTGGAAATTCACGAGCGCACGCCGGTGGCTTTCGCGCGCGTCGGCTCGAAGATCATGCTGACGGACGCCGCCGGCACGCTGATGGATTTGCCGGGCACGAAAAAAATATTCCTTCCCCGTAATCGTGGGAATGAATAACGGCGAGCCGCCCTCCACTCGCGCCGCCCGCATGAAAATCTACAACGACGTGGTCAGCCAGCTCGATGCCGGCGGCGCGCGCTACTCGCAGGAGCTCAGCGAAATCGATCTTTCCGATCCTGACGACGTGAAAGTGATGGCCAACCATCACGCCGGCGAAGTGCTGGTCCACCTGGGATCTTCCAACTACCTCGATCGCTACAAGATCTACGTCACGCACCTGCAGGAATGGCAGCAGCAGTTCGACAAGCTGGAATCGGTGGACTTGCGCTACGACCGGCAGATCATCGTGAATCCGGATTTGCAGGGACCGATGAAGCAGCCGCCGCTTTCGACCGAAGCCGCCAAGAGAGCCATGGCGGCCGGAGTAAAGCCTGCCGCGCTGATTACTCACATTCCGTCCTCTCCCAAGCCTTCTCCAACCTTGGCGGTGAAAACAGCTGGGGCCGGCGCCCGCGAAACCGACGCCAGCCAAGCCGGCGGCAAGTGCAAAGACCGTCGAAGGCGGGACATCACAAAGCCACGCGTCCGCTGGGCCCGGAGCTCGACCAAGGGCAGAGCAAAAACAAGACCGGCGTGGCTTCAGCCGCGAAGACGCAGCCCAAGCCTGCTCTGAAATCCGTGGCCGCCGTCAAGCCAGCGGCGAAACCAAGCCCGGCAATTGCCAAGGGAGAAACACAATAGGAATGGCGAACCAGCACGAGCACCTTCTGACCGCAATTGACGTAGGCAGTGCCAAGACCTGCGCGCTGGTGGCGGAAATTACCGACAACGGTTTGCGCTATCGCGGGCACGGCGTGGCGGAATCGCGCGGCTCGCGCAAGGGCGTCATCGTGGATCTGGACAAAGCCGTCAGCTCGATTCAGAAGGCGGTGGAGCAGGCCGAGGACGTGGCCGGAGCGCCCATCGAGCACGCCTTGCTGGGCATGGCCGGCGCCCACGCCCGCGGCTTCAACAGCCACGGCGGTCTGAGCTTCGGCGCCCGGGCGCGTGAGATTGGCCGCGAGGAGCTGCGCGCTGCGGTGGACAAGGCCCGCGCCATCCCTCTGCCCGACGATCGCGAAATTCTGCACCTGCTGCCGCAGGAATTCATTCTCGATGACCAGACCGGTGTCAACGATCCGCTGGGCATGATGGCTGCCCGGCTCGAAGTGCGAGTGCACATGGTCACGGTCGCGTCGAGCGCCCTGCAGAACGTGGTCACGGCGGTGAATCGCGCCGGCGTCCACGTGGACGACACGGTGTTCGAGCCCCTGGCCTGCGCCGATGCCGTGCTGCGCGCCGACGAGCGTGAACTGGGCGTCTGCCTGGCCGACCTGGGCGCGGGATCCACCAGCATCATCGTCTTTCAGGAAGGCGCGGTGGCTCACACCGGGGTGATTCCGATTGGCGGCGATCACTTCACCAGCGATCTCTCGGTGGGACTCTGCACTCCGGTTGCCGAGGCGGAAAAAATCAAGCGGCTCTACGGCAATGCCATCGTGACGCTGATCCCGGAAGGAAATGAAGTCGAGGTTCCTTCGGTCGGCGACCGGCCTTCGCGGCTGATTTCGCAGCGCATGGTGGGAGAAATCCTCGAGCCTCGCGCCCGCGAACTGTTTGAGATGCTGCGTGACAACTTGCGGCACGCGGGAATGTTCGAGCTTTGCGTAGGCGGCATCGTGCTGACCGGCGGCGGATGCCGGTTGCCCGGCATTCTCGAAATCGCGGAGTCCGTGCTGCATCGTCCGCTGCGCCTGGCCTGGCCCGCGCCGCTGGCGAAAATGCCATCCACGCTGGCCGAGCCGGAGTTCGCCACCGTTCTGGGCATGGTGTTCTACGGACACCGCGCCCGCATCGCTCGCGGCATTCAGAACGATCGCTGGAGTTCAAAGCTGAAGGCCATGTTCGTAGGCAAGGGAGCATAGGTTTTGTAGCGCCGGCACTTCGGCTGACCTCGGCTGGGAGGGCGGACGCCCCCGACAGCCGGCGGGACGCCGGCGCTACTCGGACGAACGAGACGAGACGAAGACCGAGCAAGCAAAAATCCACTGAAGGCGGCGTACATGAAAAAAGAAAACGACATTCGCATCAGCTTCAACGAAGACACCCGCAACGACGCCAAGATCAAAGTCATCGGCGTAGGTGGAGGCGGGAACAACGCGGTCAACCGCATGATCGATTCCGGCATGGAAGGAATCGAATTCGTGGTCGCCAACACCGACCTGCAGGCGTTGCGCATGTCGCGCGCCCCCATGAAGATTCAGCTCGGGGTGAAGCTCACCAACGGCCTGGGCGCCGGCGCCAATCCGGAAGTCGGACGCAAAGCCGCGCTCGAGGATTCCGACAAGATCATCGAGGCCCTCGAAGGCGCTGACATGGTATTCGTCACCGCCGGTCTCGGCGGCGGCACTGGAACCGGAGCCGCGCCCATCATCGCCTCGCTGGCCAGCGAAATGGGAGCGCTGACCGTCGCCGTGGTCACCAAGCCATTCGCCTTCGAAGGCAAGCGCCGCATGCAGCAGGCCGAGCGCGGCATCTCCGAGCTGATGGATTCGGTCGACACCACCATCGTCATCCCCAACGAAAAGCTGCTGGCGGTTGCCCAGGACGCCGGCTTCTTCGAGTCATTCCGCGTCGCCGATGACATCCTGCGGCAAGGCGTGCAAGGCATCTCGGACATCATCACCATTCCGGGGATCATCAATCGCGACTTCGCCGACGTGAAAGCGATCATGGCGGGCATGGGATACGCCGTCATGGGCACGGCCACGGCCAGCGGCGCGCGGCGGGCCGTCGACGCCGCGCAAAAGGCGATTGCCTCGCCGCTGCTCGAAGCGGGCGCGATCGACGGCGCGCGCGGCATTCTCATCAACATCACCGGTTCCACTTCGCTCAAACTGGCCGAGGTGCAGGAAGCCTGCAGCATCATCCAGGGCGCCGCGCACGAAGATGCCAACATCATCTTTGGCGCCGTGCTCGACGAAAAGGCCAAGGACGCGGTCAAGATCACGGTGATCGCGACCGGCTTCAAGGACTCCGACATCCGGCGCCGCCAGGCGGAGATGCAGAGCGGGTATGTCGTCTCCTCGTTTGTGGAGGAACCGGAGCCTGAGTATCGGCCCGAGCCGGCGCGTCCGCCCATCGTGATGGAGGAGGCAGCACCGCGGCAGATGGCTGCGCCCCACACGGAAGGTGTGGCCGTCGATACCTTGCGCGACGCCATGATCGCCAACTTCGAGAAGGAAGACCTCGACGTCCCGGCGTTCCTGCGCAAGCGCACCGAAATAAGCTAGGCGAGGGCTTTCGTAGAGCCGCCAGCGTCTCGCGGCTGTCGCGCGAGCGTCTCGCTCGTGCGGCAGCGCCACGAACGCTGCTGCACGAGCGGGACGCTCGCGCCGGCGCTAGTTCGTGAAGCCTCTGCTGTCTTTTTGCGTCCGCCTCACGTCTAATGGCACACTGACGGAGAAACGACGATGAAACGATTCCTGCTGTCGTGCCTAACAATTGTTATATGTTTAGGATTTATGCAGGCTGCGGCTCCGGAGTCCGATTCGGGCAAGCCGCAGTACACCAGCGACAATCAGTTGCTTCCTCCGAAGAACTTCCGCGAATGGATTTTCCTGTCTTCCGGCCTGGGCATGAGCTACACGCCCGGGAGCGCCGACCACGTGATGTTCACCAACGTCTTTGTGCCGCAGTGGGCCTACGCGGAATTCGTGCAAGAGCGGGAAGTGGCCGGACAAAACCGTGTTCGTGGTGGAGGAGCGAGGTTCAGAAACCAAGGGCTCGATCAACAAAGTCGGACACTTTCAAACCGATCTCATGGGATACGGCGTGGAAGTGAAGGACGAAACCCGCTTTCCGGACAAGTGGGCCTACTTCAACTTCGACGAAAACTCGAAATCAGCCGCAGGCCAATCCCAAAGCCGCCTGCTGGCAGTGTCATGAGGACCACGCCGCCGTCGAACATTCTTTTGTGCAGTTCTATCCCACGCTGAAACCGGTGGCCAAGAAGTTCGGCACCTACAAGGAATCGGCAGAGAATCCGACGTAGAGGCTCCGCCCCTGGCTAGCGGCAGAATCGTTGGATGTCCGGCGTAGGCGGCGTCGGGGACCAGGTCGAACTCACCCGGCCAACCGGAGCATCCGCGAGAGACCACGGCGCGGCTAACGGTTTGCTCGAGGTCGCGAGCTTTGCTTTTTGCTTCGTCAACGCGATTGCTGCCCAGCTGCGCCTTCCAGCGCCGCAAGGTCGGCGGCCACCGTCTGATTGCCAGCATCGAAACTCACCAGCAGCCAGACGTAAGCTTCGAACTGCGTCCGCGCGTTACTCCCTCGGCCATCTTTGAGAAGCTCACCTAGCTGCGCCTGGGCTTGAGGCAGGCCTTGCATCGCCGCTTTGCGGAACCAGTCGGCCGCTTTCGGGTAGTCATTTCTTTCCAGCCGGATCAGCCCCAGCAATTGCTGTCCAAAAGGATCGCCCTGGTTTGCGGCTTTCTGCAGCCATGACTCGGCTGCGTTGAGGTCTCGCGGAACTCCGTTTCCGGTGTAGTAGAGACGCCCCAGCAGCCAGTCGGCCAGACGATCATCCTGCTTGGCAGCTTTCTTGTACCAGTCGGCCGCTTGCCCGGAGTCTTGCGCGACCACCGATCCGGTGTCATAAAAATATCCAAGTGCGACCTGTGCCGGAGGATAGCCCAGTTCGGCCGAGCGGCGAAGATAGTCCACCGCATTCAGGTCGTTGCGGCTGACGCCGACACCCATGAGACTGTTCATCCCCTTCTCGTAAAGCTGTGGGGCATTGAGTCCGAGCGTAGGCAGTCTGAGCAAAGGCGACGGGAGTCAGCAGCAGGCAGACCAGAAGCGACGAAGCAAGCCGGCGGCGCATATGGCGCCTCCCAACCGTCAATGGTCGTTGGTTGCTAGTCGCCGGTCAAAACCCAGTAGGCCACGGCATTTGGCCATCAGTCGAAGATGTCAGGTAAGCCGTAGGATAGGCCTGTGGGTGGACTGTGAGGCGGGAATGCTGACGACCGACGACCGACGACTACTTTCAATCCAGCCTGACCAAAAATACTTTGCCTTCGGCCGTCTGCGTGTCCCGGGCGACTTCTTCGGCTCGCTTGCGGTCGTCCTGCAGTACTCTGACGCGCACCCACCAGTCGCCCACCGGGCTGCCGAAGCTCAGCACCTTGGCGGTCTTGTAGCGCCGGGAAAGCCGGTTGGCCAGCGTCCGCGCGGCGTCTTCGTCGGCGAATGAACCGATTTGTACCGCCCATCGTCCGCCGTGGTCGAACGGCACCGGCGTGCGCAACACCTCCAGCCGGACCTGGGCCACGCCGGCCTGCCATATGTCCGCTTGTTTGGCCGCGGCCAGCGAGAGATCGACAATTCGTCCTTCCACAAAGGGTCCGCGATCGGTGATTCGCACGACGGTGAAATGACCGGTCTTGAGGTTCGTGACCCGCACCGTCGATCCCAGGGGAAGAGTGCGATGGGCCGCGGTCAGCTGATTCATGTCATAGATTTCGCCATTCGAGCTGCGGCGATTGTGATACGGCGCCCCGTACCAGCTGGCATTGCCGGTTTCGACGGAAAGAGGTTTCGTTCCTTCAGGAACGGAGAGTTCGCGGGCGATCTCGTCCGCCTTTTCCTGCTTCTTGTCTGCATTGGACGGCGGGATTGCTTCGGCTCGCTTCGGCGTGGAGGCGTCGGGGACTGGGACGGTGGCTGCCGACGGCGCGGCCATCGGCGGCGGTGGCGGCGTGTTGACCCGCGCCTGCTTCTTTCCGCCGCAACCGCTCAGCATGACTGCAACCAGCGACTACGGCCAGGATGCGCAGGCGGACAACGGATCGCCACGTCACCGCCGGTCGGACTTGACCTCGTCCAGATAGTCGGCCAGCTTCGACATCTTCTCGGCTGCGACCCGCAACGCCTTGGTGGAGTGTTGACGGACGGCCGGGACCACTTCGTCGTTGAGATAGGTGATGAATTCCGCTGTCTCCTTCTCCATGCGGTCAGCGGCCTCAGCCACTGATTTGTTTACGCGTGCCGAGGCGTCCTCTACCTTGCGGTTGAAGTCCTTCATGCTGACAGTGTAGCTGTCGAAGCGCAAAAATGCGCACCCGTCGCGTGCGGATGGCAGGTCTGGTCATTATTCCCTCCAGTCGCCCCATGGTCAACGGGGGAACATAGCAAGTAATCAGTCGTCAGTCGTCAGTCCTTAGTCGTTAGCCGTTAGGCGTCATGATCGGACGATCTAGAGGTTAGGCCGACGACCGAGGACCGACGACCGACGACTGCTGTAGAATTCTGCCATGAAGAATCGCCTCGCGATTCTTGCGCTCCTGGCTGCGACCCTGCTGCTGCCGGCTTGTACCTTGTGGCGCGAGCACCCTGCCAGCAGCAATTGGACCGATGCGACTGGCGGCGAAGGCCTGGAGCGGAGCTTCTGGAAAGAAGTGAAAGCCAAGAGGTGGAACGAACTGGAACACCACCTCGCCAGCAACTACGTCGCCGTCTCGCCGCAAGGAGGCCGGCTCGACAAGGCGGCCACGCTGGCCCAGATGCAGCAGTTGCAACTGGACGACTACACGCTCGGCGACGTCCAGACCGAAATGAATTCTGACACTTTTGTCGTGACCTACACCATCGCCATGCGCGGCACATTTGGCGGCCAGCCCTTGCCCACCGAGCCGGTGCGGATGATGACGGTCTGGCAGAAGCAAAGTGCCGGGTGGATGGCGATTGCCCATTCCGTTCTCGGGCCGGAGAGCAAGTAGCTAGCCGTCCGGTCAGTAATTCGTCAGTTAGCGATTTTCCGCGCGATGAGCCATCCTGCAATGAATTCAGACCGACAGCCGGAAATTCGATGGCTCGCAAACCCGTCGCTGGCGGCGAGCGCTTGCTGTCGTGGTACGACCGCAACCGGCGTGACCTGCCCTGGCGCCAGGATCGCGATCCTTACCGGGTATGGCTTTCGGAAATCATGTTGCAGCAGACCCGCGTTTCTGCGGTGCTGGAGCACTATCGCCGTTTCCTGAAGCGCTTCCCCACAGTGCAGAAACTGGCCTCGGCGCGCGAATCGTCGGTGCTGGCGGCCTGGAGCGGCCTGGGATACTACCGGCGCGCCCGCATGATGCATGCCGCGGCGAAGGCAATTGTCAAACAGCACGGAGGAAAATTTCCCGGCGCAATCGCGGAGCTGCGGGCACTGCCCGGCATCGGCCGCTACACGGCCGCGGCCATCGCCAGCATCGTATTCGACGCACCCGCGGCCGTGGTGGACGGAAATGTTGAGCGAGTGCTGGGACGAGTGTTCGGAACAGGACCTGGCAGGCGAGTCTCTCTGGCAAACCGCCGAAGCGTTTACTCAGCCGCACAGCGTCCGGGCGATTTCAACCAGGCCATGATGGAACTGGGCGCGATCGTATGCCTGCCCCGCCAGCCGCGATGCTCCGTCTGTCCGGTGTTCAGCCTGTGCGCTACCCGCGGGACACTCGAGGCGCCGCGAAGAATCGATTCGTCAGAGGCGGCGCGACATTTGCTACGCGCTCGATCATCGCGACCGCTCAATTTTTCTGGTGCAGCGGCCGAAACACGCGTCGTTGATGCCGGGCATGTGGGAGTTGCCGGAAATACCCGTTGCGAGCGGCGTTCGGTCCAGCCAGCCTCACGCTGCGGCACTCGATCACGGTGACGGATTACACGGTCCGCGTGATGCGAGGTCCGGTGCCGGGACGAAAGCAGGGGACAATGGGTGCCGAAAACCCGCATTCCGCAGCTGCCACTTACGGGATTGGCGCGAAAGATCCTGCGGCAGGCAGAGGTCATCTAACTAGTCGATGCGACTATAGGCCCGATGACAGGCTTCAGCTTTCTTCGGAGGACGCAAGATGGCGGCTTTGACGCCGGGAACACAAGCTCCAGATTTCAGTTTGCCGTCAATGGACGGCAATCCGTTTTCGCTGCGCGAAGCGCTTGCGCGAGGATCCGGTCCTGGCGGCGTTTTTCAAAATTTCCTGTCCCACCTGCCAGTACGCTTTTCCTTTTCTGCAGCGGATCTATCAGGCGCATGGAAACAAGGCCGTCACCATCGTAGGTATTTCGCAGAACACGAAAAAAGACACCGCGCTTTTCATAAAAGAATACGGAATAACGTTTCCGGTCCTGCTTGACGACACCAGTTCCTACCCGGTATCGAATGCCTACGGGCTCACCAATGTTCCCACCATCTTCTGGATCGCGCAGGACGGCGAGATCGAGATCTCCAGCGTGGGCTGGATAAGAAAGGACTTGGAAGAACTCAACCAGCGCGCAGCCGAAGCCTCGGCTGTGCCGATCAAACCGCTGTTTCGCCCGGACGAGCACATCGCCGATTTCCGCGCCGGTTGAGGGTCGAAAAACTAGCCCGCGGTCGCGGGCTGTCATCCTGAGCGTAGCGTGAAGCCCGCTTGGCGGGCTTCACACGGAGTCGAAGGACCCCTATAAGCTCAAACGGGTTTATCGGTGAGGGGAATTTCCCGCTGCCACCAGTCTCCATGCTCGAGATCGAAGCTGCCGAAAGGCTCATAGGGTCCTTCGACTCCACGGCTGCTTCGCGAAGCGAAGCAGCCACTCCGCTCAGGATGACAAAATCTCGTACAATACAAAGTTCTCAGAAGCCCACTCGGAGCCTCGAAGCATGCGCAAGAATCTGGTCTTGCTGTCCCTGGTTTTTCTGATCTGCGGTGTACTGGCGCAGAACTCACCTCGGCCGTTGTCAGTCCATTTCCCACCCGCTGCGATTGCGGCATTTCAAAAGATTGACGCCGAGCGCATCCGAGCTCACGTGCGCTTTCTGTCTCACGACCTGCTGGAAGGTCGCGGCACCGGACAGCGGGGCGGCGACATCGCCGCGGAATACATTGCCACGCAATTCGCGCTGGATGGCTTGAAGCCCGCGGGCGACAACGGCACCTACATGCAGAAGGTTCCCATGGTCGGCATTACGCTTGCCCCGGAAACCACGTTTTCGTTCGTCCCAGCCAAAGGTTCTCCCCGCGACCTCAAATTCCTTTCCGAATATACCGCCTACGATGAAACCCAGCAGACCGAGTCAAACGTGAATGCCGACATCGTTTACGTGGGCTACGGCATCCAGGCGCCGGAGTATCAGTGGGACGACTACAAGGGCGTTGACGTGAAGGGCAAGGTGCTGCTCATGCTGGTGAACGAACCCCCTTCCGACGATGTCAAATTTTTCAAGGGCAAGGCCCTGACCTATTACGGGCGCTGGGTTTACAAATACGAACAAGCCGCGCGCAAGGGTGCGGTGGGCGCGATTCTGATTCATAAGACTGACATGGCGAGCTATCCCTGGGACGTCGTGCGCAATTCAGATTCGGGAGAGAAGTCCTATCTCAAGCTGGACGGTTCGCCGAAGTTGCAAGTCGCCTCATGGATTCACCTGGATGCCGCCAAGGCCCTGGCTGCCTTGGCAGGCCTCGATCTGGACAAGATGATGGCGGATGCCCGTTCGCGCGACTTTCGTCCGGTGCCGCTGGCGGTAAAGCTGCAGGCCCACATGGTAAGCAAAGTCCGGCCGTTCGAATCAAACAATGTGGTCGCCATGCTGCCGGGATCCGATCCGAAACTGAAAGCCGAAGCCGTTATGTACACCGCGCACTACGATCACCTGGGGATTCGCCCTGAGATGCCGGGAGACAACATCTACAACGGCGCAGACGACAATGCCAGCGGCTGTGGCGTCTTGCTGGAATTGGCCCACGCCTATGGGACGGCGGCGCAGCAGCCGCGTCGCTCCATCCTGTTTGCATCCGTGACCGCTGAGGAGCAAGGATTGCTGGGCTCCGAGTACCTGGGCAAGCATCCTCCGATACCCGCAGGCAAAATCGCGCTGGATCTCAACTATGACGACATTCCGCCTCTCGGGTCGCCTGAAGAAGTGGAAGTGTCCGGCAGCGAACGCACCACGTTCTACCCGATGGTGCAGGCGCTGGCCCAGGAATTCCGCCTGGCAATTCGCCCCGATTCGCATCCCGAGGCGGGACACTACTATCGCTCCGATCATTTCAGCCTGGCTCGCGTCGGCATTCCTGCGTTTTCCGTCAATGAGGGCGTCAAGTACAAGGGGCACGATGCGGCGTGGGGTTTGGAGAAGGCCAACGAATACACCGAGAAGCACTACCACCAACCCAGCGACGAGTACCATCCCGAGATGGATTTCACCGGCCCGGCGGTGATGGCCCGCTTCGGCTTCGCGCTGGGCTGGGAGGCTGCCAGCGCCCCGAAGGTCGTCGGTTGGGAAAAGGGAGACGAGTTCGAGGCCGCAAGGCTGAAGAGCGGCACGAACTGAGCACATCTAGTCCAGATTGAATGGTTCAATGTGGTCGCGGGCGACTCGCCCGCGCTTGGGTGGGACGGGCGGGACGCCCGTCCTCCATCATGGAGCTCAGCCTTCCATCACCTTGATAGCCGGACTAAGAATGAGCGTCGGCCCGGTCACCTGCTGCACATCATCCGCGGTCAATCCAGGCGCCACTTCTTCGAGCACCAGTCCCGTAGGCGTCACCTGAATCACGGCCATTTCAGTCACGATCGTATTCACCACCTTCACTCCGGTCAGAGGCAGAGTGCACTTTTTCAGGATCTTGGGCTGAGAATCTTTGGTGGTGTGTTCCATGGCGACGATCACGCGGCGCGCGCTGGCCACCAGGTCCATTGCGCCGCCCATGCCTTTAACCATTTTGCCGGGGATCATCCAGTTCGCCAGGCTGCCTTCTTCATCCACTTCCATCGCCCCCAGCACGCTCAGGTCAATGTGGCCGCCGCGAATCATGGCAAATGAATCGGCGCTGGAAAAATACGCCGTGCCCTTCATCTCGCTGACAGTTTCCTTGCCGGCATTGATGAGATCGCAATCCTCCTCGCCCTCGACGGGATACGGGCCAATCCCCAGCATGCCATTCTCGGATTGCAGAATCACATCCATGCCCGCCGGAACATGATTAGCCACAAGCGTCGGCATGCCAATGCCCAGATTGACGTAGAAGCCGTCGCGCAGTTCGCGGGCAATGCGCTTCACGATGCGCTCGCGTTTGTCGATGTCCTTCATAATGCGGTCGTTGGTCCTTGGCCGTTGGTCCTTGGCAAAACCGTGGCACGAAAAGTCCTGGCCAATGACCAACGACCAATGGCCAATGACTATTTTTTCCTCACCGTTCTTCGCTCGATCTTCTTCTCGTACACTTCGCCTTGAAAAATCCGCTTCACGTAAATACTGGGTGTGTGAATCAGATCTGGTTCCAGTTCACCCACCTCGACCAGGTGCTCAACTTCAGCAATCGTCACTTTGGCTGCTGTTGCCATCATGGGATTAAAGTTGCGCGCTGTCTTGCGATACACCAGGTTGCCCCACTTGTCGCCCTTCCACGCTTTGACCAAGGCAAAATCGGCTTTCAGGGCGCGTTCCATCAGGTAGGGACGTCCGTCGAACTCTCGGGTCTTCTTTGTCCTCGCCGACCACGGTGCCCACTCCCGCAGGCGTAAAGAATGCCGGGATGCCGGCGCCGCCGGCGCGAATCCGTTCGGAGAAAGTGCCCTGCGGTATCAGGTCCAGCTCCAGCTTGCGCTGCAAGATGAGTTGCTCCAGCAGTTTGTTTTCCCCGACGTAGGTTCCGATGTGTTTGACGATCTGTCCCGCAGCCAGCAGCAGACCGTTGCCTAAGCCATCCACGCCGACGTTGTTGCTGATGGTGGTAAGGTTTTTCGTTCCCTTGCGGACCAGCGCGCGAACCAGGTTTTCCGGGATCCCGCAAAGTCCGAATCCGCCAATCATGATGGTTGCGCCATCGAAGATGTCGTGGATGGCTTCGTCGGCGTTGGCTACTACTTTATTCATCGGACTTCATTCGTGGAACAAGGATTCTAAATGAAAATCGGAGGCAGGTGACACATCGATCGCGTCCTACTTTCTCCGTGTCCTCTGCGTCCTCTGTGGTTTAAGCCCGGCTTTTCTCAGATGATGCGCCCGCTCGAATTCCAGCGCCAGCTCCCGTGTATCCAGATTCTCCCGGATATGCGCCAGGCGTTGCTCCAGTTTCAACAAGGCGTTCGCGATGTTTTTCTTGTTGGTAAGCGCAACGTCGCGCCACATGGAATAGGGACTGGCCGAAATGCGCGTCATCTCGCGCAGGGCGCGGCCTCCGGTCTCGAGCAGCGGAGCGTCCTCGCCGTATTCATCCACCAGCGTCGCCGCCAGCGCAGTAGAGATCATTTGCGGCAAGTGACTGATCCAGGCACAGAGCTGGTCGTGCGCATCGGCCTCCATGCTGGCCACGCCCGCGCCGATACTCTCCACCCATTCCAGAAATTCGCCGCTCGCGCCTGCAAATATTTTCTGTTCTGGAGCGGGCGTGACAAACCACACCGCGCCTTGAAACAAGTCAGGATCGGCGCCTTCCACACCAGACTGTTCCTTCCCGGCCATGGGATGTCCGGCAAGATAGCGTCGGCCGACATCTTTGCCGAACGTGGCTGTCGCGCGGGCCAGGACTTCGGCTTTGGTGCTGCCGACATCGGTGAGCAGAGTCTTCGGCGGAAGGGCGGGGCCGAGGCGCCCGATCAGTTCAACGATCGCGCCTACCGGCACCGCCAACAGTACCACCTGGCTGCCTCGTATCGCGGCCACTGGATCGGTATGCCCTTCGTCAATCGCGGCCTTGTCCCGAGCCTGCTCCAGCACCGGGGCGCGGTCGCAGCCGATGATCCGGCCAGGGAAGCGCCGTTTCTTCAACGCCAGCCCGAAGGAGCCGCCGATCAGTCCCGTCCCGATGATAGTGATTTGGCGAATTGCCATGTGACTTAACCACCGAGGCACAGAGTCACAGAAGAAAAAAACGGAGCGGCGAAGACACTGTCCGCACGTGAAAGCATGATTAGCATCTCTCCGTGTCTCTGTGCCCCCGTGGTGAAAAGGGGTTAGGCCACCTTGCGTCCTACCGCGGGCGCGATCATGCGCAGCTCGTCCATCAGTTTGGCGAATTGTTCAGGAAAGAGCGACTGGGCGCCGTCGGAAAACGCCTTATCCGGATCATGATGCACTTCAATCAGCAGGGCGTCCGCGCCGGCTGCCAGCGAGGCCCGGGCCATCGGTGGAACTTTGTCGCGCAACCCGGTGCCATGCGACGGATCAGACGTCATGGGCAGGTGCGAGAGTTTCTTGATGATCGGAATGGCCGATACATCCAGCGTGTTGCGGGTGTAAGTCTCGAAAGTGCGGATGCCGCGCTCGCACAAAATGACCTCGTAGTTCCCACCTGCCATGATGTATTCGGCGGAAAGCAGCAACTCTTCCAGCGTGGCCGCAATGCCGCGCTTGAGCAGAACCGGCTTTTTGACCTTGCCCAGCTCGCGCAGCAGATTGAAGTTCTGCATATTGCGCGCGCCCACTTGAAAAATATCAATGTAAGGCAGCATCAGCCCGATCTGCGAAATTTCCATGACCTCACTAATGACCAGCATGTTGAAATGATCGCCAGCCTGGCGCAGCAACTTCAGACCTTCTTCACCCATGCCCTGAAACGAATAAGGAGACGATCGCGGCTTGAAGGCGCCGCCGCGCAGCACACGCGCGCCGGCTTTCGCCACCTGCTCAGCCACGGTGAAAAGCTGTTCCTTCGATTCCACCGAGCAGGGCCCGGCCATGACTACAACCTGATCGCCGCCGATCTGCACCCCGTTGGCAAATTCGACGATAGTCCCCTGCGGACGAAAACTGCGCCCCGCCAGCTTGTAAGGCGCGCTGATGCGGTGAACATGCTCCACCCCGGATAGGACTTCAAGATTGCGAGTATCAAAGTCCACCCGTGCGCCAACCGCGGCCAGCACGGTCTGCCGCTCGCCGGTGGTGCGGTGAACGGAGAAGCCCATCCGGACCAGGTGTTCTACCACCTGCTGGATCTGCTCATCGGTCGCTGATTCCTGCATGGCAACAATCATAGGTAGTCAATAGTCGTCAGTCATCGGTCTTCAGTCGTCAGCAAAACACAATCGAGGTTTGCTGAGGACTGACGACCGACGACTGACGACTGCCCTCAATCATTCACATCATTATCCAGTTCCGTGTCGCGTCCGCCGTCTGCGGCGGCCTGAGGCGCGATCTCTTGCTGCTGGATCCCGCGCATGATATCCATGATCCGCTCAAAGATGCGCTGCAGATCGCGGTCCGGCAAGGGACCAGGATTTATGCTTCGCACGTTTTCGAATACCTTGCGCTCACGGTCGGGCTCATAGATCGGCATGCCCGCGCCGCGCTTCAATTTACCGATCTCATGGGCAGCCTGCGCCCGCTGGCTCAACAGGTCTACCAGCTTGCGGTCAAGTTCGTCGATCTTGGTACGCCAGTCGGAAATGTCCATGGACCAGTCGTGAATCGTCGGTCGTCAGTCTTCAGCCGTTGAGTGTCCAGCGAATGGTATTCGGCCCTTACCAGGCAGAAAGTTAACCACCCATTGCTGTGGAAAGAAGTCGTCGCTGCTCTAGCCAACTGGCGCGGGAGTGCTGACGACCGACTGACGACTAACTAAGAGCCGCTTTACAAATTGTGCCACACTCTCCGCTTCTTTGCCCGGATTGCGTTCGATGGTCTCGACAATCGCGCTACCCACTACCGCGGCATCGGCGAATTTCCCCACAGCCTTGAACTGCGCCGAGGTGGATATGCCGAAGCCGACTGCAACCGGCAGGTCAGTATACCTGCGCAGGCGCCCCACCAGTTGAGGCGCATCTTCCGGCATCTGTTGCCGGGCCCCGGTCACCCCGGTTCGCGAAACCGCGTAGATAAATCCCGTCGACGCCTGGGCAATCTGTTTCAGTCGCGCATCGGTGCTGGTGGGAGCCGCCAGGAACACCGCCGCCAAAGCTCGCTTTTCCATCTCGGACAAGTAGTCGGATGACTCTTCCACCGGTAAGTCAGTGATCAACGCACCGTCCACACAAGCGTCCTGGGCGGCGGCGCTGAATCTCGCCATCCCCATGCGCAGGATCGGGTTCAGATAAGTAAAAATAATTAGCCCCGCCTGCGAGCGCTGGCGGATTTCTTTGGCCAGCGCCAGCACCTGCAGCAGGGAAGTCCCGCGGCGCAGGGCTCGTTCGCTGGCGCGCTGGATCACAGGCCCGTCCGCCACGGGATCGCTGAACGGTACGCCCAGTTCAATCACATCCGCCCCAGCTTCAATGGCGGCGAGAGCGATGTCCCGTGAGGTCGCAAGGTCAGGATCGCCGCAGGTGAGATAGGCGACCAGGGATGGCTTGTGATTGAAAGAAAGTGGCATGGAATTCGTGGCACAGCCCGTGCCGGGTTCAGTCCAATTTGAGGTTCTCCCGCAAAATTCCAATGTCTTTGTCGCCGCGCCCGGAAATGTTCACGATCACGACGTCCGATTTCTTCATCCGGGGCGCGCGCTTGATCACTTCCGCCACGGCGTGAGCCGATTCCAGCGCGGGGATAATCCCCTCGGTGCGTGCCAGCATTGTGCAGGCCGCAAGAGCTTCCTTGTCGGATGCCGAAACGTACTCGGCGCGGCCCGTGTCCTTGAGCCAGGCATGCTCCGGGCCGATCGACGGATAATCAAGACCCGCAGAGACAGAGTGCGTCGCGGAAATTTGTCCGGCATCATCCTGCAGCACGTACGAATATGTTCCTTGCAGAACGCCCGGCGATCCTCCACGGAACCGCGCCGCATGTTCGCCCAGTTGCCAGCCGCGCCCACCTGCTTCCACGCCGACGAGTTGTACTTTCTTGTCTTTAATGAACTCGTGAAAGATGCCGATGGCATTCGATCCGCCACCGACACAGGCGATGATGGCTTTCGGAAGCTTGCCCTCTGCCTTAAGAATTTGCGCACGGGCTTCGCGCCCGATCACTTTATGAAAATCGCGCACCATGGTCGGATAAGGATGTGCACCCAGCACGCTGCCCAGCAGGTAGTGCGTGGTGCGCACGTTGGTGACCCAGTCGCGCATGGCTTCATTGATGGCGTCTTTCAATGTGCGGGAACCGGAATCTACACCGCGAACTTCCGCGCCCAGCAGTCGATTCGTAACAGGACACGACTTTTGTCGTGCCGCAACATGTTGAAAATAGGAAATGGGGCTTTAGCTCCAGCGGTACTAAGGAGGTGCGATGCTTATCGCAAATTACTTTGTTTGGAACCAGGTCAGCGGTGATGGCTTCAATCACGTGACAGTGGACATTAACCCTTCTCCCGTCAATGCCATGGTGACCGTCTCCACTGTGGGCCACGGATTCGGCACCGGTGATGACGACATCATCGAGGCCGCCGCCGGAATCCTCGAATACAGCGTCCGCGACAGTCAGGGAAACGACGTCAAGACCAAGTTTGCCGATCTTAGCAACCTCAACAACATTGGCTTCGGATCGCTGCCGATTGCCATAGCCAAGGACAATCTGTCGCACGTCACCATGCTGGCCATGACTTCGGATTCGTGGACCAATGCACTGATGACGCTATTGGGCACAGATTACGGCCAGAGTTCAAATCCCTAAGAGGAGATCGATATGCACATCGGTGTCGGCGGTTCTGCCGCAAAGCCTGACGTAAAGACAGCGCTTGTCTATGATTCCTCGGGACGCGTCGTTCACACGCACCACGTCGTAACCTTTGCGGGCGGCACCCCCATAGACGACGAACAAATTCGCGCGCGCGCCCTCCAATTCGCCCACGACCTCGTTGCCGGATCGGGCCGGACAGTCCCTGAGAAGCTCGAGACGATTCTGGTGGATGGCCGCACGCTTCTCCCGGGCACTACCTATACAGTCGACACGAAGCGTCGCGAACTAGTCCCGGGCAGAAGGTTTGCGATTCCTAGGAAAACGAAAGGCTAATACCGGCAGTCGGTCACTTGTGTGCGGGCGGGTGTCCACAACTGCCTGCAATTGGCAATTGTCGGTGTTCACGTCCGTGCGGAAGTCACTTCCCAGGTTTCCCGTTTCGGTTCGGGATGGTTACTTTAGTTTTCTCGCAGTGCAGGTTTTCCTGGCACGCCCGGTTGTCACCCGCTATAACCAATCGGTGGGCCAGGGGATTCGTGTCCCTGCCCCATCCCGCACCCAGCGCGCGGAGGATTTCGCTCTTTGACAATTGCCGGAATGCGTATGACAAGTATGATTTGTATGACTAGACTGACGTATGATTTGTATGACAAGTATGGCAAATTTGGGCGCCCAAACTGCCATTTTTGGCAGCTAAGTCCAACGGGCAGACATGGATACGTGTAACTCACCTTTAGAATCAACTCTTACAAACAATTTTCCCCTAACCCATTGATTCTAATAGGTCGTGAATTCGCAAATTCCTAGGAATGATCTCCATGTGCCCGGGACCGCTCCTAAGGGCATCCCCATCGCTTCCCGGTCAGCGGTTGTAGACCGGCAGAGGGCCACGCAGGTCCTGCCAGACCTGGTCGCAGGCCTTGAGGACGTCTTCGGGCAGAGGACCTTCTTCTCCGGCCGCGAGGTTCTCGTTCAGCTGGGCCAGGCTCGAAGCACCCAGAATCACCACATCCGACGCGGTGTGATGCAGCAGCCAGTTCAGCGAGAGGCTGATGAGCGAGCGTCCCGCGGATTGCGCGATCTGGCGTAGGCGTTCGACCGCGTTGAAGTACTGGGTCGTGCCAGTAGCGGTCCTGGTAGAGCTTGTTGTTGTCGAAGCGCGTGCCGGGGATGAAGGCTTCCTGGCGGTGCTTGCCGGTGAGCAGGCCGCCGGCGAGCGGGTTGTACACGACGGTCGAGACGCCGAACTCTTTGCACATCGGCGAGGTATTCCTGCTCGATGCCGCGCGCCAGCAGGTTGTACATGGGCTGCGAGACATAAGGCGCGTGCCAGCCGCGCTCTTTGGCGATCCAGAGCATCTGCACCACTTCCCATCCGGCATAGTTCGAACACGCGGGATAGCGCACCTTGCCCTGCTTGACCAGCGACTCCATGGCTTCGAGCGATTCTTCGATCGGCACGGTGTGATCGGGCGCGTGCAGGTAGTAGAGGTCGAGGTAGTCGGTCTGCAGCCGCGTCAGGCTTTCGTCGATGGCGCGAAGGATCGCTTTGCGTGAAAGGCCGTGCTGGTCGGGCGCGTCGCCCATCTTGAAGAAGACCTTGCTGGCGAGGACGATCTTGTCGCGGCGGCCTTTGAGAGCGGTGCCGAGCAGCGTCTCCGCGACTCCCGCGTTGTACATGTTGGCGGTGTCGAAGAAGTTGATGCCGGCGTCGATGCAGCGATCGATGATCTGCGTTCGTTCCGGCCTGATCGAGCGGCTTGCCCAATGTCATGGTGCCAAAGCAGAAGCGGGAGACTTCGAGGTCGGTGTGGAGGAGGGTGCGGCGGTCCATGAATTCATCATATGCGCCGGCACGGCAGTCATCGTGACGAAGTGGAAGTGGATAGTGGCTGGTGGATAGAAAAGCGGTTCCTCTCGCCTGCTGCGCAGCATTGCTTGCTCAGGACGAAGAGACAGCTAGAGCGGTTTCGACATGGTGACGAAGTGTACGGGCATGATCGCGGTCTTGATGACTGCTGCCGATTCGACTCCGCTCTCGATGTAGCCCAGCTTCCGGTAGATGACAGGTAGCTCGGTGCGAACGTTGACGATGCGGATGTCGGCGAACTTGCATCCGGCGCGGCGACCGAAGTCTTCCGCCTCGCTCATCATGCGTGCACCGATTCCCAGTTTTTGTTTCGCAGGATCGACCGCCAGCATACCAATGTAAATGCGTTCGCCACGCAGCTCTACGTGGACAGCAGGCGATGAGGTTGTCGTCGTCGGTCAGCAGGAGAAATGGGCCGTGGTTCAGGAGTTCGCGGATTTGCGATTCGTCGGTGCGGTCGCCCGTCTTGAAGAAGAGTTCGACCGCGAAGGCGCGATTGACCAAGCTGGTGACAGAGCCGACGTCGTCGGGCGTGGCGTGGCGCAGGGTGTAGTCGGGCATGTCATTGTGACACGCGAATCGCGATCTGTGGACATGGGTCACCGCATTCCGGCTCTGTCGTCGCGGCTGGGTTCGTCTCAGCCCCCAGCCTGAAAGGCTGGGCTAACGCCGGCTGGGCGCGACGGAACCGCATCACATTCCAAGCGACATACTCGGGGAGAGACTTGGCCTGTTACAGCACCGCGGTTTCGTGCAGCAGTTCGCCTTTAGCGAAGCGCGCGGGACTGAGCGCGTCAACGTTGCTCACCACATCCGTCTTGCCGTGCAGGATGAGGTCGGCCAGGATCTTGCCCGTTGCGGGCGAGTGCATCACGCCGTGTCCGCTGAAGCCGTTGGCGCAGAAGAAGCCCGGCACACCTTCGACCGGGCCGAGGATGCAGTGGTGGTCGGGCGACATCTCGTAGAGTCCCGCCCACGCGCGCTTGGGATTGACCGCGACATTCTCGAAGCAGGGAACGCGATCGGCGGCGCGCACCAGGATCTTCTCGATGAATGACGGCTCGAAGTCGGTCTTGTAGCCGACGGTTTCTTCGGGATCGTTCCACGCCAGCAGAAAGCCCAGGCTCTCGGGACGGAAGTGGAAGCCGTTGCTCATGTCGATGACCATGGGGATCTCGTGCGAGACGCCGTCGAACGGCTCGGTCGGGACGAGTTGGCGACGCAGCGGCTGTACGGGAAGATCGATGCCGGCGAGCGCTGCGACCTGCGCGGCCCAGGCTCCGGCGGCGTTGACGACGACTCGCGTGCTGACGGGGCCGCGAGTGGTTTCGACTCCAGTGATGCCGGTGTCGTCGCGGTGAATGGCGGTGACTTCGGTCGAGCGCCAGACCTTCGCGCCGCGCTCGGTGGCGCAAGTGGTGAATCCGACCATCACGCTGTAGGGATCGACGAATCCGTCGGTCGGGCAGAAGCTGCCGCCGAGTACGTCGCCGGAGCGAAGCTGCGGGACGCGGGCCTTGATGTCGTCGCGGTTTACCATGTGCGCCTGCTTGAGTCCGAGCGAATGCTGCAGGATCTGGTTGGTGCGCAGGTATTCGAGGTGCGCGGGCACGGTCGCGACGAAGAGGTATCCCTGCGGGCGGTAGCCGCCGGGCTGGCCAAGGCGCTCGTCGAACTCGGCGTAGAACTGGATGGAGTACATCGACATCTGGATGTTGGGAGCGGTGGCGAACTGGGCGCGCACTCCGCCCATGCTCTTGCCGGTGGAACCTTTGCCCTGATGCGTTTCGCGCTCGATGATGAGCACGTTGCGGCATCCCTGTTCGGTGAGATGCCAGGCGATGCTGGCGCCTACGATTCCTCCGCCGATGATGACGACGTCTGCGGTTTCCATGATGGGGACATTGTAGAAGCAACTAGCAATTAGCGACTAGCAACTAGCTCGGGCAATGGTGGGGTGCACCGCGACCCGAAGATTCCTAAGATGGTGCATGATAGGAACGGAGTCATTTCGATATGCCGATCTTTTCCGTGGTGCAAATATTGACGGCCTCGATTGCGCCGGTGATCGTGATTTCTGGCGTGGGCCTGCTGCTACTGAGTATCAGTAACCGCTACGGGCGGGCGATTGACCGGGTGCGCCAGCTGGCGCGCGAGCTGAGCGAGAGCGATCGGGAGAGCGCGCAGGCGAAGGCACCTGACGGAGCAGCTTCGGCTGACGAATGACCGGGCGCACATCCTGAAGCGGTCGATGCTGTATAGCTCGGTCTGCATCTTCTTTGTGACGCTGACTATTCTTTCGCTGTTTGCCGAGCACCTGATCGGGCTGCAAAGAGACTTTCTGGCGCTGCCGTTTTTCGCGGCGTGCCTGATTTCGCTGGTGGTGTCGATGTACTACTCGATTCGCGACATTACGGTGTCACTGGCGGCGCTGGAGCTTGGAAGTGAGCGACCGGATGCGCGGGGAGTAGGACGTGCCGCAGTGAGATCTTCGACTTTGAAGGAGAACCGATGAAGCAAATTCCGAGCGGAACTGAGCAGGCGCGCCCATTCCTGCCTGCGAAAGACTTTGAGCTCTCGAAGGCTTTTTACGAGGCGCTGGGCTTCGAGAAACTGCTTGACGGCGAGGTGGCGATCTTCAGGATGGGTTCCAGCGGCTTCATCCTGCAGCGGGGTTATCAGAAGGAGTGGGCTGAGAATTTCATGATGCAGCTCATGGTCGATGACCTTGACGCCTGGTGGACGCACATCCAGGCGCTGGATTTGCCCGGACAGATTCAAAGTCCAGGCTCCGCGCCCGCCGGCCATGCAGCCATGGGGCCTTCGGATCGTTTATGTCTACGATCCGTCTGGGGTGCTTTGGCACGTTGCGGAACGGCGCGTCGGGGCGATCCAAGACTGACGCAGGGTACCGGGCGCCCGACCGGAAGCAACTCAGCACCTGACTCTTCTGTTGTGGCAAGCGTCACAAGTGCGTCGTGATAGCGGACACAGCGGCTGCTCGCCCGCCGTCCTAGCCTTGTGTATCGGGCCTCAAGAGTAGCGGGTGATTCCAATGACATGTGTTCAACCTCGTCGGGCGGTGCTGCGTGGTGCACCGGCCGATCCGGCGTGGGAATTCTGCGTTGCCCGCAAGGCTGCCCGCAAAAAGGAAACGTCATGCCTATCGTGAATGGTTTCTCGAAAGCCGTTGTCCGCGATTTTTCCATCGAAGAACTCGAACAAGCCGCCCGCCTGATGCGCGGCTACGACCTGGTGGCGCTGTGCGCCGCGGGTTCCGGACACTCCGGCGGAACGCTCTCCATGATGGAGATCGTGGCGGCGCTGTATCTGAAGGTCGCCAACCACGATCCCAACATGCCCGACTGGGAGGACCGCGACCGCATCGTCTGGTCGGGCGGACACAAGGCTCCCGCGCTGTATCTCGGGCTGGGCATTCGCCGGCTATTATCCGCTGGAAGACGTGGTCACGCTGCGCAAGCTGTATTCGCCGTTCCAGGGGCATCCGCACCGGCTGAAGCTGCCGGGCGTTGAGGTGTCGAGCGGCTCGCTGGGGCAGGGACTGAGCATCGCCGTGGGCATGGCGCTGGCGGGCAAGATGGCGCGGCAAGAAGCACACCGTGTTCTGCATCATGGGCGACGGCGAGCAGCAGGAAGGCAACATCTGGGAAGCGGTGATGGAAGGCTCGCACTTCAAGCTCGACAACCTGGTGGGCATCATCGACCGCAACCGACTGCAGATCGACGGCTGGGTGAAGGACGTGATGAACGTCGAGCCGCTGGAAGATCGCTATCGCGCGTTCGGATGGGAGGTCATCGAGGTCGACGGCCACGATATCCGCGAGGTCGTCGAGGGACTGCAGAAGGCGAAGAACATTCCGGTGGCGGGCAAGCCAACGTTGCTGATCGCGAACACGGTGAAGGGCAAGGGCGTCAGCTTCATGGAGAACGTTGCCGGGTGGCACGGCACGACTCCGAACGTATGACGAGCTGGTGAAGGCGCTGGAGGAACTCGGCCTGAAAGAGACCATCGCCTACGACGCGCTGTTGAAGCAGGCGGCCGAGTATCAGAAGGAAGTTGAGGCCAAACTCGAGGCCAAGATGCCGCACTTCTCGCGCGACTACTGGTGGAATGCGCCGAACACTCCGCAGGTGAAGATGGAGCCGACGCGCAAGGGCTTCGGCAAGTCGCTAGCAGAACAATGGCGACGATGAGCGCATCGTGTGCCTGGGACTCGATATTTCAGGATCGATCACCATCAGCGATTTCTACGCCGGCAAGCCGGAGCGCAAAGGACCGCTGGATCAGCATGGGCATCGCTGAGCAGTCGGCGACGGCGGCGGCCGTGGGGCTGGCGCGCGAAGGCAAGCTGCCGGTGTTCGGGACGTATGGGACATTTGCGGCGGCACGCAACCTCGATCAGATTCGCGTGTCGATCTGCTACGGCAACTTCAACGTGATGATTGCGGGGCGCACGGCGGCGTTTCGGTTGGTCCGGATGGCGCGACGCACCAGGCGCTGGAAGACTTGTTCGCCATGTGCGGCCTGCCCAACATGGTGGTGTCGGTGCCCTGCGACGCCATCGAAACCCGCAAGGCGACGGACTATCTGCTGCTGCAACACGTCGGGCCGAAGTACATTCGCTTCGCCCGCGAGGCGACGCCGATTGTGACCACCGAGGACACGCCGTTCGTGTTCGGCAAGGCCAACGTGATCCGCCTGCGGCGCAAGGCCGAGCAGATGGTCGATGCCTTCGACACCGTGCTCGCGACTCGAGTATCGCAACGAGCACGAAGACCTGAGCATCATCGCGTGCGGGCCGATGGTTCCCGAGGCGATGCGCGCGGCCTACATCCTGAAGCAGGAGTTCGGCTACGAGACGCGCGTGGTCAACATCCACACCATGAAGCCGATTGACGAGGCGGCGATTGTGCGCGCAGCGAAGGAAACGGGAGTTGTGGTTACCGCCGAAGAGCACCAGATCGGCGCGCTGGCGTGGCGCGTGAGCAGCGTCATCACGGAGAGTCCGGAGCTGTTTGGGACGCCGGTGATTACCGGCGCCATCGGCGTGAAGGACCGCTTCGGCGATTCGGGCGCGCCGTGGGAGCTGATCAAGGAGTTCGAGGTCAGCGCCGAACACATCGCGCAGAAGGCGGCGGAGTTGATCGCCATCGCCAAGGTGAAGAAGGAAGAAGAGCAGCTGGAGTTGGTGCACTAGGAAGCAATTAGCAATTAGCAACTAGCAATTAGCTCAAGCCAGCGGCGGGCGACGTCGGCCTCGGTACGTTTATGCGGACGGTGCAAATCCGTTCGGCCCCGTTTCCCACTCAACCAAAGCGAGTTGAGTGGGGCACCCGAATCGGCGGCCGGGCTTAGCTCTGGAGCTGGTTCAGGCTCTGGCGCAGGCTGCGCATCGATCTCGGCCAGCGCGGCGTAGGCTCCGAGGCGCGCCAGATACAGGGCATCCGCTCCCGCGAAGTAGATCATCGACAAGCAGGAACATCAGCAGCAGCACCCATCCCACCGCGAGGTGTTTGCGAGACTGGTTGGTGCCAGGACCAGCAAGAACATCGATCCGGCCCAGACCAGTCGCAGTGCCAGAAATCCGAGCGACAGGCCAAATAGCCGTCCGCCTTGGCGGGCGCAGAAATCGAGTGTCAGCGATAGCGAGTCGCGGGCATTCGCCTGATCGCGAATGCAGAACAGCGGCGCCAGTCCGAAGAACCAGTTCAGCATGACTCCGAAAACGATCGAGAGCGCGATGCCGAACACATAGAAGAACGCGGCTCGCGCTGGCCGCTGCTGTTGCAGCATTGCGGTTCCCAAGCAACATCGAGCCAGCCAAGCAGCCGAATATAACGGCGGGCACGAATGGTCGAGCGAGGTCACCGCGGCTGCGGCTGATTTCCTCCGTAAGCTCTGATCGCCGTGGCGCGGGCAAGATTGCCCAATACCACTTACATTTTCGAACATCGATGTGGGGTCAGGCAGCGCCGAGCCGAAGCTCGGCGGCAGGGCCGAAGCCTTGGCCCCACGAACTTATCCGTGAAATGTAAGTGGCATTGGGCGCCTGTTGTTTCGAGAAGGACTACTCCGGCCCGAACGCCAGCAGCACGTTTCCGAAAGGCCCGCCGCCGACGCCGTAGCCCGAGCCGATGTACATCATCCCGCCCGCCATCACCGGACCCACCGACGAAATCGCGCCGCCGTGAGCGCCCGCGACCTTGTTGACGGTGTCGAAATTCCTGGTCGTGTCGAATTCCCACAGCGAGCTGCCATCGGTTGTGGACAGAGCGTGCAGCTTGCCGTCCGTGCCGCCGACGAACACCACTCCGGGAATGATGGTCGCGGCGGCGTTATTGCTCGTCCGCACACCGGCGGCATTAATCGGCTGGAACCACACGCGCTGGCCGGTGGCCATCTTGAGCGCGGCCATGCCTCCGCTGCCCATGCCGTAATAAACGTTTTCGTGGTCGGCCGCGCCGCCCCAGACGATGCCGCCGCGTCCGCCGCCCGAGTTGGCCGCCACGCGCCACAGCAGCGCGCCGCGATTATCCGGATCGAGCGCGAACACGTCGCCGTCCTTGGTGCCGGCGATCAGCACGCGCCTGCCGTCGGGCAGCGTGCTCAGGATGGGCGAGTTGCCGATGTCGGCATCCGGCCCCATCGTCTGCGGACAAGCCTTGCTCTTGTTCGGGCCGTTGCAGCCGCCCATGAAAGCATCGTTGGGCTGAGCCTGATACGACCACAGAACCTTGCCCGAATCCATATCGACGGCGACGATCGCGTCCCCCAGCGGCTGCGCGGGTTCCGTTTGCGTATCGCCGGTGCCGAAGTACACGGCATGCCGCACCGGATCGACCGTGGGCGAGTTCCACACCGAGCCTCCCGCCGGGCCGTACAACTGCACGCCGTTCGCGTTCTTCTGCGTGGGCTTGGAGTCTCTACGACGGCCGGGGCGAGGCTCGACGCGGTTTCCTCGATCCAGTCGTCGAGATGAGTGCCGAAATCTCCCCAGGCATCGGGCGATTGCCAGATCCGCGCCGGATCCTCCCCTGGCGGCGATCAGCTTCTTCTCCAGCACATAGATCGAGGCGAAACGTAACGGCGCCCAGTTTGCAGCATCGCCCGCAATGGGCATCGAGCCGACGGCGCCGGCATAGCCGCTGCGGCCGGGATAGAGGTTGCCGTCGAGGACGACGCCGCCGCCGATGAACCAGGCGATGAACACGTAGAGGAACTCGGGATAGGACGGCGGTGGCCGAAGCAGCTCGGCGGCGCAGGCGGCGGTCGCGTCGTTGCAGAGATAGACCGGCCATGGGCAGAGCTCGGCACTTCGGCGGGGAGGTCGAAGCGCCGCCAGGCTCCATCGCGACGGGCGGCGCGCCGACCTCGTCCTCCCAGTTCCACAGCTCGAACGGCATGGCGATGCCGAGGCCGGCGATGCGCGCCTTCTTCGCCGACGAACCGCCGGGCAACGGCCGCAGCTGCCGCGCGCAGGAAGCGAGGAGCGCGCCGGGCTCGGATAGGGGTAGGTGCGATGCAGCTCGCGGCGGACGCCGCCGACGAAATCCATGAGGATGAGGTCGCAGCTCCGCCGCCCGACCTTGACGCCGAGCGAGAAGGCGCCGTCGGGATCGAGCGACAGCGGCGTCGACGGCTGGCCGATCTGGCCGCCGGATCGTCGCGGCGCAGCAGCCCGTCGCCTCGAGCTGGCGGACGATCTCCGAGATCGTCTGCGCCGACAGCCCGGTGAGCCGGGCGATCGCCGCTGGCAGGCCGCCGTGGCTGCGGATCAGCGACAGGACCAGCCGCTCGTTGTAGAGGCGCACGCCGGTCTGGCTGGTGCCGCGGCGGACCGGCGGCGCGCGGCGGGTCAGCGGATGCGGCGTTTCGGCTCGCCGTGCGGACCAGTCGCGGTCCCGTCAGCCAGCCGCGACGTGCCGGGCCGGCAGCCTGCCGGAGCCGTCCCGCCGCGGTCAATAATAAGTTAGACTGATTTAGTTATTGACTTGGCCGACCGCCGAGGGATTTGTCGCAGACACCGGCGACCGCAGAATTGGGCCGGCCGTCCCGCGATGGTGCGAGCGCCGTCGGGCCGGGCATGACCAAATGGGAGGAACTGGAATGAACGCACGCGGACTCTGCTGACACTGCGGTCGCCGGCGCCGCTGGCGCTTCGGCCTCGCCTCGGCGCGCCGGCCTGGCCGACAACATCATCGTCGGCCTGATCACCAAGACCGACACCAACCCGTTCTTCGTCAAGATGAAGGAAGGCGCCGAGGCCAAGGCCAAGGAGCTCGGCGTCAAGCTGCAGAGCTTCGCCGGCAAGTATCGACGGCGACAACGACAGCCAGGTCGCGGCGATCGAGAACCTGATCTCCGCCGGCGCCAAGGGCATCCTGATCACGCCGAGCGACTCCAAGGCGATCGTGCCGACGATCAAGAAGGCGCGCGACGCCGGCATGCTGGTGATCGCGCTCGACACCCCGCTCGACCCGATCGACGCGGCCGACGCCACCTTCGCCACCGACAACTTCAAGGCCGGCGTGCTGATCGGCCAGTGGGCGAAGGCGACGCTCGGCGACAAGGCGGCGACGCGCCAAGATCGCCTTCCTCGACCTCAGCTCCAACCAGCCGACGGTCGACTGCTGCGCGACCAGGGCTTCATGAAGGGCTTCGGCATCGACGTCAAGGACCCGAACCACTATCGGCGACGAGACCGACACGCGGATCGTGCGGCCACGAGGTGACCAGCGGCGACCGAGGACGGCGGCCGCACGGCGATGGAGAACCTGCTGCAGAAGGACCCGGACATCAACGTCGTCTACACGATCAACGAGCCGGCCGCGGCCGGCGCCTACGAGGCGCTGAAGGCCGCCGGCAAGGAGAAGGACGTGCTGATCGTCTCGGTCGACGGCGGCTGCCCGGGCGTCAAGAACGTCAAGGCCGGCGTCATCGGCGCGACCTCGCAGCAGTACCCGCTGAAGATGGCGCTCGCTGGGCGTCGAGGCGGTGGCCGACTTCGCCAAGACCGGCAAGAAGCCGCGAGCCGTACGCCGGGCCTGAACTTCTTCGACACCGGCGTCACGCTGATCACCGACAAGCCGGTCGACCGGCGTCCCCTCGATCACGACCGACGAGGGCCTGAAGCCAAGTGCTGGGGCTGATCGCGTCGCTGATCAGCTGAGCGCTAGACGCGAGGCACGGGAGAGCGGCCACGGCCGCTCTCCCTCGCTGTCCGGCGGCGATGTCGGAGGAGCGACATGAACAGCTCCACGACACGCCGGCCGCGGCCGGCGAATTCGAGCAGGCATCCGAGCGCGCCGACGAGACCGTCGCGGCCTTCGAGGACCAGGACAGCGGCCGCTTGCGCCGGCTCCAGCATTTCCTGCACGCCAACCCGACGACGATCCCGTTCATCGTCCTGCTGCTCGGCGTGCTGCTTCTTCGCGTCGTCGTCGGCGGCCGCTTCTTCGCGCCCTTCAACCTGTCGCTGATCCTGCAGCAGGTGACGATCATCGGCATCGTCGGCATCGCCCAGACGCTGGTCATCCTGACCGCCGGCATCGACCTCTCGGTCGGCGCGATCATGGTGCTGTCCTCGGTCGTGATGGGCCAGCTCGCCGTGCGACTACGGCGTGCCGCGACCATCTGGCCTTCCTCGCTCGGGCTGCTGCGTCGGCGTCGCTCTGCGGCTGCGTCAACGGCGTGCTGGTCACCCTGCTGAAGCTGCCGCCGTTCATCGTCACGCTCGGCACCTGGAGCATCTTCGGCGCGCTCAACCTCTGCTATTCGCGCAGCGAGACCATCCGGCAGCAGGACATCGAGGCGATGGCGCCGATGCTGCAGTGTCTTCGGCACCGCGCATCAAGCTTCGCCGGGCGCGCGCCTGTCACCTACGGCTCGATCCTCATGCTGCTGCTGGTCGGCGCTCGTTCTGGTACGTGCTCAACCGGACCGCCTGGGCCGGCACGTCTACGCGACCGGCGACGACCCCGACGCCGCGCGGCTGGCCGGCATCAGCACCGACCGGACGCTGCTCGCGGTCTACGTCGTCGCCGGCCTCATCTGCGCGATCGCCGGCTGGGTGCTGATCGGCCGCATCGGCGTCGGTCAGCCCGCACGCCGGCGCAGACCGCCAACCTCGACTCGCATCACCGCCGTGGTGATCGGCGGCACCAGCCTGTTCGGCGGCCGCGGCTCGATCGTCGGCACGCTGATCGGCGCGCTGATCGTCGGCGTGTTCCGCAACGGCCTGGCGCTCTGCCGGCGTCGACGCGCTCTGGCAGGAGTTCACCGTCGGCGTCCTGATCATCGTCGCCGTCGCCATCGACCAGTGGATCCGGAAGGTCGGCTCGTCGATGAACGGCGCACGAGCCAGCCGCATCCTCTGCAGGCGCGCGGCCTGGTCAAGCGCTACGGCCGGGTGACCGCGCTCGACCACGCCGATTTCGACCTCGATGCCGGACGAGATCCTCGGCGTCATCGGCGACAACGGCGCCGGCAAGTCGACGCTGATCAAGGCGCTGTCCGGCGCGGTCATCCCCGACCACGGCGAGATCCGGCTCGACGGCAAGCCGGTCCACTTCCGCTCGCCGATGGACGCCGCGCGACGCCGGCATCGAGACGGTCTACCAGAACCTGGCGCTGTCGCCGGCCCTGTCGATCGCCGACAACCTGTTCCTCGGCCGCGAGCGGCGCAAGCCCGGGCTCGCTCGGCAGCGTGCTTCCGCACTGCTCGACCGCAGCGGGCATGCAGCGAGGAGGCGCGCGCGCAACCTGAACGCGCTCGGCCTGCTCACCATCCAGAACATCAGCCAGCCGGTGGAGACGCTGTCCGGCGGCCAGCGCCAGGGCGTCGCGGTGGCGCGCGCGGCGGCCTTCGGCAGCCGCGTCGTCATCATGGACGAGCCGACGGCGGCGCTCGGCGTCAAGGAATCGCGCAAGGTGCTCGAGCTGATCCTCGACGTCAAGCGCCGCGGCCTGCCGATCATCCTGATCAGCCACAACATGCCGCACGTCTTCGAGGTCGCCGACCGCATCCACATCCACCGGCTGGGAAGCGCATCGCGTCATCGATCCCAAGAAGTACTCGATGTCCGACGCGGTCGCGATCATGACCGGCGCTCAGGCGCCGCGGGATTAGGTTCCGCGCCGGAACGATAGGCGCGTCAGATCAACTTCCTTCCGTCATTCCCGGACTTTCGCGGGGATGACGAGAGAAGAGAGGACCGCTTCTTCCCCTTCAGAACGCATATTTGAAGGTATCGACGTCCTTCTCGAATCGCTTGGCGATGAGCTGGCGGGTGCGGTCGGTGAACATGTCGCGGTATCTGTCGGCACGTGACAAGGGATTTTCGTTCGCGACCAGATATTGGAGCGCGATCCGGCCGTTCGTCATCTCCCTGATCTCGTCCAAACTGCTCTCGAATTCCTCGATCTTGTAGACGTAGTCGACCCCGATCCTTCCCTCCTCATCCGTCAGCCAATCCAACTGATTGCAATGGAGTGTCGGATGGCTGCAGGTGTCGCTGGCATAGGCGTGATTCTCGCAAAACTCCTCGAAGGAGATGCGGTTGTGGCTGATGACGCCTTCCTGGCGGAAATAGAGCGAGACCGTCCGCGCCCAGGGGTTTCGCACGGCCGAGAATTTGAAGAAGCTGCGAAAGGTCTCTTCGCATTCCGCGCGGATCTGCGTATCGGACGGCATGTCGCCGGTCGGAAATTGCGCATTGGTGCCGAGCGTCTTCCGCAGGCTCCAGAAGTAAAGCAGGCTGCGCAGCTGGGTGATGTCGAGATGCGGATTGGGAACCAGGAAGGGGCCGTGGGAGCGAAGCTGATTTCTGACCGAGGTGGTCCCGGTCTTGGGGACGGCAATAAAAATGACCTGTTTATCGAAATTGATCGCTTCATTTGGACTGGAGAATTCACTCGCAGCCCGCGCAGTGCTCCCGATCCATGGCCGAACTAAACTTTTTAATTGAACCATGCAGCAATATGGCTGCAAACCCGCTTTCCGGTCAATTCAACTATGCAGGGCAAGCAGCCGGACGGGCTGCTCGTGCCGGCCTGACCGCCGGCACGAGCTCGGCAAATCGGGAGTTATTACGGCAGGAGGACCTGTCCGCGGATCTCCCCGTCCTTATGCGCGGCGGTATGGATGTTGATATAGAGATTGCCGGCGGTCAGATCCGCCGCCTCGATATCGGTCAGGGTCGCCTGGCCTTTGAGGGGGCTGGGAACCGGGTCCATCTTGCCCTTCTCGCTCATCCAGATCAGCACCCCGGCATTCTTGCCGGCGGGAGCGGGGCCATGGAAATGGGCCATGATGGCCGGGCCGCTGAGGCCGCCGAACTCCACGCTCCAGGTGAGGACATGGGTCGCGGCATCATAGGTCAGATCGGCTGTCCCGCTGCCGTTGGTCTGCACCGGCGGCACCTGCTGGGCGCCGTCCAATTTGACCTGGAACGAGACCGGCGCGGCGGACGCCAACACGGGCGCGCCGAGCCACAGCACGCAGGCGATGACGGCCCAAAGCCAACGAGTCGTTAACGGATGCTTCATTGTTCCCTCCGGTGAGATGAGCGTTAAAGCGGCTAGATCGCCCCTCTTATAGAACCCGGCAAGAGCCCGGGCGACGCCCCGGCCGAAAATCTCTTCGCCTCAACGGTGGCGGGCGATGAAGCCCAGGACCTTCTTGTTGAAGGGCTTGGGGAATTCCCAGAGGAAGGCATGGCCGCCCTTGGAGGTGGCCCATTCGGCGCCGGGAATCGCCGCATGGAGCTGGCGCGAGAGCGGCATGGGGATGAGGATATCATCCGCTCCCGCCAGCACCATGCTCGGCGTCTTGATGCGGGAGAGGCGGCTCGTGGTGTCATGGACCTGGATGGCATGGAGCTGGGATAGATAGACCTGGACCGGCTGGTCGAGGGTGGCCATGGCCGCCTCGAACTGCTTCAGCGTCTCCTCATGCTTGGTGAAGAAATCCTGAGTGAAGGCCCAGAGGGTCACGTCGCGCATGACCGTGGGCACGCCGATGGTCTTGGCCATGTCGCGCCAGAGCTGGAACATGCGCGAGCAGAAGGGCCCGGGCGCGGCATAGGTGCAGCAGAGCGAGAGGGATTTGAGATCGCCGGCATAAGCGAGGGCATATTCCTGGGCGATCATGCCGCCCATGGAGACGCCGACGAGGTGGAACTTCTTCAACCCGAGATGGTCGACCAGGGCCTTGGCGTCGGCCGCCATCTGGGCCGTGGTATAGGGGCCGCGCGGCCGGCCGGATTTGCCGATGCCGCGGTTGTCGAAACGCAGAACCCGGTAGCCGGCGGCGAGGAAATCCCCCATCTGCTCGGCCCAGGTCTCGAGATCGTCGGCCAGGCCGTTGACGAGGACGACGGTCTCCGGCCCCTCGCCCTCCAGCTTGTAATGCTGCTTCAACCCGTTGAGCGTTACCATCGGCATCGCTGGATCTCCCCTGTTCGATGCGTGAAAAATTCTACCGCGCCATCTCCCGCGTCGGCCCGATCAGCCCCTGCGGGCGAAGCACCAGCACCAGGATGACGATGCCCAGCGTGATCGCCCCATGGAAGGGCATGACCGCATCGGGCAGATAGGCGGCGAGATAGATCTCGATGGCCCCGAGCAGCATCCCGCCCAGCACGGCGCCGGAGAGGCTGCCGAGCCCGCCCATGGTGGTGGCGATGAAGGCCTTCAGCACGGGGATCAGCCCCATCATGGGATCGACGGAGGAGCGCTGGGCGATCCAGAGAATGGCGGCGATCGCGGCGAGCAGGCCCGAGAGCGCGAAGGCCGTTGCGATGACCCGGTCGGCGCGGATGCCCATCAGCCGCGTGACGTCGAAATCCTCGGCCGCGGCCCGCATGGCGAGCCCCATGCGGCTCTGCTTCAGGAAGATGTTGAGGCCGATCAGCACCACCACGGCCACGACGATGGAGATCAGCCGGTTGGCGCCGATGGAGATCTCCCCGATGTCGATGCTGTCGGTCAGCAGCGCCGGGAGGGGCACGATCTGGGGCCGCGGTCGAGATGAAGAGCTGGAATCCCAGCTGCAGCAGCACCGCCACGGCGAAGCTGGTGAGCAGCATGGTGGCGCCGCTGGCCCGCCGCACCGGCCGGAAGGCCAGGCGCTCCAGGATGACCGCGCTCGCCATGGCCACCAGCACGGCGGCGGGGGCGGCCACCGCGAAGGGCAGGCTGGCGGCGCTGAGGAAGACCAAAGCATAGCCCGTCAAGGTCATCAGCGCCCCATGGGCGAAATTGATCATGCCCAGGATCGAGAAGACCACGGCGAGCCCCAGGGCCAGCAGGGCATAGGTGCCGCCAGGCTGAGGGCGTTGATGGTCTGCAGGATGAAATAATTCATGGCGCCGGCTCCGGAGCCAGCTCGCCGCCGAGATATGCATGGGCCACCTGGGGCGAGGCGCGCAGCGCCTCCGCCGCCCCGGACATGGTGATGACGCCATTGGCCATCACATAGGCGCGGTCGGCGATGTCGAGGGCCGCGGCCACGTTCTGCTCCACCAGCAGGATGGTCTGGCCGCGCTGCTTCAGCCGCTGGATCAGCTCGAAGATGCCGTCGACGATCTGGGGCGCCAGGCCCAGGGAGGGCTCGTCCAGCAGGATCAGCCGCGGCTCGGACATGAGCGCGCGGGCGATGGCGAGCTGCTGCTGCTGGCCGCCGGAGAGCGTGCCCGCCGGGTGGTGGCGCCGCTCGGCAGGACGGGGAAAAAGCTCGAAGACCTCGGCCCGGTTGCGGGCCAGGGCCTTCGATCGGCCGCTGCCGAAGCGCCGAGGGTCAGAATTCTCCCGCACCGTCAGGGAAGGGAAGACGCGCCGCCCCTCCGGCACCAGGGTGATGCCGCGCACCACGATCCGCTCCGTCGGCAGCCCGCGGAGCGCGCTGCCGGCGAAGCGGATCTCGCCGCTCGCCGGCACCAGCCCGACGATCGCCTTGAGGGTGGTCGACTTGCCGGCCCCGTTGGCGCCGAGCAAGGCGACCACCTCCTCCGTCTCCATGGCGATATCGATGCCGCGCACGGCGCGAATGGCGCCGTAGCTGACGGTCAGCCGAGACGGCGAGGAGCGGCATCAGGCTCAGCCCTTCGGATCCAGCCGCGGCGCCGGAACGATGGAGGGATCGGGCAATTCCCGGCTGACCAGCGACTACGCTTGCCGTTATGGATGCGGATCACCGCCACCGGCCGGGTCGGCGTGCCATTGCCGCCCTTGTAGCTGATCACCGCCGTGGCGCCCTGGACGTTCTCGAGATCGGCCAGCGCGTCGCGGATCTTGGCCGGGTCGGTGCTATTGGCCTTCGTGACCGCGGCATTGACGATCATGGCGCAGGTCATAGCCCAAGGCATCCATGATGAATTCCGGCGGCTTGCCGTATTTGGCTTGGTACTTGGCCTGATAGGCGGCCATGGGGCTGCCGGGCTCGGCGAAGCCGGAGGAGGTGAAGACCACGCCTTCCACGATATCGCCGAGGGCGAAGGTGGTGGGCGAATCGATGCCGTCGCCCACCACCATGGGGATCTTCACCCCGGCGCCGCGCAGCTGGCGGATGAAGGCGGGGAAGTCGGGCTCGAAGGCCGAGGTGACGATGACATCGGGCTGCGGATTCATCTCCTTGATCTTGGTCACCTCGGCGGAGAAGTCCGGCTGGCCGAGGGCGTAGTTGCCTTCGCCCACGATGCTTGCCGCCGAGCTTCTTGAAGGCCTCGGCGAAATAGCTGGGCATCATGCGTGTATTCGATGTCGTGGGATTGCAGCAGATAGGCTTTGCGATAGCCGGCCTTATAGGCATAGGTCGCCTGGGCCGCGCCCTGGACATTGTCGGTCACGGCATTGGCGAAGATATAGCCATGGCCGGTGATCGGCAGAGTGGGCGAGGACGAGCAGGTCGAGATCGCCGGGATCTTGGCGTCGACGATGATCTGCGCCGAGGCATGGACCATGCTGGAATCGCAGGTCGCGAAGATCAGATGGGCCCCCTGGTCGATCAGGTCCTGGGTCACGATGGCGTTCTGGGCGCTGTCGGAGCGGTTGTCGGCGGTGATGACCTTGACCTTGATATGGCCCGCGATGCCGCCGGCCTTGTTGATCTCGTCGAGCGCCACCATGAAGCCGTCCATGACGGGTGAATCATAGGGCGCGTCCCAGCCGGTCTTGGAGATCGCGGCGCCGATGACCAGCGTGTCGTCATCGGCCCGGGCCGCGTCGTTGCAAGTCCCGCCGCCAGCCCCTGGGCCAGCAAGAGGACAGCGTGAGATAGCTTCCGATACCTTTCACGAGCTCGAGGGCCATCTTCCTCCAGCTCACCTCCTCGTCCGACGAGGAGCGCGGGGGAGACGAGCAAGACGAGCAAGACGAGGCAAACGACGGCAAGGGGAGCGCCTCGTGAACGGCGCGCTGCTCATCGCTGGCCGTGAGCTTCGCGCCTACCTGCGTTCGCCGTTCGGCTACATCGTCGCGGCAGCCACGCTGCTCATCGACGGGCTGCTCTTCCAGGGGTACGCGCTTGGGGCAGGGGCGCGTCTGTCGGCCGACGTCCTGCACGACTTCTTCTACTTCGCGAGCGGCACCACGATGGTCGCCGCGATCCTGCTCTCGATGCGTTTGGTCGCCGAGGAGCGGCAGACGGGCACGCTCGTGCTGCTCAATACGGCGCCGGTTCGCGACTCCGAGATCGTCATCGGCAAGTTCCTTTCGGCCTTCGTGTTCGTCGTTCTCCTCACGTCTCTGACCGTGTACATGCCGTTGCTCATCCTCGTGAACGGCAAGGTCTCAGTCGGGCACATCCTCGTCGGGTACCTCGGGCTGCTGCTGCTCGGCGCCGCCACGGTGGCGATCGGGCTGTTCGGGTCGGCGCTCGCGAGGAGCCAGGTCCTGGCTGCGATCATCGGAGCGGGCATCCTCGTCACGATGCTCATTCTCTGGATCGTGGGGAGAGTGACGGATCCGCCGCTCAACACCTTCCTCGCGGGGCTCGCGCTGCACAACGAGCGGCAGAACGCGTTCATGCGCGGGCTGCTCGGGCTCGAGAACGTCGTCTACTACGTCGGCGTCACCTACTTTTTCCTCCTCGCGGCCACGAAGACTTTGGAGGCGCGTCGATGGCGATGAGTACTCCGTCGGGTATCGGGCCGGCTCACGCATCGCGGGGGCTCCGCGGCGGGAGTCCGTCGTGGGTGGTCGGCGCGTATACGGGCGCGCTCGTCCTGGTGTTCGTCGGCGAGCGCGTGGTGCCCACGATCGGTTGGTTGCGCGGACTCCTCACCGGCATCGGAACGCTCGCCGTCATGGCGCTCACCGTCGCTCCGATGGATCGCGGTGCGCGGAGTCGGTGGCGAGCGGCGGTCGGTCGAGCGCGTCATGGCGGTCGCTCTCCACGTGCGGAGCTCTCGCGCTCGTCATGTATTTCACGACGGCCGAGCCGTTCGACGCTCGCCTCGGCTTCACGTCGATGCTCCGCGGACGCGCGCCATCGCTACGAGTCTTTCGTCACCGTGACGTGGATCGCGCTCCTCCTCGGGTCGCTCTTGCCGATGCTCTTCTCGGAGCGCGCGCTCTTCCCGATGCGTCGCTCCGAGCGAGTCGAGTGGCGACGAGTGAGGGACGCCATGGTCGCCGGCTTGACGCTCGCGCTCGCGGCCATCTACGGGGCCCTCTTCACCTTCTCGGCTGGCGAGACGGAGATCAAGGCTGATTTTTCCGATCTTCATACGGCGCGCGCGAGCGAAGCAACGCGAAAAATTGCGGGGAGCGCGAGCGTGATCGTACGCGTCGTCGCGTTCTTCCCGGACATCAACGACGTGCGAAG
>CAWFMU010000021.1:0-98239 GCA_963816865.1 Terriglobia bacterium
TTTCGGATTTGCAGAGGTTATATTCGGATTTAGAGAAACAATACAAACAAGAGAAAAAACTTCGCCAAGACGCCGATCGGACCATTCTGGATCTTCGTCAACAACTCGAATCGATGAATCAACAACAATATCAATTTCTCTATCCATTCAATCAGCGTCCAGTCACTCAGTTCATGTCAGATCCAACCCACATCCAGTATTCAACATCCTCCCCCTCTCTAGGTCCTAGCCCTCCATTTGCAGCACCTTTGCCAAATATGTCGACGATCACATACCCCGGCGAATCTGCAAACAGGGATTTCTCTAATGCGCATCAATGGAGTTCCACTCCCGTTCTAGTTCAACCCGGTCAACCTCCTCATCAATCCCAATACCCAATAAATCAACCATTTATACATGGATTCCTCCCGACAGCATCTCAAACCCCAACCCCGGTTCAAAGATCAATGGTTTCGGATACACGAATTTCGACGGATATTGAAACAACGGAAGATCAACTGTCGGAAGGGATGGAAACAACTAATCAACCCCCGACAATGGATAATGTGCATAACGTAATCCAGCAATCTGAACCTGTTGAGGGTCTCGCTCAACAGGATATTTCATCTCCTGCAGACGATACTGTCACTATTCACCAAGATCGCGAATCGAAGGAACCAGATGTTCAGCCTCCTTCGAATGAATCAACATTGCCACACTCCCGTGATCACGAAAACAACTTGAGAAATATTATACATCCGATCGACGCAACTTACAAGCCAATCGAGTCTGTATCTCCTATTGAAAATGAACGAACGAGTATTCTGCAGAACACGGATTCTGAAAATCCCGTTGATGCAATCTCATCATTCAATCTCGCATCTAATGATTCTCGAATTCAATCGAATATTCCTCGAGTAACGAACCCTCAGAATCCAATTGTTAATGCAATTAACCCACCTCAGCCATCTATCAATACGGTTGCAGATCCGATTACTGGTGCAGCATCTCAGCCAAACGACTTGGGAAAAAATGTTATGAATTTTGATAATGAGTCTGTCACCGATACCGTTAACGAAACGGTCTCAAAGTCCAAAACAAATATTGCTCAGCGATATGAGGGAAAGGCACGTAAAAAGGCTATAGCTGATGCGCGTCGAGCGAATTTGGAGAAGGCGAGGGCAAAACAGTCAAAACCGGAGACATCAAGCACGATTACGTCCAAGTCTGGTGATATGCCAATTAGTGAATCAAAAGAGGTATCACTACCTTTTGCATCATTTAATTCAATCAGTAGAGATAGCGACTCTCTGGGTTCTTCAGACGAATTAAAGGATGAGCTGAAGGAGATGATTGAGAATTGGCAAAGGGAGAATGCGGATTATGCGATTATTTTTGAAGATGATTGTTCGACAATTTTTGAGAGTTATTGAATGTATTGATATCAATCAGATCACCATTGCTGATCACAAAATATTTTATTTGCTCTCTTGACTTTTGTAATCGTTAATTACAGCATTATTGCCAGTGGGTCTTGACGGAAATTGAATACAGTACACACTACAGCAAAGGCGAAGGTCACGTGGTCGACTGCGGTGCCGGCTGACTCTCAAGTTGAATACGGAACCACGGCGTCCTACGGCAGCGTTACCGCTCTGGCCGCAGCCCGGGTGGCGAGCCGCTCGGTGGCCCTTAGCGGTTTGAAAGGAGGGACGACGTATCACTTCAGAGTGCGGTCGAGCGATGCATCCGGCGCACTCGTCGTCGGCCTGGACTATTCTCTGACGATATCCATCCCGGTTACGGTTTCACTTTCGCCCTTGAGTGCGACCATAGCTGCCAAGGGAACGCAACAGTTCACAGCAACCGTCACCAATGATCTGAACCACGCGGTTTCCTGGTCTACTACCGCAGGGACGGTGAGTTCTTCGGGATTGTTTACCGCGCCCTCTGTTACCACACCGACGTCGGTAACCGTCACCGCGACCAGCCAGGCCGACAAGACCAAGACCGCTTCTGTGACGCTGCAAATCGGTACCTCCCCAGGCGCGAACGTGATGTTGCTTGGCCACTCGACCCTCGAGGCGCTGGTGAATGGTTTGTACGACGGAATGGCAGAGGGCTATCAGATGACGGCGGCGAGCAATGGAACTCTGACTTCATTGAGCGTCTACGTCGACCCCGCCACCACGGCGACGAAATTGTTCGTCGGACTGTATAGCGACAATAACGGACACCCCGGTACACGGTTAACTGGTGGCAACTCCGCTGCATTCCAAAAGACAGCATGGAACAGTGTCCCGGTGCCCCCGGTTAGCGTTGCTGCGGGCAAAAAATACTGGTTCGTGCTGCTGGGGACTGGTGGCCTCATGAAGTTCAGACAGAAGCCAATCACGGGTGGCTGGATTGACGAATTGAACGCGGTCGGAACCTTGACTTCCCTACCGGCCACATGGACGACTGGGACAATCTATACGGCGGGCGCATTGACGTCGGTGTATGGATCGGGAGTCAGCAGCACGGCACCGCCGGCCGCAACCCTCACACCTATATTGTCGGTAAATCCGACGGGTTTGAACTGGACAGCAAAGGTTGGGACATCCACTCTCGCGCCAGCCAACGTGAGCGTCACGAACACCGGGACAGGTTCGCTCACTTTTACCGGCGTCAGCGATCAGCCCTGGTTGCGGATTGCCTCCGGCATTGGAAGCGCGCCCGCCACGGTTCAGATAGTTCCGTTAAGCAACGGACTCGCGGCAGGAATTTATACCGGCCACGTTACTTTGACCGGCGGCGGTGCCACGAAAACGGTAACGCGTTGTTCTCAGCATGACAGCGCCTCCCCCGGTGCAACACACGGTGGCGTTGCCTGGCATGCCCCGACGGCCGGCAAGGTCGTCAGCTACAGCATGTACCGCTCGAGCATCAAGGGCGGCTCGTATGGCCTCTTGGCGAGCGCCATCGGCGGAACCACGTACACCGACCAGAGCGCCAATCGGGAACTCCTTATTACTATGTCGTGACCGCGGTCGACAGCCAGGGCCGAGAAAGCGTCTACTCCAACGAAACCAGAGCTGCGATTCCATAAGAGTCGGTCAGCTATCAGCTCATCAGCGATCAGAGGTAAGACAAGCATTCGGCCATCTGCAATTGGCAATTGGCCGGACGGGTTCTTCCCACCTGAAAATCGCACTCGTAAGAGTCTGAATCGATTGACCAATTTCTCTCGTTGATGCGGCCGCGAATTCTGATGCTCGTGTGCAATTTGTTGCCGTCCATTCGTATTGACAAACCCTCTAAAATCAACTATTAAGTACGACAGTTCTTTCGCTTTCGCGAACGAGCGCCCTCCCCCGTAGGACCCCCGATCTCCAGACGCCAGCTCGCGATGCGTCCCAGCGTGTCATGAGCTAAAACAAAACTCGTGCGTGAAAAGAACGAGGCCAATCCCATGTCCCGTGGTGCGTCTGTACGTTTAGCTCGAACCTTCTCAGCGCTCTTCATAGTGCTTGCAGCATCAGTTCCCCAGGCAGTCGCCGCAGGCGGATGTGAAAGGTCAGTGGAGCACTCTGAATTACTCCATGACCATTAATCCCATTCACGTGGCCTTGATGAACAATGGCAAGATTCTGGTGGTCACCGGTTCAGGAAACTGTCCACCTTCGCAGTCGGGTTGCCCCTCGGGTGCGCCGTTTAACGGATCAAACCACTCCGGTGCCGTGGTCGTGGATCCCGTTGCCAAAAACGTTACCCAGCTATCGGTCAGCTACGACATGTTTTGCAACGGCATGACCGTGCTCCCGGACGGGCGTGTCCTGATTGACGGTGGCACCATCGCTTATGATCCGTTTCGCGGAATTCAAAAGACCAGCTTGTTCGATCCGGCTTCGAACTCCTTTACGACTGTGCAGAGCATGGCCCATGGCCGCTGGTATCCGACCGTAACCTTGCTGAGCGACGGGCGGGTCATGACCTTCTCGGGACAAGACGAGAACAGTAACACGAACTCCACGGTAGAGATCTTCACGGTGGGTTCGGGATGGAGCTCTCCGGTCAACGCCGGCTGGACGCCGCCGCTGTATCCCCGGATGCACCTTCTGCCCAACGGCAAGGTCTTTTATTCCGGACCGAGCTCCACGAGTTACTATTTCAATCCTTCGAACCAGAGCTGGTCCACCGTAGCCAACACGAAACTGGGCGCGACGCGAACTTATGGCAGTTCGGTGCTGCTGCCTTTGACGCCGGCCAACAACTACGACCCGAAGGTATTGATTCTGGGCGGAGGAAGTCCGGCGACGTCCACCACCGAACTCATTGATCTGGGGTCGTCATCGCCGTCCTGGTCCTGGGGTCCGGACATGTCGCAGCCACGCATCGAGATGGATGCGGTGATCCTGCCCAACCGGGGATGTCCTGGCGTTGGGCGGCTCGGCCAACGATGAGGATGCGGGCTACAGCCAGCCTGAATGCTGATTTGTATGACCCGGGCAGCAACAGTTTCTCTTCCGCCGGGGCCAACTCCTATCCCCGTCTCTATCACTCGGTGGCGCTGCTTTTGCCCGACGCGACGGTGTGGATTGCGCGGCAGCAATCCGTCGCGCGGGAATTATGAATCGCACATGGAGAGCTACCGGCCGGCGTATCTGTTCACCCGCGATGGAAACAACAACGTAGTGGCAGCGACGCGACCGACCATCTCGAGTGCTCCGTCGAACATCGCATGGGGTGGGCAGTTCTCGGTTTCTACTCCGGACGCGGCCAACATTTCGCAAGCCGTGCTGGTGCGGCCGGGTTCGTCTACCCATTCGTTCGATATGGACCAACGCCTGGTGGGGATGTCGTTCACCGCAGGATCGGGATCTCTGACAGTCACCGGGCCACCCAACAGCAAGATTGCGCCGCCGGGATACTACATGCTGTTCCTGATCAACAACAACGGCGTGCCATCGGTGGCAAGCTTTGTTCAGTTGGGCAGCTCCGGATCGAATCCGGCGCCGACAGTAAGCTCGATCTCGCCGACGACCGGTTCCGGCTCCGGTGGGACGGCGGTGACCATCACCGGCACGGGTTTCCTGTCCGGAGCGACGCGTGAGCCTGGGAGGAACGGCAGCCACGGGCGTGAACGTAGTGAGCAGCACCTCGATCACAGCGACGACCGCGGCTCATTCGGCGGGATCCGTAAACGTGGTGGTGACCAACTCGGATAACCAGACTGGCACCTTGAACGGCGGCTACAGCTACGGCGCCGCCAATCCGGCGCCGACCGTGAGTGCGATCTCACCGGCAACCGGCACAACCGCCGGAGGCACAGCAGTGACGATCACGGGGACGGGTTTCCTGACGGGAGCCACGGTAAAGCTCGGGGGCACGTCAGCGACGGGCGTGAATGTCGTGAGCAGCACCTCGATCACCGCGACGGCCCCGGCGCATTCAGCGGGGTCGGTCAGCGTGGTGGTGACCAATACGGACAGCCAGAGCGCTACTCTAACTAACGGCTACAGCTACACCAATCCAGCGCCGAAGGTGACCTCGATCGCGCCCACCTCAGGGCCCGCGGCCGGCGGGACGAGCGTGACCATCACGGGCACGGGTTTTCTGTCGGGAGCCACGGTAAGCCTGGGAGGAACGGCAGCGACCGGCGTAAATGTCGTGAGCAGCACTTCGATCACCGCGACTACGCGCGGCCCACGCCGCTGGAGCTGTGAGTGTCGTCGTCACCAACAGCGATACTCAGAACAGCACGCTGTCCAACGCCTACACCTACGTTGCCGCACCGACAGTGACAGCGAATCAATCCCACCACCGGACCTATCGACGGAGGCAACGGGGCGACGATCATCGGGCACGAACTTCGTGTCTGGAGCCACGGTAAGCTTTGGCGGCACGGCCGCGACCGGAGTTACGGTGGCTGGCAGCACTTCGATCACGGCGACAGTTCCTGCTCACGCCGCGGGAGCAGTAGACGTTGTGGTCGCTAACCCGGATGGTCAGAGTTCGAAGTTGGCGAACGGTTATACCTACTCCGCCGCTGAACCTAGCCTGGGTTTGGGCATTCCCTACGGAGATCCGAATTCGGCAACCATAGCGGCGGGACAAACCGCTTCTTACACCCTTTCTATTGGGGGTGAGGGGATGAGCGGGACGGCATCCCTCTCGTGCACCGGCGCACCCGCGGGTTCAACCTGCTCTCTGCCTTCCTCTCTGTCCTTTAACGCAACGACGGCGACAACCTTCAACATCAAGGTAGTCACTGACGGCGCGCGTCACCGCAGCCCTTCCGCGTCCGGCTTCCACGCCGGCGTCTTCCCTGCCGGCGTCATGGTTGTGGACCTTCTCTCTGGGCATGTTGTTCGTGCCCGGCGTGCACCTGCCCAAGCGGTCTCCACGACGCTGGCCGCGGTATCTGTGGCTGGCGCCGCTGGTGCTGTTGTTGCTCACGATCTCTTGCGGAGGCGGTGGCGGCATGGGCAATAGTTCACAGCCGCAACAGACCGGCACCCCAGCCGGGACTTATAGCGTGATCGTGCACGCCAGTTCTAACTCCAAGACGGGGACCACTTCCCTGACCTTGAATGTGCAGTAAAGCGAACTGTGAGTCGAACCAGTGAGCGCCGGGAGTTTTCGGCACGACATCGGCGCTCACAACGACGCGACTGGAAGTAAGAACACGATATTTGCAGAATCCCCCAATCTTGACCAACAGAGGCCCAAGTGATGCTCACGATGCAGATGGTACAATCCGGCGAATTGAATGCTGAAGATCTTCATTCGAGACCCATGGGCGTAGACCCGACGACTACCGACCGGCTGCTGGGCTATAGCATCATCATCCCCGCCTACAACGAAAGCGCACGTGTCGGCGCCACTTTGGACAAAGTGCTCGCCCACGTGGCCGAGCGGGGATGGGACGCAGAGATCATCGTGGTGGACGACGGCTCGCGCGATAACACGGTGGAGATTATCCGCGGTTACGCGGAAAAGAATCCCCGCTTGCGGCTATTGCAGAATCCTGGCAATCGCGGCAAGGGATACAGCGTGCGCAATGGGATGCTGCACGCGCAGGGTGAAGTGCTGCTGTTCAGCGACGCCGATCTTTCTTCTCCCATCGAGGAAGCGGACAAGCTGTTTGGCGCAATCGCCGGGGGCGCAGACATCGCCATCGGCTCGCGCTGGCTGCGCCGCGATCTGCAGACTCAGCGGCAACCATTCTATCGCCAGATTTTCGGACGCGTTTTCAATCTGATGTTGCGCATCACTCTGGGCCTGACGTTACAAAGACACGCAGTGCGGCTTCAAAGCATTCACCCGCGAGGCCGCGGAGAAAATTTTCCCGCTGCAAAGATTGAACGCTGGGGTTTTGATCCGGAACTGCTGTACCTGGCCCGGAAGCTGGAGTTTAAGGTCGCGGAAGTCCCGGTGGAATGGGCCCACAGCGAAGGCACCCGCATCAGTCCGCTGCGCGACGGTACCAGGATGTTTGCGCGAGATGCTCAAGATTCGCTGGAATGGACTCACCGGGAAGTACGACAGCGCCGGAAAATAGATCGTTCCGGTCAGGCGCCGCGGCCTTCGCCGCGCGCTGCGCCTCCGGCTGAGCGGCCGACCACTTCTCCAGACTCTCACTGAAGGCCGCCGACATGTTCGCAAAGCGAATTCCCATGCGGCCTTGCACGTCTCTCCAGATCAAGCTCCACGGCGGTGGCGAGGTTTTCCTTCTCGCCCGGCAGCGAAAACTCGATGGTTTGAATCGAGGCCGAGGGTATGTCCTGTCCCACATACAACGCAGCCCCGCCGGCGCTCAGATTGGTAATGAAAGCCAGGGTCTGATCCACTCCGGCGCCCCGCAGCGTCGCCGGAATACGGATGGATGAACGCGGGAGACTCGCGCGCGTCCTCCCCTTCATTCCTTAGCCCGAGAGCGGACTTGACTCCGGTGCGCAGCCGATCCGCGGACAGCGGACGGTAGAGAACCATGTGACTGCGTGCACCATCGGCGAGTGCGATGCTGCTGGGTGAAATCGCCAGCACGATACCGATCGACTGTTCACAAGAGGGCAGGGATTTAGCGGCCGACAAAACGGCCACGGCACCGCGCGCATCGGCGTTGTCCACGATAATGGCGTCGAACGTGGTGCTGGTGAGCTTTTGCACAGCGTCCTGTGCCGTGCTGGACTGCGCGACTTCGATGTCCAGAGTTTTCAGAACTTCGCCTGCCAGGTCAATGATTTCCTGGTCCCGAGAAAACAGCAATGCGTGCAAAGCCATGGTCGCCGGACTTTATAACTTTCGAAGAGCGAATGGCAAGTTACCGAAGGGGAGGACGGGCTCGGTTTGAGCGGCTTCCTTCATGACTCGCGTGCCGCAGCTGTCATCCTGAGCGCAGCCTTTCATCCGCGAAGCGGGATGAAAGCAAGCGAAGGACCTGTGCAGTCCGCGTCAGCAACACATGTCGTGTCGGCTCGAATCCAGAGTGGAAGGCTAGCGCCGGCGTTCCGCTGCAGGCCCGGGATGCCCTGCACCACCGGTTGCCGGAACTGATGCGCTGCAGGTAGCAAGGGTAGGTGGCCGCGCGGTGGACGTCGTTCTTGCCCGGCCGGATCGTTAGTTGCAGCCATCTGCGCTCGGAGTGCAGGATCTTGCACGATCCTCGGATGTACCCGACCCTGTCAGTATTCTTTTACTGCAAGTTCTTTCTCCATGCCCCGAAGATCCAGGGTCTTCCAATTCCGTGTATCCCCTGAAATCCGCTCCCATTAAGGCTTTTGGAGCGGTGGCGCTTGACTTGCAACAGAATTCCGTCGGATAGGTGCCCATTGCGAGCAATGCTGCGGAATACTCGGTGCAGGGTCAACTCGTCGGCCATTTCGGGTTGCGGGAGAACGCCTTTGGCGTCACCCCCGATCCCCGTTTCCTGTTCCTCAGCCAGACCCATCGGGAAGCGCTGGCCTCACTGGTCAACGGGATCGACTGTGATTTCGGATTCCAGGTACTGGTAGCCCAGCCCGGGATGGGCAAGACCACGCTGCTGTTCAATTTCCTGGAGAGATTTCGCGGCACGGCCCATACCGCGTTCCTGTTTCAACCGCAGCCCAACCCCTGCGAACTGCTGCAGTCTGTGCTGCTCGAACTGGGAACGAATTCCGAAGAAACCTCGCTTCGCAAATTGTCGGAGCAGCTCAACCAGGTGCTCACCCGGGCGGCAGGAGAACGACAAGCGCGTCATCGTTGTGCTCGACGAAGCGCAAAACCTGGACTTCGCCGTGCTGGAAGCTTTGCGGCAACTCTCGAATTTCGAAACTGCGTCCACCAAGCTGATGCAGATTGTTCTGGCCGGGCAACCACAACTGGCGAAGCGGCTGGCGTTGCCGGAACAAGAGCAGTTGATGCAGCGCATCTCCGCTTTCGGCCGACTCAGCCCGCTGGCCCTGAACGAGACCCAGGCTTACATCGACCACCGTCTCGCGACGGCCGGATATCAGGGACCTCACCTCTTCACCCAGGGCGCGATCCGAAGTATCTGGGACCACAGCCGGGGAGTTCCCCGCAACATCAATAAGCTGTGCTTCAATGCCATGCTGTTGGCGTTTGCCGAGCACGCGAAATCGATCGACACCCGCATCGTCGAGGAAGCGGCCCGAGACCTGGATCTGAACAGCGTGCTGGCCGACTTGTATCAGATGGATGCGTCAAGGACGATCAACCAGCGCAAAGTGCTACCGATCAGGGAAACGAACCCGTCTGAGACCAAGGGTGCCGGTGAGAGCGTGAGTGCGCAGCCGGCGGCTCAGGGCGGCATTTTGATGGACGCAGGAGCGGTTGCTTCAGTCGCCCAATCCAGCACGCAAGACCCAGTTGGTGCCGGCGAAAAGGTTCCGCCCGCGCCTGCGTCCGCCGACAAACGTCGCCCCACCCGCGGAAGAGCAGAAGATCGCACCGCCAGCGAAGCCGGTCCCGTTGGCCGAGGTACGGCCGATCGCAGCGCCGCCCCCGGCGGCAGCCCGACCGGTGGAAAAAGCAGCAGCCACCGTGATAGCTCCGGCAAACTCTGGCAAGGCTCCACAACTCCCGACCTCCAAACCGACTCCAAGCAGCCCGCCAACCGCAGCTCGGGGTAACAAGAAGCGAATCAGTCCAAGAACTTTCCGCCGAAGAAGGTACAGGAACCGGTCCGTCAGGAGAAGGAAAAGGCCGTCGCCGCGGCGCCAATGAATAAGAGGCAGATGGCGGAGAAACGCTCCGAAAGTCGAGTCTGGTGGGCGAAGGCCCTGGCGCTGACCGCGATGACCGGTATTCTCGCCTTCGTACTCGGCGAACAATTTTCGGCGCAGCGTCCGGGACAGGTCGAGGCCAACGGGACCGGCGGCCCAGGCCTGGCGCAAAGCAGTTCAGGGACAAGCCAATGAAGGCTCTGCGTCAGAACGACACGCCGAGCGGACAAGCTGAAGAACACATCGGCCGACTCGCGGCGCTGCGCGTAACACGGATTCCGGTGAGGCAGATGACGTAACCGTGCGTAAGTTTCCCACCGTGTCAGATACCGGTTCGGAAAGCTCGGGCAACACGCAAAAGATGGAGACTATTCTCTTCGATCAGGACAGCGTCGTGATCGGCTCGCAGTACGGTCGCTTCCTTGCGCCGGGTCGCTGACGCCCTCGCGGAAAATCCTGGGGCCACCGCGATTCTCGAGGGACACACCGACGACACCGGTCCGGAAAGTTACAACCAGGAGCTCTCCAGCCGCCGTGCCATCGAGGTGAGGAATGCGCTGGTCGACGAACTGCACGTCTCCACGTCACGGCTGACGGCCGTAGGCGCAGGGGCGGCCGCTCCGGCGCAACCCAATTCCAGCGCTGCGGGACGCGCCTACAACCGTCGCGTGGAAGTTCGCTTGGTCCACCTCGGCGAATAACTTTCGCTCTTCTCCCGCATTGATAGCCGCATAATTGCTCGCGGGATCATTGTGCTCCGCCAGGCGTTCCTTTGCGGCCTTTGCGGAATCCTTTGCGGCCTTTGCGGTTTAAGAGTTCGGTGTCCGCCGCCATCTGGGAGTACAAAATCCTTAACCGCAAAGGACGCAAAGGATTCCGCAAAGGACGCAAAGACGGCAAATCAACAGGCGGGCATCTGCTTAAAGAATGCTAGTCTGGTTCCTGCCCTGCCGTGCCGCTGCGAGTACATGTGACCCACGTAACCTTGCCCGGTAAACGCTGGACGGCAAACATGTGAAGAATGGCCACGAATGCCGCAATTGCGAGCAATGCCAAGCCACACGAAGCCGGGCCGCGGAAGTCAGTTTCTTTCCGTCCTGACATTGAGGGTATGCGTGGTATTGCAGTATTGCTGGTGGTGGCCTTTCACGCACATGTCTGGCCATGGCGCGGCGGGTTTCTGGGAGTGGACATATTTTTCGTTCTCTCCGGGTATCTGATTACGGCTCTGTTGTTGCAGGAACTCGAGAGCAGCGGCACCCTGAGCCTGGTCGGATTCTATGCGAGGCGCGCGCGCCGTCTGCTCCCCGCCGCGGCCGTCGTCGTGGTATTCGTCGTGGTGGCGGGAATCTTCCTGCTGTCTCCCATTGAACAGATTCGCTACTCGAAAACCGCGCTGGCTACCACGATGTATGTCAGCAACCTCTGGTTTATTCGCCAGAGCTCGGACTACTTCGCGGCCGACACCGCCAACAATCCGCTGCTTCACACCTGGTCGTTGGCGGTCGAAGAGCAGTTCTATTTTGTGTGGCCGGTTCTGGTGTGGGTGGTGTTCCGCCTTTCCCGGTCGCGCAGCAGCCTGTGCAAGATCCTGGGAGGCATTTCGGTTCTGTCGCTGGTCGCGTGCATATGGCTGACTCGAACCAACCAGCCGTGGGCCTTCTTCGGTTCTCCACCGCGAGCCTGGGAGTTTGGCATAGGCGGCATCGCCTGCATGGTCCCCGTCGCCTTGCTCTCCAATAAGTACGGGAAATCCATCGTTAGTTGGGGAAGCCTGCTGGTTGTCCTCGGCGCCGCCATGTGGTTCCGCCCAGGTGAGGCCTTCCCCGGATCGCGCGCCCTGATTCCCGCGCTGGCAACGGCGTTGCTCCTCATCGTCGGCGCGGCAGAGATTTCGGCCGGCGCCGGGAGAATGCTGGCGCATCCTATCCTGCAGTGGTTCGGGCGACTCTCATATTCCTGGTATCTGTGGCATTGGCCTTTGCTGATTTACGCCGCCGTGATCTTTCCCAGAATTTCGATCTATGGACGTCTTCTGGCGGTGACGGTGGCGTTGCTTGCTGCCTTTCTCACCCAGCACGCCATTGAGAATCCGGTTCGCTTCAACCGTGGTTTGATGTCCCGACCGGTTTTGTGCCTCGGCCTGGCGGGAGTGCTCATGGTGGTGAGTCTCAGTATTTCAATGGCGAGCTATCGCCTGTCCAAGAGCAGAGAGCTGGTTCCGCGCCAACGCATGCTGCAGGCGGTGGTAGACGAGTTTAGTCCGCTGTCAAATTCGGGATGCATCGCAAATTTTGGCGAGACCCGCGCCCATCCTTGCGTTTTCGGGGATGAGCAATCGGACACTACGGTCGCACTGTTTGGCGACTCACACGCCGCGCACTGGTTCCCCGCGTTCGAGAAGATCGCGCAGGAGAGAAAGTGGAAACTGGTCACCTTTCTGAAGTTCGCTTGCCCGACGGCTGATGTGCCGGTTTTCAATTTCCGGCTGGGGCGAGTGGAAACGGAGTGTGCGCAGTGGCGGGCTGACGCTTTGACGCAGATCACCGCGCTGCATCCCAACCTGATCGTTGTGGCCAATTCGAGCAGCTACGTGAACACTCCGAACCGGCCAGAAGGATATGGCACGTCCACCGCTGCGCAATGGGAAGAAGGTACACGCCGCACCGTGGCCGCCTTCGACCGGGCCGGGCTCCGGACAGTCGTTTTCCACGATGTGCCGCTCCCCAGGATGGACGTGCCCATTTGCCTGTCGCGCGCCATGGCGCACCGCTGGTATCGGGAAACCTGGTGCACGTCGCCTCGCAGCGACGCACTCGATCCTGACGTGCTGCGGGCCGAGCAGCAAGCCGTCATCGGCCTGAGGGCAGTCTCGGTCGTTGATTTCTCGGATGTCTTCTGCGACGCCTTGACCTGTGAAGTCGAGGTAAAGGGCCAACCCATCTATCGCGACCAGGACCACATGGACGCAGCGTTCTCGCGCTCTCTCGCGCCGATGCTCTTGTCGAAGCTGTCAGGACTGGTACATCCCGACTTGATGCCTACGCGGTAACTGACGACTATTCGCGTAATCGCCTGTCAACCACGGGTGTCCCGGTGCGAAAACCTAGCGCCGCGGATTTGCGAAACGCAACAGGAGGGCGACTGCCACGCCAACCGGCACGGCTCCGAGCAAAAAGATTGGTGCTAGAGTGGGCATGCTGACCAGGGCGAGAACTACAAAGCCTGCCGCAATCACAATTCCCGCAAGTCCTGAGTCCACTTGCATTACCCGCCAGGGGCCCGGATGCGGTTTTTGGTCGTCACGCATACGTTGATTATGGCACTGTTGGAAATCAGAAGCGAGTTGCCAAAGTTACCCCTGTCGCAACATCGCCATATTTCACTCGCCGAGCAGGCTACAGCTGACGCCCGATACCCGGCTCTCTGCTACACTACGCGGCCATGAAAGCATTCCTCACTCGAACCCTTTTCTTAGTAGTGTTTCTGGCGACTCTAGCCGGTGCGCAGGATGTCATTCCCCTCTACCCCGCTATGCCGCCGGGCTCGGCGCAGGAGAACTACCCGGAGAAAGAGTACTTCTCGAAAATATGGAACACTGAAGTTGTCGCCAACGTGACCAAACCCAGTCTGACAGTTTTCAAGCCGTCTCCAGAGTTGAGAAACGGCACCGCCATGGTGATCTGCCCGGGCGGCGGATTTATGGCCCTCTCCATCACCAGCGAGGGCACCGATGTTGCCAAGTACATGGCCGCGAGAGGGGTGACGGCGTTTGTGCTGAAGTACCGCCTGGCGCGCACCGGCGAGGACGCCACACAGGAATTTACCGCTCTGTTTGCAAACCGGCAGAAATTTGACGAGGTGGTAGGAAAGGTCATTCCCCTGGCCGTCGCCGACGGGTTAGCGGCAGTCACCTACGTTCGGCAGCACGCCTCGGAGTGGGGAGTATCCCCCGACCGCGTAGGCATTATCGGTTTTTCCGCTGGCGGAAGGGTCACTTCCGGTGTTGCCTTCAATTACTTGCCTGAAGGCCGTCCCGCGTTCGTGGCCCCGATCTATGCGGGTGGGGAAATATCTAAAGATGTTCCTGTTCCAGCGGACGCCCCGCCTATGTTTGTTGCGGCTGCGACCGACGACCAGCTCGGACTCGCGCCGGAGAGCGTTGCCTTGTACGAAAGGTGGACGGGCGCTCATAAATCGGCGGAACTGCACATGTACGCGAAGGGTGGCCACGGCTTTGGAATGCGTAAGCAAAACCTCCCAACGGATCATTGGATTGACCGGTTCGCTGATTGGCTGGAGTTACAAGGGTGGTTGAAAAAATGACTGCCGCGACTTGATGCGATTCGCGGGTTTCCGGCGCGTTCTTTGCCCTCAGTTTGGAGGCAGTCCGCCGGACTGGACTGTGGTTGCCGAGAAGTAGCCTAGCTGCCAACTTTTCTGGCGTACTCGTCGAGCGTTTTCCTGGCGTCTTCGGCTCGCGCAGCTTCCTGGGATACCTGCTCTTTCCTGATGCGATCCACAAGTGTTTGAGATTCGCGATCTTCGTGAGACTCGCGGCGTTCCTGTTCGTTTTCCATAATTCGAATTGCCTCTGACAATCATCATGCGCGGCAACAAGACAAAATACTGTGCAATCTTGAACGGTCTTGAGTTGTTTTCGCTCCGCAGAGAGGTCGATTCTGGCTGCTATTGATGAATTGGTGGGTACAGTCGCCTGAGTGCGACAGCGGAAGCCGCGTTGAAGTGCCCCCACCTTCCGCCGATTCGGCTTAAGGTGGGGAAATTACGTGTCCTACTTTGCCGGGATCATATCGAACTTGCCAGACGATTCTTCGTAGAAAAGTGCTCCCTCTTTGGGATCGCCGCCGCTCCAGTGCTTCCATCCACCGGGAACTCGCAAAAAGCTGCCTGGCCCGACACGCTTGTCGCCGGCAGCATCCTTGTAGAGATAGGCGCCTTTGATAACAACGATCCAAACATCGTTGGTATGGGTGTGCATACCGGCATCGTATCCCGGCGCGAACTTGGTGTATGTGCCGTGCGCTCCTTGTTCCACATCGCCCCAGATTGCGGCGATGGAAGTCCCCTTGCCCATCTCGTGGAAGGTAGCCTGGTCAGGGGAAGCAAAGACCAATTTTCCTCCTTGTCCCTGCACTCGCCCGATAGACCACGCAATCATCAACGTTGTCGCTACTCCGATAGTTAACAGCGATTTCTTCATTCTCTCTCCTCCACACAATTCGTCGCAGCTTCCGACGCCCGGCGAATTCTACACTGTCGGCGGCAGAGTCTACGGCAAATTCATTTGGCTTTGTGGTTTGGCCTTCGTGCGTAGTGGCTCATTTCGGACGAGTGCCACTACCCCGGCGTCATCCTGAAGGATCTCGCCCGGATCGGCACAACTGCCGCGAAGGTACACGCCAGATCCTCCACAAGCTCAGGATGACGCCATCATGAGGCGAATAAGATCCACAACTGAGCAGCTACCCGTTCTTGTAACGCAACGCCTGATCAGATTTTGCGCGTATTATATTGAGCTTGACCTCGTCCGCACTCAAACCGGGCTTTTTGCACTGGCTCGTCTCTCGGCCGCCCGCCATGCCGGACGAAGTACCCCGGAAACGAGCCAAGGCTGTCTATTCATGAGAGTGTCGGTAATCATGCCCGTCTACAACGAGCGCAACACTCTGCGCGCGGTTGTGGAACGCGTGCTGGCGGTCCCGCAGGAGGTCGAACTAATTTGCGTGGACGATGGTTCGCGCGACGGTTCGCGGGAGATTCTTGCGGAATTGCAGAGTCAGCACTCTAATGTTCGGGTGCTGCTCCAACCGAAGAATATGGGCAAGGGAGCGGCCCTTCGCCGCGGCATACAGGAAGCCACGGGAGACTTTGTCCTCATCCAGGATGCCGACCTCGAATACGATCCCGAGGACTACACTAACCTGCTCGAGCCGCTGATCGAGGGCAAAGCCGACGTGGTTTACGGCTCGCGTTTTCTGGGCAGCCGGCCACATCGGGTGCTCTACTTCTGGCATTCGGTAGGCAACTGGGCGCTTACCTTGCTCTCCAATTGCCTTACCAACATCAATCTGACCGACATGGAAACCTGCTACAAAGTCTTCCGCCGGGAGATCGTTCAGTCCATTCCCCTCGAAGAGAACCGCTTCGGTTTTGAGCCGGAGATCACGGTCAAGATTGCCAAACGGCGGCTGCGTATCTACGAGGTCGGCATCGGATACTGGGGCCGCACCTATGAAGAAGGAAAAAAGATCGGATGGAAGGATGGCGTCCGCTGTCTCTGGTGCCTGCTGAAATACTCAATCAAGGAACGGCCGGTTCGCCTGGCGCAGTCGGCCGCCTCGGACCATCCTGCCCTGGTGGCGCGCCGGGATGAACCGGATTCCCGCGCTGGCGACTAGGTAGAGTCCAGCTCGAGGCCGGCAGTTCCGGGGATAGCTAGGCCGGGAGAATTCCACACCCAACCACCAACAATGGAACTGGTTTTGACCCTGAGGCGGGGTAAGCTCAATGGAGTGTAATCGCGATGTTTCAGCAATCGAACCCATTACTTCGTCGGTTCGGCGGTGGGAGTGTTGGTGGCCAACGGAACCCCGAGAGTACCCGCGCGAGCTGAACCATGATCGTAGATACCGGTGCGCAGGTAGAAGTCTTCTTGTGGAACGTCGATTTCCTGACGTAGTTGAAGTCCGAGTGTTTTCACTTCGTCATACACCTTCGGTTCCAGTTCGACATCGAATTTTCTGTCTACAAAGTTCAAAGGCTTGCCGTCGAAGTCGTAGGCGACCAACATCGCTTCGATGTCGCCGTGGCGCACTCCATCGCGGGTTAGATTGAGCACGAGATCCTTTGCCGAGATGGCGTACTCAACAACGTAACGCTTGAAAGGTGCCTTAAGCTCCGTGTTGCCGCCAGCGCGGGGCGCATCGGCTGCCGGCTGTGGATTCGATGGCTGCACACGCACTTTGTAAACAATTTGCGTCGAGTCAGGCAGCCCGAAAGTCATGAGGCGAAGGAGAGGATTGCCAGGCGTAATGTGATCGGCGCCTGCCTGGGTCGTGGTTTTCTCGGCGTAATATCCGCGACGGTAAGCCAACTTGTAGTCACTGCGCAGAAGCTTCACCTGGATCGCCCGGTACTTCCCATCCATTTTTTGGTTGGTCGGTGAGTAAGCAAGGCCGTAGTAGTGGGCACCGCCGTTGATTGCATGCGCCATGGCGTCGCCCAGACCATTGGTGTTATAGAGTGCCTGCCCACCGGTATCCTTTGCGAGTTCCTCCATGGCGAGCTGTTTCTCAGCGCGCTTCACGTTTTCTTCTCTGAGGTTCTCTTCTTGCTCTTGGGGGGTAGGTGCGTTTTCGGCTTCGTAGGTGAAGTTCCCAGTGAGACCTTCTGCCGAAACAGGATAGATGGCGACCCTGCCTGGCGTGAGCAAGTCGGCAGTTTGCCGAAGATCCCCGGCGTACTCCCGCGGCACAGCCGCGCCGGGGAATATGCTGATCGGGAAAGAACCCGAGAACCAGATCACATTCTTGCGGCCTGGAATGCCGGAAAGAAACCGGGCCAGCAGTTGCAACGCCTGTAGCGTGACTTTAACGCGCTCGTCCGCGTGCAGGGCACTCGTGCCAGCCATCTCCTGCGTTACAGCTTCAATCGCCGCGGGCGCCGCCATATTCATCCTCATCAGGTTGATCAAATCCCGCTCCGAGGCGGCTTGCACGGTGGTGGGAAGTAACCGGGTGGACTCCGCGCCCGGCTTCACTTTCTTACTATCCAGCGCTGCCAACAATACTGCCGGATCGGTCGTGAATCCCTGAACCATGTGCAGGTGCGACCCCAAGGTAAACACCGCCAAAGACGTGCCGGGGGTAAGGCTCTTGAGGTACTTGATGGTTTGTGCCCGCACATACGCCTGGTCCTGCGGTTGAGTATTCAACCAATCCAGCAACAGCACATTCACCGAGTCCGGTATCCTCGTGAGCGGATAGTTCGTAAACACGTTGGCAGGCATGGGGGGAAGTTTGGCCAGGCTAACCGCTGGTGCCCAGTGCTCTTCAAATACCGAAACACTTTGTGGCTTGCCGTCTTCCGTGATCTGAAAGTCGTCTCTGTGAAGACTTGAAACGGGTTCACCCTTTCCGTTAGTCACCACGACGTCCAAGAGGACCAGACGAGTTTCCGCACGGAAAATAGTGACCCGCGAGTCAGGGGGTGCAGTCTGCGAAAAGAGAGACGCGGCGCACAAAGGAAGCAGAGCGAAGTACATCAAGCAGCCGGCACGTGGATACATCGCAGATTGGCTCCAAGTCGAATCTTTTCACAAAGAGAGGTGTGGGTGTAATGAGGAGACGCAGCCCGGGCCATCGGTATGTTCGTCAACGGTGTAGCTCATCCGACGTTCACAATAGAGACTCGAATTGGGCTTAGCTTGCGCCGTATGTTCGCCAAGAATGCGGTCAATGAGTGTAGTGGCGATGTTACGCCAGTTAGGCCAAAGCTCTGGCTTATCGGTTATAGATCGGGCCTTGCAGCGGGACAGATGAGGGAGCGTCGTAGAAGTTCTCGTACGGTGATTTTCGGGCACTTGTACTGCGGGGAACGAACAGGATGTCACCGGCTTGTAGCGTCACGTCCGGAGCTTTCCCTACAAAAATCTCCTTTAGATCTATCGAAATCTCAATGCGGCCATTTTCGCCTTTCCGGATGATCTTGGCCTTGTGCAAGCTAGCGGTCGGATTTATCCCTTCAGCGGTCGCCAGTGCTTGCAACACCGTCACGGAACCGGCGTTCGTCAAAGGCACGCCCACGGGCTTGTGTACGTCGCCTGCTACATAAATGATGTCCGCGTCTAGCGGCTTCGTATCTGGGACGGGTGGCTTTGCTTTGCCCGATTCTTGGCTCAGTGAAAGGAGGGGGACGGAAATCAGACACGCCAACGAGAGGACACGTAGCACCATATACAGCCTCAAGTAGAAACCCATTCTACAGCAACCGGGTCCGCGCTAGTCACATAGTTGGCGCAAACAGGCGATTACACTCACAACCCGGATTACTGCCGTTAAAGAGCGATACTCGAGCTGAGAATCATCCGGCACCCGGCATGAGACTTATGGAGGGAATTTCATCCTTGCGGGCGATGGTCATTAAGCCGATACTCGCCGAGCAGATCGGCGAGAATCCACGCTGTTCCGGCGATGGCGAAGGTCAAGACGGTTTCGCTCCAATTCGTATGACTGTGAGGATCCGAAAGAAGCGACGGTATCCACACCAGTAGCCCAAAGATCACGAGCATCATGGTAAGAAGGCGAGTCGCGAGAAGTGCCCTTCGATTTGTAAGCAGAGCCAAAGCCGCGAGGGCGAACAGAACCGTCGTCGTTATCGCCCAAAACATCTGAGTTGGCGGAAGCCACTTCGGAACAAAAGTGGCGGTAGGGCCAAGATAAAACGCCTGTTCGAGGGTAAAGGAAACGGTACAGATGCCAACAAGAATGCGGCCTATCCGATTCAGCGTTTCCCGTGGCCAGGGCGACGACAAGCGCGCATAGACGATCACCGCTCCGGTCACCAGGGAGAACTGCTCGAAGAAGTTGCCCCAGCTATTGTAGATCTGCGGTTGGGCAAAGATCTGTGGCACGCACCGTAAGGCGAAGAGAAGATAAACCGCAAAAAGGACGACCGCGCCGGTTTTCGCAGTCCGACGGAACTGAATCGCAGCTCCGCCAAAGATCTCGGCGGCGGCAGCCGGGTAGGCAACGTAAGGCGATAGATGCCAGCCGTTGTACTCGTGCCAGGCCAGAGTGATGAGACCCAAGGCAAAAACCGACGCTCCAAACGCATGACGGCCGAGGTTAGAACCTGGTTTCATATTCGGTTTCGAAGTGGGCTTCGAATCAGGGCTTGATATTGACGCGAGCATAATGAGGAATTGTTACTTCGCCGCGAGAATCTTCCGGTCTCTTTGTCACTGCACTCCTCTCGGCAAGGCACTTTACGCCGAAACGCAGCAACAATCCACCAATACCGTCCTAAACAACTTTGGTTATTGAAACACCCACTTCACCGATCCTGACTTCCCCCTCCTTCTCTTGGCTGGTACCCATGGAAGACATCCTTTCGGCGGCCACTTCTTCGTCGGTGGCTTTAACTCTGGATCCGAGTTCGCAGTGTCGAGCTCGGGAAGCTCTTGCCGTCGCGTAATCCCGCAGTTCAATGCTTTGTCATGCCCTTCCGTAACGAGGGGTACGTAACGGCACGGTGTTACTTTTGAAACTTGGAAGTAACACATGAACATCTCCCTGTTTGGGAAGGCGCGCCGTAGGGGATAGAAAGTGGAACGCTCGAAGGCAATTCCTAGAGTTCAGCGATCTGTGGACTTGTTGTTTCTTCGGTCCCCTGCAGTTTCTCTGGCTGACAAGGGATGAATCCGTCAATCTCTATCCCCGGTTTTAGAGGAAATTCATGCTGAGGATTGGTGTTTTGCTGCTTGTTGGCCTTTTGCTCACAGGCTGCGGAGGAGGAACGATCCCGTTCACTCCGCCTCACGGAAGTGGATCGTCGAGCGGCACGGGCTCAAGTAGCGGAAGTTCAGGCAACGGCACTTCCAGCAGCGGGTCTTCAGGGAGTGGCACTTCGAGCAGTGGGTCCTCGGGCAGTAGCGGGTCCTCCAGCAGCAGCGGATCTTCCGGCACCAGCGGGGTCGTCAGGCAGCAGCGGATCGTCTGGAACGTCTTCCGGTGTCGTCGGTCCGAGTTCGTTTACATTTTCTGGCTACAACTGGGGAACGGATGGCGGAACCGCTCCTCCGGTGGGCAACGTAAACGGCAATGTCGGCACATTCGATCCCAACAATGTGACGGTCGGATCTGAACTTGTTCTGGCGCTCACCCAAAGCCAAAACGGCAGCGGGATCAAGTCCGTCGGGTCGGAGGTCATCAGCAAGCAGACCTTTACCTACGGCACATTCGAGTTCACGTCCAGGGTGTCGGAAGCTCTTTCCGGGTCCGACGCAGGAGGCTTTCTGTACGCCACCAACTCCGAAACTGAAATTGACATGGAGCAGGTAGGCAACAAGCCCGATGCCGTGGACTGTACCAACTGGCACGGACTCTCAGACTTCCAGGACACCCAGGTGTTCGGATTCGACCAGACCGACAGCCACGATTTCAAAATCGTGTGGCAGCCCACCTTCGTGGACTGGTACGTAGACGGCCAGCTGGTGGTGCACCACACCCAGTCTGTACCGAGCGCCCCGGCTTACTTCTTGTTCAACATCTGGGGCACGAACAGCTCATCGTGGGGAGGCACGGCCACGGTCGGGCCGACACGATACATCTACGTCAGCAGCTTCAAGTACACGCAGTAGGAATCGCGATAAATTGTCATTCCGAAGCGCGGAACTTCGCGCGAGGAATCTGCTTCTTCGCCGCCGGCAGCCAGCAGATTCCTCGCCGATAAAACCGGCTTCGGAATGACAAGAAGCGCAGTGTGAGGAAGTGCACTGTGAGTATGCTCAGTCTCTAGGCTCGTTCCGCGAAAAACCGGGCGATCCCGTCCACCACCATCTTCTGCTGTTCTTCAGTCATCTGCGGAAACACGGGCAGGGCCAGCACATGCTGGCTGGCTTCCTCCGACTGCGGGAATGCACCCGCACCGTAGCCCAAGTATGTGAAGGCCGGCTGCAGATGAAGCGGCGAAGGGTAGTAGATCTCGCTGGGTATGCCGGCATTGCGCAGGTATTCCTTTAGTCGGTCTCGCTCTGGGGTGCGAATCACGAACTGGTTGTAAACGTGGTGCGTGCCCACCGGCTCGACCGGCAAGGCAATCAGCTTGTCCAGACCGGCCTGCTTGAATAGCTGGCGATAGCACTCGGCGTTGCGCCGGCGAGCCTGGCTCATTGCTTCGAGGTGCTTGAATTTGACCAGCAGGATGGCGGCTTGCAGGCTGTCGAGGCGGCTGTTCATCCCCAGCAGGTCGTAGTGATATTTCTTGCGGCTGCCATGGTCGCGCAGCACGGAGATGCGTTCTGCCAGCTCGGGGTCGCTGGTCGTGATCATTCCTCCATCGCCCGCCCCGCCCAGATTCTTCGAAGGGAAGAAGCTGAAACAGCCAAAGGCTCCGATGTTGCCGACATACTGGTCGTGGTAGCGCGCCCCGATGGATTGGGCGGCGTCTTCGATCACCGGCAGGTGGTGGGCGAGCGCAATCTCGTTGATTTTATCGATCTCGGCCGGAAGCCCGAAAAGATGGACCGGCATGATCGCCTTGGTCCGGGGGGTGATGGCTGCTTCGAGAACAGCCGGATCCAGGTTGTAGGTTTCGCGGTCGATATCCACAAACACCGGCTTGGCCTTCAAACGCGCGATGCTGCCCGCGGTAGCAACAAAGGTAAAGGGCGGTGTGATGACCTCATCGCCGGCGTCGACCCCCAGCGCCATCAGCGCCAACAGGAGCGCATCCGATCCGGAAGCGCAGGCTACGGCAAATCGGGAGCCGATGAAGGCCGCTATCTCCGCCTCTAGCTGCTTCACCTCCGGCCCCATGATGAATTGCTGGCTCTCCAGGACGCGATCTACGGCCGCGCGGATGTCGTCCTTCATCAGCGGCGTATTCGGCCTTCAGGTCAAGAAAGGGGAAGAGCATTTTCGTAGTAACTATATCGCAAGCTCCGTCGGGCTCGTGTAGCGCGGGCGACTCGCCCGCGAGTGGTTGAACTCAAAGTCAAAAGCCGCGGGCGGGGCGCCCGCGCCACACAAATCCGGGTCCGCCCGGCCAGTGACCTTCGTACTCAGGCTGCCCTTTAGAATCACCGTATAATCGGGTAAATCGACGGCTTTCCCACAAAGGACTAAGGGTGGACCCTGTTCTGGCATCGGCGATTTTCGTTCTGGGGCTGGCTTTTGGCAGCTTCCTGAATGTGTGTATCTACCGCCTGCCGCGGGATTTATCCGTGGTGCGGCCGCGGTCGGCCTGCCCTGGCTGCGAGCGCCCCATTGCCTCTTACGACAACATTCCGGTTTTGAGCTGGCTCCTACTCCGCGGACGCTGCCGCAATTGCAAGACTTCTATTTCGCCGCGCTACCTGGTCGTGGAACTCCTGACCGGGGCGATCTTTCTCGCCACCTACGCGCATTTCGGCGCCAGCCTGGCGACACTCAAATATTGTGCCTTCGGATTCCTGATACTCGGGCTGATCTTTACCGACGCCGAAACCCAGCTTCTGCCGGACAAGATGACCCTCCCGGGGCTGGCTCTGGGGCTGGTCTTCAGCCTCGTCGTACCGGTCAATGATCTGGCTTCGCAGCTTTTGCCGGGCCTGGTTTCGCTGCCGGTAAGCTCCGACGTTTCCTGGCATCTGCTGTCGCTGGTTGATGCCGTGCTGGGCGCAATTGTCGGAGCGTCTTTCATCTATGGAGCCGGGGCCATATATCTGCGGGCCCGGGGTGTTGAGGGCATGGGCTTCGGCGACGTCAAGCTGATGGCGATGATTGGGGCATTTCTCGGCGCGAAACTGACCATCTTCACTTTGTTTTCCGCCTCGATTGCCGGATCGCTGTTCGGAGTTTCCACGGTGTTGGCGGTCTGGATCAAGCGCACACGGCGGCGTATCAAACGCAATCACGAATCGGCTGCCGAGGCGCGGCGGCGGGCCTGGGAATCGGCCGCGATCGCACTGCGCCGCCATCAGATGCCATTTGGCGTCTTTCTCGGCGGCATGGCCATGGTCGCGCTGTTCTACGGCAATAGTTTCCTGCGCTGGTACTGGGGGTTGCTGTGACCCTGGCGACCAATCCCATCGTGCTGCGTATGGTGCTGGTGTTTGTGGCCGCGGGCTTTGCTTTTATTGTGGGATTGCTCATGATGCGGCGTATGCGCCGCAGCATCAGCGAGGAAGGTTCTTTCTCCGACACACCTTCGTCCGTTTCAGTCTCCGAGAGTTTTCCGCTGCACACTTATCACGCGGTGATCCAGCAACTGAAGCAGCAGAAACATGAATTGCAGAGTTTGCAATTGCTGGAGCGGCGCCGCGCCAAGACTTCGGAGAACATCAGCGCGGCAGTGCTCTCGAATCTTTCATCGGGTGTGCTCTTCTTCACTCCAAACGGGCTGGTCCGGCAGGCCAATGCGTCCGCGAAACAGATTCTCGGATTCGCTTCGCCCGCCGGGATGAGCGCAGCCGAGATCTTCCGCGAAGCCAAGCTGATTTCCGTATCCGATGGCGCGTACGCGAGTCTGGACGAGGCAGTGAATGTCAGCCTGCGCGAGAAGAAGAGGTTCCAGAGGCTGGAAGCACACTATCGCACACCGGCAGGCGAAGAACGCACACTCGATATCACGGTGAGTTCGGTGCATGCGCCCGACAGCGAAGTCCTGGGAGCGGCCTGTCTGATCAGTGACCGCACTGAGATGACTGAAATTCGCCGCCAGCAGGAGTTGCGGGGTGAAATGTCCGGCGAGATGGCGCTCGGGCTGCGCAACTCGCTGACCACCATCGCGGGATACGCTCAGCAACTCGCAGCCAGCCGGGACCCTGAACTGGCGCGGCAGTTGGCCTCGGATATCGCAGCGGAAGCGGCGCATTTGGATCGTACGATTGGCGGCTTTCTCGCAGGCGCAAGAGCTGCGAGCGCCGGTTCGAAAGCTTAAGTTCACCACGTCGATGCTGTCCCCTGTTGGTTGGAGGCGGCAGGACGGAAAGAAATGGAGCATCTTATGAAACGCATCGCATATGTTTTTCTGGCCGAAATCGTTCTGACCGGCATGCTGGTTGGGGTGTCCGGCGCGCAATCCGAGCCTCTGGGCGACTACGCCCGTTCCATCCGTAAAGAGGACAAGGCTCCGGCGTCGGCCAAGAAATACGACAACGACAATTTGCCCAGTTCCGACAACATCAGCGTCGTGGGAAATTCCACGGACTCGGCCGGCCCCGAGGACGCCAACCCGGCGCCCGACACCAACACCGCCAAGCCGGAAGATGGCGCGACGGCTCCCGCTCCAGCTTCGCAGGATGCAACCAAGAAGACGGACCCGAACGATGCACTGGAAGCAGAAGATCGCCGATCAGCAGGGCAAGGTTGACCTGCTCTCGCGTGAATTGGATGTGACCCAGCGCGAGTATCGTCTGCGCGCCGCCGCTTTCTACGCCGACGCCGGCAACCGCCTTCGCGGCTCGGCCGCTTGGGACAAGGAAGACGCCCAGTACAAACAGCAGATTGCCCAGAAACAAAAGGCTGTGGATGATGCCAAGAAAGCGCTGGACGATCTGAAGGAACAGGCGCGCAAGGCAGGAGTTCCCGCGAAGCTGCGGGAGTAGCAAGCTCGACGTTCGCTATTCACCAAAGCCTCCGGTTCACTCCGGGGGCTTTTGAATTTAGTTTTGTGCTGCTAGATATCTCTGCTGACACTGTTTGGCTGCGGACAACAATTGATTGTACTCAGTCGTCCCACGAAGCTTTGCCAGCAAGGGGTCAGCCTGCAGCTGGGAATATCCGCAATAGTCGCGCTCGATGGCGCCTCTAAGTATGTTTATAGCGGCCGAGCTTTTGCCGCAAAACGTCAAGATGGCTCCCGGATAGTAAGCGTGTCTCCGGGTCGACCTCGATTGGCGCAGCGCTTTCTGTCCGGTGCGCAATCGAATCTAATTCAAGCACCGCTTTCGGATCGAGGCACGCTGCCAGGAGGTCCCGATGATAGCGGGGAGCCGTGGGCATCTGTTCACTGCCTTACGTGCCTCCGCCACGTTACCTTCTCGTAAGAGCAGCACCGGCATGGCATAGCGTACCCATTCCGAGCCCGCGTCCAGTCGAATGAACTCTTTTGCTCGCGTGGTTTTGCCCAGTTCCATAAACGTCCAAGCGCAGGAACGCCACCAGTAATTCGCCGGGATCCAGAGCCAAGGCGGTGTCGCACTCTCGCGCAGAATCTTCTAGCCTGCCTGCGTAGCGGAGAACATACGAGAGAGTGAAATGGGACTGCGCGCTGGTAGGATGCTGTCGCACCAGTGCTTGTGCATCGCGCAAGGCCTTTGCCGGTTCTCGTCGTTCCACATGGTTCACCACAAGTTGTCCCGCCGCTAGGATTAGGTTGGCATCAAGAGTTAGCGCCTGTTCGAGAGCCTTGTTGGACCGCTGGATCGTTTCTTCTCCACCGTTCGAATATGTCGTATCAAAGTAGTAGCGAAACCCCAAGGCCTCCCATGCCGGTGCAAAACTTGCGTCCATGCCCACAGAGCGCTCCAGCATTGCGATGGCTTCTTTATTCGGAATAGGGTCATGAGGCACGGAGACACTTCGCAGGTAAAGATCGTAAGCTTCTTCGTTTTTAGGGCGGGTGCCAGTCTCCCCCGAGGTCGTTCCCCCTAGGACTGGCAACAGTCCTTGCCGGACCTTGGCCGTAATCTGCTCTCGCATCGCGATCATGTCGGGAGTTGCAGCGGTCAGCGTGTCCCGCCAGATGACCCGGTTGTCTTCGACGTTTACAGCTTCGAGCGTGATTTGCAGCTGGTTTCCCTCTTTCAGGTAGTGGCCAGTCACAATGTCGGACACCTGCATCTCGCGGCCAGCTTTTTGCAGGTCCAGATCCTGCCCGACATACTTGCTGGTGGCGGCGGAGGGGCGTATGGACAGGGCACGCGAGTAGCTCAACGTGTTTGCAATCTCATCGGGCAATGCCAGGCGGAGAAAATCAGTGTCTTTGTCGGAACTGGAGTTCTGGAAGGGCAACACTGCGACGGTCGTTGGGTTTTCGGGACCTGCGTGAGATGCAGCGCGATGCCTGCCTTGCCAGAGAACGAAGGCGACAAGGCCGAGAGCAAGAACTCCGCCGATTCCGGCCATCAGCTTGTACCTGTTCATTGCTTTGGTTGCCGGCTGCGGCGCAGGCAATGCTTCAGTACGTCCAGAGCCTGAATCGCGTCTTGCCCGGATCAGATCGGCTTTCATCTCCGAAGCGTGCTGATACCTGACTTCCCTGTCTTTTTCCAGCGCCTTCGAGATGATGTGTTCAAGGTCCGAAGGTAGATCGGGATTCAGACGGACAATTGAAGTTGGGGGCCGGTGGAGAATGGAGTCGAAGATGGCCCCGGATGTGTCCCCCTTGAAAGGAAGGAACCCGGTCGCCATTTCGTACAACAACACACCGAAGGAGAATAAATCCGTACGAGCATCCAGCGCCTTCCCCAGCACCTGTTCCGGTGACATGTAGGCCACCGTGCCAAGGGCCGCCCCGGGGCTGGTGAGATTGTCCTCGGTGGCCGTCGGAGAAGACTGCGTGGCCTCGCCGGCGACCTTGCTGGCAGAACTGGCTGGAGCCGTGACCTTCGCCAGGCCGAAATCCAGAATCTTGGCATGGCCGCGCTTGGTGATGAAGACATTGGCCGGCTTGATGTCGCGGTGCACGATGCCTTCGGAATGCGCCGCATCGAGCCCATCTGCGATCTCGATCGCCGACATCAGCAGGTTTTCGATTTCCATGGGCTTCCCCGCGATGCGGTGTTTCAGGGTCACACCCTCGAGATACTCCATGGCGATAAAGCGCTTGCCTTCGTGTTCGCCGATTTCATAAATGGTGCAAATGTTGGGATGGTTCAGCGCGGAGGCGGCGCGGGCTTCCCGGCGGAAACGTTCCAGCGCTTGCGGGTCAGCGGCTACATCATCGGGCAGGAACTTGAGTGCGACGAAGCGGCCGAGGGAGGTGTCCTCGGCTTTGTAGACCACACCCATCCCGCCGCCGCCCAATTTTTCGATAATGCGGTAGTGCGAGACAGTCTGGCCCAGCAAGCGAAAAAGGCCTCACCCTTTGGCGCGCATGTTATTGGCCCGAGAAGGGCAAGTCAACGCCTATCGCAGCGGGACGAGGTGTTCAAGAGGTGACGCCGATGTTCAGACCTGGTCTCTGACTCGATCAGGCAGAAATGCCAGCCAGCGTGTTCTTGTAGAGTGCCTCCGTAATTCCCAGCTGTGCACGGCCCCGTTCGTCTAAATCAGCCACTGTACCGCGCCCTACAAAGTTGACCTCAAAGTTGTCGGCAGGAAAGTCCGGCGGCGTCTTTCCCGCGAGGAAGGTGAGCGCCTGTCTTTCCAGGTAAACGCTGTTCTTCGAGCAGCCCGGTGCTGACGGGATGTACATCACGTTGCTATAGCCGCTTCCGCGGTGTTCGTTTTCGACAGCGTGAACTACGTCGCAATGCCAGAAGATCGTGTCCCCGGACTCCATCAGCGGGATGGACGAAAGCGCCTTCACCAGAGTGCCATGTTGTTGATCGTTGATCGAAAGAGCTCTTCCCGGGAGAGCGCCGCACAGGTCATCTTCGGGCACATCGTCCTGAATGGCCCGCAGCAGAACGTAGACCATGGATTCGGCAATTGGAATCAGTTGCAGGGTTCCGTCTCCCGGGCCCTGGCGCGTGAGAGCTGTCCAACCCTGGAAGGTGCGAAACATCGAACAAACTGCAGGCGACTCCACTTCCTGCACCTGCGGACGGAAGGCGGCGGCAAAGGCGTTGTACTTCCGCCAGTCGCCCGCGAACACGTGGCGATACACCTTGCGGAAATTCTCGTCGAGCCAGCGCTCGACCGAGCCGCCGTCTACGTGCGGTGAAAGCCCGAGCGACGCTGAACCGGGCGGCCGGCGGCGGATGCGATCGGCATAAGCCGGCGCTTCATTTGGATTGATGTAACGGACTCCTTCGTTCTCCGCCTGCCACAGATTGTTCAGGAAAACGCGGACATTGGTCAGCGACTCCGATTGCCGTGCCTCGACCTGGGGACGTGACCAGTAGATTCCGTAAATCTGGGGCTTCGCCGCGGCCAGTGTGCCGAAGTACTTGTCCTCGGCGCGATTCGCGAGCTTTGCGTCCAGGTCGTTGCTGTCGACATACGCCGCGATCTCATCATCCCAGCCGGTGGCCACTTCTGTACTGAAAGTGCCGCGCACCACGCAGGCTCCGCGTGACCGAATCTTCGCGATCAGTTCTGCGGGGACTTTCCCCGACGCAACATCCTCGTATTGGACAATGGGAATGACGTCGTGTCCCGATTCACGCTCGGAGACAATTTCTTCCACACGCCGCCGCATCTCGGCTTCTACGTCGCGGAAGACCTCTTTAAATTCGGTCAAGGCCGCTCGAAGCTGTCGTTTTGTAGTCCGGATCGCCTCTGGAAGATTCTCGATGACTAGAGACATGTCGTCACTCCTTTGCGCGAACTTACCTGCTCAAACTGCACTCGACGCCTAATTCTATTGCAGGTTCAGCAATCCGCAGCGATGACACTTTCGTGCGTCTTGATAACCAAATGGAATAAGTTAACCCGACACCCGGGTTCTGCGCGTCAATGCTGAGACTCATTCCGGGATGTTAACACCACGGAAACATGGTCGTTCCCGACGTCCTAAATCCCCAATATCATCCTGAGCGCAGCCATCCCGTTCGCTTGCGAATGGGATGGCGAAGTCGAGGGGACCCCTGGGAGCTTAACGCTATGAACAGCGTAGAAATCATTCCCAACTGACGGTGAAAGTTGTGCAGCTGTTAGGGGTCCTTCGACTCCGCAGCTGCTTCGCTTCGCGAAGCAGCCACTCCGCTCAGGATGACAACTTGCTGGTTTGCTGCAGCTTTCCGAGACTTGTGCCCATCAATTGCAAGCCAGCCTTAGCTCTCGATCGTTTTCAACTTCGAAATCTGCTTCACGTGATGGCGTCCGTGAATGAGGTGAAACTTCCGCCATTGCCTGGCGGTCAGAGGTCCAAGAACGGGATGGTCCAGAACCTTGACCCGGGAGCCATAGCGCTCTTCGCATTGGGCAATCGCCTTGTCCATCGCGGCGATCTGGGGACCGATCTCGGCCACGACTTTTTCCGCGGACATACCCTTAGGCGCAACCTGATCGGGCGACTTCCGCCCTCCGGGAAAGTACCCAAACTCTGTGACCGCGACGGCTGACACTCTTTGTTTGAAAGTGGGGATACTGGCCAGCGGCTTCCCTGCTTTAAGGCAGCGCTCGAAAGCTTTTTGCGTTCCCGTGTAGGTCAGGTAGAGATGCTCGAGCACTTCCGCCACACTCCACTTCCCTGCCGGCTTCCGCGTCAGCTGCTCGCTGCTGATATCGCTGGTCGCGGTAGCGATCGCCTGCTGCAAACGTTCCAAATACGAATCCATGGTTCCTCGGATTGCTCTCTCTAGTAGAATAACCCCGGTATTTCCGGTTGCAAAATTTCCTACGCATGACAGGAAGGTAGCTATGAAGAAGTTGCTGATGGCAATGCTCGCGCTGCTGATGATGACTGGGTGCTCGTCGCAACCGACCACACCGGCGCCTGTCGAGAAACCGCAGCCCAAGCCTGCGGAATTCGTCACGGGACGAGTTGCCTTCCAGAGACTCTTGATCGCCGCGCGTGGGTGGGCTCGCGACGCCCAGCCCTACCGTCTCGAATCAACGATTACCGACGACGCCAAGGGCAAAGAGGGAAAGTCGGGGATATGGCGGGCATCCTTCGCCTCGCCTTTGCAACGCGGTGTGAAGTCCTATACATGGTCGGGGGAAGTCGGCTCCGACCGTGGCATCAATCCCGGCACGGAAGACACCTATAGTCCGACCAACACCAACACTCAGATTTTCGACGTCGCTTTCCTTAAGGTGGACTCGGACAAGGCGCTGGAAGTTGCCCAGAAACATGGCGGCGATAAACTTCTGGCCAAGAGCCCAGATACTTCGCTTATTTACGTGCTCGACTGGAGTTCGGCGACCAACGAGCTGATCTGGCATGTGATTTACGGGGTGACCCGCGATGACTACAAGCTGAGAGTGGCGGTGAATGCGTCCAGCGGAGATTTTATTCGCGTGGAGAAGTAGATCGCAGCTGCTGGGATGACTATAGGGGTCCTTCGACTGCATCTTTCCATTCGCGAGCGAATGGAAAGATTCCGCTCAGGATGACAGAGGGCTATTGCTTGGCCTGGCTTTTTTCTGAGGGTGGGCTCGCTTTGAGTTTCTCGAGGGCCTTTTTCGCCTCTTCTGCTTGAGGACCGTTGGGCATGATTTTCAAATACTCCCGATAATGCTCGACGGCCTCGTCGAGTCGGGCCAGTTTGTCTAAGGCTTGCGCCATCCGGAAGTTGGCGAGGGCATCATTGGGTTTGTAGAACAGCGCCTCGCGGTAACGCTCAAGAGCCGCGCCGTAATTTTTCTTCTTGAAATAAAAATCACCGACTTCGATGTCCTTTGCTGCCCGATGCGGATCGAAAGTGTGGAACTCCGTTACGTCGGCGGAAGCATTATCGTCCGCCTCGTCCCGCGGCAGAGTGCTGTTGGGATGGTCTTTGGCGTCGTTGCTGGGCGGGCTCAGATCAATTCGGCTGTCGCGGCTGGAACTTTCTCCCGCTTCCTTATTGCGATCGGAACGCGGAGGCGGCTGATTTTGATTCGCGTCTCTCTCGCCGTCTTGGGCCTGCCCCACGCCGGGAATCAACAGGCATAAGCAGACCGCCAGCAGAAAAATCAGTCGCCGCATCAACCTATTGTAACGCTGAAAAGCGGCGTCAGGCGTCGGACTTCGGACCTCGGCTGAATCCAATCAATCGACGCTACGATATGAACTTCGAGGTACGACGTCTGACGGCAGGCGTCAAAAAAATAGCTGCTCCACGGGGGAAGTGGAGCAGCTGGAGTTGGTGAAAGCCTGCCGAAATTTACATGGACGGCGGAGCCGCGGCTGCCGGAGCCTGCTGCGCCGGAGCTGCGTCAGTCGTATTGGTCATGAGGCGGACATCCACGCGACGGTTCTTGGCGCGTCCGTCCCGGGTGGTGTTCGGCTCTACCGGCTTATCTTTGCCCAGCCCGATCAGATAAATCTTGTGCGCCGGGATGCTGTGCTTCGATGCCAGGTACTGAATGACCGAATCAGCACGTCGCTCGCTCAGGGCGTAGTTGTATTCCGCGTCGCCTACTGAGTCGGTGCCGCCTTCGACCGTGATGATGTAGCCCTTGGTGTTGGCCACGTCGGCTGAGAGCTGGTCAAGAGCATCCTGCGCGGTCTTGGTCAGGTTGTCCTTGTCGAAACCGAAATGGACGGCGGTTTCAGTTACGACGCGATAGTTGTCCAGATTGGCCACGGTGTTCTGCAGCGAATCAACGCGATGGACAGCGTTGTCGGCCTGGGTCTGGGCCTGTCCTGCCTGGTCGGCGGCGGCTTGCGCCTTCTGGTCAACCGCGGCAGCCTTGGCCGTTACTTCTTGAATGGCGGCCTGCGCCCGCGCATCCACATCTTTGATGGCATTGGTGTTCTTGGCAGTCAGATCATCAAGCTCATTAGTCTTGTTGATCAGCGGCGTGGTCTCTTGACGAACGTAATTCTTGCTGGAACATCCGACCGAGGCCGCCAAGCTTGTCGCCAGTAGAACGATTAACGAAGTGCGATTCATTGTAGGAGGGCTCCTTCCTCACTCATCTCGCGAAACTCAGTTTCTTTGATTCTAAAATCTGTCAACGCGGTTAGCCGGGGAGGGCTTCTCTCGCGTTCGCATTGTAACAAGAGCACGGATGGTGCCAACAGTGGAAATGGTGACACTGGCTTGTAACATGCTGATGATACGTAACTTAAGAGGTTTTCGGTGCCGGGGACGGGTGCGGCCGGCCAGCAACTTTCGTGCAAAGGCGTTACGAACTGAGGAAATTTTATATGGTGCAGTTTAATGCACCGTGGCACGGCAACAAGCGGCCCCGGATTTGCACGGATCTGATTGACCGGACCAAGTACCGGAATTATTCGTGGAGATTCCTGGCACGCTACACCTTGAGCGCGGCCATGGTCCACATTGCTAATCATCTAAAATGGGTAGTAGGAATGGATCTTCAGGCCAAAATCCGCAGCTTGCCAACCTCCGCCGGCGTGTATCTCTACAAGAACGCCGAAGGAGAGGTTATCTACGTCGGCAAGGCCAACAATCTGCGCAGCCGCGTGTCTTCGTACTTCCGCGAAGGACGATGGGAGGATGCCAAGACCGATTCCCTGGTACGCGAGGCGGTGGATGTTGATTACATCGTCGTGGCCAACAACAAAGAGGCGTTGGCGCTTGAGAACCACCTGATCAAACAGAAGAAACCGCGCTTCAACATTCTACTGCGCGACGACAAGACTTATCCATACGTGAAGCTCACCTTGGGCGAGCGTTTTCCCCGCGTATACGTCACGCGGCGACTGCGTAAGGATGGCAGCGCGTACTACGGCCCGTATTTCCCGGCAAACCTGGCGTATCGCATCGTGGACCTGATCCACCGGCACTTCATGGTCCCCTCCTGCAAGGTTGATCTCACGCGATATCACCCGCGTCCGTGCCTGCAGTACTACATCAAACGTTGTCAGGGACCTTGTGTGGAAGGATTGACCACACCCGAGATCTATCAGGAGGCGGTGCACGACGTAAAAATGTTTCTCGAGGGTCGTCCCACCGACTTGTTGCGCTCGCTGCGCCGGCGCATGGGACAGACCGCCGAAGCCGAAGAATACGAACGAGCAGCGAAATATCGCGACCTGATTTCCACGGTGGAGCAGTTGCAGGAGAAACAGCGCATTGCCGCGGTCGAAGGCGACGACGCTGACGTCTTCGGCTACCACTATGAAAACGGAATGCTCGCGGTAAACCTGTTCCACATGCGCGGCGGCAGAGTGCTCGACCGTCGAGAGTTCTTCTGGGAAGATCTGCCGGAAATCGCCACCGACCACGCAGGGGCGGGCGCCCCCGCCCGCCCAGCCGAGCAAAGCTCGACAGTCCAGCCGGAAGACTTGACGGGCGAGGACGCAAATCGCTTGACCGAATCGTTCCATCCCGGCGAATTCTTCTCTGCTTTCCTAAACCAGCTTTACATCGGCCAGCCTTACGTTCCGCGGAACATCTACGTTCCGGTTGAGTTTGAGGATCGAGAAGTGCTCGAAGATCTGCTCTCCGAGCAAGTGGCGGGCGAGGGCGCCCGTCCCACTCGAGTTCATATCCTTGTCCCCCAGCGCGGGGACAAACGAGGGCTTCTTGATCTGGCTGGCAACAATGCCAAGCAGTCCTACGATCAACGCTTTCGAGTGATGAAGCCGAACGCGAAGGCGATCCAGGAAGCGCTACAGGACGCGCTCGGGCTGCCGGAACGGCCGCATCGCATCGAGTGTTTCGACATTTCTCACATCCAGGGAGCCGAGACCGTGGCTTCCATGGTGGTGTGGGAAGACGGCCAGATGAAGAAGTCGGATTACCGCAAATTCATCATCCGCGACGTGATTGGTGTGGACGATTTTGCCTCCATGCGAGAGGTGGTCACGCGCCGTTACAAGCGTATTCAGGAGGAACAAAAGAAAATGCCCAGCCTGGTGCTGATTGACGGCGGCCTGGGCCAGTTGCATGCGGCCGCCGAGGCGCTGGAAGCGCTGGAGATCATCAACCAGCCGCTGGCGGCGATCGCCAAGCGCGAGGAAATTATCTACGTTTCGGGCCAGGAGAACGAACCGGTCGCGCTCGATCATCACTCGCCGGTGCTGCATCTGGTGCAACTGATCCGCGACGAAGCTCACAGGTTTGCCGTCACCTTCCACCGCAAACGGCGCCAGATGCGCGACCGTTCCACGGAGCTGCGGGAGATCCCAGGCGTCGGCGAGAGTACGACCCGGCGACTGCTGCAACATTTTGGCAGCGTGCAGGCTATCAAACAGGCAGATTCGGCGGCGCTTTCCTCGGTGGTTACGCGTTCCCAGGCGGAGGCAATTCTGGATCACTTCAGGAAGCAGGATGCGTCAGTACAGTAGTAAGCACACGAACATGTAACCGCCGAGATCGCACAGCACACCGATACAATTCCTCCGCGGCTACTCGGCGTTCTCGGCGGTGGAATTCCTTCTTGGATACTCCCTATGAGATAGCCGATCAGGTTGGCCTATACTGCATAGCCATACGCAACGTCAGGAGGCTCCACGATGAAAGTGAGCGCTTGCTTGATGATCGTGGTCTGCACGATGAGTTTGTCCGTGCGGGCCCAAGACGATTCCGAATCCGCCGTGCGATCCAAAATCGTTGCGCTGGAGAAGGCCTGGAACCAGGCCTACAAGGCCGGGGACGTTCGCGCCCTGGATTCGATCCTCGACAACGAGATTGTGCTGATCAACGATGACGGCTCGGTCCAGAGCAAGGCCGAGTTTCTGTCAGATGTAAAAGCCACCCGAAACAATTCTCAGGAACAGCAAGTCTCGCCGGAATCCATGAGTGTGCATGTGTTCGGCAACACTGCCATCTCAACCGGAGTATTTCGAGCCAAGGGAGTCGAAGGCGGCAAGAGTTACGTTCGGCGCGAGCGCTTCGTGGATACCTGGTTGTACAAGGACCGCAAGTGGGTCTGCGTCGCCAGCAACGCAACTCCGGTCTTGCACTGACAGAAATGTGGGGCGAGCGCTCGCGCTTGTGCGGTCGGGCGCAGCTCGACGATGTCTCCGAACAATGGCCATTGCAACGCGGGCGAGTCGCCCGCGACCACATCAATCCCCACGAATCCCTTTACTGGGCCTCGCGATTTGCAATCTCTACGCGGAACAGCGGCTTGGTCTTTTCTGACGGATCCATCTCGTAAGTCTGCCCGGTTTTTGCCGGATCGTAGTCTCGCCAGAGCCAGATCATCTCTTCGGGAAACTCAGCTGCGCCCTGTCCGGAGTTGTGTGTGCCCTTGCCGAAGCTGAAGTGAAAGTCGTAGTCCTTCAGCTTGAGCGCGTTCGCCATGCGAATGTTAGCCAGAGGCCAGCTTCCGTAGCGGTCATTCTCCTGATCCTCGGAACCGTCCTGCAGCCACACTCGAATATTGCGCTTGGGCTCGCGCAAAATCTTTTCGGGATAGTCCTGACCTCCATCCGGAACGCTGGGGTCTTCCTTCCACTGGATGCTGGCGTAGCTGCCAATCCACGAAATCACCCGGCTGAAGCGCTCAGGCATCTGCCATGCGGCATTGAAGGAGCAGATGCCGCCCGACGATAGACCCGTGATCGCCCAGCTATACGCGTCTTTGCGAATGTTGTATCGCGCCTGTACATCCGCCAGGACTTCATCCCGCAGAAAGCGGACGTAGCGGTCACTCACGGTGTCATACAGCGTGCTGCGCATGGAGTCTTTCAGGGTGCGGTGCCATTTGTCCGAGTACGCCTTCACGAAATTGTAGGTCGGCGTGCCCGGCGAGTCAGCAATGTCCCCAGGATTGATGAACACGGCGATCATCACGGGAATCTTCTTCTGCGCGATCAGGTTGTCGAGGACGTTGAGCGTGGGATTGTTTCCATCACGCTTGGTGTAGCCGCCGCCATCCTGGAAAACCATGAGCGCTGCCGGGGTTTTCGGATCGTATTGCGCCGGCACGTAAATCCAATATTCGCTCTTCATGCCGTCGTAAATCTTGCTGGTGTGAACAATTTTGTCGGACAGGGTTCCTGATGGGACCGACGGTTGCAGATAAGAAAGAAGGCCGAACGCCGGCAGATCCAGCTTTCCGCCGAAGTTCGCGCCATTCACTACGTAATGGAACGAGTGCAGGCGGCCTACGGGCTCGACATGCGCCACCGCATACCAAAGATCCGAGTTGTCGAGATGCTGCATTTGCGGACCGGGAGCCTGGTCAATAATCAATGACGGTTGTGATGGCGCCTGGGTGGCAAAAAAGAAATCCGGTCCGCGGCCGGCCCAGGCTGTCCCTTCCTTCAAGTCTTTGGCGTCGAAGGTTCCCGTGACGGCGTCATGCAAACCCGCAGGGTTGGACTTGGCCAGATCGATCAACTGCGGCGCCGACATCTTCTCGGCCGCAACGGTAGGAATGGACAGGCACAGTGACAGAAGAACAAGTTTCCACATGGCGCAGATACTATACTGCGTTGTCATGTTTTGGAGCCTTCGCCACACGAAGGCGCCGGGAAGACTGCGCTCACTTTAACAGCTTTATCTAGCCCAGATTCCAAGCCAGGGAACCTTTCTGTGAATCGACATCGCGGTTTCTTACAGCTACATTGAGGCATCGGCGAGCCCGCGTACGCCTCGACCTCGATGAACAACCTGAATGTGGTTGTTGCGCTCATCACGAGTGACAATGATTACCAGGCCGAACAGGCGGCCTCAGCCACAGAGGCCGCTGCTCGGCTCGGCCTCAGAATCCAGGTCGTTTACGCCGACAATGACGCCGTCAATCAGACCCAGCAGTTGATCAAGATTATCCAGAATACAGCGCTGCGTACCGACGCAATTATCGTCGAACCCGTGGGCACGGAAATGATCCAGGTGGCGAAGGCGGCGGTGGCGGCTGGCATTGGCTGGGGGATTCTGAACCGCGAATCGGAACATATTTCCGAGTTGCGCCGGGGCCGCCGCGCTCCGGTCTTTGCAGTTACGACCGACCAGGTAGAAGTGGGAAGCATTCAGGCCAAGCAGTTCGCGGCGCTGGTAGAACAAGGCAACATCTTGTATATCGAAGGCCCCTCCGGCGCCGGTGTTTCCTCGCTTCGGACGAAGGGCATGCTTTCCGCCAAGCCCGCCGGGCTCGAATTGAAAGTGCTCAAGGGGGACTGGACGGAGCGCAGCGGACACCATGCCATCAAGTCATGGCTGTCCTTGAGCACGTCGCGAAAACTGGATATTCGGCTGGTTGGCTGCCAGAACGATGCAATGGCGATAGGCGCACACAAAGCATTTGCGGAGTTGACAGACACCCAGGAACGAGAACACTGGCTGAAAGTGCCGTTCACCGGGTGCGACGGTGTGACCAAGACTGGCCAGGAGTGGGTCCGACGGGGACTGCTGGCCGCAACCGTGGTTACGCCTCCCACTGCGGGCCTGGCCCTCGAAATATTAGCCAAGGCCGTCCAGACCGGCTCAGACCCACCCGCATGCACAGCCAGCGCGCCCTGGTCGTTTCCGAAACTTGAGGAATTGAGCAAGAAACATCCTAGACCTACTTAGGCGGTATCTGGTGCTTTCCAGATTTCCGCGGCACCGGATACGCACCCAGAATGCTATCCTGATTTGTATTCGCAATACGGCCATCTCTGACCCTCTCATGTCGAATCCAATCGCCCCAGAACCGCTCCGTGTCGCCGAATCCAACGAGTCATTCGAAGATATTCTCACGCAGTACGAAAAGACCCATTCCCGCAAGAAGGAAGATAACGGAAAACAGCTCGAAGGAACGGTGATCGCCGTTTCTGCCGAGTCCGTCTTCTTCGATATTGGTTTCAAGACCGAAGGCATCATTCCTCTGGCTGCGTTCCAGGGCGCAGCCGTAAAGCCGGGCGACAAGATGCCGGTGTCGGTCAAGGGCCGCGATCCGGAAGGCTACTACGAACTCTCCCGCCAGAAGATTGCGCAGCCCACGGACTGGTCGTCCTTGGAGCAGGCCTTTGCCGACAAAGCGACGATCGTGGGAATGGTCACCGCCGTAATCAAGGGCGGCTTCAGCGTGGACGTTGGGGTACGCGCATTCATGCCAGCCTCGCGCAGCGGCGTTCGCGACGCAGCCGACATGGAGAAACTGGTTGGGCAGGAAATCCGCTGCCGAATCATCAAGCTCGACGCGACCGAGGAAGATGTAGTGGTTGACCGGCGTGCCCTCGCCGAAGAAGAAGAGCGCGGCGTAAAAGAACGCCGCTACTCGGAGATCCGCGAAGGCGAAATCGTACGCGGCACGGTCCGCAGCCTCACCGACTATGGCGCCTTCGTCGACCTCGGCGGAGTGGACGGCTTGCTGCATGTGGGCGAGATTGCCTGGAGCCGCGTCAACAAACCCGCGGACGTGCTCTCGGTGGGACAGCAGAGTCGAAGCGAAAGTGCTCAAGGTCGATCCCGAGAAGCGGCGCATCTCGCTGGGCATGAAGCAACTGCAGAAAGACCCGTGGGATTCGGCGGTAGAAAAATACAAACTCGGCGAGCGGGCGCGCGGCACCGTCACGCGCGTGCTCGAGTTCGGCGCCTTCGTGGAACTGGAGCCCGGAATCGAAGGCTTGATCCACGTTTCGGAAATGTCGTGGGCCAAGAAAGTCAGAATCGCCAGCGACGTGGTGAAGCCAGGCGAAACTGTGGAAGTCGTGGTACTGGGAGTGAACCAGGCAGAACACCGCATTGCTCTCGGCCTCAAGCAGGCGCTGGGAGATCCGTGGGCCAACGTGCCGCAGAGTTTTCCGGTGGGCTCGGTGATTGAAGGGCCGGTCACGAGTCTCACCAAGTTCGGCGCGTTCGTGCAGCTTGCCGAAGGTATCGAGGGAATGATTCACGTCAGCGATATCAGCGCCGAGAAACGCATCGAATATCCCCAGGATGTGTTGAAGGTTGGACAACTGGTAAAAGCGCAAGTCCTCTCCGTGGACACGGCAAAGCGCCTGCTGCGCCTGGGCATGAAGCAACTCGTCCCCACCAGCCTGGATGAATACATCGCCGAACACAAGGTCGGCGATGTGGTCACGGGACGCATGGGCGAGGTTTCGGGCGGAAATGCCCGCGTTGAACTGGGAGACGGCATCAACGCGACCTGCCGGATTGCCGCCGTCACTGCCGCGAATAAATCGTCGGAAGAAGTGGTGCAGTCCGCATCGAAGCCAGACTTGTCATCGCTGAGTTCGAAGCTCAAGGCGCACTGGAAGGGCGGAGCCGCCGCGGTCGAGTCCAAACCCGAAGCCGTGCGCACCGGGCAGATTCGCAAATTCCGGATCACCAAGCTGGATCCTGCGGCGAAGAAGATTGACCTGGAGTTGGCGTAACCGGTGAAGAAAATCAGATCACTGGCCGCTGTCGTAGCTTTCCTGACCACCCTTCTGAGCGCACAGCCGGCCCAACCCGACAAGCCCGAGTGGTGCCGCGCGCTCCCGCGTCCCGAATACAAGACCCTGGAACGTGTCCCGGTAACTGACCCGTGGTTCGAGGTCTATCAAGTCGTTCCGCAGGTCTTCGCCATTTACGAACCGCATCAGGCGGAAGAAACAATTTCCTACCTGATCTTGGGTGAAAAACAGGCGCTGCTGTTCGACACCGGCATGGGCATCAGCGACATTCGCAAAGTTACCGGTGAGCTTACCCATTTGCCCATCATCGTTCTCAACTCCCACACTCACGACGACCACGTGGGCGGCAATTGGCAGTTCGAAACTGTCTACGGAATGGACACCGATTTCACTCGTACCAACGCCAAGGGTTCGCGCCAGGACGCGCAGGACGAACTAGGCCCGGGAATGATCTGCGGTGACCTGCCGAAAGGTTTTGACTCCAAGTCGTACGCAACCCGGCCCTGGAAGATTTCCCGCTTTCTTCACGACCACGACCGGATCGATCTTGGCGGCCGTACGCTGGAAGTTATTTCTACTCCGGGCCACACTCCGGATGCCATCTCTCTGCTCGATCGCGCCCACGGATTGCTGTTCAGCGGCGACACATATTATCCCGCACCTATCTGGCTGTTTCGTCCGGAGACCAATCTCGATGACTACGTCGCTTCGGTCAAGCGCCTGGCAGCTCTGGCCCCGCAACTCAAGCTCGTCCTCGGCGCACACAACGTGCCCTTCGCACAGCCTGAGGTGCTGGCGACATTAGTGACTGCTATTGAAACGGTACGCACAGGCAAAGTACGCGGCGAACCTCAGGATGACGGCAAGGCTCTCTACCGTTCCAACGGAATTTCTTTCCTGATGCTGGCGCACTCGCAAGAAAAACAGTAATCGCCGGCCTTACTCCCGGGGGTAGTCGTCGGCTCTTGCGGGCGGAGACGTCCCCAACGCGGGCGTGCTGAAATATTGCGGACGAGCTTTTTCCCACTCGACCATGCTCAAACCGGAAGGATCGTAGAGGATGCGTCCCGCCCGCACTGTCATGCGTGCGATTAATTTGCCCGTCCCATCCATCCGCGCGAAACCGCAGTCGATGTAACTGAATTTCCCATTCAGCACTTCCAGTACGGCTATGTCGGCTTCTTTGCCGACGGACAGCGTTCCCAACTCAGGCCGGCGAATCTCGCGCGCTGGATTCACTGTGGAGCGGCGAATGATCTCGTCCAACGGCACCCCCATCGCCAGGAATTTGGACATGACCTGCGTCATGCTCAGCACGGTGTAGTTGAGGGTATGCAGATCCGTGGAGATGGAATCAGGAATGAAGCCTTGCCTGACCGCGGGGACTGCATTGCGGAACCAGAAGCTGGCCGCCCCGTGTCCGACGTCGAAAATCACGCCGCGGGCTCGCGCCTCCGCCATGATGGGATTTAACTTGCCGTCAGGGAGGATGATGGGAAATTGCTGCGCGAAGACGTGAGTATGGATATCGCCGGGCCGCATTTTCTTGAGGATCAGCTCGGCATAGGTCCTCTCCGGACGCGGCCAGAAGTCGAACATGACAGGCAGACCGACCGTCTGCGCGCACTCTTCGGCCCGATCCACCGCGGCCCACGGCGGATGTGCCGCGTCCCAGGGATCGTCGGTCCAGTAGTGCGCCGTCTTTACCCCGACAATGACCTCCGGATATTTGCGGATGGTCTCCGCGCATCGCTTCACGTCCATCTGGTCTACGGTTTGCTCGAGACTACCGTTCATGCCGTTGCCCACGATGTTCAAAAAAGCCAGCACGCGAACTTTGGCTTGATCGATGACCTCTTCTTTCTCCTGAAGAAACGTTTCGGCGCCGGCGCTGCCCGCATCCACCAGGGTCGTGACGCCGGATTGCAGCGCAATGTCGGCGGGAATGCCCAGGGGCTCGATGTGGGCGCGAGCGTCGGGAGCAAACCAGTTGAGCGGCGCTCCGCCATGACCAACGTGAGCGTGAATATCCACCAGGCCGGGCGTGACGTACAGACCTGAAACATCGACGACCTTCCCGGCCTGACCGGCGGGAATATCTTTTTCGACGGCAGCGATCTTCCCGCCAGAGACTGCGACGTCGAAGTTTCCGTCCACATGATTGGCGGGGTCGATCACGTGCCCGCCCTTCAACAGCAGATCATAGCGAGGCGTTTGTGCCTTGGCGTTGGGTGTGAGAAGAATCATGACAAGTATGAGTGTCGCTCCGACACATTTTTGGATCGCTTCCCGCATAGTCAGCCCTCTTGATGCTTGCATTCACTAAGGTGCCACACTCTGGCTGCCGGCGGCACTCACTGGGTCCTGGGGACTCAGGATTCGCGTGGGATCAACCATCAGCCACGCCGCCGCTCCCAGCAGACACAACCCCGCGGCCACAAGGAATGATGCGGTCCAACCAAAGCGGGCGGCGATTGCGGGCGTGAGTGACGCCGTGACGGCTCCGCCAATTTGCGCCCCCATGTTCATGAAGCCGGAAACCGAGCCGGATGCCTTGCCGGCAATGTCTGCGCTCACTGACCAAAACGAACTCTGCGACAAGTAGAGCGCCCCCGCTCCGCCGGCCAGAACAATGCTCGCCACGCGCGCACTGTCAACCTGGGAGCCGAAGGCGATAAATATTCCAGCCAGGGCGATGCTGAACGCCGCCAGGCCGCACCGTCCCAATCGGGGGCCGCGCCACTTCGTGAGCCGGTCGCTGATAGCGCCCCCCACAAAGCTGCAGACTGACATCGCCACCGGTGGAAGCATGGCGTAAAACGCGCTCGCTTTCAGATTCAGCCCGCGGACCTGGGCCAGGTAGATAAAGAACCAGCTGAAGAAAATCCAGGCGGTGTAGCCGAAGCAAAAATAGCTGGCTGTGACCGCCAGCACTTCCCTGCTCCGAAAGACAATTCGCCACGGAACCAAACCTCCATCGCCCGTATTCCCAGCTTCGATCGGCAATCCAGATCGAATCGTCGCCAGCTCAGACTGCGGACACACACGGATGTTCCGCGGGCGTGTCGCGAGCCATGAGATACCAGACCGCTCCCGCGATCAGGCCGATGATGGCACACGCCCAGAACGACGATCTCCAGCCGTAGTGCAGCATGAAGTAGGTAATCAACGGCGGTGAAAGGCCGGCGCCCGCGCCGACGCCGGCGAAAATCCAGCCGTTGGCGACACCGCGCTCGTGCGCCGGAATCCATCGCGCCACAAATTGGTTCGACGAAGGATAAACGACTGCTTCCCCGGCGCCGAGGAGAAAGCGGATCGCGATGAACAGAAACAGCGCCCCACGGATTGTGGACGGCACCAGGGCCGTCAGTCCGGTGAAGATTCCCCACCATACGACGCCCGCGGTCAGCACGCGGCGAGGTCCGAAGCGGTCGGCCAGTCTTCCGCCTACGGTTTGAAACAGCGCATAACCGATCAGCATCGCGCTGAACACGTAACCCAACTGCACGTTGCTCAGTCCGTATTCCTCGGCGATGGAACGTCCGGCAACCGAGATGTTCACCCGGTCAAGGTAAGAAACCGCGCTCAGGATGAACAGCCAGCACACCAGAAACCAGCGCACATGGCTCGTCCTGGCGTCGTTCACCATCGTTCCTCAGAAATGTCGTTGGTCAGGGATGCCCGCATCACTCTCACGCGGAATGCTCGCGGAAGATCCGGACCAGTTGATCAGCGACAATCTTGTCTTCGCCCGGCTGCAGCATAAACGAGTTCATGGACGAGGCCCGGCTTCTCTTCACCGGCCCCATCACAATCGCCGGCTTGGATTCTCTCAGAAGTTGAGAGACTTGCTTCGGAGTCAGAGAGATTTTCGCCGCGTCCCAGGTAATCTGCATATGAGGCACGTGATTCGCAATGTCGGGAACGAAAAATGCCGTGCTGACTCCCGGCACCCGCACGATCTGCCGGGAGATTAACTCCAGCCGTCCCTGCCACTCTGTCGCCAGCGCCTCATGATCTTCGTTGAGATAGAGCTCCAGCGCTTTCACCATCCCAATAATTTCTTCCTTGCCCACTTTCGAACTGCGACCCAACGTGTCCTCGTGCGGGACTGTTGTTCAGCAGTGCGTAGGCCACCAGATCTTTGCGCCCGATCAGCAATCCGGCGCACTGCGGACCGCGCATGGCTTTGCCCCCGCTGAAGGTGACAAGGTCGTAGCCCATGTTGGTGTAATCCCAAAGATGCGAGACCGGCGGCGTGTCGGCCGCCGCATCGTTCATGCACGGAAGCTTGTATTCCTTCGCCAGCTTCACCCACTCATCCACTTTGATCTGTCCGGCGGCATTGGCAAAGTTGGTGAAGTGCATCATGGCGGTCCGCGGGCCGACCGCCTGGCGCAATTGGTCGCGCGTTTCAATCTCGATCAGCTTTACGCCGGTGGTGCGGAGTTGGTGGTCGAACGGGTTGCGATGGGATTTCTGGATGATGACTTCCGACTTCAGTCCGGTGAGGTCCGGCAACTGCTTGATGAATGCTTCGTTGTCGCCGGTAAGGATTCCGGCCAGTCCTGACTGAATCGCAGCCGCCGCGCCAGAAGTCACCAGCGCGGTGTACCCATCCGGCAGCTTGAGCATTTCGGCGATTCGCTTGCCCGCCGCCACCTCCAGTTCAGGCATGCTGACGAAGTGGCGTCCGGCCTGGGCCATCACGGCTTCCAGTTCCGGGCGCAGGATGGAGCCGCCCAGCATGGTCATCGTCCCTTCACAATTGATGACGGTGGTCACTCCCAGCTCTTCGTAGGGATTGCCCGATTGGCCGAAGCCGCTGACTTTGGCGCTCGTCTTCGTGCCGCGAACAGCTTCTTCGACGCCATCATCGAACCGGGAATCATCGAACCAGCAATCATTCCCAGTGTTCCAAGAAAGCTGCGGCGATTCCATCCCTTCGCTAGTCGCATGATCTGCTCTCCTTTTATGCCTGCGGCGAGTCTAGGTTCGAGCTTTATTTCCGCACGATGGCGGCAATGCAGTTGATCTCCAGCATCGAATTCCCCGGAAGCGCGGCCACAGCCACCGTGGTGCGCGCCGGACCGCCGTTGGGAAAATACGTCTTGAATATCTTGTTCATGGGCTCGTAGTAATCGATGCTCGCCAGGTAAACCGTGAGCTGCAGCACGCTGTCCATGGTGCCGCCGCCGGTTTCGACCAGCTCTTTCACGTTCTCCATCACTTTCGTGGTGTGGCTGTCGATGTCATCTTTGCCCACAGGTCCGTTCGAGTTGGCGCCCTGCCCGGCGATGTAGAGCAGGCCGTTGTGCGTGATCAGTGCAGTGATCATCTGCTTTCCGTCCGCTGGCTTGCCATCCCGGCCCAGCTTGCGCACGCCGGCATCCCGGGTCTTGGCCTGGCCGCTCGTGGCCATCAATGTTCCTGCGCCAACGGCAGACATTACAGCGGCGAACGAGGTCATCAGCTTTCTACGATTGAAGAATGTCGAGGTCATGATGAAATCTCCTTGGATTTTGTGGCTTCGGTGATTATTCGTTTTGACTGACAGCGTTTTACGGCAATGCAAAACTGAAAATATCGCTTCCGGCGGCAACCGCCACGTACTGCTTGTCTAGAACGGCATAGCTCATGGGTGAAGCGCCGAAGTCCTGTCCTGTATTGAAGTGCCATAGCGGCTTTCCGGTACGGGCGTCTACTGCCTCGAATGATTGCGCGTCATCGCCAAAAAAGACCAGGCCCGTGGCCGTGGTCATGGTTCCTCCTGACGAGCGCGCACGCCCTATTTGCGGATAGCTCCATGCGAAAGACTGCTTGTCCAGATCGTAGGCAAGAAGTATTTTCTGTGATGCTTCCCCTGGAATTCGCTTTACTCCGGTCGAGTAAAAAGTTTTCCCTTCCGCGAAATCCTGCGGCTTGTAGAAAAACATCTCGCACTCCTCAAGGGCGAGGAAATATACCAGATGGGTAGACTCGTTGTAAGACGGCGCAAACCAGTTGGTGGCGCCGCCGTAGCCGGGACATATTCGGGTACCTTCGGGCGTCGGCTTAAGACCGGAAACATTGGGCCGACCGTGCGCATCAACCCCCTTCGCCCACGTCAGCTTTTTCACGAATGGTACAGCTGACAGAAATTTCCCATTCGCGCGATCCAGCACATAGATGAAACCATTCCGATTGGCCTGCACCAGGAGCTTGCGCTGCTCGCCCCGATAAACGGCATCAATCAGGATCGGGGTTTCAGTCGCATCGTAGTCGAAGAGATCGTGAGGGGTGAATTGAAAGTGCCACTTCAATTTTCCCGTGTCCACATTGAGCGCCAGCACGCAATCGGTGTACAGGTCGTCGCCTGGCCGCACCGCGCCATCGAAATCCGGACTCGGGTTGCTGGTCGTCCAGTACAGCGTGCCGGTTTCAGCGTCATACGTGCCCGGCATCCAGGTGGTTCCGCCGCCGTGCAGATAACTGTTTCCGGGCCAACTCTCGGAACCGAATTCTCCGGGAGCGGGAATGGTCCAGAAACGCCAAACCAGCTTACCGGTGTTCGCATCATAGGCGGCCACAAAGCCTCGCACGCCATCGTCTCCGCCTGAGGTGCCCACGATCACCTTGTCGTTCACTACCAGGGGCGCCGCGGTCGCGCCGTAATTCTTGTTCCAGTCCGCGTAGGCGACGTCCCACAGCAAGTGCCCCGAACGGGCGTCCAGACAGAGCAAATGGGCGTTGTCGGTCTGCCGGTATACACGCGTGTGCCACACTGCCACGCCGCGACTGAGATGACCCGACGCATCATCAACCAGTCCCTGGGAGATCGGCCTCACGTGATGCCAGATCACGAGTCCCGTGCGCGCATCAAGGGCGTAGGTATCATTTGCCGAAGTCACGAACATGACGCCGTTCACCACTACCGGCGTCCCTTCCATCCGGTTGGAATTGCTGGAGTGGAATACCCACTGCGCTCGCAGCTGCGCGACATTGGTGAGATTAATCTGGGACAGGCTGCTGAACCGGCGCCCGGTCAAATCTCCGTTATAGGAAAGCCAGTTGTCTCCTGAGGGCGAGGTCAGTAGGTCGGCGGGGCGCACATCGACAACCACTGCTCTCGACACTGGCAAATCGCCAGACGCCGCCACCATCAGGCAACCCAGAAAAACAGCGATCGCCAACGCCATCCTAGGGGTCGTTCTTCCGGTGAAGTGCCTTCTCGCTGCCATCCCCATGCTCAATTGAATCGATTTAATTGAACCGCGCATTATCCAACGAAAATTGCGTGAACGCAATCACGAACCACGCATCACAATCGGCCAAACCGTTTGACTGCTTCCTGGATGGATTTGTACTTCTCGATGATCGAATACATGGAGTGTTCCTTGAAATCCATTTCCTGGGCAAGCGCGAGCACCTCTGCTGCTTTCGCGCGCGGCACGATCACAACACCATCGCCGTCGGCGGCGACTACGTCCCCCGGTCGTACTTCTACGCCATCACACGAGACGGGAATATTCGACCCGGCAAAGCGGTAGTGACCGACCGAGGTTGATGGCACAATTCCGGTGGCATAAACCGGAAAACCTATCTTGCGCAATTGCCCGACGTCGCGCACTCCGCCATCGATGACCGCGCCGGCATATCCGCGCGCCGACATGGTCGTGCCCATCAGGCCGCCCATTCCGGCGATATCGGCTCCGTCTTCGACCACCATCACCCACACGGAACTCGGCGATCCCTGGTCGATGGCCGCCAGCATGCCGCTCAGGGCGCCGGGATCTTTGTTGCCTTCGTCCTTACTCAACTTAACGGTGAGCGCGAAACCGGCGAATTTGGCCGGGAAAATCGGCTGCATCTTGTGCGACAGGTACATCTTCCGGCCGGTGAGTTGCTCCAATGCATCGGATACCGATGCCACCTCAACGTGACGATAGCTTTCGAGCAGCGCCTCGTTTTCGTTTGCCTGGGAACCGCCGGAGGACTGAGCCAAAAGGTTCGAGCTCAGCTGCCAGAACGCACAGGTGAACAAAATTCCGGCAATCACAAGTGAACTCTTCCGCGAAGACCTCAAATATTGCAATTTGTTCATCTCGTCCTCCAGGTTGTATATATGAACGCGGACTCTAGCACTCCTGTCGAGGGAATGTGAAGAGAGAATTCTTGCAACGGAAAAAGGAGCCGACACGAAATGAATAGAAGAGAGTTCAGAGGCTGGCTGTCCAAGACCGTTCTTACGCTTGCCGTGCTTGCACTGTTTTTCCAGGCGTCAACGCTGACGGGTTTCGCCGAAGAGCGAAAAGTGGTGAAGCTCCCGGGAACCGCCAATCTTCCATTCAGTGATGGGGTGATCGCCGGCGACACGCTCTACGTCGCCGGGCAGGAAGGCATTGATGCCAACGGCAAACTTGTGCCCGGTGGAACCGGCGCGGAAAGCAAGGCGGCGCTCGCCCGCATCGAAGATATCGTCCACGCCGCCGGTTTCGATTTGAAAGATATTGTTTCCGTCACGGTGTACCTGGCTGACATTCATGATTTCCCTGAAATGAACGTGGCCTACAAGGCCGTCATGCCCGATCCCAAGCCAGCTCGCGCGACGGTGCAGGTCGCGGGACTGGTGAACAACGCGCGCGTTGAGATTTCCGCGATCGCGGTAAAGAGAAAATAGCCAGATGGCCAGTTGGTTGCGATGCTCGCTGTTGCTGCTGGCAGTGGCAGGTCATCTGTGCGTGCCCGGTCGATTCCAGGCCCAGCAAGTAGACAAGGTTTCTGAGAGCAGGAGTGAAGGCGCGGGCAAGCAGATCTTCGCGACCACTTGCGCTGCTTGCCACGGGCTCGACGGCGGAGGTGGAGAGCGCGGTCCGGACATTTCCCGGCGGCGGGAAGTTCGACGCTTGCCGGACAAAGCTCTGCTGCAGATTGTCCGGGAAGGAGTTCCAGCAACCGGCATGCCCGCCTTCGGTTCTCTTGGTCCGGTCCGAATTCAGGCTGTGGTTCGCTACCTGCGAAGCCTGCAGGGTCAAGCCGGAGCGGCTGATCTTTCCGGCGATCCAAAACAAGGAAAATCTCTCTTCTTTGGGCAGTCAGGGTGCTCGCAGTGTCACACGATAAAAGGCGAGGGCGGCTTCATCGGCTCGGATCTTTCCCGCTACGCCGAAGGTCAGTCGGCAGCCGACATTCGAACCGCCATCACCGACCCCAACCGAAATCTCGATCCTCGAAAACGAACCGTAGTCGTTACTACGGGGGACGGGCAAACCCTGACCGGCATTGCACGTAATGAAGACAACTTCTCTTTGCAGCTTCAGACCATTGACGGCACACTGCATCTGCTCAACAGAGTGGAGTTGCGGAGCATCGACTATCAACCCCGTTCACTGATGCCCGGCGACTATGGATCGAGGCTCAGCCGTCAGGATCTCGACGATCTCGTCACCTATTTGCTCAGCGTTGCGCGCAACACAAATAAACCTCAACTGGAGCAGGAATGAGAACCTTGTCAGGAATGAATGCGTTCCTCGGCCAACTGATAGTCGACCTCCGGCCGACAATCGTGGCTCGCGCCGGCATCGTTGCGTTGTTCATCGGTTCACTCTTTGCCGCGGCCTCATCTGACGCCCCAGCCCGGACATTTAAGCTCACGGCTGAGTCTCCGGCATTCTGGAAGCTGCTCGACCACAAAGCGAAGCTCACTCGAGTAGCCGGCGGCTTCGGCTTCACGGAGGGACCGGTGTGGGATGAGTCCGGCTTCCTCTATGTCAGCGACGAGGAGCAGAACAAGATCTATCGCGTCTCGCTCGATGGCAACAAACAGGAAGTAATCTCCCTCGGCGATCCGGATGGCAACACCTACGACCGGCAACTCCGCCTGATTGATTGCGCCAGCGTTCTGCGCGCCATCATCGTCGTGACGCCGGAGGGAAAGTACTCCGTCCTCGCCGATCGTTATGAGGGGAAGAAACTCAATAGCCCTAACGACGTTGTGATCGGCCCCGACGGAGCAATCTACTTTACCGACCCTACGCTCGATCTGGTCAAGGGTGAGCAACAGGAAATTCCGTTCCAGGGCGTATATCGCCTGGACGACAAAGGCGGCGTCCGCCTTTTGACCAAAGACCTGACTCAACCCAATGGGCTTGCCTTTTCGCCCGACGGAAAACACTTTTACGTGGATGACAGTGAGCAGAGAAACATTCGCGTGTACGACGTCGCACCCGACGGATCGTTGAGCAGCGGCCGAATCTTCGGCGAGGAACCGGGCGAACCGAACGACGGCGTGCCCGACGGAATAAAAGTTGACCGCGGTGGCAACCTGTTTGTGACCGGTCCAAAAGGTATCTGGGTCTGGGACGCGCAAGGTCACCATCTGGGTACGATCGAGATGCCGGAGCAACCTGCCAATCTCACCTGGGGAGACCGTGATCACCAGACGCTCTACATCACGGCGACGACCTCGGTATATCGCCTGCGTACCAGCACCCGGGGGTTCGTGCCTTATCGCACGCATCGCTGAATGTCGAATGTCATTCCTCGGTCAATGTCTCGTGCTGGGCTGCGCCATCTCGCTGTCGGCGTGGACTTGGCTGCCGGCTTCCGCCCAGGCGGCGTCTCGCGGCCCGGGTACTCAAGCAACTGCGCACGCGGAGCGAGGAATCGATTTTGCTCGCGCCGGACAACTGGACAAGGCAGAAGCAGAACTGCGTCAGGCAGCCGAGTTGGCCCCGTCCGATGCGGAGGTGCTTGGCTGCTCTGGGAACGATTCTGGCTCAGCAGCACAAGCTTGATGAGTCCACTGAACTGTTAAAACGGGCATTGCGAATAAACCCATCCAACCTGACCGTCCGCCGTTACCTTGCGGCAAATCTGTGGCAGCTTCACCGCTATCCTGAAGCGAAAGAAAACCTGCAAATCATTCTGAAGCGGAAGCCGGACGACAAAGCAGCGCAACTGTTGCTCGGCATGGTGTCGGAAAACATGGGCGACTATGCGACCGCCGCTCGAATGCTGGCTGCAGTGCCTGATGAAGTCAGCGAGCAACCGGAGTCTATCGCCGCGTTGGCCCGCTCCTACTATCATCTGCACCAAACAGAAAAAGCGCGCGAGACGCTAGAGCAATTGACAGCTCACCCGGCGGGACCGCAGGCGGCGTTCCTCGGCGCCCAGATCGCCGACGAGATGCAGGACTATTCGACTGCCGAAAAGCTGCTTGCATCCGTTCCGGCCGCACTTCTCGACCAGCCCGGCATCCAGTACACGATGGCACTGGTCGAATATCATGCTGGGCACTTTGACAGATGCCAGGACATTCTCGAAACCCTGATTGCTTCCGGAAACAAGAACTGCCCCAATCCTCAATTTGCTGGGGTGGTGCCATCAGAAGCAGGGGCAGCCACAAGAGGCGGTGCAAGCGCTCGAAGAGTCCAGTCATTCTGGCTCCGGCTGACGAGGCTAACTATCTCGACCTGACCAAGATTCTCCTGGCCCAACACGCGCTGCCATCCGCCTTGCGTGCCGCGAAGCGAACGGTAGATAGTTTTCCGAACTCCGCTGCTGCTTTCGAATTGCAAGGGCTGGTTGAGGTGAGGATGGGACAGTTCACCGATGCGGTTCGCTCCTATACTCATGCCGTGGAGCTTGATCGCTCCCGTCCCGGACCGATTCTTGGACTCGCCCAGGCACAATCTGCCGCCGGAATGAGCAAAGACGCTGCCGCCAACTTTGAAACGGGAATTAGGAGATTTCCGCGCGACGCGCGTTTCAAGGCGCAGTATGCCAGCGTACTGCTAAAGCAATCCGAGACCGGCGACGACGTCGCATCGGAAGCGAAAGCCGAGCAACTGCTGCGGTCCGCTCTGGCGCTTGATCCATCGCTTTCGGATGCGCATTACCAATTGGGCAATCTCGCGTTGAACAAAGGCCGTGTGGCAGAGGCTCAACAACACCTGGAGCAAGCGGTGAAACTCGACGGCCAAAACGCGGCGGCACATTTTGCGCTGTCTCGCGTCTACCGGCGTCTCGGCCGTCGGCCGGAGGCCGCGCACGAAATGGAGCTGTACGAAAGCCTCAAGCAAGAACCGGGAAATGACACCTCGACGCCAGCACCTGCGGTACCACCCGAGCAACCTCATCCGTGAGCACTAAACTTCCAGTTCGTCTCGGCACTGTTCTCTTTGCCTCCATTCTCGCGTGGTGTCCAACTCCATTGACTGGACAGGCCCCTGTCCGCGAGACTCCGATCTTCACCGACGTCACCCGCGAAGCCGGCATCACCTGGCGTCAATTCAGCGGAGAATCGCCTGACCGTTTTCTCATCGAGACCATGGGTGGGGGCGTCGCCTTTCTCGATTTCGATGGCGACGGGTGGCAAGACATTTTTTTTGTAAACGGAGGCGAAACTCCGCACGGCAAGAGCCCGAACCCGGTGCGCAACGCGCTCTACCGCAATCTTGGAAATGGAAAGTTCGAGGATGTAACCGCGAAGGCCGGGCTGGATCGTCTCCCGTTCTACGGAATGGGCGTTGCCGTCGGCGACTACGACAACGACGGCCATCCTGACCTGTTCATCAGCGGATTCCCTTCCAGCGCCTTGTTTCACAACAACGGCAACGGCACGTTTACCGAGGTCACAGACAAGGCTGGAGTCAAGAATCCCGGCAAGGTGGGCGGCCAGCGCGGCCTGGTTCGACTATGACCGCGATGGCTATCTCGATCTGGTAGTCACCAACTACGTGCGCTTTTCATTTGATGATCCCAAGAAATGTGAAGTGAACGGCATCCGCAGCTATTGCGAGCAGCTGGCATATCAGGGCATGCCTCTCACTCTGTACCACAACAACGGCGATGGAACTTTTACCGACGTCAGCGCGCCATCCGGTTTCGACAAACTGGTGGGCAGAGCTCTGGGTGTTGTTGCCATCGACTTGAATGACGACGGCTGGACCGATCTGTTCATCGCGCGCGACGCTTCGCCCAATCTGCTGCTCATCAACCAACACAACGGCACTTTTGCAGATATCGCCGTCGATGCCGAGGTCGCCTACAATCAGGACGGGCTTGCCAAGGCGGGTATGGGCGTCGATGCCGGCGACGCCAACGGCGACGGCGTGCCCGACCTCGCCGTGACCAACTTCAACGATCAATACCATTCCCTTCTGATCGGACCCAGGAACGGGTCCCAGACGGATCCTTACCAGGATCGAACCGTCGCCTCCCATATGGCGGCGTTGAGCAAGTCATACGTCGGGTGGGGCGTCAAGTTTCTCGACTTCGACAACGACGGCAATCTCGATCTGATGTTCGCCAACGGACACATCAACTCCGTGATCGAAACCACGCGCACCGATGTGAAGTACAAGGAACCTCCGCTCTTGCTGCGCAATCTCTCGCAGGGAATTTTCCAGAACATGCGAGATCAGCGCCGGGCCGGCATTCAGTTCCGCCTACAGGGCCCGTGGACTGGCTACGGGTGACTTCGACAATGACGGCGGTCTCGATGTTGTCTTCACCTGCCTCAATGACGCCCCGGTGCTGCTGCGGAACAACGTCGGGCAGCACAATCGATGGATCGGCTTCGAACTCCAGGGAACGGTCAGCAACCGTGACGCGATCGGAGCAAAGATCACGGTCGTGTTCGCCGACCGAAAGCTGGTGCGGTGGATTACGGGAGGCTCGAGCTATCTGTCAGCGCATGATAAGCGCGTGATCGTGGGACTTGGGAGTGGACCGCGGTACATCGGAGCCCGAGGTTGAGATCCGCTGGCCCAACGGAACGGTGCAGCGAATATCCAAAGCTGAAGCCGAATCAATATCACAAGATTGTCGAACCCGCCGCCGATAAAGCCACAGGCCCGCAATTCGAAGCAAATGCGCACACGGCCGACACCAATCTCAATGAAATCTGTAGCGCGCCATGAACCCCACGAATCATTCGAATCGGAACATTTGTCTTGACAGACACCGCGGAACTGGGCAATAAATCGTTTCAATAGTCTTTCAGGGGGCGTGTTTCCATTTGCCAGGAAGTCCCATGAGCCACTGCCCGCCTGAACCGTTCTCTTGAAAACGCGGAGGAGCCATGAGGAAAGCTGCAAGTTCTCAGGTCAGACGGTCTTCGCGGCACACGCCAATGGCAGCCCGGTTTGTGCATGTGCTGGCCATCGGGCTCGCGGTGCTCTGCTCTTCTCCTGCTCCTGCCCGGCGCCGCCGCCCAGCTCTACAGCGGCTCTATTTCAGGGACCGTGACCGATCCCTCGGGCGCGGTCATTCCGATCGGCCCGGGTAAACGCGACCGACCAGAACAAGGGTTTTGCGTTTACCGCAACCACCGACCCCTCCGGAAGATACCTACTGCGGCCAATTCCTCCTGGGACGTACAGCGTGGGCGTGGAAGCAGCCAATTTCCAGCGCCAGCGTAAGCGACGCCATCAAGGTGGACGTCAATCAGAACGTCACCGTTGACTTCTCCCTGAAGGTTGGCGCCGCGAGCCAGGTGGTTGATGTGCAGGCTGGAGGCGCCGAGTTGCAGACCCAGGATGCCGTCACCGGTCAGGTAGTGGACAGAAATCTGATCAACAATCTCCCCCTGATCAACCGCTCGGTTTTCGACCTGGCCTTCCTCGCCCCAGGCACGGCTGTGCCGGACCATCAATGCGAGGGCTGTACGGCGACGAACTTCATTTCGAACGGCAGCCGCAATGCAACGGCTGACGTCCTGATGGATGGCGTGAGCACTTCGAACTTTGAGCAGAACAGTGGAATTCTTTCGCAGGCCTACGTCCCCTCCGTGGATGCGGTTGAAGAATTCAATATTCAGCAATCGAATTTCAGCGCGGAATACGGATTTTCCGGGTCAACCATCGTGAATCTTGTGACCCGCTCGGGGACGAACAATTTCCATGGCGGCCTCTACGAGTTCTTTCGCAACGACAAACTCGATGCCAATAACTGGTTCAGCAACCACAACGGCGAAGCGCGTGCGCCTCTGCGGCAAAACAATTTCGGCGTCACATTCGGCGGACCCATCCAGAAGAACAAGACGTTTTTCTTCTTCGATTACGATGGCACTCGCAGCAGAAGCTTTACCTCCGCAAGCTATGGCGTTGCCACCGATCTCGAAAAGCAGGGTGACTTCAGCGAGTTATGCACTCTTCGAGGAGCCGGTTTCGACGCGAACGGACTCTGTAGTGATCCCGCCGGCCAACTCTGGGACCCGTTCAAGGGCGCTTCTTTCGATGCCACCAATGGCGTCCCGACGCGCACCATTTTCATCAAGAATAACAATCTGAGCGCAGGCGCCTTGAGCGACGGCTCTACTGATCTCAGTCTCATTGACCCAGTCGCTCAAAAACTGATCGCCTTGTTCCCCGAACCCACCAAGCCCATTGCCACCAGCGATGATCTCCTGAACAATTTTTTCCGTTCCGGAACCAACCAGCAGAGCAACAATCAGTTCGATATCAAGATTGATCATCGCTTCAATGATCGCAGCCTCTTCAGCGCCAAGTATTCCCAGCTCTGGGGACACTTTCAGAGCTTCAACGCCTTCGGGAATGTGGCCGACAACGCTACGTCCGGGCCGCGAGAAGACACAGCCCATCTGTTGGCGCTCAACGAAACGTACTCTTTCAGTCCAACCATGGTTCTGAATGTTTCGCTCGGCGCGACGCGCGGACACGAAATCAATCACGGCATTCTGGGAAACTTCCCCGATCTGGATCCGGTGACGCTGTTGGGAGCGCCGTCGTACATGAATGTTTCCGGTTTCAAGCAGCTTCCCAACGTCATTCTCGACAACTATCAAACCTCGGGAGACGCCAACATCGGTACCCAGACTTACAGCTTTTGGAACCAGGGCAGCGATTCCTATCATCTGTTGGGAACTCTCAGCTGGGTGCACGGCTCCCATGAATTCAAATTTGGCGGCGAAGGTCGCATGCACCGGGTCAACTTCGGACAGCCCGGATATCCCGGAGGACAATTTGAGTTCGACAATACCGGGACATCAGGACCCGATCCGGACTCGGGCGGAGACTCGATGGCCAGCTTCCTGATGGGCGTCGGGCCCGCAACCGGATGCCAGAACGGCGCCTGCCAGTACGAAGTCCCCAACTTCGTCAGCACGCAGAATTTTCAGTTTGGCGGATTCGTGCAGGACAATTATCGGGTCACACCGAAATTGACCCTCAATCTCGGGATACGCTACGACGTAACGCTTCCCCGGACGGAACGTTTCAATCGCCAGAACTCGCTGGACCTGACCCAGAAAAATCCGATCAACGGCGGCAGCATAACCTACACCGATCCGTTGACCGGAGATGACGTCACCCGGGCGTTGCTCGGAGCCGAAGTTTTCGCCACACCCAAAGCTCGAGCCAACTTCGGAACTGACTGGAAGGACATTCAGCCGCGCTTTGGATTCGCCTATCAAATGGCACATAGCACCGTACTTCGCGGCGGATACGGAATCTTCTATTCCACTCCGCGCTCCGGTGCGGCGGGAACGGGTCCAGTCAACATGTACAAGGGCTATGACCAGTTCACGGGATGGGTCCCGGTGGATCCCACCGACGGATTTACTCCCGTCGGAAGATTCAGCGATCCCTTCCCCAATGGCGGTCCGATTCTGCCTCCCGGCAACACGCTGGGCGCTTTGAACGACGTTGGCTTTAGCGGAGGCGGTGCCATAAAAACTCTCACCAACACTCCGTACGAACAGAGTTGGAGCTTCGGCTTTGAGAAGGAACTGCCGTGGAAAATGATTCTGGACACGAGCTACATCGGCAAGAAAGGAACTCATCTCTACTTCAGCGGCGCGGGCGAGGTAAATCACCTGGGACCTTTTGTTGACAAACTCACGCCGGCGGAGAGAGGCGCCCTCGGCACTCCGGATCTGGCCAACCCGTTCTTCGGAGTAATCACAGATCCCAACAGCACGCTCTCGGGAGACACCATCCCGCGTTATCAGGTATTGCGACCCTTCCCTCAATTCGACTCGCTCAGCGGCGACACTCCGCCTTTCGCCAGCTCGATCTACCACGCCTTGCAGGTTCGTATGGAGAAGTCGTACGCCAACGGTCTGCAATTCCTGGCGAGCTACACCTGGTCCAAGTCCATTGACGATGCTTCTTCCACCGACGACAGCGTCACCTGGCTGGGAGGTACAACCAGCTTGCAAGACCCCAACCGTCCCGACTTGGAGAGATCGGTCTCGACCTGGGATACGCCTCACATCTTGCAGTTCAGCTATGTCTACGAGTTGCCCTTTGGCAGAGGTAAAAAGTTCGGCGGCGGCATGAATCGTGCGATGAACGGCGTCCTCGGAGGATGGCAAATCAACGGAACCTACCGCTACACCAGCGGCAGGCCCATGCACATCACCCTGAGCGGAGGTCAGGAAATACCAACGTATTCATCGGACCAGCGGCGTCCCAACCTGAACGGCCTTCTCAAGCGAAATACCGGCCCGGATTTCGTCGACAATTATTTTGCCAACGCGCAGGACGTCCTCAGTCAGCCGGATGACTTTACGATTGGCAATGCTCCCCGATCCATCACCAGCGTCCGTCAGCCAGCCACCAACAACACCACCATGTCCCTGTTCAAACAGTTCACCGTTCGAGAGGGTATGCGCTTCGAGTTCCGTGCCGAAGCGTTTAACGCTTTTAACCATCCCCAGTTTTGCGGACCCAATGGGGGAAATACCAGCGTGAGTTTTGATGGCAGCGGGAAGATCGACAACACCTCAGACTTCGCGGCCATCACCGACACCTGCATCAATTCGCGTGAGTTGCAGCTGGCGCTGAAATTCTACTTTTAGCAATGCAGGCGCGAGCGTCCACGTTCGTGCGGCAGTGGCACTGTCCTGTCATTTTTCAGCCAGTGATTCTGGCGGAGGCATTGGTATGCGCTTCAAACGCGCCGTCAGGAAATTCCCGACCAGGATGCTCGTCATCGCAGCCACATTTCTGCCGACCGCAGCACTCCCGCAAACCATCCGCGTAGACTCGACGCCCGGCCACGCCGCCAAAACATTCGTTCCTACCACCGCGCTAGGAGCCGGTATTGACCGAATCTCGACCGCCGCCACCGACAAGCTCTTTACCGAACCCGTAATGAAGCAGGTGCTCTCCGCGGGATGGCAAACCGTCAGCTATCGCCAGAACACGGAGCTCTACGTAGAAGCCTGGCACTGGAATCCGCAGGGCAGTTGGAGCGATCCCGCGGGAAAGGGTTATTTCACCGGCAGCGCAACTCCCGCAGAGCCCATTCGCCATTCGTTTGGATATTTACTGCCGCATCGCGGCTTCACCCGCAACGATGGAGTGGACAACGGCTATTCCCGCATCACTGACGGCGATCTGAACACCTACTGGAAGAGCAATCCATACCTGACCAGGACATTCACCGGCGAGGACGATTCGGTCTATCCGCAGTGGGTGATCATGGACCTGGCCAACAATCACCAGGTCAACGCCATCCGCATTGCCTGGGCCGAGCCTTACGCTCGCCGCTACGTGGTCCAGTATTGGACGGGTGAGGATCCGATCAAACAAGCCACCAAAGGCACATGGGTCGCGTTTCCGGGCGGAACCGTCGAGGTCGGCGCGGGAGGCTCGACGGTACTTAAGCTTTCCGCGGCTCCCATGCCGGTGCGTTTCATTCGCATTTGGATGACCGAGTCTTCCAACACTTGCGACACGCACGGATCGGCGGATCGCCGCAACTGCGTCGGCTATGCCATTCGCGAGCTCTATCTCGGGACGGTTTCTCTGGACGGCAAGTTTCATGACCTCGTCCGCCACACCGCCGATCCTGATCAGACCGCGACCATATGTTCTTCGGTGGATCCCTGGCACGAACCTTCCAACATCAGCGAAAAACGCGACCAGGTCGGCCTCGACCTCTTCTACACCAGCGGCTACACCCGCGGACTTCCAGCGATGATCCCCATCGCCATGCTTTACGGCACGCCCGAGGACTCTGCCGCGCAAATCGCGTACCTGAAAGCCAGAGGCTATCCGATTTCCTACATCGAGATGGGAGAAGAGCCCGACGGCCAGTTCATGCTGCCCGAACAGTACGGAGCGCTTTATCTGCAATGGGCCACGGCGCTGCACCGCATAGATCCGGCGTTGAAACTCGGTGGACCCATATTCCAGGGCGTGAACGAGGACATCCAGGTCTGGCCGGATGCGCAGGGCAAGACTTCATGGCTGGGACGCTTCGTCGACTATTTGAAGGTGCACGGCCGGATTAGCGACCTCGCCTTCGCGTCGTTCGAGCACTACCCGCTCGAGCCCTGCAAGATTCAGTGGAGCAGTTTGTACGACGAGCCCACGCTGATCAGCCACATTCTCCAGGTCTGGCGAGACGACGGCTTGCCGTCAAATGTTCCCATATTCATTTCAGAACTGAACATCGCCTGGAACACGGGCGAATCTTTCGTTGACATCTTCGGCGGGCTTTGGCTGGCCGACTACGTGGGCTCGTTCCTCTCCGCCGGAGGAGATGGCCTCTATTACTTCCATTACCTGCCGGTCGGCCTATATCACGGTTGTAACGGCTCTATGGGGACGTTTGCTCTGTTCACCGTCGATTCGAACTACCAGATTCAGCAGCCCACCTCACAATTTTTTGCCAGCCAGTTGATCAACCTCGAATGGGTGCAGCCGGGCACGGGAGAACAACAGATTTTTCCCGCCTCCAGCGACATCTCCGATCCCGCCGGTCACGTTCTGGTAACTGCATATCCCCTGCTTCGTCCCGATGGCCAGTGGTCTGTGATGCTGGTGAATAAAGACCAGGAGAACTCCCAATCCATCCATATGGCGTTTCACGACGACAAAGCCGGCGCTGACAGTTTCCTCACCGGCCCGGTCAGCGTCATCAGCTTCGGCAGCGAGCAGTACCAGTGGCATCCTGATGACAAGGGCGGCAGAGCTGATCCCGATGGCCCCGCCGTGCGGTCCACGGTTGCGGCTGCTGCAGACACCGAATTCACGCTGCCCAAGGCGTCGGTGACAGTGATACGCGGGAAGATTGCGACGAAGCCATCAGCGCCGGCAAAACGAACCAGGTAGGGACAGAAGCCGGCATCGCCCGACAGTGGGTGCCCCATCCTTCGCGTCCTTTGCGAAGGGTGGGAGGCAAACCAGTGAGCAGCGAATCGGCAACTCTTGCCTCAAGTCGCTGCCCACCACAACTCTTGAGGGTGCCCCGCCTAATTCCTGAGCCCGGGTACCTTCCCGCGCAGAACTGTAATCGACGCTTTAGGAAGCGTAAACGTGGTTCCGGAATCCGCCGACATCGTAGTAGGCCACTGGCGGACTATCAGGATCGGCATGGCTATTCAATCCGTCATTGATCCAGACATACTGCTCGCTGCCGAAGGTCACAAGTGTGACCGGCCCTGAAAAAGACGCATTCTTGTTTTTGGAATCGTCAAACGCCACGCTCACGGTATGCGGATTCGTCTCGTCCCGATTCACCAGCATCAACGACCAGTTCCCGTCGGGACGATGCACCGCATAACGTTGTAACCAGAGCATTGCCTTCGCTGTCCTTGATGTCGGTGGACGACTTGTACATCGAATGCACTCCGGCACGATGCTGTACCCATTCCCGATTGATCATATGAGCGGCGAAATAGGGTGAAGTATAGCCCTTGATGTCGTAGTGCTCGTTGGAGACAAAGTTCGACCACGACGCCCAACCCAGGCAGCTGTTCTGGATGCCCTGCGGCTGAATGGGCGAGTGATAGAAGGCGGCGCCGCCGCCCTCAAAGAAAGACCCGACATTGTCCGCCAGCCACAGCGCGGCAAAGATCGTCGTCATCGGCCCGGTCAGCTCAGCCGCCAGATGGTTCTCGGTCACCATCAGAGGCACGTTTGGCGGAACGCCGTCATCCCTCCACACCTGGAGAATGTGCTTCATCAGTTGCGGTTCGGTGTAGAGCGTTTTCCAGGTGATGCTGCAGGGCTCAAACGGATAGTGCTCGAAGGACACAAAAGAAAGGTCGGCAAGACGGCCGTGAGATTTGAGATAGTCAACAAACCGGCCCATCCATGACGTCCGGCCCTGCGCGTCCGCCCACACCTTTATATCTTCGTTGACCCCTTCGAAAATCGGCCCACCCAGCTTGAGTTTGGGATCAACCTTGTGAATGGCCCGGGCCCATTGCAGGTACAGCGCGGCGTAGTCTTCCGGCATGGCATGCTTGCCGTCGGGTTCCTCACCCATTTCGATGTATCCGATTGGGTAGCCTCGTTTCTCGATGTAGGCGATCTGCGCCGCCGCATCGTCAGGAGTGCCGTACAGCATGGTCACCGGTATCATCGCGGGCAGATTGTTGGTCAGTCCGCTGGTAAAGAAAAGATCGAAACCGGTGTGCTGATAGTTGCCGCTATCGTTAACGTCGTCGGCCGAATGCCAGGGATCGATGGACGAAACGCAAAACGTCGTTCGCCTTTCCGCGAGATCTTTCGGCGTCTCGGAGAAAGCGCCGCTACCGTCAACCGTGCCGGCTGCGACCTCTTGAATTGCATAGCCCACGCAGTTGCGGACGTCGGCGGCCCCATGCTCGTCGCAGGTGTTCGACGATTCCGTCATAAGGACTCGCACAAAGCGGGTGGAAACCGGCGTATCGGCAAGCTTCAGCGTGCCCGTGCCGCCCTGAGCATTGTTCACAACGCCGGAGGAAAAAACCTTCCATTCCCCCTTGGGCCCGCCGTCGAAGTCGAGCGCGTCTCCTGCTCCCACCCAATACTCCACTTCATATTTCGTAGCGAAGGGACTTGCCCATGCGATCCGCACTGCGTTTACTGCCTTCTCGCCTTTCAAATCGACGACCACCCATTGCGGATGGAGCGCGTCGCTCTCGCCGGTAAATTTGCTGGTAAGATACGGATTGCTTTTCCAGTAAGAAAGGTTCGGGACCCTGCACCGGCCGGTCGCCGCTGGTCGCAAAGCCGCGGTGCGGCAGCGCATAAGCGAGGATGTATCGAGTGGGTTCCTTCAGCTCCGTGCTGCCAGTGAAATATCCGCTGCGGTGCGCGGAGTCGCTCCAGGCGCCATTTTCCGTCCAGTGCCAGGCCGCCATGCGCAGCTCGGTATTGTTGCGATACGTGATCGGACCCCAGCCAGCAGAAAGCGATTCCTGGATGATATGCGGCGTATAAACGCTGTCTATGTCACGCCGGGACAGCACATCAATCGAACTGCCCAACGCGCTGTCGGGATCGAACGAATTGATGACGTGGCCCGGTGTTGCGTCGACTCGGACCGTCCCCTCCGCCCCCGAAACGTTGGAGGTCGCCTGGGCCAAAGAACATGGAGTCGGCATGACCAGACGGAGTGTGATCCAACAAAAAACTGTGAGAACTCTACTCGTTCGTCGAAGAGAGCGCGGCGTTGCGAAGCCTTTGTGCATAGTTTCCCGGCGCGAATTCTACCATTCACGCGGCGGAGGCATGAAAGGGGTGCCCCATCCTTCGCGCCTTTTGCGAAGGGTGGGAGGCAGACCTGCGGACAGCGAATCGAAGACAGCATCCACAAATCCCAGTCTTCAGAAACACCAACCCCGTTCGCGATCGCGGGCCTCGACTATGTGCCTCCCACCCTTCGCAAACAACACGAAGGATGGGGCACCCTCTGTCTGGAAGCTGCGAAGAACAAACCAGGGCGTTGCCCGTCCCGTTGAAAGGCATACGCCGTGACCTGCCTTTATGTATCATGTTGCGTTGTCGCCAGAGCATCCTCATGGACGCGCTGATCCTCCACCGCCTGCATTTCGCCTTCACCATCACCTATCACTATCTGTTCCCGCAGCTCACCATGGGGCTGGCGCTGCTCATCGTCGTGCTCAAGACCGTTGCTCTCGTCCGCCACAACGAGACCTATAACGAAGCAGCACGCTTCTGGGCAAAAATATTCGCCATCAATTTTCTGATTGGCGTGGTGACCGGCATTCCCATGGAATTCCAGTTCGGCACCAACTGGGCGCAATTCGCTCGCACCACGGGAGGCGTGATCGGACAGCCGCTCGCCATGGAAGGCGTCTTCTCCTTCTTCCTGGAATCAGCCTTCCTCGGGCTCTTCCTGTTCGGCGAGAAACGCCTCTCTCCGTGGGCGCATTGGGGATCGGCGTTCCTGGTGTTCGTCGGCTCGTGGATCTCCGGCTTCTTCATCATTGTTACGAACGCATGGATGCAGCATCCCGTCGCCTATACCGTTCTTACCAACGGAACGTTCGAGATTACGAGTTTCTGGGGACTGCTGATGAACCCCTGGGCGCTGCATCCAGTATTCACACAACATGTCCGGCGCCGTCATCACGGGAGCGTTTGTGATGTGTTCGGTGGGAGCGTTCTACCTGCTGGAAAACCGGTTCACGGAGCACGCCAGGATTTTCGTTCGCGTCGGTGTGATCGCCGGGGCCATTTCCTGCGTAACCCAGATCTTCCCCACCGGGGACATGCACGGCAAATACCTCGCGCAGCACCAACCCGCGAGCATTGCCGCCATGGAGGGCCTGTTCAGTTCACAGGCCGGCGCTCCTATGGTGCTTATGGGACAGCCGGACGAAGCTACCCAGAGTATTGACAATCCGATCGTGGTCAACGACCTGTTGAGCTTTCTGATTTACGGGACGACGCGCGCAGAAGTAAAAGGGTTGGACCAGTTTCCCCGCGACCAATGGCCATCGCCGCTTCCTCTCCTTTTCTACGCGTACCACATCATGGCCGGATTGGGCACTTACTTTGTAGCGTTGATGCTGCTGGAAGTTTTCCTCCTGTGGCGTGGCAAGTTGTTCGAGACTCGCTGGGCTTTGTGGCCCCTGCTCTTGAGTTTTCCCCTGCCCTACATCGCCAATACGGCAGGCTGGATGACCGCGGAAATCGGCCGTCAACCCTGGCTGGTCTACGGACTCATCCGCACGTCCGACGGTTATTCTAAAAATGTTTCGGCGGGGAATACTCTGTTTACCCTTCTGGGATTCATGGGGATGTACACCGTGCTCTCGGTATTGTTTGTCATACTGGTATATCGCACTGTGGGCGAAGGCCCATCCACCGGCGATCGGCCTATGGGTACAAAAGCAACGCCGCTGACCGTGGCCTAGGGACATACGATGGGATTCATCTGGTTCTGGATCGTCGCCGTCATGCTGACACTTTACGTGGTGCTCGACGGCTTCGACCTGGGCGTTGGCATCCTGCATCCCATACTCGCGCGGACCGAACAGGACCGGCAGATCATGCTCAGGAGCATCGGTCCGGTGTGGGACGGCAACGAAGTTTGGTTGCTCGCCGGAGGCGGTACTCTGTATTTCGCGTTCCCTGCCCTGTACGCCTCCGCGTTCAGCGGATTCTATCTGGCCCTGATGATTGTGCTGTGGCTGATCATTCTGCGCGGCGCCAGTATCGAGTTGCGCATGCACATTGATGACCGTCTCTGGAGGTCTTTCTTTGACGCTTTGTTCTTCGTGTCGAGTCTGCTGCTTGCGGTTTTCTTCGGTGCGGCTCTCGCCAACGTGATTCGCGGCGTACCCCTGCGCGCGGATGGCTATTTCTTTCTCCCCCTTTGGACCAACTGGAAGGTTGGACCTGAACCCGGCATCCTGGACTGGTACACCATCATCGGCGGTCTGGTCGCACTCGTCGCCCTCGCCACCCACGGCGCACTCTACCTGGCCGTAAAGACTGAGGGTGAATTGCAACGGCGCGCCCGGAATTTTGTCCGCCGGTCCTGGATTGTGCTCTTCGGAATCACGGTAATCAGCCTGGTCGCGACCATAGCGGTTCGCTCCGATACCTTGACCAACTACTATTCGTATCCGGTGGCCTTCGTGATTCCGGTGGCAGTCCTTGCGTCACTGGGTGGCATATTGTATTTCTGTCGCCGCGATGCAGACCGCAAAGCCTTCACCGCTTCGTGTGTCTTTCTAATATCCATGATGGTAGGCGCAGCCGTATCGCAGTACCCCCGCCTGCTGTCCTCCAGCGGATACCTGGGTCACGACCTCACTGTGCAGAACTCGATTTCTGGACCTTACGCACTGCGAGTCGGTCTGATGTGGTGGAGCGTTGGCATGGTCCTGGCGGCGGTCTATTTTGTCGTCGTCTATCGCATGTTCCGAGGCAAAGTAACTCTCGATGGTGGGGGCTACGGGCACTAGGCCGTTTCTTTCCCCGCGAAGACTAGATGAACATTCTGGAATTCACCGCTCTGGTCTTTGTCGGATCGCTGATTGCCGGCCTCCTGGGATCGTTGACTGGACTCGGCGGCGGCGTCGTTCTCGTTCCCCTGCTGACCCTGTTCTTCAAAGTGGACATCCGATACGCCATTGGCGCATCCCTGGTCTCGGTAATCGCCACGTCCTCGGGCGCGGCCGCCGCCTACGTGAAAGAGGGATTTTCCAATATCAGGATCGGCATGTTCCTGGAAATTGCCACCACCCTCGGCGCCTTGTCGGGCGCTTTCCTGGCAGTGTGGGTGCCGACCAAGGCGATCGCGATCATTTTCGGCGTGGTGCTTTTGATCTCTGCGTTTCTTTCACGCAAGCCCCGCACCCCGGCGGAACGCAACGCTCCCCCGGATCCGCTGGCCACTCGACTGCGTCTCAACGGCAGCTTCCCGGATCTGGAAGGTACGCGGAGCTACAACGTCCAGCGTGTTCCGGCAGGTTTCGGCATCATGTTTGGAGCTGGAGCTTTGTCGGGACTGCTCGGCATCGGCTCCGGCGCCATGAAGGTTCTCGCCATGGACCAGGCCATGCGAATTCCCTTCAAGGTCTCCACCACCACCAGCAACTTCATGATCGGCGTCACGGCCGCGGCCAGCGCCGGGGTTTACCTGCACCGTGGATACATCGATCCCGGGCTTTCGATGCCGGTAATGCTGGGAGTTCTTGGCGGCTCCATGGTGGGCGCCGGCATTCTGGTCAAGGCGGAAACAAAATGGCTGCGGCTGGTCTTCAGCACGGTAATCGTCATTCTGGGACTCGAAATGCTCTACAAGGGACTTTCAGGGGGCATCTGACATGACCGGCGAGAACGCATGGACTGATAAACGGATTGAAAATATTCTGGGAAACCTGCTGCGCGCCGGCGTGGTATTTTCCGCCATCATCGTCTTTTGCGGCGCGGTAGTGTATCTCGCTCGGCACGGCCGGGCGCCAGCCAACTATCGCGTCTTCCAAGGAGAGCCTTCGGAACTTCGCAGCTTGCCCGGTGTTGTGCGCGATGCCTTGGATCTTAGCGGTCGCGGCATCATCCAACTGGGTCTGTTATTCCTGATCGCCACGCCGGTGGCTCGCGTGATTTTTTCGATTTGGGGATTCGCGGCCGAACGCGACCGTATGTATGTGGTCTTCACCGTCATCGTGCTTGCCATCCTGATTTTCAGCCTGGTGGGATCATCACAGATGTGATGCCCCTCATCGTTGTCACACAACGGTACGCGTCTTAAGCTGTGGAGCAGGTTATTCTGCTCGCGGAGGTTGGCATGGTCCGTTGCATCATTCTCGTGCTGTCCCTGCTACAGGCTGCTGCAGTTTTAGCGACCGATTTCCCTGCCGGTTCATGGATCCTGCCAGCTCAAAGTGGTCTGACCGATGCGGTTCGTTCAACTGCCAACGATCTAGGTCTCGACTTCGTGAGCGCCACTGCCGTCCCTGACGTGCCGCGGCATCCGGAAAAAGCTGCGCGCATCGGCGTATGGGTGCCGTGGGCCGATACGGATTCCATCGGCTGGCTGCGTTACTCGCTCGATCAACGCAAGGTCCCATACACCTATCTTCGCGATGAAGATATCCGCGCGGGAGGGTTGCGCGATCGCGTGGACATTGTCCTCTATGGTCACGTAGACCTCGAACTGGCCGAGCAGATACAGGGATTGCCGAAGGCTTGGGGACCGATGCCCTTCAAGAAAACTCCGCAGACGCCAAGCTTCGGCACACCCGCCGAGTCCGATGACATCACCGGCGGCATTGGATGGGAAGGTCTCGCCCAGCTGCAGCGCTTTGTCGAGGATGGCGGATTGCTCGTGAGCCTGGGCAGCGGATCCATGCTTCCGTTGGAAGGCGGTATGGTGCGTGGCGTGCGCCGCTCTTCGGGCGGTGTGCCACGCAGCACACAGGGGGGCGGAGCCGATTCCGCGGCCGCGGCACAACAAGCGGCTACACGAACCCCGGGCGCGCACGTGCGCGTGACTTTTGATCAACCCGATCATCCGCTGGCCTACGGCTATCCGGCGCAGACTTACGTGTTCCGCCAGAACTTTCCGCTATACGATGTTCCCCGGCGCTGGCTGCGCATGGCCTACTGCACCACCTGCCTGGATGGCCCGGAAGACCGCAGCCACATCGTCATGGAGTGGGGCGATCGGAACGGAGCGCCATTCGTGGTCAGCGGCCAGGCTTGGGGCGAAGCGCGACTCATCGGACGTCCGGCCATTCTGGATATGCCCGCGGGCCGCGGCCACGTGGTGACGTTCAATTTCAATCCAATCCACCGCGATCTGAATCGTGGCGATCAGCGCATGCTCTGGAATGCGATCCTTAACTGGCAAGCGATTCTGGCCGGCAACCCTGATCAATCAGGTGCCTCGAATAAAGTTGCTCCCTGAACATGCGAAACGATCCCTGGTGGTGTAGTTTAATAGTCCCCAAAGAATTGTCATTCCGACGCGCGGCGTTTAGCGCGAGGAATCTGCTGTTTTCGCTGCCGTCAGAAAGCAGATTCCTCACCACTAAACCTGGCTTCGGAATGACAAGGGTTGATGTTGTTACAGAGCGAATACCGCACCACTACCAAATCGTCGCTGTTCGCGCACGTTTGAAGACCCAAACCGCATGGAGAGAAGATGAAATTACTGCGTTACGGTTCAACCGGCCAGGAAAAGCCCGGCGTTCTCGCTTCAGACGGCACAATCCGCGATCTTTCTGGCATCGTTCCCGATCTTTCCGGGCCGTCGTTGCTTCCCGAGTCGATTCAGAAACTGCGCCAGGCGGATATCTCACGTTTGCCTCGGGTTGAGGGCAAGCCCCGCATCGGCCCCTGTGTGAGCGGCGTGGGCAAATTCATTTGCATTGGCTTGAATTACTCCGATCACGCCGCGGAGTCGGGAATGGCGGTGCCCGCCGAGCCAGTACTCTTCATGAAAGCCACGTCCGCCATCTGCGGCCCCAACGATGACGTCGTAATTCCGCGCGGCTCCAAAAAGTCTGATTGGGAAGTCGAACTGGGCGTCGTCATCGGCAAGCCGGCAAAATATGTGAGCAAGCCCGATGCGCTCTCGCACGTTGCCGGATATTGCGTGGTCAACGATCTCTCCGAGCGCGCCTTCCAACTCGAAAGCACCGGGCAATGGACCAAAGGCAAGAGCGCGGACACCTTCGGCCCCATCGGGCCCTGGCTGGTCACGTCCGACGAAGTTCCCGACCCGCAGAATCTCGATATGTGGCTGGAAATTGATGGCCACCGCTATCAGAACGGGTCTACTAAAACCATGGTGTTCGTCGTGGCCCACCTGATCAGCTACATAAGCCAGTTCATGAGTTTGAGGACGGGCGACATTATTTCGACCGGAACACCTCCCGGCGTCGGCAACGGTCAGAAACCGCCCGTTTTTCTGCGCGCCGGCAACCGCATCAAGTTAGGCATATCGGGCCTCGGGCAACAGGAGCAGAAAGTCGTCGCCGACTCGCTGTAGCTGCCGAGGCTATAGCGCTCAATCTAGAACTTCTCGAAGTTGCGGTGGAGTCATCCTGAACTTGCGAAGGATCTGGGGCGCAGCGGATGAACACCCTCAGCTATTGTGTCGGTGCACGCAAGCTCCTTCAGGACCGAAGAATAACGCCGTCAATGGCGTCTAAGCTGTCTTAGGTTCCAACTCACCAACCACGAACCAGTAAGCGAGAAGTCCCACAAGAAGGACGACAGCACCAACCTCAAAACCCGGAACGTAGGAACCGCTTCGCTTGATCAGCAATCCCACCGCCAGCGGAGCAACGATTCCGGCCAGATTGCCGGCGAAGTTTTCCGCTCCGGTCCATATCCCGACTTTCTCAAAAGGCGCGCAGCATTGAAGAATGACCAGCAGATTGCCGGTGGCAAGTCCGACCAGCGCGGCCATGATCAACAACCAAATCGCCGTCCGTGTATCCGAAGCTCGCATGGCCGCGATCAGGAACACGCCCATAAAAAAAGCAAAGGTAACGATTCCCTTCCGGGTCCGGGTTTCATCCCAGCCGCGGCGAATCAGGCTGTCGGCGATCCATCCCCCAATTGGTTCTGACACCCCGAATGTGAAGAAAATTAGAGAACCGTAAAAGCCGGCCTGCACGATGCTGAGATGACGGACCGTCACCAGATAATCGGGCAGCCACGTGACCAGCACATACCAGTAATAATCAAAACAAAAGAATCCGAGACAGATGCCCAGCAAATTGCGGTTGAACAGGGCATTCCAACGAAAAGGCGCCTTCTCGCTTCGCGAGGCAACCACAGCCTGTTCTGTGGCTCGGATGTGCCGAGGAAACACCCATAACCAGGGCACTATCCAGATCATTGCCGTAAAACCTAGTAGCAGGAAAGTGTGGCGCCATCCATAGCGGGTCAGTAGCCATGGGACCAGCAGTCCTTCGAGGATCAATCCGGTTCGAGTTCCGAAGTCGAAGAGTCCCGAGGGCAATCCACGATCTTTCCCGCTGAACAGCAGGCTGATGATCTTCACCCCTCCCGGCAAGTAGATGGACTCTCCAACGCCGAGAAGAATGCGGAACCCGATCAAGACCTCGAGGCTCCCCGCCAGTCCAGTAAGCCCCTGCGCCAGTGACCACAACGCAAATGCCCCGGCGTAGAGCCAGCGCAAATTCATGCGGTCCGCGCACCAGCCAATGGGAACCTGCATGAGTGCATAAGACCAGAAGAAGGAGGAAAGCAGCAGCCCCTTGGTTTCTGGCGTGAGATGAAAATCTTTGGAAATCAGCGGCAGAGCAAATGATATGGCGGCGCGATCGAGATAGTTGATTAGCGACGCGGTAAAGAGCAGGCTGACGATTCCCCAACGGCGCGAGTTGGAAACAGCCGGCAGAGCCATTCCGGGTCCTTTCGCCTTCGTCTGCGAATCCAGAGAATTATTTATTTACGACTGTTAATCCCAGAATCGAAGTGGGAGCTAGCCGGATGTGGCGGTGAGCTTCCGGCGATCATCACGCGCTCTTTCGCGAACCAGCAGGCTGCGACGCAACATCGGGACCTCGGGAAGCGCCAGTTTGCTTGGCCGCTTCGAGCAGCCGATTCAGAGAGTCCACGTCCTTGAGCGTAACGTACTGGCCAAGGTCGCGTTCGAAAACCACATCGAGAGTCCACTGCAATGCGACGCGCAATTTCTTCTCAAGCCTCGGTAACTTCATCAGGTAGATGCTCCGCCATAGTACCCAGCCGATGACTCCTGAAACATTGAGGCCGAAGATTCTGGCAACGCCGGTGCGCCTGCCGATGGCGGCAAGTTGTCCCGGCGCCTTGTACTGGAAGGGCTTGGATTTCGTGCCGTTCAGCCGGGCATTGATGTTTATCCCGACCCGCCGACCCTCGCGCAGGGCATGCTGCGCGGTCGGTGGATAAGGAGTTTTGGAAATGGCATCGGTAATCGCGGCGCAGTCGCCCGCTGCCCACACCCCCGGGTAGCCGGGGACTTCCAGGGTGGAATCAACGACCACTCTACCCTTCTGAAGTTCGCACGGGATATCTTTCAGAACTGGACTGGGCGAGACTCCGGCCGCCCATATCAGAGTGTCGGTTGGAATCGCTTCGCCATCGCCGCAATGCACCGCGCCGTCTCTGTAGGCGACAACTCTGGTGCTGAGTTTAATTTCCACGTCGCGCTTCCTGAGTTTCTGCTGCGCGTAGAGTCCGAGGGCCTGGCCGAGTTCGGGCAGGATCACCGGCCCGCCATGAACCAACACGACGCGGACCTCGCGCGGATCGATCCGCCCGTAGTGCCGAAGGCTTTCGCGGGCAAGGTCATTGATGGCCCCGGTGGTCTCGACCCCGGCGAAACCGCCGCCCGCAATCACGAACGTCAGCATCTGCTTCCGGCGAACCGGGTCGGGCTCGACACTGGCCCATTCGAGCATCCCGATCACTCCTGCGCGGAGGATGACGGCATCGCCCAGGCTCTTGATGCCGAGCGCGTGTTCCGCCACCCCCGGAGTTTCGAAATAGTTTGTCTCTGATCCCAGGGCTAAAACGAGTTGGTCAAACGGCAGCTCACGGAAAAGCCCCCTCAGTCCGTAGGAGATGGTCACTCGCCGCGCCGCAAGGTCAATCGCCTTGATGTCCGCACTCAGGATGGTCACGCGCCGCAGCAGCTTGCGCAGCGGATTGCAGATGTGCGTGGGTTCGAGATCCCCGGCCGCGACCTCGTGCAGCATGGGAGTGAAAAGAGTAAAGTTATCCGTGCTTACGAGCGTCACCTCGACATCGGCCCGCTTGGCTGCTGTTCGATCAAGGTATCGAGCGGCTTCGACGCCGGCGAATCCGCCGCCTAAGATAACAATCTGCCTCTTGTCTGTCCTTCCGTCGGTTTCATGCACTCGATTGCCTCAACCTTGATGTGTATGCACTGGTCAGTTTACGCTCAGGTCCGCCCAGACTGCACCTGTGCCGCAAGAGATGTTAATATGCACAACGCGGTTCCGTAAACGTTTTCGGTTATCGACCCGCGCCTGCCCGGCCAAGCTGGGCGAGATGGCAACCCGTGATGTCATTCCTGGGAATTGACGTAGGTACTGGAGGAACACGCGCGCTCGTCATTGACGAAGCCGGACGTGTCATCGCCTCCGCGACAGAGGAGCACCGCGACTTCGCCTCACCTCAAATCGGCTGGGCGGAACAGGATCCCGGCGACTGGTGGCGCGCCTGCGGCCTGGCGGTGCGCAAGGTGCTGGCCAAAGCTCAACTGAGCGGTGATCAGATTGCCTGCGTTGGTTTGTCCGGACAGATGCACGGGGCAGTCCTCCTGGACGAACGCTCTCAGGTTGTACGGCCTGCGCTGATCTGGTGCGACGTCAGGACAGAAAAGCAGAGCCGAGACCTAACGGCGCAAATTGGCGCTGCCCGCCTGATTGAGCTCACATCCAACCCTGCCCTCACAAATTTCACTTTGACCAAATGTTTGTGGGTCCGGGAGAACGAACCCGAGTTGTGGAAGAAGGTCCGCTCGGTCATGCTGCCCAAAGATTACGTCCGGTTGCAACTGACCGGAGAAAAGGCAACCGACATGGCCGACGCCTCGGGCACGCTGCTGCTCGACGTGGCGCATCGCCGCTGGTCTAAGGAAATTTTGCAGGCGGTACAAATGGAAGAGTCGGTTCTGCCTAAGCTCTACGAGTCACCAGACGTCTGTGGGCGGATCTCGTCAGCCGGCGCCGCCGCTACCGGCCTGCGAGTCGGAACACCAGTCGTAGCGGGCGCAGGAGATCAGGCCGCGGGAGCGATTGGAATGGGAATTGTTTCTCCCGGCAAGGTGAGCGCAACCATCGGGACTTCGGGTGTCGTCTTTGCCGCCACGGCGCGCCCCTCGCTCGATCCCAAGGGACGCCTGCACACGTTTTGCCATGCGCTTCCGGGGCGCTGGTTCGTAATGGGCGTGACCCAGGCTGCTGGGCTTTCTCTTCGCTGGTTCCGGGACCAGCTCGCCTGCTCTACGAACGGCAACAGCGATTCCTACGAGCAGCTCACCGCCGGGGCGGCGAACATCCCGGCCGGATCCGATGGCCTGCTTTGGGCTCCCTACCTTATGGGCGAGCGCACTCCTTACCTCGATCCGACTGCACGCGGAATGCTCGTTGGCTTGACCGCGTCTCACACCCGAGATCATGTAATTCGAGCAATCCTGGAAGGAGTCGCATTCAGCCTGCGCGATACGTTCACGATCTTCAAGGAGATCGAAGTCCCGGTTGAGACCATTCGACTGGGTGGCGGTGGCGCCAGATCCAGGCTTTGGCGTCAAATCCAGGCGGACATTTATGGACAGCAGGTCGAGATCGTCGAAGCGGAAGAAGGAGCCGCCTACGGCGCGGCAATCCTGGCGGGAGTCGGCGCAAAAGCCTGGCCGTCGGTTGATGCTGCCTGCGAAGCGGTGGTGCACGTTGCCAGTAGTGTGAGTCCGAATTCTGACAACTTGAAGGTTATGGAAAAGGCATACGCGAGCTACCGCCGCATGTATCCAGCCATGAAGTCCATCCTGAATTAGCCTGCAAGACCATGTGATCTCAGACCGCGGATGCTGCGCGCAACTCATTCCGCCGAGCGCTGAGGAAATCCAGATACTCCTCCATCCCATCTCCGCTTTTGGCGGAGAGCCTGAAAACCCGCATCCCTGGCCGTACCGCCTGTATGTTGCCGTAAGCCGAGTGCCAGTCAAATTCAACCGCGGATGCCAGATCCATCTTGGTTACCACGGCAACGTCGGCACTGTTGAAGATTGTCGGGTACTTCAGCGGTTTGTCCTCGCCTTCAGTGACCGAGATCAGCACCACCCGAAGATTCTCACCGAGGTCATAGGACGACGGACAAACCAGGTTCCCAACATTCTCGATGAAAAGAAAATCAAGGCTATTGAGGTCCCATTCCTCCAGAGAATTCTGGACCATGGCCGCCTCAAGATGACAGAGCGTGCCGGTTGTGATCTGCTTGACCGGAGCCCCGCTGCGCGCCAACCGGATGGCATCGTTCTCCGTGGCAAGGTCTCCCACCAGGGCGGCAACACGGTAATTTTGACCAAGGAGCGAAAGCGTCTTTTCCAGAAACATTGTCTTTCCCGTGCCCGGGCTCGACACCAGACTGACGACCAATACTCCCGCGGCGCGAAACTGCTCGCGCAGCCCGCGGGCCGTAATATCATTCTGTTTCAGAACGTTCTTCCTGACTTCGACTAAGCGGGGTTGGCTACCCATTCTTCTATCTCCAATGCAACGACTTCGATTTCTTTGCCGTGAACGATCTCCGACGTAGGAGTGCCGCATTCGGTACAACAAAACAGCTGGATCGAACTGACCGGACGCTGCGCCTGGCAGCCTGGACAAAAGACGATGACGGGAACATCTTCGATCACGATGCGTGACCCGGCAAGTGCCGTGCCTTCAGATGCCATCTCATAGGACGCCAGCAGAGCCTCCTTCACCACACCCGAGAGAGCTCCTAATTTCAAGTGCACTGTCATAATTTTAACGTTGCTCCGGCGTTCGATTTCTTCTTCCGCCAGTTCGACAATGCTCATTGCGATTGAGAGTTCGTGCATAGCTCCCCTCTTGGATTACGTTCAAGCTGCCCAAATGCCGCCAGGGCCGCCTGCCCCAGGCTGATTCCACCATCATTCGCCGGGACGGCATGGTTCGTCCAAATCTGTACGTTGGCGCTCCCCAGCAAGCCTTTGACATCTTCCAGCAGCAATTCGTTCTGGAAAACGCCTCCGGAAAGAACCACAATGCTTAGGTCATAGGCCTTGCATGTGGCTGCCAGCGCGGCACATACGCCCCCGGCGAAGCCCCGCTGGAAAGCACGCGCAATCTCCCGTGGATTCCGCCCGCGAAGCCGGTCAACAATAATGGAGCGCAGCAACGGCCGAAAATCCAATTCGCGATCCGTGAAAGGAAACTGATACGGCGCCGCGTCGGGCACGGTGCGAGCTAGCTGCTCCAGCCACATTGCTGCCTGCCCCTCGAATGTAGCCTCCCGGGTAAAGCCCAGAAGCGCGGCCGCGGTATCGAAAAGCCGCCCCACTGAAGTCGTCTTAAAGGTCCGCACACCCTTGCGAATTAATTCCAGCGCAGCTTCGTATCGCTCAGGAAAATCGAAAGGTGGCGCGGTCAGGTCCGGCAATCGATCGAGCTGCTCCAGGAAACCAGCGGCGGCCTGGACCGGATGTTGCGCCGCCGCGTCACCGCCAGCTAAAAACGCACTGCGCAGGTGAGCGACGCGTTCAAATCCCCCGCGGACACTGCCCACAAAAATCTCTCCGCCCCAAATGCTGCCATCATCGCCGTAACCGGTGCCGTCGAAGCTGACGCCTGCAACCCGTGTCTCCCACTCGCCCCGCTCCGCCAGCACCGAAGCAATGTGGGCACGATGATGCTGCACCCCAACCAATTGCGGGACATCAAGCGCCATCGCATGGGCGGTAGACAGATATTGGGGATGAGAGTCGTGCACCACCAGCAGCTCTTCCACCCGCACTTCGTACATAGAAATCAGGTCTTGCACCGTTTCTTGAAATGCGCGCAACGATTGGTAATCCCCCAAATCGCCGATATGCTGGCTCACGAATGCCTGGCCGTCCACAACCAGAGTGATGGCATTTTTCAGATCGGCGCCAAGCGCCAAAATAGGCCGCTTCGTCGGAAACGCCGCCACCGCGCCCGGGGCATAGCCGCGGGCCCGGCGCAGAACGGCCGAACCAAACGCCCCCACTCGGACGACGGAATCGTCAACCCGCCGTGCAATGGGACGTTGGCCGATCAGAAATGCATCAGCAATTCCAGTAAGACGATCAATCGCCTCGTCATCTTCGTATGCGATTGGTTCACTCGATCGGTTGGCGCTGGTCATTACTAAAATGTCGGGGGCACCCGCTGCGAAAAGAAGGTGATGCAACGGCGTGTAAGGCAGCATCACCCCGAGTTCATTGTTGTCGGGAGCAACCCCGGCAATAAACACTTTTGCGGGCGCAAGCACGATCGGCCGGGCGCTGGACCTGAGCAAGCCTGCACCTTCCTCGGAAAGGTCGACTAAGGTCCGTACAACGTTGACGTCCCTCGCCATAAGCGCAAACGGCTTTTCCTTCCGGTACTTGCGTTCGCGCAAGGCCGCCACTGCCAGGGCATTCCTGGCGTCGCAAGCCAGATGGTATCCGCCGAGCCCTTTCACCGCCAGAATGCTGCCCTGGCTGAGCAACTGCGCCGCTTTGCGGATGCAGGCTTCGCTGCCATGCGTGTCCCCCGCGGCGGAATGCAGGTAATAGCCGGGTCCACAGCTCCCGCAAGCCACCGGCTGTGCATGAAATCGGCGGTTGCCCGGATCGTGATACTCCGCATCGCAGTACTCGTCGAGCGGCCAATGCTGCATGGTTGTGTTGGGCCGATCGTACGGCAGACCCAGCACGACCGTGTAACGCGGGCCGCAGTTGGTGCAGTTGATGTAGGGATACCAGTGGCGCCGGTCTGCTGGATCGAAAAGCTCTTTCAGGCAGTCATCGCACACAGGAAGGTCGGGCGAGATGCGGACCGTGGGCCGATATTGATGTTGGCTTTCACGAATCGTGAACTCATTCAGTCCGACCGGGAGGGTGCTCTGGATCTCGATTTCAGCAATGCTGGCGGCCGCGGGCGGCTGCGTTCTCAAGTCCTGAACAAACGCTTGCAGGCCCGGCTCAGCGCCTTCTAGGTAAATCTCGACCCCCTCTTCGCCGTTCAACACCCATCCCGCAAGCGTGTTAGCGCGCGCCAGACGATACACAAACGGACGGAAGCCGACGCCCTGCACCACCCCACGCACTCGAATGGAGCAAGCGCTGACCATGTTTAATCCATTCCTACGATGCAGCCGTGACCTTGCCAGCCCACCTGAATGACTTTGCCATCCTCGACCAGCACCGGAACGCTGCGCTGCCCTGGGGCCAGATCGCTCATGCGATGACGCGCGATCGGGTCCGCCTCGACGTCGTACTCGACGAACTCCGATCCCTTCCACTCCAGCCACTCCCGCATATCCTGCGTATAGGGACAGCGGGTCGCGCCAAAGAGCTCAAGCTTGGCCATGGCTCAATACCTCCAGGGTTTCGCGAATGATGTGATAGATCGAAGCTTGCACTTCTTGAATACGCGGAATGTAGTCGCACTGCACAACGACAGGAAAATCCGCCAACCCGCGCCGCTTGATCTCCCCGCCGTCGTACCCCAGCAATGCGACGGTCAAAAGGTTGCGTTTGCGGGCTTCTTCGAGCGCCATGATGATATTTCGCGATCCGCCGCTGGTAGAAATTGCGACGGCAATATCTTCGGGACGCGCCTGCGCGATGAGCTGGCGAAGAAAAACCACGTCGGTACCGACATCGTTAGCGATCGCACTGATATTTGCCGGTTCTAGGGCCAACGATACGGCAGGAATAGGACGATAGCCCGCCGGTGGCATCACGCAGTCGAGCGCCCAATCGTTACAGTCCGTGGCCGAACCGCCATTGCCGAAGAGAATCAGCTTTCCTCCCCGCGCCAGCCGTTCGTGGATTGCGATAGCGGTCTTGCTGATCGGTTCGGCCTGTTCTCGCGCCACCTGGGATCGCAGCGCAGAGTCGTCTCGTACTTTCATCTGGATTGAGGCCGCGACTTCCGCCAATAAATCACCGGTGTTCTGTTTTTCCTGGCCCAGAAATGGATACAGGAATCCGGCTGCGCCAACATCGTGGCCCAGTTCGCTATGTTCGAGAAAGACGTGAACACTCTCCCACAGCGTGTGGTAGAGGATCTCAATCATTTCCTGGTGAATGAACGGGTCTTGAGTAAAAGCTTCGACTGCATAGGAGCAATCCACTCCAGGCAGCGCAAAAGTAAGCGCATTACGGGCATGGGCAAACTTCAGGGCAGAGCGAACTTCGTCGTCGCCTTGCGGAGGACCGAAGCCCATCACGATGTCTTCGGGACGAAGAATGGTTTCCAGCCAGGGCCGGAACATGATGGAGAGATCGAGTGCAGGCAGTGCTCGCTTGCCCACGATGACGGGATGAACAAATTCTACGGAAACGTGTTGCGCATCGGTGGCATAGGGCCCACGCCCAAAGGCAAGCAGGCGTCCGCCCGCAAGAAAGCGCTCGGCCATCGAGCGGCAAGCCTCAGCCAGGCGGGGCGCCTCTTGCGAGAAGAAGCTTTCCACCAGTTGATTACGAACCAGCAACCACTCCCCGACTTGAGTTTCCAGTCCACAGACTGTCGCCATGTGTTGACCTGAGACGTTCTAGCAAATTCGCGGCAGCGGATCACCAACCAGCATGTCCACAATGCGGCTGCCTCCATATAGAGTAGTTACAAGGACGCTCCCGGCAGGCTGCTCGCGCACTTCGCCGATCAGTCGCGCCTCTTCGCCGCCCGAACACAGGTTCAAAGCATTGAGCGCCGCATCCGCGTACTCCGGAGCCACCACGGCAAGAAACTGGCCTTCATTGGCGATATGCAGCGGATCCAGTCCCAATAACTCACACGCCCCGCGCACTGCATTGCGCACCGGCAGCTGCTCTTCGATGATCGTAATTCCCAGTCTGCAATCGCGCGCCAGTTCGTTGAGCGAGGTGGCAACCCCGCCGCGGGTGGGGTCGCGCATCCATCGCACTCCGGGCCCGGCAGCCTTCACCAGTGCCTCGACCAGAGGAAGAACGGAGCGCGTGTCAGAAGAAAGATCAGCCTCGAGGTCGAGCTCGCCCCGCGCCAGCAGGATCGTGATGCCGTGATCGCCAATCGGCCCGGAGAGAAGAATTTTGTCACCGGAACGAACCGACCTCGGGATCGAGCGTCACGCCACGCAGCGGCCTCCCAATACCCGTGGTCGTGATGTACATGGAATCGGCCTTGCCGTGTTCGACGACCTTGGTGTCGCCGCCCGCGATCTTCACTCCCGCCTTGCGCGCCGCATCGCCCATGGCGCGGACTTCCGCCTCCAGCACCGGCGTCGGCAGCCCGGCTTCGAGCACGTAGGTAACGACCATGGCTTCCGCCCTCGCGCCCGAAACAGCCAGATCATTCACGGTGCCGTTCACAGCCAACTCTCCGATGGAGCCTCCCGGGAAAGTCAGAGGCTTCACCACAAAACTGTCGGTGGTGATTGCGATGCGGGTGGCGCCAAAATCCAGGTGGGCAGCGTCGCCCAGCGGTTCAGAAGAGGACGCAAAAAGAAGAGGCGCAAAGAGACCTTCTACAAGCCTGCGGCTGGCCTTACCTCCCGCGCCGTGAGCCATCTCGATTTGAGGTTCGCGGAAGCGGACCTTGGGCGGAGTATTGATGGCCGGGCTCTCGGCCGCGGCAACGTCTAGGCCACTGACGCTATGCTGGTTACCATTGCCGTTTTGCGGTGTTCGTAGTTGAAGTACGCTGCGCATGATCCCTCGGATGAAACCATAAGTGCGCCTACAGGATGCTCGGGAGTGCACTCATTCCCAAACAGCTTGCATTGATGGGGTTTGAGAACGCCTTTTAACACCTCTCCGCATTGCGCGGCCTTGGGATCGGTCACGCGCACGCCGGGAACATCGAAACGCCGCTCCGAGTCCCATTCGGCGTAACTGTCCTTAATGCGCAGAGCCGACTGCGAGATAAACCCGAGACCCCGCCACTCAAAATAGGGGCGCAACTCAAAAACCTCTGCCATAGCCTTAAGCGCGGCGCTGTTTCCTTCCCACGGCACCACGCGCTTGTACTGGTTTTCGATTTTAGATTCGGACGCCTTGAGCTGGCGCAAGACCATCACGATGGACTGCAGGATATCGAGCGGCTCGAAGCCGGAGACGGCGACAGGCTTGTTCTCATCCTTGGCAATCCACTCATAAGGCCGGCAGCCAATCACCGTCGAAACATGACCCGGGCCGATAAATGCGTCAATGCGCATGTCGGGAGAATCGAGAATGGCGCGGATCGCCGGAATAATCGTGACATGATTGCAGAACACCGAGAAATTGTGGATGCCCTCCGCCTTGGCTCGCACCAGCGTCAACGCAGTAGACGGAGCCGTGGTCTCGAAACCGATGGCAAAGAACATCACATGCTTTTCGGGATTCAGCCGCGCCAGCTTGAGCGCGTCGGAGGGCGAGTACACGATGCGAACGTCCATGCCGCGAGCCTTGTGTTCAAGCGGGCTGCCCTTCGTTCCCGGAACCCGCATCATGTCGCCAAAGGCGGCGAAGATCACATTAGAGTTCTGAGCGATAGCCAGCCCATCGTCAATCCGCCCCATGGGAAGCACGCACACCGGACAACCGGGGCCGTGGATCAATTCAATATTCGACGGAAGCAGGTCTTTCAACCCGAAGCGATAGATGGCATGAGTATGTCCGCCGCATACTTCCATGATGCGGTAGTGACGGTTCGGATCAGCAAGCCGGCGGATTTCTTCCGCGGTTCTGGTAATGACCTCCGGTTCGCGAAACTCGTCAACAAATTTCATTGGATCAAGCCCTTCGATCCTGATTCGACTGTCTTCGCCGATCCGCTGTCAGCATTCTCCAGTCCGTAGCCCTCGACCTCTTGCATGGCCGATTCGGCCTCGCCTAATGCTCTGAGCGTCCGCATCTGGTCAATTGCGTCTTCTTCACTAATCTTGCTCATGGCAAAGCCAACGTGAATGAGCACCCACTCTCCCGGCTCAGGCATGTCATCCTGCAGCAATCCGAGATCAACCTTGCGGCGTACTCCGACCACATCAATGAGCGCGGTCTTCCGGTGGTCCGATCCCTCGGAAAAGATCTCAACAATCTGCCCGGGTATGGCTAAGCACATGCGCTCACACTTTCTTTCGAGCCAGGATGTTGAACGTGAATTTCAGCTCGTCTTTCACTTTCAACGCACCCCCCGCGACGGAAGCGAGTTTCAGATCATAGTCCGTTTGCAGCAGCGAGAACGTGCCAAAAGCCCGCAACGAATCGGCAGTCAGCGTCACTCTTGCCGGTACGGCCTGAGGACGGGTTACGCCGTGCATGGTCAAATCGCCATTGAGCGTAACCGTATACTGCCCTTCTCCGGCCTTGGTGGCGGTCATGCTCGAACACTCGTAAACGATCTCGGGATAGGATGAAGTTTCCAGGATCTCCTGTTGCATCATGCGCTCGATCTCGCTCTTGTCCTTGTCGGAAATATCATCCTTCACCGACAACGACGCCGCCTGGATGACCACTTTGAGCGAAGCCTGCTCCAGATTGTCGGTGTTCGCTTCGGCCTCCGCCTTGAAGTCGCGGATGACTATGGTCGGACTGTGACCGAACGCCGACAGCATTCCCCCGGAGAATACCTGCACCGTGAACTGGCTCGCCCTTATGTCCGCGACGTATTGAACCCTGGTTTCCGTGGTTGGTCCCATTTTTCTCCGGGCCTTACATATTCCGCAATTTTAGGTAGCGATCCACGTCAGGCAAAGCCGCCTGCATCAGATTGCCGACCCCAAGTTGTCCCAGGTAGCGTCTCACCATGGGGTTGGAGAGGATCAGTCCTGTACCAAACATAATCAAGGCTGCTCCTCCGAGCATGTACAACGTGTCCTTGTCAGTTCCGGAGTGGTTCGCGCTTTCAGACAATTCCATGGCCACGGCAGGCTCCTCTCACTTTACGTCGTTGATTGTGGAACTACCTTCATCCCCGCTCAATATCTTCCCGACCAACGCCTCGACTAATCTCACCGCTTCGTCCACCGCGATTTCTATCGGCTCACTCAATCCCATCTGGCCCTCTTCCGGACCGAGCGTGCCGGGTTCGCATCCGACCAACAGTACTCGTTTCAACGGACCACCCATGGATTGAGCCAGGCGCAGCACGTTCAGCGGATTCATGCTGTGAGCCTCCACCGCGCCCTCTTCCGGTCCGCCCAGATTCTCCAGGTCCGGCTCAATCACATACAGCGTGCCCGCCGGCTCGCCCCGCGGACAGGCATCAACCAGAATGGTGGTGTCATATCCATCCAGCAACGCGTAAGCCAGGTCATAGCCCCGGATGCCGAAGTCAGTCACGCGAACACCCGCTGGCAACTCTCGGCCCGAAAGGCGCCGCGCGACCTCTACTCCGAAGGCATCGTCCCCAAGAAAAATGTTCCCGATTCCAGCGACCAGGATCCGCGGCTTTGCGGACTGGCTGACTCCGCCCTCAAACTCTTCGCCCAGAGGTTCGACTTCTTCCGCATCGAAGAAGAAGCGGTGTCCCGGTTGCCGCATCAGGCCGATATCGCGGCCCGGATCGTCATCCACAACGACACATACGTGAACCTTGCCCTCGTAATCTTGCTCAATCCCCTCAATGACGGCGGTTTTCCCCGCCAGCGCAATATCCATGATGTCGCCGCGCGGCTTCGGCCGCAGCCGCACGCGACTTCCCTGCTTGACAGTGGTACCGTCAATACACAAGTCGTCTACCGGCTTCTTATCTTCGAGGAGCTGCCACTCCCATTCGTTCATGGCGTCTCCTCTTCCACCGAACGCAATTCGCGTAGTGTTCCATGGAGCTTCATCAAGTGCTCCATCGGCAGGCTCTCCGTTCGTTCGAGCATTTTGCGGGCACGCTCATCGGCATGACGCATCTCGTGCTTCTCGGCATCAGTCATGGTCATGATGCGAAGCGCAAGAATTTCGTCAATCTCAGTCCCATCGAACAAGTCGCCCGGGCTTTCCGGCGCAATTTGCGGGTAGTCATACAAGATGATGGGAGAGGAAAGCATGGTGTCGTGATCGCCCTCAGCCCCGACCAATACCGGCCAGGTTCCGACATTCCGGCAACTTCCGGCGAGTTCCGCAAATTCGCCGGGGGGATCGAGCAAAGATACAAAGCGGCCATCCGTCACGCCCAGGAGAATATGAGCCGACACCAGCGATCGCATGAGGGCCTGATCACGCGATTCTTCGACACCCTCGATCGGGGCCAGGTTTTCGACCAGCACGGTGAGCTTGAATACTTCATGCCGGACCTCTTCAACCGTGATCCGCACCGCTCCCCGAACAGAGTCCTGGCTGCGGACGATCTGTCCCGCTGGCGGGCTGCCTCCCGCCGCCAAGTTTTCGACATCCCGTTGCGCTGGAAAGTTGAATGCCCAAAAGACCGGTTTGGACAGCAATGCACTGAGTGTGCAGATCGGAACCGCTACGTCACATTCGATCGCTTCCTGCCACGAGCCGCACGCTTCACCGTTTCCATTCGATGCGTGCGATTCAGTGAGGCGTGCCACCAACTTTAGAAACCTGACTTTGATCTCAATCGCCGTCAGTGAAGATCCTTCAACCAGGCACTCCGTCTGATTGCTCCAGGCATCCGAACCGGCTTGCGCTTCGCTGTAGGCCCGCGGATAAAGCACGCCAAAATTAAATCGCTGGCGGTTCTTTACCGACGACGGGCGATAGGGATAGAGCATGTACCCTTCGTAAAGCACGGCGTTGGCAATCGCGTCGATGGATTTCGTATTCATCGCGTCACTTCTGCTTCCGCCGGAAGCATTTTCTCCAGCACCTGCTCCCAGGTGGGAATCCCGTTATCAACCTTGTATTGATACAACCGCTCGAACACATCGCGCCGCAAACACAGCCAGGCGCTGTTCGGGTAGTAGATGTCCATCATTTCGTTCCAGGCCTTTACCGGCAGGCGAAAGCGAGCCTCTTTGTCCCAGGGGATGGGCGCGACCTGCAACGCTCCATCGCCATCGGCGTAGAAAACTGTTCCGCTGAAGAGAAAATTCAAAGGCACGTCGCCATCGGCTAGGCCATGAAAATATTTCGTTGACGCGACGTTGAAATCGAATGTGCATGGCACGGGAAGATCAACCACAATGCTGTCCTGAAACGCGGGAGCTACCACGCTGGCGTGGGTCCAGAGCATGTTCTTCAGGGTCTGGCCCCAGCGCTCCGGTTCGCCAAAAAGATCACGCATCCTGGCTTTGGTCCTCGCCGCTGTATTGCCGCCGCGTCACTTCCAACTGGATCTGGCAACGCAAAGCGACAGAGTGCACCACTTCATTCGGGGCGTTGTTGGTAATTGCGGAGCTTGAATAGCAGCGTAGGAGCCGCCGCGAAGCGCTGCGCTTCCGCCTTCTCGATCTTGAAACTCAGGTCAGGCACTGGTTTTGTCTCCTACTACAGTTGCCCGTCGTTTGAGCAAATCGAAAAAGTTGCCGATTTCCTGCCAGACCTCGGTGCCGCCCGAGAGCCCGCTTCCAGTTCGCGCGAATCAGCCCGACCAGCTTGTAACATTCGTCAATCGGGAGCACGTAATACTCGGGCGCCGTAAACCCGCGAGCATGCCCCACCCGGTTCACCAGGAGCGCTTCAACATCGGACTCCATCTCTCTAAGGACGGGATTAGCATCCTCAATGTCCGTGCCAGGTCTCGAGCTCCAGCAGCGATTCCGTAGCGCCCGCCGGGCTGGGATAAAAAGCCACCACCCTCGCATCCGGCGTGCTGCGGAAAAAGAAAACCATATTGATGGGGACCATCAGGCTCTCCCATTGGCCATCGGAGAGATGGAAATCTGCCAGGGAAAGCACGCGTCGGGGAACGCGTTTGTATTTCGCCCCCATGGCACCGAACAGTATCGCGCAAGCGTCACAAGTACACAGCAGCTTGCGAGTGCCCGGTTCGATCAGATGAGGATGGTGGCTGCCAACCTCGGCGCTGCACAGTTCGCAGCGTTCAACATCCCGCTTGCGCCGGACAAACTGGCGCAGCGCTCCAAATGCATTCTCGTATCCGGGCTGGCCCACGTCCATGAGACGGCTCACGATCCCTTATTCATGCACCGCAGCGGTGGTAACACTGCCCAGCTTACCCAGAGGAACAAAACCGGACGAACCTGTGGGCTCTTCCAGTCCCTCGATCACCAAATGCCCCATATCCGGCGCAGCCTCGTACAGAGCATCCTCCACCATCGCTCTTGAGAGTCTTGCCCGTGGAACCGCACGCGTGCCCGGTGATCTGAATCTGCAGCCGGACGGTGCCGCCGTCAATGCCAAGCAGTTCCAGCTCGCCTCCGCCTTTACGCACGCGCGGCTGAACTTTTTCGACCGCCTGGGCTACGCGTCCCTCAAGATCCAGCGGGTGAAGACCATAGAGCACCAGGAGGCTGCCGACCAGAGGATCGCGGCCCAAATCATCGATGATGCCCTGCCCTGAATCGTCGTTTTTCGCGACGACTTCCAGGACCCGCTCCAAACCCACGGCATGCAAATCGAGCAGCAATTGCACCAACGCCTTTGCGCTGGCCCGGGACTCCGCGTCCGAAATATTTTCCAACTCGGCGACCAGTTCGCCTATCCGTTGAACTTTTACCTGAAAGTCTTTGTCATCCGGCATGTTGTTCTCAGGCACGTCTTTCTAAGAAACCGCGAGGAGTGAAGGCCACAAGCGTAACCCTCACTCCTCGAAATATTCTGCTCGATTAAGGTTGAACGCCAAACATCGGCGAGTGATGCGTCTTCAAAACCTTCCCGCCACCCAGGTACATATGGACACCGCACGGTAAGCAGGGATCGAAGCTCCGCACCGCCCGCATGATGTCTATGCCCTTGAATTTGTCCGGCCCGTTCTCCTCGAAGATAGGGGTATTCTGCACCGCATCTTCATACGGACCCGGCGTGCCGTAAATGTCGCGCGGATTGGCGTTCCAGGGCGTTGGCGGATAGGGATGATAATTGGCGATCTTGCCTTTGCGAATCACGACATGGTGCGAGAGCACTCCGCGGACCGCTTCGTGGAAGCCGCATCCGATAGCCTCTTCCGGCACTTTGAAATCCGACCAGGTCTTGGTTTTGCCGGCATGAAGTTCCTCCATCGCCTTCTCGGCGAAATGGAGGGCACACCCAGCGGCATAAGCCTGGAAGTAAGTGCGGGCGCGATCGCGTTCGATGGCATTGCTCCACTGCGGAATCTTCCACTCGAATTCGACCTCCGGCTTCGACATGGTTTTCGGCAGATAAATCTTCACGCTCTTGCCGGTGGCCTTGATGTAACCGATATCCACGATCCCGGCGAGTGCCGTAGCCCAGAGCCGGGCAATCGGGCCGCCGCCTGTATCAAGCGCGAGGTGATCGCCGGTGCGCTTGTCGAACCACCGGGGCGACATGACCCAGGTGTACTTGCCACCGAAGTCGCGCTTTTGCGGCCGGGGTATCGTGGTCTGGTTCCAGGGATGGTTCTTGTCTACCGGATTCCCCAGCGGATCGGTCTTAACAAAGGTCTCGGCGTTCTTCCAATCGTCGTAGTACGAACTGCCCAGCAGAATGCGGATGTTCAGGTTGATGTCCACCAGGTCGGTCGTGACCAGCTTGCCGTCCACCACGACGCCCGGCGTGACAAACATCTTCCGGCCCCAGTCCGTCATGTTCTTGTAGGTGTAGTCACAATGCTCGGGATCATTGAACGACCCCCAACATCCGAGCAGGATGCGGCGGCGTCCCACTTCTTCGTACCCCGGCAGGGCCTGGTAAAAGAAGTCAAACAAATCATCATGCAGCGGAAGCACTTTCTTCATGAACTCGACGTACTTCATCAGCCTGACAATGTAATCCGTGAACAACTGCACAGTCGGTACTGTCCCGACTCCGCCCGGATACAGAGTCGAAGGATGCACGTGGCGTCCTTCCATCAGGCAGAACATCTCGCGCGTCATGCGGCTCATCTGCAGTGCTTCGAGATAAAACGAGCCAGTGAACGGATTAAGCGCCGTCATGATATCGGCGATGGTCTTGAAGCCGTGATCGTTCGAATGCGGCGCAGCCGTGGCTTGCGCTTTCGTCCATACTTTGGGATTGGTTTCCTTCACCATCTGCTCACAGAAATCGACCCCGACCAGATTGTCCTGGAAAATGTTGTGATCGAACATGTACTCGGCGGCCTCGCCGAGGTTGACGATCCATTCCGCGATGTGCGGCGGCCTCACTCCGAACGCCATATTCTGGGCATAGGTCGCACAGGTGGCATGGTTGTCGCCGCAGATGCCGCAGATGCGGCTGGTGATGAAGTGGGCATCGCGCGGGTCTTTTCCCTTCATGAAAATGCTGTACCCACGAAAGATCGAAGAGGTGCTGTGGCACTCCGCTACTTTCTTCGCGTCAAAATCAATTTTTGTAAAGATGCCCAGGCTGCCCACGATGCGGGTAATCGGGTCCCAATTCATCTCCACCAGATTGCGTGATTTGCTGGGAACGTCTTTGGTGGGTGCTGTGATCGTGCTCATCGTAATCGCTCCTTTGCGTTCTCAGTTGGGCTGCGTTGGCCAGGCTTCTTAATAAGATCGCGGGTGGTAACCAGTCGTCAGCTCCGCGCGCGGGTGCCGCCACTGGGGTTCCTTGTTTACTGTGTTCTGAGTGATCGAGCGCAAGGCCCGTATCGCGCGACCGTACACCCCGATGCTGGCAGTTGAAACCCGCGCTCCCGGCGGCTCGTCCATGAAGGGCATGAACTTGTCAGGAAAGCCGGGCATGGTGCATCCAATACAGATGCCGCCCACGTTGGGGCACCCGCCGATGCCGGCCATCCATCCCCGCTTGGGGACATTGCAATTAACCACCGGCCCCCAGCATCCCAGTTTCACGATGCACTTGGGAGAGCCATATACCTCCGCGAAATCACCTTGTTCGTAGTAACCCGCACGATCACAACCGTCATGCACCGTCTGGCCAAACAACCACGTGGGGCGCAGCTGATCGTCCAAAGGAATCATCGGAGCCAGGCCCGCTACTTGATAGAGAAGGTAGAGCACAGTCTCCATGAAATTGTCCGGCTGAACCGGACATCCCGGAACATTCACGATCGGCAACCCCGCGCCGGAGCGCCAATCCCAGCCCAGGTAGTCGGCCAGGCCCATGGCGCCCGTGGGATTTCCTTCCATGGCGTGAATGCCGCCGTAAGTGGCGCAGGTTCCGATGGCGATCACCGCCAATGCCTTGGGCGCCAGCCGGTCAATCCACTCGTTCGTGGTAATCGGCTGCCCGGTCTTGGGATCGGTTCCCAGCGCCGCCCAGTAGCCTTCCTTCTTGATCGTCTCGTTGGGAATCGAACCCTCGACCACCAGAACAAACGGATCAAGCTTGCCTTCCCACGCGCGATAGAAAAACTTCATGAAGTCGTCGCCGTTTTCGTAGGCCAGCACGGGATTGTGCAGGTGAACTTTAGGCAAGGCCGGGAATCGCGCCCAAGCAAAACATCTTCGACACTGGGTTGGGTTGCTGCGGTAATTGAAACCGAATCTCCGTCACAGCCGAGGCCGGCCGTGATCCAGACTATGTGTACCTCTTTAACAGCCGGCGCTTTTTGCGTACTGCGACCGTAAGGAACCGTCTCTGCTGCCATAGCTGGATACTCCTCTCAAGCAAATTGTCGGCATGAAAAATGCCTCGTGTCCTCACACAGATGGCCAAACCGAGAAATTGATCTCAGTGATCTAAATTACAGATCGAACCGTAGAATCAACCTGTTGCGAAGTGGTTGCAAGGGGAGGGAGCCTGAATTATTTCGCCATGGAAGTACGCTGGCGGACATAGGGGAATCCCCGACCCCGGGTCGTGTGGGGCGGGCGCCCTCGCCCGCCGCTCTTGATGTTGGTTTTGAAGGTGTAGTCCTTGGACTTTCGCAGGTCTTATTTTGAAAGGCTACCGTCAGAGGTCAAGACAGCGGGCGAGGCCGCCCGCCCTGCACGATCACGCACTCTTCTTCTCGCCCACCGTCCATTGAATCGCGTGCTGCACCAGTTCGCGAGCGCTTCGCAATGATAACTTCTCTTTAATGTGCGCCTGGTAAGACTCCACCGTCTTCACGCTCAAATGCAGTTCTTCGGCTATCTGCCGCGTCCCATGACCCTCGCCGATCAAACGGAAAACTTCGAGCTCGCGGTCGGTGAGTTCCGCCACGGAAGATTGCGGAAAAGAATTAGCACCCCGAATGTAATGCTGCAACATGTGGTTGCCCACGCGATCGCTGACGTAGATCTCTCCGCTAAGAATGCGGCGCAAAGCCACCAGAACTTTTTCCGTCGCCTCCTGCTTCATGATGTAGCCGTTCGCTCCCGCCCGCAGCGCTCGTTCCGCGTAGAGGGACTCGTGATGCATGGAGAGAATCAGCACTGGCATGTCCGGATATTTCACCCGGATACTCTTCAGTAGTTCCAATCCATCAGGGCCATTCAGCGAAATATCAACAATCATGATATCCGGGCGCGAATCGTGGATGGCGTGCAACGCCGAATTCATGTCCTCCGCCTGCCCGCAGACAGACAGATCTGCCTCCTGATCGATCAGCAGCGTCAGGCCCTGGCGCACGATGGGATGATCATCGACCAAAAATACTGTCCTGCATTTTGTGGCCGAATTGGGGTTGGTCTGTTTACTGATCATAAGTAGCCTGCTTCAATGCTTCGTTATTCCGGCTGAGAGGAAAGTTGCAAGTAACCACTGTCCCGCGAGCTTTGCCATTCTGAAGTTTAAGCGACCCGCCGATCATACGGGCACGATAATTCATTATCTGCAGTCCCATGCCGGAATGGTTCGCGGATGGCTCGGCAACTCGCTCAGCGAATCCAGGACCGTCGTCTTCGATGACCAGCGTTCCGTCTCCGTTGCCAGCCGAAAGAGTAATCACGATCTCAGTGGCGTGTCCATGCCGCATAGCGTTGTTCACAGCCTCCTGCGCGATCCGATAAAGATGGGTGGACATGATGGCGTCGTGAATGAGCACCGGATTATCGCAGCGAAACTGGCACGAGATGCGAAAGACATCTTCCACTTCAACCGCCCAACGTCTGAGCGCCGACATCAAGCCTTGCGATTCAGCCACCACCGGAAGCAGACCGTGCGCCAGTTCCCGGGTTTTGTTGATCGCTTCATTTACCAGCTTGACGATCCGGGCCGCTTCCGCAGCCTCGGTCAATCCCTTCTCTGCCAACTTCTGTTCCTGCACCTTGCTCATAAAAGCGATGCCGGTCAGATGCTGCCCCAGGCCATCGTGCAGGTCCTGTCCGATGCGCCGTTGCTCGTCGGCGCTGATTTCGAGAATCGCTTTCTCCAGCCGCTTGCGCTCGGTAATATCAATGCCGGTCGCGATGATATACGCAGGCGAGCCATCGCCGCCCGGCAGAACGGTACTCGACCAGGCAATCAACCGGCGCGCGCCATCGCGTGTGACCCAGGAAGTCTCATAGTCCTTGGCGTTGTGATCCATGCGCAGCTGCTCAACAATGATCTTGAAGCGCTCGGCCTCCTCCGGAATCACGCATAAATCCCAGAAATATTTTCCCTTTACTTCATCAAATGAATAACCAGCTGTCTGTTCGCAAGCCCGATTGAAGCGGACGATCCGCCCCTCGGGATCGAGCACTACGACCAGGGCTCCTACAGTGTGAAGAATCGCGGACACCACGTTGCGTTCTTCCTGCAACGCCTCTTCCGTCCGCTTGAGTTCCGTGATGTCGAAACCGACGCCATGAATAAACCAGGGCCGCCCGTCCGCCCGTCGGATCATCTTGGCTTCGCAGTGAAACCACACTACCCGGCCGTCCCGCGCCATCACGCGATAAGCCGAGCGCAGCGGCGTCCCGGAGAGAAACATATGCGCCGCTTCCACACTCCAGCGTTGTTTGTCGTCGGGATGAATCTGCTGATACCACCGGATGGGATCTTCCAGCCACTCCGCCTGCGAAAAACCCAGCGTCGCTTGAATCTGCGGACTGACGTAGGCTTCGCCGATGCCACGATCAAGGTGGGCCATGAAAACAACGGCGGGAATCTGTTCGACCAGTGCCCGGTAGATGGCGGAGACGTTGGGAAGTTGTTCTTCGTCGTCTCGGCTGAGATCGGCCGACCGGACAGCCGGCGCAGAGTTTCCCAGAAACACTGCGGCGAGATCAACCAGAAGAGTTTCAGCTTCTCCGGGCGTCAGCTCCGCGCTCCCGCCTTCGGATTGCGCTAACGACTCGATACTCCACGCGGAACTCATACTTCAAACCTCAAAAAGCTCACCCATTCAGGACATCAGACTTCGTTGCCTTGCGTCGCCAACTTGGCTCTTTGTTGAGCGATGACTGGGTAAATCTGCGCAGCGCATGGATCGCACGGCCATAAGTCATCACCGCACTCGATGACAACAGTGAACCTGGCGGTTGGTCCATGAATGGCATGAACTTGTCGGGAAACCCCGGCATGGTACATCCGATGCAGATGCCCCCAACGTTCGGACACCCGCCGATCCCGCCCATCCATCCGCGTTTGCCGACGTTGCACTGTACAACCGGCCCCCAGCACCCCAACTTCACGATGCACAGCGGCGAGCCGTATTCCTCGGCAAACTCTCCCTGCTCGTAATAACCTCCCCGATCGCAGCCCTCGTGAACGGTAGCGCCAAAGAGCCAGGTCGGACGCAAAGCGTCGTCGAGCGGGATCATCGGGGCCCGTCCCGCTGCCATGTAAAGAAGGTAAAGCAGCGTCTCCATGAAGTTGTCGGGCTGCACGGGACATCCGGGGACGCAAACAATCGGGATGCTCGCGGTGGACTTCCACTGCCATCCGAGATAGTCGGCAAGGCCCATGCAGCCAGTCGGATTCCCCTCCATCGCGTGGATGCCGCCGTAGGTCGCGCACGTTCCCGCCGCCACCACCGCCCAAGCCAGGGGAGCGAGCCGGTCAATCCATTCACAGGTCGTAATGGGCTGGCCGGTTTTCGGGTCGGTCCCCATGGAGGCCCAATAACCCTCCTCCTTATTATTTTCGTTTGGGATTGATCCTTCGACCACCAGAATGAAGGGGGCCAGCTTCCCTTCGGTGGCCAGATGAAACCGGCTGAGGAACTCGTCTCCGTTCTCGAGCGCGAGAAAGGGATTGTGAAAACGTACCTTGGGGATCCAGGGCATTGACCCGAGCACGATATCCTCGATGCTTGGCTGCGTGGCCGCAGTCATCGCAATCGTGTCGCCATCGCACCCTAGACCAGCAGTGATCCAGAGGATGTCAATTTCTGAGATAGATTGCGGAACTTGCGAGCTGCCTGCTCGAATCGTCGTAGTGTGAGCCACTCGAATTCCGCTCCGACGGGCAGGAGTAGCGGATCGTTCATGCGGCGAGGCCCGTTCTAGTTGCGTATTCTACAGAATTCTCCCTAAAGAGGTAGAGCAATCTGGCAGGGGTAATGAACCTCCCGCCGCCCCATCCACGGCTCAAAAGATGGGTCAATCGCCTTCGAACCAATCACATGCGGCTGATTTTAAGGTAGCGCAAGGAATCTTTGAGCGACATCACAAGTACGTATCCCGCAAAAAGCAAGCCCACCGTCCCCAGGGTATTTCGAACCGCTTTAAATGCGCTCATCGTCTCCCCTTTCAGTTATTTCGCCTGTACTATGATGCTTCCTCCCGAAAAAAGGACATAAATAAATATGGGCGCAATCGCCCACTCGTGCAGCAGCACTCGAAATGCCGCCCCACGACTGCAACGCTCACGCCCAATTGGCAGGCCTTAGATCTGGTACGAATCAGGAAGGAGGAAACAGAAAACTAGCCTCAGCCTCGCTTGCGTGTTCGTCGATTGACAAACATGCCACCAAGGCAAAAACCCATCACCGCCCCAAGCACCGCCGCGGCAAGCATGGTGCCTGGCGAGAACCCATTGGTGGTGCGAGACAGCAGGACCGACGTATATGCCATGGCTACAGTCCAGAAGGCGAGCCGCACATACATAAGACCACCTCTCAGCGATATTGTGCCACGAACCCGGCTAAAATTCCAGGGAACTGTGGATGAGAGCTTGTTCACTCCGGATTGTTCGGAAACTCGCACGGGACGCTGAATCCCGGCCGGTCCGACCCCAATTGCTTGCTTTTGCGCCCGGCGCAAATGCCGCATTCAACCAGGGAAACAGGCCACCGGATCGGACCGACACTCCATGTACCACCGATTTTAATTTCCACTACACCAAGTGTTAAAGTCACTTTCAGCGTTGCTCAATTTCGTCGACCGTTGAATTTGCCGGTCGAAAAAGGGATAATAACTTCCTGGCCAAAGTCTGAATCTCTTACTTTTTAGCCACTTCACTTGTAGTTTGCGCCCTCCGGTTACGCGCCTAACCTCGTCTGTCGTTTGCTTTCTGTTCTGAATCTGGCTGGTTGCGACGATGCAACCCAGGCCCCTCCTTGTGCGACGGCAGCCATTCTGGGCCTCGCAAATATCACCACTAGCAGTACAACAAGGCCGTTAGGAAACGCCTACAAGAAGAACCATCAATGACTATTAGACGCTTCGCCATTGTTGCTTTGTCATTTGCGCTGTCAGTGGTCCCTCATCTGTCCGCCGCAGTCCAATTCGTGCAGGCAAACTACAAGACCTCAAATTCGGCCTCATCCCTCGCGGTGCCTTATACCTCGGCCCAGACGGCAGGAAACCTGAACATTGTCGTGGTCGGATGGAATGACAGCACCTCGCTGGTGAGTTCTGTCACGGATAGCAAAGGAAACACCTACCTCCGGGCAGTCGGTCCGACTGCGGGCACCAAGCTGACTCAGTCGATCTACTACGCTAAGAACATCGCAGCGGGCACTAACACGGTGTCTGTGACTTTCAATACGGCGGTATTGTATCCAGACGTGCGCGTGTTGGAATACAGCGGTGCGGACAAAGCGAATCCATTGGACGTTACAGCGGCATCGGCCGGCTCGAGTCTTAATACCAACAGCGGACCGGCATCAACGACCTCCCTCAATGAACTGATTTTTGGCGCGGGAACGACCTTCAACGCATACTTGCTGGGAAGCGGCTTCACCCAGCGGGTGCTCACCAACTTCGGCGACATTGCTGAAGACGCGACGGTTGCCAGCATGGGCACTTACAGTGTTACGGCACCTCTGCACATGTCCGCGCCCTGGGTGACGCAGATGGCCGCGTTCCGCGCCCAAACTTCATCCCCCACGGCATTCACAGTCAGCGGCATTTCGCCGAATTCGGGGACGGCCAGCGGTGGAACGTCGGTGAAGATCACCGGCACAGGCTTCCTCTCCGGCGCCACGGTGACGTTTGGCGGCATACCGGGCACAAATGTGACCCTGCCGGATAGCAACACCATCACCGTCACGACTCCCTCGCACGCCGCCGGAACGGTGAGTGTGGTTGTAACCAACACCATCGCCCAAAGCGCGACCTTGACCAATGCATACACGTATACTGCGGCCCCGCCCACGGGAGGCGGCGGGGGGGGAACGATCCGCTTCGTGCAGGTAAAATCGGCGACGCCGCAAACCGCCAGTTCTTCGGTGTCGGTCACCTACTCGGCCGCGCAGACGGCAGGAAATTTGAACGTGGTGGAAGTAGGTTGGAACGACACTACGTCGTCAGTCAATACGGTCAGCGACAGCAGGGGGAACAGTTATGTTCTGGCGGTGGGTCCTACGAGGGGAACTGGTTTGAGCCAGTCGATCTACTACGCAAGAAACGTCGTCAGCGGCAGCAACACGGTAACCGTCACCTTCAGCAAGGCAGCAGCGGCCGTCGATGTTCGGATACTGGAGTACAGCGGATTAGATCCGGTGACTCCGCTGGATGTGGCGGCGGGAGCGGCTGGCACTGGCACCACCGGAAACAGCGGCGCAGCCACCACCAACTCAGGGAACGAACTGATTGTCGGAGCTGGAATGACGGCGGGTGCTTTTACCAAGGCCGGCACCGGATTCACTTCAAGGATCATCACCAGCCCGAACGCGGACATAGCCGAAGACCAGATCACAACCGCCACTGGCAGCTACAGTGCCACCGCGCCGACCGCCCCCAGTACGGCTTGGGTCATGCAGATGGCCGCCTTTCAAGCCAGCGCTCAGGCTCTGCCTCAACCTAAACACTCGGTTTCAATCAGCTGGAGTCCGTCTCCGTCTACCAACGCCGCCTATTACAAGGTTTATCGTGGGACCGCGTCCGGAGGACCGTACAATCTGGTCGGCACCAACATCACAGCTGACACGTACACCGATTCGACAGTTCAGTCGGGCGCCACTTACTACTATGTGACTACAACGGTTTCTACAGCGGGAGTGGAGAGTGTTTTCTCAAATCAGTTCAAATGCACAATTCCCAGCCCTTAGTGTTTGAGCAGTTTTCGCCGCGATAGTCGAGATAGAAATGGGCGCACGGAATCTGGAGGATCTACTCTCGAACAGCGTGTGCGGCTCCAGTCTCAAACCAAACGTCGCCAAATATAACGTCATTTCCACAACACCGTTCAGGACATCCTTGTAGGCGCAGCGAAGCTTCCACTGGACGCACCTGGATCATCTAGCAAGAGTGGTGAGAGACCGTCTTGCTGGCCGGGTATACTTTCCCAAGGAGATTGCGGCAAGGGTGAGCAAAACGGCGACAACTGCCATATTCAATCATGAGGAAAAAAAGGTGTATTGCTAACCTTCGGAATGAAGAGTGGCAGAAGGGCAATGTCCCCGACCGCACTCATATGGTAACAACGGGACAACAATTCCCTTCTCCGGTAAAAGGCCTTTCTGGTTCTCAATGCGGAACGATGACTTGCTCGACACGACGTTTGTTTCTTACGAGCTGTCTGGTGCTGCTGCTTGTCAGTTCGTCCGGTTCGCTTGACAAGAAAGTATCGAAGCCAGGCTTTCGCATCTATGTAACCAATGAGAACTCCGGCGACTTGAGCGTGATTGACGCTTCGACTCTCGAAGTGCTCGCCACGGTTCCGCTGGGCAAGCGTCCGCGTGGAATTCACTCCAGCCCTGACGGAAAGACGGTTTATGTGGCACTGAGCGGCTCTCCTATCGGCGGACCAGGAGTGGATGAGAGCAAGCTTCCTCCGCCGGACAAGACCGCCGATGGCATCGGCGTTTTTGACGTGCAACAGAACAAACTCTTGCGGCTGATTCAAAGCGGGTCGGACCCCGAAAATTTTGACCTCAGCCGGGATGGACGCCACATCTTTGTGTCCAACGAGGATGATTCCAAGGCCAGCATAATCGACGTTGCCAGCGGAAAAGTGGCCAAAACCTTCGCCGTCGGGGAGGAACCAGAAGGCGTCAAGATCGCTCCAAACGGAGAGTTTGTCTACGTTACCTCTGAAGACACGGGAACGATTTCAGTCATTGATATTGCGGCGGAGAAAATCATCAAGACGTTCAAGGTTGGGAGGCGTCCCCGTTCGGTCGCATTTCTGCCCAACAGCGCCCGAGCCTATGTGAACGCCGAAAACGATGGCGCGGTGACAGTGGTAAATTGCCGTAAGCATGAGGCTATACAAACCATCTCGCTGGGTGAACGCGGAGTGATCAAGCCCATGGCAGTGTTGCTCTCTCCCGATGCCTCAAAGCTCTACGTAAGCACCGGCCGCGGACACAAAGTCTTTGTGATCGACACAGCCACGAACCGGGTTACCGGGTCGTTTGAAGTGGGCGAGCGCCCATGGGGGATCGCTCTTTCGCCTGACGGCAAGATCCTTTACACCGCCAACGGACCCTCGAACGACATTTCGGTTGTGGATCTGGCCAGCCAGAAGGTGGTCCGCAAGGTCAAGGTCGGCCGCGGCCCTTGGGGCATCATCGTCGTGAAGCAATGACAGTCGCCGTTCCTGACTCGATATGTTCACGAATCACTTAGGGACAGCTGTCGTGAGCGGTCCCGTCGAGCGCAGCGAGACCCGGTTTTGACGGAAGGCAAATCGCGGAACTGCGCTGCGTCGAACAGGTTTTCACACTCAATGTGGTCCTCGTTAATCGAAATGGCTTACCCCTCGTTACGCCTGGCGGTATAACGCTGACGACTTACCTCGCTCCTCCGAGAGAGTTATGGCAGAACCTTAAAGAGCGCCTGCATCCCGCCGATCATGTGGTCGTTGACATGGCAGTGGTAGAGCCATGTTCCCTCCTTGTCGGGGACCATGTCGGCAACTGCCATAGCCATCGGTCCCAGGGGTACGGTGTCGGTTCGCATATGGTTAAAGACCACGGTTTGCCCATGCCAGTGAACCGTATGTACATCGTCTTCGTTACTGTTGGACAGCAAATACCACCGCACCCGTTCCCCTCGCCTCATAGTCAGCATTGGCAAATTGCCTTCGATAAGACCGTTGATCGAGTACAGAACGTTTTGCTCCCGGAAAACCCGGTCGGTGATCTTCATGGAAAGAGACGTGCCCATCTTTCTGGGATCGGAAAAATACCAGCTGTCGGTCTCGTCGAATAGGGCGAATGCAGTCACAAACTCGCGATCAACGTCCTTGGGGGTTCCGTCCGCCCGCCCCTCACCGCGCGCCGTAATAATGATAGGACCCAACAGGCCGGTGTTCATATCCTTGGATTCCACAAAATGACCGTGATACATCCACAAAATTGAACTTCCATCACCGTGAGCCGGTCCCGCCCGTTCGGGCACATTCCAGTGGTAGGTGAAGCTCCCCCCCGGTGGAACCAGGTCGTCTTTTTTCGCCGCCCCCTGAGTCCCGTCGTTGTACATCGCCCCTTCCGAATCCTTGGCGTAGCTCACGCCGTGGGGATGCATGCTGCAGGTCAGCTTGGTGTTGTTCTTGAAAAATACCTCGATTCTATCTCCTACCTCCGCCCGAATCAGTGGTCCGAGAATTCCGAGGTGTTCCCAGTCGGGTGGTCGTGGTTTCAGGGTTCGAAAGCTCGCGTCAGTGTACTCGCGGAATATGGCCTTCAAATAGGATCGGTGGCTGCGGCTGGCCGAAGCCGTGCTTTCTTCGTCGGAACCCTCCACGTGAGGCATGCCGGTCAGGTTACGGCCCCTGGGTGTATAGTCCCAATTCACCTCGTCTGCCGCGATATAGTACGTATGCAGTCGCGGAGCCGGCTTGTTCGGATCTTGTCCAAGCGAGGTCGTCGCTGCAGCCAGCACGAGAAAGGCCGTCAGAACGAGGCCTTGGGAAGAAACCATCCATGCAGCGTTCAGGCAATCGTAATGACGGAATCGATTTCTTTTCGCGCCCAGTCGGCAAAAACCACCCAGGGAGCTAGACACTATTCCCATTGGCCGCAACCGGAACCTCCAAAACAATCAATTTATATTGTAGATTTAGTGGAGATAAGTAACTGCTTCGGGACTTTGATTTCCGTCGGCCAAGAGGCCACACGCATTCCGGCCGGTTTCCCCTTAACGGTGACCTCTCGTGTACTTGCTCGATGTAAACAACAGTGGCAGTATTGGGAAGCCCCTCGAGACATTCTATGGCTCAAAAGCGCCGGTATCGTCGATTCAGCCTGCGCTATCCAGTCAGCGTAAAGTTCGGCTTGGGAAAAACCGTTTCTGAGCTTCGAGCTATCAGCAGCAACATAAGCCTCGGAGGGGTCCTACTGCTGGCCGATTCAGCAATTCCTCAACATTGTGATGTGAGCTTCACCGTTCTGGTACGTGACCACGAAATCATCGGTTCGACTCAGATCATAGGCGAGGGCGAGGTCGTACGGGTTGAGCCTCAGTCGTCGGGGGCGGGCTTTGCCATCGCGGTGGCCTGCAAGCGTCCGATCTCGAAATTGCAGGACTACCTGCCAGCCTCGGCCAGCT
>CAWFMU010000022.1:0-13240 GCA_963816865.1 Terriglobia bacterium
AATTACGTCAGAGCGTGGAAGTTCGATCTCTTGGACCGGCAACCCCGCCGCCCGGGCCGCCTCGGCCAGGGTGCGGTCAGCTGTGACGACGGTCGCTCCCATCGCTGCCTCCAGTAACTTTTGACGAGTCAAAAGTCGCTCACGCAACAGATCAGCGTCACTACTGTGTACGTCGTACTCACCCACGTAGACTTCGCCTCGTCCCGCGTCGAGGACCGGGAACATTCTGCCTTTTAGAGCGCCGGAAACCGCGATTGCTTCCAGCAGCGACACGGCTGCGATCGGCTTTTGCAAGACCTCGGCCAGCGCTTTGATTGCCGCCAATCCGACGCGTACTCCGGTAAATGAGCCTGGACCTGAGACCACGGCAAAGCCGCCGATGTCGGTCTTGCTGAAGCCGTGTTTCGCGAGCAGGGCGGCGATTTGCGGCACCAGTTGTGCGGAGAACGTGCCCCCCTCAAGCGGGACTACTTCGATGACGCGGCAGGCGTTGTCCGGCCCGCAGCGCGCCAGCGCGATGGTGCCATGTTTGCCCGAGGTGTCGGCGGCGAGAAGAAGCATTTTAGATTGTGTGGCGCGGGCGCCCTCGCCCGCGTTCAGGTGAAAGTCAAAACCGCGGGCGAGGGCGCCCGCGCCACACGGTCCAATTCAGTCCGCTGATTCCACCAACTCCAGCAGCACTCCACCTGCGCTCGAGGGATGCACAAACACGTAACGATGCCCGCCTGCGCCGATCTTGATTTCATTGGAAACCAGCCGAACGCCGTCTTTCTTCAATCGCTCGACCGCGGCCTGCAGATCGGGCACGCGCAGGGAGACGTGGTGCAATCCTTCGCCGCGCTTGGCGATGAATTTCGCGATGACCGAGTCCTCCGACGTCGGCTCGAGCAGTTCCAGGCGGCTTTCGCCCAGCGGTACCATCACAACTCGCACTTGCTCGGCTTCGACGGTTTCCTCCGGCGCGAGTTTCAGCCCGAGCTTCTCGTAAATGCCTTTCGCCGCCGCCAGCGATTTCACGGCCACTCCGATATGATCAATGGTGAACATCAAAGCTCTCCACCTCAATGTGGGCGCGAGCGTCCCGCTCGTGCTGCTCTTCAAGACGGGCGGGACGCCAGTCGTCCACTTACTTCTTCTGCATCGTGTTCACAATCTCTTCGACCAGCGAATACGGATCGCGTTTGTGCTCGGCTACTTCGGCAGCGTAGCGGGCGACCGCGCCATTTCCCAGTTGTTCCCGCGCGCGTTCGAGCAACGCATCGCGCAACATCTCGACCAGGCGATTCTGCCAGTTTTCGACGTTGTGCTTCAGAACCAGATTTTCTTTTTGCAGATAGGCCTCGTAGTCGCCAATCGCCGCCGCCAGTTCCGCTACCCCGGCGCCTTCACTGGCCACGGTTTTCACAATCGGCGGAGTCCAGTTGTCGCTGCGTACAGCGAGCGACTGCAGGGCGCGAATTTCCCGCTCCACTCGTTCGGCGCCTTCGCGATCGCTCTTGTTGATCACGAAGATGTCGGCGATTTCCATGATGCCGGCCTTGATGGTCTGCACATCGTCGCCCATGCCCGGCACCAGAATGACGATGGTGACGTCGGCCAGGCGCACGATGTCCACTTCATCCTGTCCCACGCCGACGGTCTCGATCATGACCAGGTCGCGTCCCGAGGCATCGAGCACCGTGGCCACATCCGCCGTGGTGCGCGCCAGTCCGCCCAGCGAGCCGCGCGTGGCCATGCTGCGAATGTAGATTCCGGGGTCGGAAAAATGATCCTGCATGCGGATGCGGTCGCCCAGAATCGCTCCGCCCGTGTAGGGACTGGTGGGATCAACCGCGATGATGCCCACCGTCCGATTCTCCTTGCGATAGTGGCGCGCGAGCTGATCCACCAGCGTGCTCTTGCCCGCGCCCGGCGGTCCGGTGAGTCCGAGGATCCGAGCATGTCCGCTGTGCGGAAAGAGAGCCTTAAGCAATTCGGACCAGCCTGGGGCGCGGTTCTCGACCGTGCTGATGGCGCGCGAGAGCACGCGCGCGTCGCCGGCGCGCAACTGCTCAATCACAGGATCAAGAGTATTCAAGCACCTCAGTGTAAAGCAGACTCTGGACAAACGGTAACCCAGGAATTGGAACGGGAACTAAGCAGGCTGGGAAGCGGTCTACCGATTCGTATGAATGTAAGGAACAGAGCGCTCCGGAAAACTCCGGAGCGCTCCTGGCGCGGGCTTCGACTGCGATATTGCTACGCAAGTCCACGTCCAGCTCGCCGGTGATCTTCAGATAGTCGGCTGTCCACGCATCTCCCATGGAATTGAAAAGAGCGACGCCGCCACCACCTGCAATCGCGATAAGGGGATCCGCTTCGGCGGCATCGCGGTCCGTCTTCATCGGCTTCAAATGCGTTCACATGCTTGGCAGTACAGCTAAAGCTGTACGCCGCCGGGCCCGATCTTCAGGATGTTGCGAGCGAGTCGTCCAAGATACGGATACTCCGCCCATTCGCCGCGGCCCGCTTTGACGCCATAGACGATTCCAGCCAGAAGCACGACCACACCCATTCCCATCCAGGAGAGCCAGAGTACCGGCATCAAAAAATAAAACTCAGGTGGAAGCGCGTCTCTTCCACCCGGAGCGAGTGCGATGGCCAGACCGAAAACTCCGAAGGCCAATACCAGGCCTGCTATCAAGGTGAGCACATAGACGGCTTGCAGCAGAAGCGCCTGCAATGCGTGAAACGAAATAAACTTCGAATCTCTTTTAAGCAAGAGGATCGCCAGCGGAGCGATCCACCAAAGGAGGATTTGCAACATGTGGGCCAGGAGCGCGATGGTGCGCTCATCCTGGGTCGGCTGGGGGATGCCGGGATGAATTGGTTCGACCGTGTTTCCTCTTTCAGGCTAATCTTTCAACAATTGCCGGGCAATCACCAGTCGCTGGATCTCACTCGTGCCCTCGCCGATGGTGCACAGCTTCACGTCGCGATAGAACTTTTCCGCGGGGTAGTCTTTGATGAACCCGTAGCCGCCATGAATCTGCACCCCTTCGTTGGCACACCGCACAGCCACTTCGCTGGCGTAAAGCTTCGCCATGGATGATTCGAGCGTAGTCTTCATGCCGGCATCTTTCATGGCAGCAGCGCGCAGGGTCAAAAGCTTTGCCGCTTCGATTTCGGTGGCCATGTCAGCCAGCTTCCACTGGATCGCCTGAAAGTCGCTAATCGCCTTCCCGAACTGCTTGCGCTGCTTGGAGTACTTCAGCGCCGCTTCGTACGCCCCTTCGGCCATACCCAAAGACAGCGCGGCAATGGAGATGCGGCCTCCATCCAGCACGCGCATGGCGTCAATAAATCCGTCGCCTTCCTTGCCGCAAAGATTTTCGGCGGGAATGACGCAGTCTTCGAAAATTAATTCAGCCGTATCGCTGGCCCGAAGGCCAAGCTTGTTTTCTTTCTTGCCGGGACGAAATCCCTTTGTCCCCTTCTCGACGATGAAGGCTGAAAGCCCGTGGGTGTGCGCTGCACGGTCAGTGACGGCGATCACCACAAGAAAATCGGCGTAGTGGCCGTTGGTACAAAAGGTCTTGGTGCCGTTCAGCACCCAGTTATTTCCCTTGCGCACGGCGGTCATGCGGGCGCTGCCCGCGTCTGATCCGGACGAAGGCTCGGTCAGACCCCAGGCTCCGATGGCCTCACCCGAGGCCAGCGGGGTGACGTATTTCTTTTTCTGTGCTTCGTTTCCGGCCAGGAAAATATGGTTCGAACCGAGCGATGTGTGGGCCGCGACGATGATTCCCACCGAGCCATCCACGCGCGAAAGTTCTTCGATGGCGGTGACGTATTCGACGTAACCCATCCCGGCGCCGCCGTATTCCGGCGGAAACACGATGCCGAGCAGGCCAAGTTTGCCGAGCTCTTTGACCGTTGCCAGGGGGAATTCGCCGGCTTCGTCCCACGTCATGACGTGCGGAGCGATTTCGCGCTCGGCAAATTCGCGTACACTCTTCTTCAGTTGAAGTTGTTCGTCGTTTAGCTGGAAATCCAAGTTGCCATCTCCATTTCCGCAGCGTTGCATGCCGGAACAATGCGATTAGAACACAGCCACTTCGGGGGATAAAGGTTACCGCCGGTAGTGGAATTGCGTGGCATGGACACTCCTGTCCGTCGCCTTTGCTTTTGTTCTTCTTCTGCCAAAGATTGCCTGCACCCGCAATCCAAACCTGAGCCAAGACCCAACACCAACTTCAAAGGCGACGGATAGGAGTGTCCGTCCCACACGGAGTGAGGATGAATCTTTCGAACACCTCGTTCGATAACAACCGGCCGCGCGATGTCAAACGGATAACATCCCCTTCTCGTTCGAGCAGGCCCTGTCCCACACATTCTGTAATCGAATCCGATACAGCGCCGATCGCGGCTTCCCCAAACTCTCTTGCAACGCCCGCAAGATCTACACCCCGGTTCAGACGCAATCCCAGAAAGAAGGTTTCTTCCAATGCGCCCTCCACCGGCACCGGGGTCCGCGTAGGAGGCGCTCCAGCGACATATGACTCGAGCGCGTCTGGTGAAGCAAAACGCACTGCGTCTCGCTTATTCGATGTACCGATCAGCATGGAGTGCGCATCCACGCCGAAACCCAGATATGGCTGCCGCGTCCAATACTTCAGATTGTGCCGTGACTCTTGCCCGAGGCGAGAAAAGTTTGATATCTCATACTGTCCTACGCCGGCCGCATTCAACCGTTCGCGGGCCTTTTCATAGAAGTCTGCCGTGGCCTCATCGTCGGGAACGAAGTGGGCGTGATATCTGGCGCCGCCAGCCATTAGTTCGCGGCCCAGTCGGGAATCTTCGTCCACCTCGAGCATGTACACGCTGACGTGGGGCGCACCCGTCGCAATCGTTTCGGCGAGGGAAAACTCCCAGCTCTCGGAGGTCTGGTGAGGCAGTCCCGCAATCAGATCAATATTGATGTTCTCAATACCGGCTGACCGTAAGCGAGCGATATCTTCAAGCACCGTGCTTCGCTTGTGCAGGCGCCCAACGGACGCAGCCTCGAGGTCCACGAAGGACTGCACTCCCAGGCTCACGCGGTTCACTCCGCAGCGCTGTAGCACTTCGATCATCGGCGCGGAAAGCGTGCCGGGCGCGCATTCGACGGTGATTTCAGCATCGTCGCTGACGGCAAACTTTTGCGAAATGGTGACAAATAACCTTTCCAGTTGCGTTATATCGAGTATCGTAGGGGTGCCGCCGCCGAGGAAGATGGAGTCTACATGGGGTTCGAACCGGCCGCCCATTTGTTCGGCCGTTTCGCCGGCCCGGTTGATGTCGGCAGTCAAGCGTTCCACGTAGCGCTCAAATACGGCGCGGGAAAAGACATCCGAGGCGAAGTTGCAATAGCTGCATTTGGTCTTGCAGAACGGCACGGAGAGGTAAAGGCCAAGCGACATCGTGACTAATTATCCCACTTCGCGTAACGTGGACGGTCGAGAAGTCGTCGGAATCAAGGTGGCTGGATAACTAGCGGAGCATCTGAAAACTATGGTTCCTCGGGTCGTGATCACAGGAATGGGCGTCGTCAGCCCCAACGGTATAGGCAAAGAAGCCTTTTGTCTCGCTCTTCTCGCCGGAAAATCGGGTGTGAAACGCATCTCCCGCTTCGACCCATCTGCCCTGCCGGTACACATCGCTGGCGAAATTCCCGAATTTGACGAACTGGCGTGGGTGGATGCGCGCGAGCGCAAGCACGTCTCCCGTGTCGTGCCCCTGGCCGTGGCCGCCTCAACCGAAGCGATCAAAGACGCCGGCCTGGATCCTTCCGTCATGACCATGGAAGAGAAGCGGGAAATCGGGGTCATTGTTGGGACGGGCGGCGGAGCGCAGGAATTCTCCGAGGAACAATACCGGCTCTGGCATAGCGGACACGTAAAACAAGTCAGCCTTTTCTGCATTCCCAGTGGAACCATGGGGACGCTGCCCAGCGAAATCAGCATGCGCTTCGGGTTTCGCGGCTACAGTCACGTGGTCACCGCGGGTTGCACTTCTTCGACGGACGCCATTGGTTATGCCTATCAGCATATTCAGGCTGGCGTGCTGCCAATGTTTCTGGTGGGTGGGGTGGATTCGCCAATCACTCCGGGAATTATCAAAGGCTACTCCCTGCTGCGCGCGCTCACTCAGTCCTGGAACCACGCTCCGGAGAGCGCATCGCGCCCGTTTTCCGCCGACCGCGATGGGTTTGTCATTGCGGAAGGTTCGTGGATGTTCATTCTCGAGGACTACGATCGTGCGCGCGCGCGGGGCGCGAAGATTTACGCCGAGATCGCGGGTTACGGTTCCACCTGCGAAGCTTTCCACCGGGTACGAATGAGCGATTCGCCGGAAGAACCGGCGCGGGCCATCACGCTGGCGCTTGAGGAAGCAAGCCTCGCGCCGGAAGACATTCAGTACGTCAATCTGCACGGCACTTCCACTGAAATGAACGACCGGGTGGAAACGCGGGCGTTGAAACTGGCGCTGGGAGAGCATGCCCGAAAGATTCCTATGTCCGGGCTGAAATCGCAGATCGGACATGCCCAGGGCGCCTGCGGCTCCGCCAGCCTGGCCGCGACGCTGATTGCGATGGAGCATGGCAAGCTTCCGCCGACCATCAATCTGGACGCGCCCGATCCGGAATGCGATCTCGACTATGTTCCTGACATTGGACGGAAAGCTCAGATCGAGAGTGCGATCTGCAACTGCGTGGGGTTCGGATCGAAGAATTCGGCGCTGGTGCTGAAAAAGACGGCGTAAACGCCACAGGTCGACTACCTCGCAATCGTCACCGGCCACGTAGGGGCGGATGTCCTCGTCCGCCGGCGGAGCGAAGCTCCGCAAGATTTGGCGAGCTTCGCTCGCCCGCCCAGATGAGGACATCTGGGCCTACGTGACCCGTGGCGACGAAAAGCTTTTCCATCCAGGAGACTTCCTTCTCCATCTATTTAGGGTATCTTTAAGTGAACTCACGCTATAGCCGATGGCCCAAGAAGAAGAGGTATTAGGTAAAGCATATGACAGCCGCCTGATGAAGCGGCTGCTCCAGTATTTGCGTCCCTATAAATGGCCGGTCGGCATTTCGCTGGTGTCCATCCTATTCAAGGCTGCGGCCGACGTTCTCGGGCCCTACCTGGTTGCCGTTGAGATCGACCGCTACCTGGCGCCGGTGCCCCGGAGCACGCCGTTTGACTCCTTCCTCAGTGCAAATCCCTACGTTGGGATCGCGCAAATTGCAGGGATGTACGTTGGGTTAATTGCGCTCGGTTTTCTGCTCGACTATCTGCAGACATACTTCATGCAGTGGGCCGGCCAGATGGTGATGTTCGACCTGCGCAAACAGATTTTTCGACACCTGCAGCGCATGCACATCGGCTTCTACGACAAGAATCCGGTCGGACGCCTGGTCACTCGCGTGACCTCGGACGTAGACGCGCTGAACGAAATGTTCACCTCCGGCGTGGTTTCGATCTTCGAAGACGTGTTTGTGCTTGCCGGCATTACCGCCATCATGCTTTGCATGAACTGGAAACTGGCGCTGATCACGCTGGCGGTCCTGCCGCTCATCGCCTATGCCACCAGTATTTTCAGGGACAAGGTGCGCGACTCCTACCGGCGGATTCGCACTGCCATTGCGCGCATCAACGCCTACATGCAGGAACACGTCAGCGGCATGGTGGTGTTGCAGCTGTTCAATCGCGAAAAGCGCTCTTATGACAAGTTTTCCGAAGTCAACGCCGTGCACATGGACGCTTTCAAAGACGCGATCATGGCGCATGCGGTTTACTACCCGGTGGTGGAAATTCTGTCGTCAACGGCCATCGCCTGCGTCATCTGGTTTGGGGGAAATGACATTGTCCGTAGCCTGACCGTGAGCAGCGTGACCGCCGATTTCTCGCGGCAGCACCTTCTCTCATTCCGCGTGGTTCACACGGTAGTGAGCATCGGAATACTGACCGCCTTCATCCAGTACGCGCAACGATTCTTCCGGCCGATTCAGGATTTCAGCGAGAAGTACAACATTCTGCAATCGGCGATGGCGGCCAGCGAACGTGTTTTCAAATTGCTGGATACTCCGGCTGAGATTACTTCGCCGGCGGTTACGAAGACCCCGACTGGACCCGGGCGGATCGAGTTCGATCATGTTTGGTTTGCTTACCGCGATACGCCGGTTGAAGCTGGCAAGAACGCGGGCGAGGGCGCCCGCGCCACACAGACCAAACCCGGCAATGGCCATGTGGGGACGGGGCGGAGCCTGTCCAGAGCGAAGTCGAAGGACCCGTCCCGGCCGAGCAGGGCTCGGCTACGGTGTCCACCGAGCCTGACTGGATTCTTCGTGACGTATCTTTCACCATCGAGCCGGGTGAAACCGTTGCCATCGTGGGCCACACCGGCGCGGGCAAGACCACGATCATTTCTCTGCTGATGCGCTTCTATGACGTCCAGAAGGGCGCGGTCAAAATAGACGGCGTGGACGTAAAGGAAATGGACCTCTCCGAACTTCGCCGCCGTTACGGCGTGGTTCTGCAAGATCCGTTTCTGTTTACGGGAACGGTCGAGGGCAATATTCGTCTGGGCACGAAATCAATTACGGACGCGGAGGTCGAAAAAGCTGCCGAAGATGTGAACCTCGCCGACTTCATCCGGGCGCTGCCGCAAGGATTCAAAGAAGAAGTTCGCGAGCGCGGCTCGACGCTCTCCACCGGCCAGAAGCAGCTCATCTCGTTTGCCCGGGCGCTGGCGCACGATCCCAAAATTCTGATTCTCGACGAAGCCACTTCGAGCGTGGACACCGAGACCGAGATGCGGGTGCGCGACGCGCTCAACCGCATGGTGGAAGGCCGCACGTCCGTGGTGATCGCCCACCGGCTTTCGACCATTCAGCGGGCGGACAAGATTATCGTCATGCACAAGGGCCAGGTGCGCGAAGTGGGTACGCACCAGCAGTTGCTTGCCCAGCACGGCATTTATTACAAGCTTTACCAGTTGCAATACAAAGACCAGGAGATTCCGGTCAGCGCAGGCGGGCAGGTCACGGCCGGCGCGGACGACTAGTCAGCAGGGATCTGCAATAGCCATGTGGTCGCGGGCGACTCGCCCGCGAGTATCTGTCTCCCTTTACAATGTCCTCCGTGCAAATTCTGATCTCCGCTGGGGAAGCTTCCGGCGAAATGTACGGCGCGATGCTGATGGAAGCTTTGCGGCGTCTCGCGGGCGAGTCGCCCGCGGCCACACTGAACCAGGAACTGCAATTCTTCGGGGTGGGTGGGGATCGCATGCGGGCGGCGGGTTGCGATACTGTGGTCGACGCCAAAGATCTTGCTGTCGTCGGCATCTCGGAAATTCTTGGCCATCTGCCCAAGATTTGGGGACTGTTTCACAAGCTGATCGCGGAAGCGGACAAGCGCAAGCCTGATCTCGCCGTCGTCATCGACTCTCCCGCCTTCAACTGGCGGGTCGCGCGCCAGATGCATAAGCGCGGTATTCCGGTGGTCTATTACGTCTGTCCGCAATTCTGGGCCTGGCGCCAGGGACGGGTTCGGCTGCTGCGGAAGTATGTCGACAAGGCTCTGGTGATTTTTCCCTTTGAAGAAGAGTTCTATCGCGACCGCGGAGTGGATGCCTCTTTCGTCGGCCACCCTCTTGCCGACCTTCCCCGGCCCGAAATTGATCGCGCAGCCTATGCCGACCAGCACCATCTGGACGCTGCCAAGCCGTGGATCACGCTCATGCCCGGCAGCCGGGTGAAGGAAGTGCGCATGAATTTGCCGGTGATTCTGGAATCCGCCGCAAGGCTCGGGCCGGCCTATGAATTTCTGCTGCCGGTTGCTCCCACACTGGATCGCAGCTTCCTGCTGTCGCTGATCGGGGACAATTCCGCCGTCCACCTTGTGCCCGAAACTCTGCCCGCGCTGGCCCAGTCGCGCGCCGGGATCATCGCCAGCGGCACGGCTACCGTCGAGGCCGCGATGATGGGAACGCCATTCGTGATGGTGTACCGGGTCTCGTCCCTGACCTATCTGTTGGGGCGTTCGCGGGTCAAGGTTCCGTACTTTGCCATGGTCAATCTGATTGCAGGAGAGGAGGTTGTCCCCGAACTGGTACAGCAGGATTTCACCGCCGAGAAGGTTGTGACTAAGCTGAATGAAATCATCGCTGACGGCCCCGCCCGGAATAAGATGATCGCCGGGTTGGATGAGGTGAGAACCCGCTTGCGCGGGCCAAACCGCGGGCCAGACAAGGACGAGCGACACCCGGTGGATCGTGCGGCCGAAGCGGTTCTGGCGGTCCTGGGCGCAGGCGCGGAAGCCATAAACTGGCTAAACCTTGTCCTACCAGCATCTTTTGGGACACAATCTTCATCTTACGGATTATCGTACTTATGCCAGGAGACTGCTTTTGATTCATCTTCAACCGCAGCGCCCGCGTCGAGCCCTGTTGCTGTGCCTTGCCTTCTCATTCCTGTTGATGTCGTTGCCGTCGTGGGCGGCCGACAAGACGCGGCTGCGGGTTGACGACTACCAGATCGACGCCGAACTCACTCCGCATACCCACAAGATCACTGCGCGGGCCAAGGTGAAATTCACCGCACTGGAAGATCTGAGTATCGCGACTTTCGAATTGCACAACGCGCTGCGCGTGACCAAGGTGGTCGATGCGGCGGGCAAGCCGCTGAGCGCTGAGCGCGTCACCCAGGACTCGACGGTTCGCGTTCCGCTCACCACCCCGGTGGCCAAAGACAGTTCGACCACGCTTACTTTCGAATACGAAGGCGTGCTTGATTCCGCCGATGACAGTCCGGTGCAAGGCCTTAAGCTGGCCTACATCGGCGACGACACCAGCTACCTGCTGTACGCCGGACGCTGGTTCCCGGTGAATGCCTACGGCATCAACCGCTTCACCGCCACCATGAACATCACCGTGCCGGCGCACATGATCGTGATTGGCAGCGGGAAGGAGAGTCCGGGCGCGGCCCCTGCAGCCAAGCGGCCTGCGGGCGCGTTGCCCACCAAGACCTTCGCGTTCACCTGGGACAAACCCAGTTTTCCCGGCACCATCGTGGCTGGCATTTTCCAGGAGTTCAAGAGCGATGAAGCCGGGCTGGACCTTCACGTCTTCTTCAAGCCAGCCCATAAGACTCTGGGAGCCAAGTTACGCCACCACTGCGGTCAAGGAATTTACCTACTACGTCACGCTCTACGGCCCCGCGCCTTCGACCACGCTGAAAGTGGTTGAGATCCCGGACGACACCGTACCCGCGGCCTGGGCACCGGAGATCGCCGCCATCTCCAGCCGGGCGGTCACCGAAAAGGTCAATTACCGATTGCTGGCCAACACCATCTCGCACCAGTGGTGGGGCGCGTCGGTCAGTCCGGCTTCGCGGGATGACTGGTGGCTGAACGACGGCTTCGCGCGTTACTCCGAGGCCCGCTACGTCGAACAGGCTGCGGGTCAGGCGGGGCTGGAAGAGACCGTCAAAGATATGTCAGTCGGGGCGCTGGCTTACGACACGGTTCCACTCTCCAGCGCAGGCAAGCTCGACATCTTCTCGCCGGAGTTCCAGTCGCTGGTGACCGACAAGGGCGCGATGATCCTGCACATGCTGCGCTGGGTGATCGGCGACCAGAAATACGATCAGACCATGCGGACCTTCGCCTCCAAGTATGCGGGAAAGTCAGCGTCGCTGGACGATTTCCGCGCTCTTGCCGAGCAGAACTATGGCCAGCAGCTGGTATGGTTTTTCTCCCAATGGCTCGACTCCACCGGCGCGCCGGAGTTCAAGACCAAGTACACGATCTACCGACTGGGCAACGGCAAAGGCTTCCGGGTGGTGGGCCAGATCGCACAGGACCTCGATCTCTTCCGCATGCCGGTCGACCTCAAGATCGATACCGACGGCAAGACCGAGAACAAACGCATCGAAGTCGTGGGCACGAATTCGGCCTTCAACATCGAAACCTTCGGCAAGCCACGCCGGATCGTGGTCGATCCCGATGACCGGGTACTGAAGAATTCATCCGAAATCAGGCTGAGAGCTTCCATCCAGCGCGGTCAGGGTCTGACCCAGCAGGGAGACCTTGCCGGCGCGCTGCTCGAGTTCAACAAAGCTCTCGACGTCAACAAGAACAGTTCGCTGGCCCACTATCGCATCGCCGAGGTTTTCTTTCTGCAGCGTAACTTCCAGGCTGCCGCGAACGCCTACCGCGACTGCCTGAACGGCGATGGCGAGCCGCGCTGGACCGAGGTCTGGAGCCATATCCAGCTGGGCAAGATCTTCGACGTCACGGGACAGCGCGAGCGCGCCACCAACGAGTATCGCCAGGCGCTTCAAACCAACGACAACACCCAGGGTGCGCTGGATGAAGCCCGGAAGTATCTGCAGAAAGCCTTCGAGCAGCAGAAGAACGGCTAGTTAACCTTCCATCCTGTCATCCTGAGCGGAGTGACTGCTTCGCGTAGTGAAGCAGTCACGAGTCGAAGGACCCCTATAAGCTGATCATGCGTAAGTGCGGGCGCGAGCGCACTTTCAAGGCGCTGCCGCACGAGCGAGGGCGCTCGCGCCTACATTAAACGCGCCTGTGGAAAGGTAGGGGTCCTTCGACTCCGCCGACCGATTCGTTTCCGAATCGGTCCGCTCCGCTCAGGATGACAGGACTTAAATGGCGCGTTTCACGGCCAGGGTGACTATGGCCTTCGACACCAGCTTCTCTTCCGCATCTTTCTGCGCGAAAACTTCTGCCTCGCAGATCACCAGCATCTTGCCGGCGCGCAGCACGTGTCCGCGACAGCGCAATCGGTCGGCTACGGCGGGGCGCAGAAAGTTTATTTTGAACTCGACGCTGACCACGTCGCGGTCGAGTCCCACCGCGCCGCGGGCCGCGCAGCCGGAAGTGTGGTCCGCCATGGTCGCCATCACTCCCGCATGAATCAGGCCATGCTGCTGGCGATGGCGCTCGGCGGGAACCAGAATGGTTTCGCAGTACTCATCTTCGATGCGAACCAACTGCATGCCCAGATCGCGAACAAAGTTCGCGCTGTCGAAAATGTGACGGACCTGATTTTTTACCAGTTCATCCATAGAAGTCGTTATAGATTCTGAGTCGCCAGGCCAGATCCGCTGGCGTGACAACTTTGTCGAGCTTCGCTCGACCGGACAGCCGAGGGCGGCTGTCCCCACGCGACCTTTTTCAGAAAGCCCAGCGCAGAAGAGTTGCGC
>CAWFMU010000023.1:0-26171 GCA_963816865.1 Terriglobia bacterium
TACTCGGCTCAGGATGACAACGAATCTCGCCTATCGGAAGGTCCCCACCATCAACTCAGTTTCGTCGGAGATGATTCCATCCACTCCCCACGCGGCCAGGCGTCGCATGGTCTCCGGGTCATTCACCGTCCAGACGAAGATTCGAAGACCAGCATGCTGAATTTCCTCCACGAGCGCCTGCTTTACCAATGACTGATGAGGAATCACGTAGTCGACTGGGAGCTGCCGCCAGCAGGCAAGTTGAGCCGCCGTCTCACAGATGATCCCGATCGAGACCGTGGAGCTGCGAGCTTCCAGGTCCATGACGACATCGGGAATAAAAGAAGAAACGACATAGCCCTGTCTCGGCGGAAACTTGCCCAATGCAGTCAGCACCTTCGCTTCCAGATCTTTTACCTTGAGCTCAATGTTGAGGAAAGCGCGCTCGCCGAAACGTTTGATTACGTCGTGGAGCCGGGGCAGTTCGGGCAACTGCCTGGCCTGGGCGCGTGCGATCGAGAGTTTGCCGACCTTGGGGTCGTGGCATACCACGGCTGTCCCGCACGCCGCGAGACGAACATCAAACTCAAAACCGTCGCAGCCATGATCGAGGGCAAGATCGAACGAGGCGAAGGTGTTCTCAGGGATCCCGGTGGACGCACGAGCCCCGCGATGGCCAAGGAGGAGGGGAAGTCGGGCCATTGCGTATTGTACGTCTCAATCGATTTAAGGGCTGTGAATTACGCGGCACAAATCAGAAACTAATCCAGATCGAAGTCTCGGATCGGTTTTCCCGTGTCGGGAGACTCTTTGGCCTTCTTGACCGCTTCCTGGAACTTCTTCTCCAGCAGGCTGGAAGCGTTCTTCTGGGCCTCCACCGACTGGCGAAAAATGGAATCCCGGCGGGTGTCCTGTTCCTTCATGGCCTTGGCGGCTTCTTCGATGTCGGCGAACATCCGCGGCTTGACCGCCGCGGTGTGAGCGATCACTCCCTGGATTTCTGCGTCCACCTTAAGGACGGCACTGCAGCAGGGGCAGGTTACCTCGAACGGGGGGGCGTTCTTCGGCATGACCGAATCATACCGCAAAAGCTCTAGTCGTGATGCTGCAGCTTGATGGGGAAAATTTTGAACAGGGTAAGCATCTCCCAGCCCAGCAGAACGATAGAGACGATCACGACCATGATGGCAATGGTCTCTCCGAAGTTCAGGCGGTTGCGATTGGGCTCAAAACGGCGCGCCACCAACCCGAGAATGTTGAGCGTGGCAAAGCCGAAGACCAGTGCCCACAGGATGTTGAATATGTCCCCTTTTTTGGTGAAATCCGCGAGCAGGAGCAGCGCCAGGAACTGAAAACGGAAGGCGTAGCCCAGCCGCGCAAGAGGTACGGGTATGAAGGCCAGCAGCGAGGTCATGGACACGGGCATGGGTGCGGTGTTTAGACGCCAGCGGACAGAAAACCAGTAGCCCACCGAAGGGAGAGATATTACCCTTTTAGTTTCCGTCTGTCATCCTGAGCTGAACTGTCGCTGCCGCTCGTGGATTTTCGAGCGGTTCCGCACCAAATCCCTCATTCCCCGGCACCGTCCGGGCAAGAGGGAGCCTTCGACTCCGCACAATGATTCGCTTCGCGAACGAATGTGCTCCACTCAGGATGACAGGGAAATGATCTGATGATCGAGGCAATCGGTGCGGAGGGTGTCGTAGAGATCGCGCAAGAGTTCAGTCCCCTGTCGCGCGACGAAATACACGCCGCCGATCTCACGCTCCTGCAGGACCTTGTTGGGATAAAGCGCGTTGCCCAGCACTTCGGAGTGACGTCCCAGGATCTCGCTTTGACGCAGCTCAGCCCGCGCCGCCCGGGAGCGCAATTGCTCGAGTTGGTGCTGCATCTTCGATCCGGCGTTCGCGGCGGCTTCCACCAGAGTCTTGTCCAAACGCTCCAGGGATTGCTGAATCGCAGCTAAAGACTGCTTCAACGACGACTCCGCCCGATCAAAGGCGGATTGCAAGTCGGCGGGCAACGCATGCTTCGCCAGAGTTTCGCGCAGCGCTTCGGGACCCTGAAAAATGTCGGGAGACGACAGGCCGTAACGCTCAAGTAACGCTTGAGGTTTAGCTTCCACGATGGTCGCCGAAAAACGCGGAAGAATCGGCGTGGCCCGGCCCAGCAGCGCCTTGTAGACTACCGCGCCCTGGCCAAAGTAGGCGATTTCCGCCGCCCCGCCCACGTAAGCCAGAGTGGGCAAAAGATAGTCCTGCACCACCGGCCGAAGCAGTACGTTGGCGCTGAACTGCTCCGGCTCGGATGTGATCCGGCGCAGCATCTCCGCCGGAGAAATGGCTTCATCTTTCACCAGAAATTCCGCGCCGCTGCCATTCGCCCGCCGGTGTATCGGCATGCGCGCCCCGTCGCGCAGCGTAAACAGAAGAGTCGACGAAGGCGTCACCTTGACCTGCTGGTGATAGCCCGCGGCTTCCAGTTCCCTTCCGCGCGCCAGCAATGCGTCATCGAGCTCCGCCAGCCCGTTCGATGGCGGCGCTGTAGATGGGCGCCGCAATGCGGTGGAATTCCGGGTCCGACGCATCGAGCAGGATTACGCCCCACTCGGCAAACAGGCGCGAAAACAGGCGGGCGAATGCGCTGCCAAAATTCTCTCCCGGGCGATAGGCCTCGCGCAGGAATTTTGTGACTTCCGAATCGCCCAGCAAGCCGGCGGCGGCTTCGACCACCGGCTCGATCTCAGGACCAAACGTCACCGTCCCCACCGGCGCATCGGGCAGTCCTCGAGTCGTGGCGGAGAGTTTCTGCAGCGAAGCCATCCGGCCCCAAGATCGAAACGTGACTGATTTCGTCGAGGTCGTGGTCGGTGGTCGCCAGCCAGAAGACGGGAACGCAGTCGGAACCCGCCGCGGTTGCCTCTTCAGCCAGCTTGACCGTACTCAGCGCTTTGAAAATCGAAAACAGCGGACCGCCGAAGAGCCCGACCTGTTGTCCGGTTACAACCGCAGACGCGCCGCCGCGCAGACGCGCGATATTCTCCAGAGTTTTGGGTGAGGCGTCCCACGCCCGGTTCTGCCGTTCCAGAATGTCCGCCACACGCGCCCGCCGCGCCGAGTCATAACTTATCGCGGCTGTTTCGTCTTTCAACCATTCGGAAAAATGTGGAGAGCGGGAGTAGAACGGCTGGATGGAGGGAGACCAGGAAAGATAATCGGTGAAAAGCTGCGTGGTATGCGGAATCTGGCGGAATGGCAGACACTGCGCCTTCACCGGCAGCTCTCCTGACAGCGCTTCTTCTTACATGCTTGGACGAAGGAAATCATGGGTTGGTCAACACCCCTGATTCTACCGTGTGCCCGTACTTGAGATGTCAGAAACGGCGGCAGGATGCAAAATCTAAAATGTAGGCGCGAGCCCTTCGACTTCGCTCAGGACAGGCTACGCTCGTGCAGCGGCGGTGAGGAACACTGGCCTGGCTGGGATGTTCTATTGTTGCTGCTGTTGTTCCTGTTGCATGTTCTTGGCAGGAACCGGTGGCGGTTCCTGCGCCTTTTCGACCAGCAGAGACCACTCCTCCGGGAACCGGCAGCCCATGCTCGAGTTCCGGCGGATCGACCGAAGCCGTCACTCGCACCGCTACCGACAACTCGCTGGGAGTTTGTCCGCGAAAGATTCCGCGGGTCGGCGGCACGTCGGCGTAGTCACGGCCGATGGCGGTGCGAATGTGGCGGTCGCCCGCCAGCAAGCAGTTTGTGGGATCGAAGCCGACCCAACCCAGCGGTGGGAGAAATGCTTCGACCCAGGCGTGCGTCGCGTCCACCACCGAGCGGTCGTGATCCCGCGCACGGCGATAGAGGTATCCGCTCACGTAGCGGCAGGGGATTTTCAACCGGCGCACCAGCGCGATCATGATGTGCGCAAAATCCTGACACACACCTTGACGACTCTCGATGGCCTCATCGATCGGCGAGTCCACTTTCGTGCTCTTGGGTACATATTCGAACCAGTCGTAGAGCTTCTGATTCAGCTCACGCAACAGGCTCAAGGGATCGTCGCGCCGGCGAACTTCCAGCTGTTTGGCCAGCTCGAGCAAACCGGGCGTGGGCTGGGCAAACTCACTGGGCAGCAGCATTTCCCAGTAGTCTCCCATCTTTACCTGGGCATCGACTTCAGCCCAGGCGTCGGCCGGCAGTGAGCTTGGGATCTCCTGGGACGGCTGCATATCGAGCAGCGACTCGGCCACGATCACCAGATAGGAATGCTGCCCCGGAATATCGAAATGATGGATGTTATTGCCCACGTGATCGCGATAGGCAAACACCCGGCACCGCGGACTCACCGCCAGATGAAAGGTGAGACAACGCTGGTTGCCTTCACTACGCGGATGCATCCGGGCTTCCATAACGCTCTCGCTTACCGCAGAGGCGTAGTGGAATTTCGTCAGATGCTGAATCGAATAGAACATTAGGCCTCGGTCCCCTAGCCCGCTAAAGCAGTCTGGATTGCGTAGTTCACGTAAAGCTCGTAGATGGTCTCGTGAATGTCCCGGCACTGCCGCAAAATATCCTGCAGATACGCCGCCTACGTCCTGCGACAGAATCTCGGAAATCTGTCCGAAGCCGAGCGACGCCTGCAGCCGCCCGGCCAGCCGGGTCAACTGCGCTCCCCGCCGCTTGCCGCCCTCTCCGTGAATCGCGTCCAGGGCGCAGTTGCAAATGATCAATGGAGTAGCGCACCGAGTGCGGAAACTCCGGGTTCAGCAACAGAAATTCGATGATCCGGTCCGGACTGATGTCCGCGGTGTAGACCTTGCAGTAGGCTTCAAACGCGGTGCACGACCGCAGCAGCCCAATCCACTCCAGATATTCGCTGGCCTCGGGCGTTTGATCGGGATGCCCCCAGAACTCGCGATGATACAAGACCCAGCAGCGTGACCGTGGCGCAGGCGCGCTCCATGTAGCGTCCTACCTGGATAAAATGCCAGCCCTCGCCGTGGCTCATGGTCGAATCAGTCACGCCCTGAATCAGGTGAACGCCTTCGATCACTGCCAGCAGAAAGTCTGAGGGCAGCACGTCGTCGGTCTCGTTCGGTTTGTGCCGCGTCACCTGGTGAAAAAGATGGTTCAGTCTCTGCCACTGCTCCGAGCTGATCTCTTCACGGACCTGGCGTGCATTCTCGCGGGCGGCCGCCACGCACGCGGTGATGGACGAACGATTTCCCGGATCGAAGGTAAGGATCTGCGCCACCTGGTAGGCGTCTCCGCTCCACGCCAGGTTGGGCGGATTTCCCAGCGCCGCCAGAACCCGCCGCCAGCGCCGGTCCGCGCTCGAGGCAGACTCGTCCAGCATCAGGTTCAGATTCACGTCGAGCAGACGAGCCGCGTGTTCGGACCGCTCCAGGTAGCGGCTCATCCAGTACAGGTTGTCGGCGACGCGAGAGAGCATGGCTTATTAGTTCAATCCGAACCTTATTGGTTCAGCACCCAGGTATCTTTGCTGCCGCCGCCCTGCGATGAATTGACGACCAGCGATCCACGGCGCAGGGCCACGCGCGTCAGGCCGCCGGGAACAATGGTCACTTTGTCTCCGAACAGCACATAGGGACGCAAGTCCACGTGCCGGGGCTGCAGCGTGTCATCAATAAAACATGGCGCGCGTGAAAACGTGACGGTTGGCTGCGCGATGTAATTTCGCGGATCGGCGATGATTCGGTCACGGAATTCCTGCCGCTCGGTGGCGCTGCTATGCGGTCCGATCAGCATGCCGTAGCCACCCGATTCTCCGACCGCTTTGACCACCAGTTTGTCCAGATTCTGCAAAACGTGATCACGCTGCACCGGGTCGTTGAGCAAATAGGTCTCTACATTATTCAATACGGGATCTTCGTCGAGATAATACTTAATGATCTTCGGCACGTAGGCATACAGCGCCTTATCGTCGGCCACGCCCGTGCCAAAGGCGTTTGCCAGGGTCACGTTGCCGGCGCGATAAGCGTTGAACAATCCCGACACACCCAGCACCGAGTCCGAGCGAAAAGCCAGCGGATCGATAAAGTCGTCATCCACGCGACGGTAAATTACGTCTACGCGTCGAAGTCCGGTGGTGGTCCGCATGTAGACGACGTTGTCATGCGTGACCAGGTCGCGCCCTTCGACCAGCTCAATCCCCATTTGCCGCGCCAGGTAGGCATGTTCGAAGTATGCCGAGTTGAAGACTCCCGGACTGAGCAGCACGATGGTCGGCTCCGGGCGTCCTTCGGGCGAAAGCGACCGTAGCGTGCTCAGCAAAGCCTGGGTGTAATGCTCGATGGGGCGGACGCCCTGGCGACGAAAGAGATTGGGGAAAATCCGTTTCATCACCCGGCGGTTGGTCAGCATGTACGAAACCCCGCTGGGCACTCGCAGATTGTCTTCCAGCACCACGAACTCGCCGCTGGGCAGGCGGATCAGGTCCGATCCGACTACGGCGACGTAGACATTGCGCGGCACCTGCAATCCGCGCATCTGTCGCCGGAAATGCTTGCAGCTGTAAACAATTTCGCGGGGCACGGTACCATCGGACAGAATTCGGCCTTCGTGATAGATGTCGCGCAAAAACAGGTTAAGTGCGGTGATGCGCTGGGTGAGGCCGCGCTCGATTCGGTTCCACTCGGCGCTGGTGATCAGCCGGGGCAGAAGATCGTATGGAAAGATGCGCTCGGTTCCCTCATCCCGCCCGTAAACGGTGAAGGTGATGCCCTGATTCAGAAAGGCCAGGTCGGCAGCGTGCTTGCGGCGCCGGATTTCGTCGGCCGGCAACGAGGAAAACGTCTCTAATAAAGGAGCGTAGTGCGGGCGAGGTTTGCCCGGACTTTCAAACGTCTCGTCGTAGGCGTCATCGACGAGATAATTCTGCAGAACCGGGTGGTCAAAGCGGCTGATTTCCGCCAAACCCATGGCGAAGTATAAGATGCGGCGTTCCGCCTAGGCAATAGAGTTCAATGCCGCTTTATCGATAGCCGGCATCAGCAAAATAGCGGCAGTATTCCAGATTTTCTTCGCGACCTTGCCGCCTGCGACCTTTGCGGTTAGAGCTTTTTACCGCAAAGATCGCGCCACCGCAAAGGTCGCAAAGAAAACCCTGTCATCCCCGAGCAAAGTCGAGGGGCCTTGTGTTTCCCCGCATCCCCGAAACCGAAAAACCCCGCCCAAGCGGAGCTTGGACGGGGCACCCTTCATGTGTTGTTGTCAGCGTTTGGCTTTGCAGAAATCGGCTACCGCGAAGACGACTCCATTGCGCTCAGCGGCACCGGCGCCGATTGTGTCCATATCCGCATCGAGCAGGTTGGCGCGGTGATTGGGAGACTGCATCCACTGCTCGCTGATGTTCTGGGCATTCGGCCCGGCAGCGACATTCTCCGACAACCAACTGAAGCTTCCGCCGGCCCGCGTAACCCGGCTGGGGAGGCTCGGTTCCCCGGGGAGCGTGTGCGAAATCGCCCTCTGCGCCGCCATCGCTTCGGCATGCTGGCGGGCGGCATTGGCCAGGGATTCGTCCCATTTCAAAGGAGGCAGCCCGTTGGCCGCGCGTTCCCGGTTAATGGCCTGGAAAAGCTGCTGCTCGGCGGTCTCCGCCCTGGGCTGAGCAAACGTCGATGTTGTTGAAAACAATGCGCCAATCGTCAATACGGCGACCAGCAAGGGTTTGGAAAAGGTGGTCATCAATTCTCCTGAGTCAGCTTCGGACCCATCAAGTATGATGCGCCCGCCTTCCCTCTCCAACCCACGAAGGTGTGGCTTGAAGCACCCCTCCGGACAAGCACCTTTTGTAACCTTGGCTTCATCCAATGGACTGTTTGACTTCCGCTAGGTTGACCCCTAGATTGGAAGAGGGCCTTTGGGCTCTGTTTTTGTTCTTTGAAGGCCATTCCCACCAGTGGGGGCGTCACGGCTTCGACGGAGATGCTTGCGGCCAAGAGGCATGCCAGGGTGCTCGCACCTGTAATCGTGGGCAAAATGATAATTGCCAATCAACAAATGGCATACGCAGCCTAATTAATTAGGCAGCCGCTCTCCACAGCTTTGCCTTCGGGCTGTGAGCGAGCGTCACACTGAAGGCTGCTCTTCTCTGCTACGTCTGGGCAGGGAGGCTAAGATCTCAGGCTAGCGGCAACCGTTTCTTGTCCGTTCTGAGCGGGGGTCGCGAACGTCCCAGGGTAATGCCTGGGGCATGAACGTGAATAAGCATGTAGTCTCTTGACCAGTAACATTTTCGGACGCGGGTTCAACTCCCGCCGCCTCCACCATCACTTCAGTCGTCGGACTTCAGACCTCAGCTTCGGGCGTGTAAGCGCGAGCAATTCTGGAGATCTTTGGCCTGAGGAACCTCCCGTCTGTCCCGCATTTCCCCCCTCGGAAATGGAGAGTGCGTTGGTTCGAGGAAAGAGCCGCGGCCGAGTCTTCTCCTGGATCTTGTAATATCGCTTAAATACTGCTATTCGGATCCCCATGAAGAAGGGGATTCGCACATCAATACACTTTCTGAGGACTACGCTATGGGCGATGCTGCGTTTGAGATTGATGTTCTAATAGTTGGCGCAGGGCCCGTCGGGTTGTTTCTGGCGAACGAATGCGCTCGCCGAGGACTGAGATGGCGCATCGTTGAGACGCGCCTTGGGCAGTCGGCTCACTCTAAAGCGCTTGCCATCATGCCTCGGACGCTCGAGATTTTCGACATGGCCGGCATTGTCTCCCCTTTCCTCGAAACCGCGAACCGCGTCACATCGGCTACGATAATCACGCACGGTCGTACGCTTGCCCGCATGAAATTCACGCCCGAGGACAGCCCATATTCATTCGTTGCCATGGTTCCCCAGGACGTGACCGAGAGCCTGCTCGTGGAAGAGCTACGGCGTAAAGGCGGAGCGGTCGAGTACGAGACGGCGTTCGTTTCCGCAGTTCAGCGCGAGGATCACGTGAGCGTGACACTGGACAAGCGAGGCAAACAGATCGAACTCACGGCTGCGTTCGTTGTCGGTTGCGACGGTGCGCATAGCACGGTTCGCCATCTCTTGAATCTGCCATTTGAGGGAGGACAGTATGAAGACCTATTCCTCCTGGCTGACGTCGAGACGAATGAAACTCTTCCCGCCGATGAGATGCAACTCTGTCCCAACGAATTCGGCCCGCTGGCGATTTTCCCGATGAGCGCCACTCGCCGGCGCATCGTAGCCACCATCGCCAATGCAGAAGGCGAAAGTCCATCACTGGACCTGGTGAGGCAGTTGCTGGTTCAGCGCGCACCCAGCGGCATAGAGGCGCATGCATTGCTGTGGAGCAGTTATTTTCGCATCCATCACCGGCAAGTCGCGAAGATGCGCGACCGGCGCATCTTCGTTGCCGGTGATGCGGCGCACATCCACAGTCCATTTGGGGGACAGGGAATGAATACCGGGCTTCAAGACGTTTGGAACCTGGTATGGAAGCTCGATCTGGCCGCACGCGGTCACGGGTGTGAGGAGCTACTCGATAGCTACACGGCCGAACGCCATTCTGTGATTAAACATGTCATTAATATCACTGATTTCATGACTAAAGCGATGGGGACACCGAGCAAGTTTGCTCAGGCTTTACGCAATACTGTAATCCCCGTTGTGTCACGTCTGGTGCCATTTCAGCATGCTTTCGTGCAGACGCTATCCGAACTCGGTATTGCCTATAGTGGAAGCCCAATCGTCGAAGGAGCCGGCAAGCGTTACTTCGAGAATTCGATACGCGGTGGCAAGGGGATTCTCAGTCGCTTCTTACTCATGTTCGGTGACGACGCGGAGTCGTCGGCCATTGAGGCTGCGAAGCAGCTCGCAGGATCACTTAGTGAAATTGTAGAGTTACGATTGCTTCCAGGCCAGGACTTAACGCTTGTCCGGCCCGACGGTTACATCGCATACTCTGCCCACAGCCGCGAAAGCATTGCGTTGGCGTCAGTACGTTCGCTTCTTGAGCGCCAAACAAATTAGAGCGTCGGAAATGGGCGGGGGGCCCCATTCAAGCCCGCCTTTGGCTTGAACGGGCCACCGCTCGACCGTAGCACATGCGGTCACAACAACTGCGTTTCCAGAGAAGCAATGAATTGAATCCCCGGCACGATCTTGCCCACGAGCCGTTTGTCGTTCGTCAGGAATAGGTCGGTACCGGCCTGGGCTGCACAGGCAAGATGAATGGCATCTGCCGGGGCCGCACCTAGCGTGCCGCGAATCTGCGCATAGTGGTCTGCGGTTTCGATGGTAAAAGGAACGACTTCGGAGACGACCTCTTTTAGCAGGCGGCGCGACTCAGTGGCAACTTGCGTTGCGCGTTTGCGGTAAGCGCCTGCGAGGATTTCTCCGAAAGTGAAGGCGCCGGTGATGAGTTGGTCTCCGCGCTCTTCCATGCGCGAACGGATCGCGCCCACCCGCTTGGCGTATTGCGGATGGTCTTCGAGCCAGTAGATGAAGAGCATGGTGTCCCAATAGACCCGGCTCACTGGCTCTCCGTTGGCGGATAGAAATGGTCGCGCTCGTTGCGCAGATACGCCTCACCGCCGCCGAGTTCCCGGAAGACGTTCTTCAACGCCCCACGCAGCTTGGTCCAGGGATCTTCCTTAGGTAAGTCTGACTTTTTGGCTTCCACGAATTCGTAGGTGTAGGTCACAGTTGTGCTCTGACCGGATTTCGGACCACGTACCTCAACCAGTCGCAGATTGTTACGTTCCAGAAATTTGAGCCCCTTCAGGGCACTGCAAACTGCGGGCACTCGACCGTTCATCCCCAGTTCTCGAACCACATCCCCGGCCCGAATCGAAAAGCGTTTAACCCTTTGTCTGCGGGCTGGCAGTACGTATTTTTCGGTGCTGTGAATACGAATCTTGTCGGCGTTTTGCATTCCACCTCTCCCTAAGCCTATGCATGACATATTCTAGCATATTATGCATAGCATAGCTTAAGCAGGGAGCGGGTGGCCCATCTTAATGAGCTTTTCGTGCACCATTCCCACTGGGGGTGCCCCATCCTTGCGTTTTTAGCAAGGGTGGGCGGCGATGCTGAGTGTGCTATTTGATTTTGTTGTGGACACGTGATCAAAACCCACTTGGTGCGGGCATTTGCGACTCCCACCCTTCGCAAAAAACGCGAAGGATGGGGCACCCACTATGTAGGTAATGCCCACAAATCAAAAGCCTGGGCCACCCGCCTTTTTGCAGAAGTGGCCGCCCATCGCCTTCAACATTTCGGGAGAACCGAAGCGCTTTCCAGCCAGGTCAGGCGGGGCGTAATATTGAGCCGCCAGAACGGCAAAACGGAAATCCAGATGAGGTTGGAAAGCATGCCCAGAGTCCTTGTAATCACAGGTGATGGCGGCGAGTCGTATGAAGCGCTTTATGCGGTTCACCGGTTTCGGGAGGAGGGCTGGGAGCCCGTGGTTGCGGCTCCGACACGCCGGAGGCTGCATCTTGTGATGCACGACTTCGAGCCGGGATGGGACACCTACATCGAAAGAGAGGGATATGGGCTCGAGGCAGATCTGGCATTCGACCAGGTAAGAGTCGAGGACTATGACGCAGTGCTCCTTCTTGGCGGCAGGGCACCCGAGTACCTGCGGAACAATGTCCGCCTGTTGGAGATGGTCCGGGCTTTCGATCGAGCGGAGAAGTGGATCTTCGCCATCTGCCATGGCATTCAGGTGCTGGCTGCTGCAGGGCTCATCAGCGGCAGACGTGTGACCTGCTACGAACATGTGCGCCTCGAAGCGGAGCAGGCCGGAGGGATTTATGTCACCGACGAAGCGGTGTGCGACGGGCGCATCGTGACGGCACAGACTTGGCAGTCACATCCGCAATTCTACCGTGAGATCTTCGCGCGCGTTTCCGGCAAATCCATTCTTGAATGTACTCAGCAGGGCGGCCAGGCTATCTCCAAGTGAAGTTTGTGACCGCGGTGCTGTAAGTCTGCTATGGCTCGATTGAGACCACAGTCACGGACTTAGGCTCGAGTTTCAGAACCAACTTTCCGCCTTGTGCCTTGGCCGAAATTGGTTTGGGCACGACGGTGTTCGGGGCCTCGAAGGTGTTCACGCTGTCCACCTGGGGCGCAGTAAGTGTCTCTCCCGAGGCAGATTTGGCATTGCTGCCAGTCACAGCCAACTCGACCTCCGCTGCTTGATGGGGATCGACATTCGTAATCTCCACCCACAGCTTGCCGTCTTTGCTTTTTGCAGCCATGGCATCGACGCGTGGCAGAGTGAAGTCGCCGTGCTTGTAGCTGCCTGCATCGAACGCGACGGGGACGACCGTGGAATCCTGGAAGGGCACGTACATTTTGTAGACGTAGTAGGTCGGGGTCAGGGCCATTTTCTCGTGATCGGTCAGTATCATGGCCTGCAGCACATTGATCATCTGCGCGATGTTGGCTCCGCGTACGCGGTCGGCGTGACGGGTAAAGATGTTCAGGTTCAGGGCCGCGAGCACTGCGTCACGCATGCTGTTCTGCTGTACCAGAAATCCCGGATTGCTGCCGGGCAACGGCGCATACCAACCGCCCCATTCATCCACCACCAGCGCGATCTTTTTCTGCGGATCGTATTTGTCCATGATGGCCGAATGCTTTTTGATCAGGTCATCCATCTCGAGCGTGGTCTTGAGAATCTGCGCGTACTCGTCTTCTCCGAATCCAACCGATTTGAACGCCGGCGGCCACTTCACCACGGTGTAGCTGTGCATGGAAAGGCCGTCAATGTCCCAGCTCCAGGTGTGTTGCTGGTAGGCCTTCATGACGGTTTCAGTCCAGTCGGTCCAACGTTGTTCGCCGCCGCCGGGGCCGACGGCAATCTTCAGCATCTGGTCTTTCTCCAACTGCGCAGGATTGTAGTTGCGAACGAAGTGGCTGAAACTCTTCATCCGGTCCAGATAGTACTCGGGCGTCATATTGCCACCGCAGTCCCAGCTTTCATTGCCCAGCCCGAGCCATGCGACTTTGTACGGTGCCGGATGTCCGTTGGCGGCGCGTTCCTTCTCGAGAGTTGTCGCCTGCGCGGCGGTCATGTACTCCAGCCAATCGGACGCTTCCTGGACAGAACCCGAACCCAGGTTGACCGAGAGGTAAGCCTCGCTGCCGATCTGGTCGATGAAGTCCATGAATTCGTGAGTGCCAAAAGTATTTGGCTCGATTACACCGCCCCAGTTGGGGTTCAACCTCACGCTTCGCTGGGGTCCCACTCCGTCGCGCCAGTGATATTCGTCGGCAAAGCACCCGCCAGGCCAGCGGACGTTCGGTACACGAATCACTTTCAGCGCGGCAACCACGTCGTTGCGAATGCCGCGGGTATTGGGAATTTTGGAATCGGCGCCTACCCAGATTCCTTCGTAAATGCCGTGTCCGAGATGCTCGGCGAACTGCCCGAAAAGATTGCGGTTGATCTTCGCGCCAGGTTTGGACGCTTCAATCGACAACTCGATTCTCTGTGCAGCCAGGCGTGGCACGGCGACAGTCATAACGATCGCAGTGACAACTACCAGAAATGCACGCTTAAGAAGAGATTCCCTTCGAGGCTGAAGTGCCCTGGGCCAACGACGAAGCACTGAGGAAGATTGCGTCAAGAGTTTTCTCCTCACTGAACAAGTATCGATATGACTTACCAAACGGGTCATGATCTGAGTTTTCTGGGTGGATGTACAGGCCATCGGTTCTTTCCTCTGTGCGCGGACCTTATACTAACTGGCATTTTTCGAAAGTCATAATAGCTCAAGACTCAGGAAGCTGGCGTATCTCGACAAAAATCGACGCCAGCAGACTGACCCCCAACTCGGGCACTGGAACATTCCCCACTCAAGCCAAAAGCGGACTTGAATGGGCCACCGACCCGTCGCGCCGTGTATGTCGCCATCTTGAACACCCTCGGGCGTGCAGTTATCCTGAGTGCCAAGTGCAGAAGAGAAAACCTCCAGCCCGGACCGGTGCCTCTTGAGCATTGAGAAAGTGCTTGCAGCGGCACGCGCGCGACTGCGACGGCTATCTCCAGGTGAGGCTTACGACGCGATGGTTAACACCGGGGCGATACTCGTCGATATTCGTCCCGAAGGCCAGCGCGCGATTGAGGGTAGTATTGCGGGCGCACTGGTTGTTGAACGTAACGTGCTCGAGTGGCGGTTCGACCCAGCCTCCAGCGCGCGGCTGCCGGTCGCGACCGGTCATGACATCCGGGTGATCGTGTTCTGTTCCGAAGGCTACGCCTCAAGCCTCGCGGCGACATCTCTGCAGGATCTTGGACTCGACCGCGCGACCGACATGATTGGTGGATTTCAGGCATGGAGGGCAATGGGTCTGCCGATTGTTACGCCAAGCGAGGCTTCCTAGGCGGGTGGCCCCTTCAAGCCTGCTCTTGGCTTGAGTGGGTAGTTACAAAACCCGTCAGTCCCATGGACGACAATGATCTGCGACACGCTAACATCCCCACTCAAGCCAAAACCGGGCTTGAGTGGGCCACCCGTCCTTCGGGCTATTCAAAATCTGGTTTGGGCGGGGTACATACGGAATCAAACCAGCGGCTGATGTAGACCTGCGCGTGGGCTTCTCCGCAGTAATGACGAGCTCCTGCCGCTTTGGCGATCTCGGAACTCCAGCGGTGAACCGTAAGATCGGAATCTCCGCAGTGAATCACAAACCAGTGGAGCGGATTGCTGGTCACGGTACCGCAGATTTCACAACGGAATTCCTGCAATGTCGTCATGAGTTCGTTCCTTGTCGCAGCCGGGTGCGCCTAGCTTCACATTGTAAGGTGGCACGGGTTTGGCGTGGCGGGTGCGCTGGATGAAATCTGAACGATCCAGAGTAGAGAATTCCGGGCAGGATTGAAATGACTGGACCCGATCATCGCCGAGCTTTGCTCGGCCCGGACGGGTCGGAGACCCGTCCCTACACAGTCCATGGTGGAAGCTAAACCGCCATCAGAACGCCGGGCTGGTTGCCGGGCGAATCCATGCGTTCTCTTAGTGACTCGTAACCGCGCCTGGTGAACCGGATGACGCCGCGTTCCTGCTCCTCGACGTAACCTTCATTCCTCAGGTCGGCAATGACTTCCCGGGCCGACGAGGAATCTACAATCTGTTTTGGCAAGCTCACGAAATGGGCGGTATCTGCTTCATAACACTCGGTCAATGCGGCCAGCAGTCCGTCCCGGATCGATACGTTATTCATTTTGGATTCTCCCGTCCGGAATAGGACGATGCTACGGGGTAGGCCGGGGTTAAAGAATGGCCCACTCGTGCCAGAGGGACGTTACCAAGGTCACATGCCGGTTAGAACGGCCGGAGTGTGCGCTTTCCCGCCTACGTTTGAATCGGATTTCCAAGAGCACAAACCACAGAGGACACGGGGGATACAGAGGACTCTGAATGAACTTCGACCAACTGGGATTCCTTTTGATGCTCCGCAGCTTGAGTGCTCGAAAGCCGCTCCTGGTAAGGGGTTTGCCGGCTGTGTGTCCTCCACGATTGTGCAAACAATTGCACCAATTTCTGCGAACCGCCTCTGTAAAGCCTAGATACCGCTGCCCAAGCGTTTGGTATGGGGCTTGCATATTGTCCAGGTGGAGTTAAAGGCAGCAGGAACTCAAGGCGCGTCTCCCCGGACCTATGATCCTGGATTCTTCTAAGGTCGGAGGGGAAATTCGATGAAAATTACATTGTGTGTGTTCGGCATTCTTTGTTTCGCAGGGCAGCTTTCGGACAGGCCGGCGGAGCACGTCGCCAGCGGCATCAGCGCCGAACCAATCGTGTACGAGTTTCAGAGCCATCGCCGGACAGGCCGTCGCAACAGGGCATGGGACAGCGCGCAGGACATCATGGAGCAATCCATGAATGTGTCAGGCCCACGGCGTGAGGCCGCTTTGGGAAGTGGCCACGCCGATGTATGTAACGCCCTCTGGGCGATTCGGCGCGCATGCTCAAACAAGAACACGCGTCCGCGAAGAAAGCCGAAATCGTCTGGAACAACTAGTTCCGGATTTGCCGCAACGTAGAGTTTACTTGGCCGAGGGTGCCCCATCTGTCGCATCGTCTGCGACCGATGGGGCATTTTGTCTTTGGGGCTGTCAAACCGTGTCGCAAACTAAGCTGGCGCTGTCATCCTAGGCGGACTTGTGCTCGCGCCCAGGACTGGAGCAGTTCGTTCAGAGCTGGATGACAACTGCGTTCGGGGATGATAAACTGCGACCGAGGCATCGTTTCCAGCGCCGGTAAACCATGCCCAAACAGAAACTGAATGTCGCGATGATCGGCACAGGTTTCATCGCCAAGGCGCATTCCAATGCCTTCCGCCAGGTTACGCACTTCTTCGATGTCCCTTACGAACTCGGCTTAAAAATTATTTGCGGACGCAATCAGGCCAAACTCGACTCTGCGGCGGCGCTGTGGGGATGGGAAGAAGTCTCGACCGATTGGCAGGCCGTGGTCGGCCGTCCGGATATTGATGTGGTGGATATCGCCGTGCCCAATGTACTGCACGCGCCCATCGCCATCGCCGCGGCCAAGGCCGGAAAGATGGTCTGGTGCGAGAAGCCTCTGGCCACTTCGCTGCAGGAAGCCGAGAGCATGGCAGCAGGCGGTGCGCCAGGTCCCCAACCTGGTCTGGTTCAACTACCGGCGAATTCCGGCCGTGGTCTTCGCCAAACGGCTGATCGAAGAAGGACGCCTCGGCCAGACCTTTCACTACCGCGCTCTGTATCTGAACCAGTCGGGAAACGATCCCAGCAAAGCCGCGAACGTGGCGCTACAAGCGCTCGGAGGCCGGACTGGGAGCTGCCGGCGATCTGCTCTCCCACTCCATCGACTCCGCGCTCTACCTCAATGGGCCGATCACGGAGCTGACGGCCATGACGCACACTTTCGTCCCCGGCCGCGATGTGGACGATGCCACCTACTTTCTGGCCCGCTACGCCAACGGCAGCGTGGGCACGTTTGAAGCGACTCGCTACGGAGTGGGTTGCCGCAATCGCCATGCTTTTGAAATCAACGGGTCGAAGGGCATGTTGCGCTTCAATCTGGAGCAGATGAATCAGCTCGAATTTTTCGATGCCGCCGAAACGCCCAACCAGCAAGGCATGCGGAACATTACGGTGACCGGGCCGGACCATCCTTATTCAGAGAATTTCTGGAAGCCCGGGACACATCATCGGCTACGAGCATACGTTCATCGCCACGTTGGGAGATTTTCTCGGCGCGCTGGCGCGGAAGGAGTCTCGCTATCCGGATTTCGATGATGCCGTCTCGGTGCAGCGAGTGCTGGACGCGGTCGAGCGTTCAGCAGCCTCGCGGGGATGGGTAAAGTTACAGCGATGACGAGGGTGACATGCGGATTCTTAACCTTCTGAGCGGGGTTGCGGTACTGCTCACAACGCTGGCCTTCGGACACCTCTTGCATCGATATTTTGTGGGTGCGCCCCCCGGGAGTCTTCATGACGCCGGTTTTTTGGCAGGTATGGCCGCGGGCGTGACAATTGGCATCTTCTCCTTCATCGGAGGATGCTTCCTGGTGAGGCGTAGCCGTTGAGGTGGAAGCCCCCAGAACCGCTACAAGTGACCTGTCCATCCAGTTAGCGGTCGCTGACTGGCTGAGAGGCTCCGACGCGGCCGCGAACCCGTAAGGTGAGAGGCAATACACCTGCGATCACCAGCGCGACTACCAGTCCGGCAAAGCCTGACCTGAACGAGTGGGTACGCGCGGCCTGATAGCCGACCAAAGCCGGGCCGAGAAAGCCTCCGAGGCCGGCCGCCACGCAGTTGATGGTTCCGGTAGCCATCGCCGCTGCGGTATCCGAAAGGAATGCGGATGGCATCGCCCAGAAGCTGGGCAGGAAGGCGAGCAGACCGGCGGCGGCGATCGAGAACAGGATCAGGGAAGGCACAGTTCCCCAATCCGCTCTGCTTAGGACCAGTAACGCGGAGGCCGCTACCCACAGCGGGATCGCAGTATGCCAGCGGCGTTCGGAAGTGCGGTCGGAGTGCCAACCATTTACCTGCATGGCAACGAAGCCCAGCAGGTTGGGCAAGGCCACCAGCAGAGTGACCTTGATGTCGCTCAGTCCTGACAGGCGCTTGATCATAGTGGGAAGCCAAAAAGCCAAAGCGTACGCCGAGCCATTCTGGATGAAGTGCAACGCGGTCAAAATGACAACGTCGCGATGCCGGAGCGCCTGCCAAACGGTATAGGCGTGAACGGACTTCTTGGCCTGCTTCTCATTCTCCAGTTGATGGATGACCCACTCGCGCTCATCTGGAGGCAACCACTTGGCCTGATGCGGCCAATCGGTCAGATAAAACCAGGTCATCACCCCGAAAAACAACGCAGGCAGACCCTCAAGGATGAACAACCACTGCCAGCCTCGCAGGCTGCCCCAGTGGACGCCCAGCAGTAATCCCGAGACGGGGGAACCGACTACGAAGGCCAAGGGAATGGCAGCCATGAAACCGGCAATGGCCTTGGCACGATCTTCATAGACGAACCAGTGGGTGAGATAAACAATGATGCCGGGGAAAAATCCCGCCTCGGCCAATCCCAGCAAAAAACGCATGGTGTAGAACTGATGCGGGGTGCGGATGAAGGCCATCCCGATGGTGACCAGTCCCCAGGAGACCATGATGCGCGCGATCCAGCGCCGCGCACTCCAGCGTTCGATGATGAGAGTGCCGGGAATTTCCAGAATGACGTAGCCCAGGGCGAAGATGCCCGCGCCGAAGCCGATTACGCGATCATCGAAGCCGAGATCGTGCGGCATTTGCAGCGCGGCAGTGGCCAGATTGTTGCGATCGAGGTAGGCAATTACGTAAAGCAGGAGAACATACGGCAGCAGGCGCAAAGCAATCCGACGACGGGCCCGGCGAGCAACGTCATCGGCGAAAATGACTGGGGCGGACAATTTGTTTTTGCGAAGATCAGGCTGAGCACATGACCCGAGCGTCAAATAGTAGTGCAGTGACGTAAAAACAAACTCTGTGTCATTCCGAAGCCGATTCATCGGCTAGGAATCTGCTTGTCGCTGGCAGCAAAACAGCAGATTCCTCGCGCGACAAAGCCGCGCTTCGGAATGACAACTTTACTTGGGGATTTTCAACCTACGTCTCTAACACCACCCGGAATTGCGCGATTATATACCGGCTCAGCGGGAGCCTGAGCGTCAGGGCGCTTTTACCGCGACCTTCCCGGTCAGTTCAATCTGCGCCGCGGAACGCGCCACGTAAACATCGAAATCGCCAGGCTCAACCTTCCAGTCGTGGCTCTTGACGTCATAGTAGGCGAATGCCCGGCGGTCGAGTTTTACCATGACTTGGCGGGTCTCGCCCGGAGCCAGGTTGACTTTGGCGAATCCCTTCAGCTCTTTTTTGGGGCGAGGCACGCTGGAGTGGCCGTCGCCGACGTAAACCTGCGCGACTTCCGCGCCGGGACGGCTTCCGGTATTGGTGACTTCAAAGTGCACCTCAGCGGGCTGGCCGGTGGACGTTGACGGAATCACGCTGAGATTCTTATAGGCGAACGTGGTGTAAGAAAGACCGTAGCCAAAGGGAAACAGCGGCTTCACTCCCGACTTGTCGTAGCCGCGATAACCCACGAATACGCCCTCGGTGTACACCACCTTCTTGTCTCCACCTTTGGGGTAGTAGGTGTCGTGCGTGGGATTCTCTTCCCAGCGGCGGTCGAATGTCATGGGCAGCCGGCCCGACGGGCTGAAGTCTCCGAATAACAGTTGGGCCAGCGCGGTGCCGCCTTCCTGTCCCGGGATACCAGGCCTCGAATATTCCGGGGACGTGGTCGACCCACGCGTTCATATCAACGCCGCCGCCTGAGGTGACGACCACGACCGTGTTTTTGTTGACGGCGGCGATCTGGTTAATGAGTTCGTCCTGTCCGGGAGGCAGGGCGAACATGCGGTCTCCGCTCTCGCCTTCGATGGACTGGTCGAAACCCACTGCCAGCACTACCGCGTCGGCATGGGACGCTATGGCCTTGGCGTCGGCGCTGACCAGCTCCTCCGGGCGCACGATACCGAAGGTCAGTCTCTGCTTGCCCCAGCCTTCGCGCACAAAATATTCGAGCTGGATCTGGTGCGGACCGGACTGCAGCGAAATCTTGACCTGGCTTAGAAACGCATATGCCTGGGTCCAGTCGTCAATCACCATCTTCTTGTCTATGTACAGACGGTAGCCGCCGTTCTCTCCCGGACCTTGTACGAAGGCCAGATAGTCGCCGGTGACGGTCGGGGTGAAGATAGCCGGTCCAACGGATGGAGACGTCATTCGCGGCCATGCCGTCATCGGAGGCCGGATCGTAGCTGGCCTTTCTTGTCCACCCGCTCGATGCCCGGCTTGCCGGACAGATTTGCGTTGTCGTAGAACTCCGCTTTCAAACCGGCTGCGCCGCCGCTGGCTTCGGTGGTGAATTTGGTTTGCCCCGCCATTTCCACCAAGGTCGGGACTCCAGCCGCGTAGTAGACCTTAGCGTCCGCGCCCAAATGGTTGGCGATTCCCTCCAGAAAACTCACCGCCGCAAATGGCTGAACCGCGCCGCTGCCGCCGCCCACGGGTCGTCGCCGGGTGGGCATCCGGGCCGATCACGGCGATGGTCTTGATCTTTCCCTTGTCCAGGGGCAACAGGTTGCCGTCATTCTTCAGCAGAACCATGCCCGATCGTGCGCCCTCGAGCGCTACCTGATCTCCCTCCGCATTGAGGCGGGATATGGAGGTATCGGTCTGATCGCGATCCATCCATCCAAAGCGAATCGCGGTTCGCAGGATGCGGCGCACCTTGTCGTCAATCGTGGCCTCGCTGACTTTGCCCGCGCGGATGGCGGGCAGCAGCAGCGTGCGATTCATGAATTTTCCGGACGGCATCTCCAAGTCCAGCCCGCCGTTTGCCGCACCGACGGCGTCGTAGGTGGCATCCCAGTCGGACATCATGATTCCCTTGAAGCCCCACTCTTTCTTGGCGAGGTCAGTGTTGAGATAGTCCGTTCTGGGTGAGATGCAGGCCGTTGGTGAGGTTATAGGAATCCATCACCGCTCCAACGTTCGCTTCTTTCACTGCGGCTTCGAACGCGGGCAGATAGATTTCGCGCATGGTGCGTTCGTCGATGATCGAGTCCGAGTTGTGCCGGTCGAACTCGGAATTGTTTCCCATGAAATGCTTGACCGTCGAGCTGACTCCCTGGCTCTGTACTCCTTCTATATAGGCAACGGCGGTGCGGGCCGCCAGAAAAGGGTCTTCGCCAAAGTACTCGAAATTTCTGCCATTCAAGGGCGAGCGATAAATGTTCACTCCCGGTCCCAGCATGAAATGGACGCCGCGGGCGCGCGCGTCCTGGCCGACGATCGTGCCCATTCGCTGCGCCAGCTCGGGATCCCAGGCCGCTGCCATTCCGACGCCTCCAAAGGCGGTGGATGCGCCGTAGTTGCGGACTCCGATCGGGCCGTCCGACATCTTCAGCCGGGGGAAATGAATGTGGGGGATTTCGCGAATGTAGAAAGCATCGACGCCGCCGATCAGGTCCACCTTCTCTTCGAGAGAAAGCTGCTTGAGCAGCGAGTCGACACGGGCTTCGACGTCCGACGAGAAGGTTGCGCCGTCTGGCACAGCGCCGGGAGCACGAAAAGCAGAAGAACCGCACCATCCATTGGGCTTTAACTCGCGTATACATCGTGCGCATCATGGCGCCTCCGCTTTGGCAGTTCTCACCGTTGCACTCTTCCCGAGCCGTCGCCTTTGAGCAGGGCGTTCACTTCGTCCGCGGTGGAGCGGCTGAAGTCTCCTTGCTGGGAATGCTTCAGGCAGCTCGTGGCCACCGCAAACTCGAGCGCCTCCTGATGGGTGGACAGCACCTGAAAGCCGTAGATCAGGCCAGCGGCGAAGGAATCGCCCGAGCCCACCCGGTCCACGATGTGAGTAATTTCGTAGGAGCGGCTCAGGCTGAACTTCTGCCGGTCATTCAGACAGGCCGACCAGCCGTTGTGCGACGCGCTCTTCGATTCGCGCAGCGTGATGGCGATTGCCTTCAGGTTCGGATACTCGGTCAGCACCTTCGCGGTCAGCTTTTCGTATTGCGCGCGATCCAGTTTGCCGGAGTGCACGTCCACTTCGGCCTCGATGCCCAGCGCCATCTGCACGTCTTCCTCGTTGGCGATGGCGATATCTATATTCTTTACCAGCTCGCGCATCACTTCCGCGGCGGGCTTTCCCCACTTCCAGAGGTTCTTGCGATAGTTCAAATCGCAGGACACCGTGATTCCCTTCGCCTGCGCCTTCTTCGCCGCCTCGAGCGCCAGGTCGGCCGCGGAACTGCTGATGGCGGGCGTAATGCCGGTCACGTGGAACCAGCCCGCGCCTTCCAACGGCGCGGTCCCAGTCGATGGCTCCGGGCTTGGCCAGGGCGATGGCGCTGTTCTCGCGATCGTAGACCACCTTCGAAGGACGCTGGTTGGCGCCGGCTTCGACGTAGTAGACGCCCATGCGCCCCTTGCCGCGCACGATCCGGGAAGTATCCACGCCGAAGCGGCGCAGTTCACCGACCACGGCGTCGGCAATCGGATTCTTTTCGGGCAGGACGGTCACGAAAGCTGCCGGCAGGCCCAACTGGGCCAGAGCGCGACGGCCACGTTGGCCTCGCCGCCACCGAACGTCGCCACGAACTGCCCGGTTTGAAGAATTCGTTCGAAGCCCGGCGGCGCGAGCCTCAACATGATTTCGCCAAAAGTTACGGTCGTCTTTGCCATCGTCGCTGATTTGCTTGTCCCTTCGGCTTCTGGCCTTTGCGGTCAAGACTTTTGCCGCAGGTCGCGCAACCGCGCGAAGGAGCCTAGCGTACCTTCTTCGGTTAGTTTTCTTTGCCTGCGACCAGTTCGACACCCAGCGTCGCCAGGACGACGTCCTCGCTCGAGGAAAGGCCGCTGACGGCCACTGCGCCGACCACCTGGCCGTCTCTTCCACACTGGAATGCCGCCACCCCATCCCACAAACTTGGGATCGCCGTAGTAGGCGATATCGTGGCCCTTTTCCGGGTGCCGGACTCTCTCTCCAATATCCTGGGTCGACTTGCGCTCCCGCGCCGCAGTCCAGGCCTTGTTGGCAGCGATGCGGATGGAGGAGATCGGAGCGCCGTCCATGCGGGCAAAGGCAATCAGTTCGCCATGCGAGTCGGCCACGGCAATCACCGCGGCCTTCTTCATGTGCAACGCCTTCTCCACGATCCGGTCGATGATTTGTTTGGCTTCGGAATAGTCGATGGTCTGGGTGGTTTTCATGGTAACGCTGCCGATTCTATCGTGGGAGCGCGTGAGCGGAATGGATTGTAAATCAGGGAGCAAGTGAGCACAGCCGGAATTCATGCCTCGCCGCGGTTTGCGAGTTGAGATTGCCTGGGCAAGAAACGACCGGGCAGGAACGCCCGTGTCCTGAGTAATCGATAGCTCAGAACTCGATCTTCAAGGCGAACTGAATCAGGCGCGCCTGGGCATTGCCCACCGTGCTGGTGACAGTTCCGAAGCTCTGTTGCGCGTTGCCGGTTGTCGCTGGTCAAAGCAGCAGTTGGTGTTCGGAGGTCCGAACTGGGGATGATTGAACAGGTTGAAGAACTCCGTCCGGAATTCGACGTTGCCCCATCTCTCCGATGGAGGTCCTCTTGAAGACCGCCGAAGTCGAAGTTGTTGACGCCCTGCTGACGGAGCAGAGCGGTTGCCGAAGTCCACACGCGACTCGTCACCGAAGCCCCAATCTGGCGCGGATGAAGCAGTCCGTGTTGAACCATCGCGTGACTTGGAAGACGGCGCTTCCGGAGACGTTCTTGTCGCATCCCGGGACTAGTCAGGCCGCAGCGTGCTCTGTTCCAGAAGGCCCGACGAAAGTCGACTTGCTTTGCGCCGCCCCAGCTGATCTTCACCGGGAAACCGCGCTGGAAGGTGGTGATGCCGTCGATACCCCAACCCGAAACCACTTTGCCGGAACACCACTCACACCGCTCAGGAACTTTTTGCCGTGGCCGAAGGGAAGGTCAAGCACGTAGCTGACCACGAGGCGCTGCGAAACGTCCTGAGACGAGAGTGAACGTTCGCCAGCCAGGTTGTTCCAGTCCTGGACTGGCGCCGACGCCGCCGGTGGTGCCGCCTTCCAGCCAGGAAGTAAGGGTGTCGGTGTTCGACATCAGTTTCGCATTGGTATAAGCCACCAGCAGGGTGCCGCCACCCTGGAAGCGCTTGGTTACGGTGGCCTGCAGGGCGTTGTAGTTACTGCCGCAGCAACCGAAGCCGTTCAGGTTCAGTCCGGCATACTGCGGGTACGGGCGGTCAAGCTGACCGCTAGATCAGACCGGCCGGACCAAGGCGCCAGGCAGATTCTGGCTGAAGGGGTAGGACCGCGACGGGTTGGGTGATGGCTACAGCTGCGCGATCGCCACCGGTGGCGAATTGGCTGTGCGGCCTGAGTGATGAAGCTGATCGGGGATCTGGTTGATGTTGGTGTTGGATTGTCGCAGATGGACGCCGTGCGAGCCGGCGTAGGCCACGTCCGCAAAGAATCCGCCGGGCAGTTCGCGCTGGATGTCGAAGTTCCACTGCTCGATGTATCCGTACTTCTGAACGGTGATAGCCGGTCGCCGAGAAGTTGTTCTGCGTCAGAATGTACTGCGACACGTTCGGTTGAGGGTTGCGGCCGGGTACGGCAACCAGGTTGTTGGCGCCACCACCGGCTTGAGCCTGATTGAACGGTCCGGCTCCGGCGCAAGTGAGATCGCCGTCGGCGATCAGTACAGGTGTTGGCGTTGAGGGTGGCAGCGGGCGTCACGCCGTGGTCGTTGCTGGAGAAGAAGTTCGAGGTCGCGCTGCTGACCGGATCGACGTAGGGGTTGGCGTTGAACGAGACATAGTTCGGAATGAAGAAGATTCCGTAGCCGCCGCGAATCACCGTCTTGGATCGACCGAGTAGGCGAAACCCAAGGCGAGGCAGGAATTCCGTCTTGGAAAGCGGCAAGTTGTTCCGGCTGTCGTTGACGCCAGTCTTGACCAGGAACAGATCGCCCGGACAGGCGCTCCCGGCCACGCCGCTGCAACCTGTTACTGAGGAGTTCGTTGCTGTCGGATTGAAGTAGGTCATCTTGTCGTAGCGCTCCGACCATGGCCCTTGCAGTTCGTAACGCGCGCCAATGTTCAGAGTCAGCTTGCTGGGTCACGTGCCAGGTATCGCCGAAGTAGAAGGCGCGGTAGGTTTGCTTGCCCGAAATCGGGACCGGAGATAACCAGCGATCCGCTGGTCTGGTTGCCGAACGCAGCACCCTGACCGTTGCCGTAACCGAGCAGGAAGTCGGCGAAATCTTCGCCGTTACCGCGCCGGTCCTGCACGTTGCCGGCGCCCACTGCCGACCGGTGCCGACGTCCACGATCCTGCGAAGGAGATCAGACCGCCACCGGTGTTGGTTTGCAGGTAATTGTCGTAACCTTCTTCGAGCTGCATACCCCAAACGTAAGGTATGGTGGCCGCGAATCATGGTGACCTGCGGAGAGATGTTGAACTGCGTGTTGAAGTCACCGATGGCGCTTTGTCCCTGGCTGCAAGCCGACCAGGGAATCGTTCTGACCGAAGCACGGGGTCAAAGGAGTACGCTCGATGTTGGGTACCAAGGCGTTGTAGGCGCTCGGCCAGCCTTCCTGCGACATGTCAAAGCGCTGATTGATCGGGTCGCGGAGGTAAGTGGAAGCGGCTGATGCTGGCGCCCAAGTTGAAGATCGTATTGGACTGATCGCGTAGTTGTAACCGAGCAGCGACACTCTTGCTCCGGTATTCTCAGCGCAACGGTCTTTGCAAAGGCCGGTGCCGAACGGGTCCTGCGCCAGGCTCAGCAGCTTCCAGTAGGTGAAGCGGCCGAAGAGGGTTTGTTTGCTGTTGATGGTCTGGTCGACGCGCGCTACGTATTCGTCCGTATCTCCGCCGGTGCTGGTGGCCTTGAGAAAGTTAAGGAGGGTACCGGGCGCGGCGGTGGGGTTGGTCGGCAGGGGAATGAATCCGAGCAAGAACGCCGAGGTGGCGCGATTGATGCGGCCCGCCGGAATGACATTTCCCGCAAACGCCGTTCGCGTGCGGTGGGATCCGCTTGAGGTTTGCTCGGGTCAACCGACAACGGGTCGAAGATCGTCGGTACACCGGCGGCGGA
>CAWFMU010000024.1:0-71468 GCA_963816865.1 Terriglobia bacterium
AAGTTCTCCCGTTCGACATCAGAAGCACGCGCTCGATTTCCGGAATCAGGTCGGAAAGATCGTGCGTGACCAGAATGATTCCGATGCCGGCTTTGGCCAGCGAGCTCATGCTCTGGCGCAGACTGTGCCGGGCGAAGACGTCGAGAGAGTTGCTGGGTTCATCGAACAACAAGGCCCGCGGCTTGTGGACCAGGGCGCGGGCGATGAGCACACGCCGCGCTTCTCCCGAAGACATTTCGCAAACCGGACGCTGCGCCAGGTGCGATATCTGCAGTTGCGCCAGAGCATCGTCGGCCAGTTCGCGGTGCCTGGGATCGACCACGTGATGAGGAAAGATGCGAGCGCTGCTGAAGAAGCCGGACAAGACCACGTCGCGCCCGCTGGCATCGCCGGAACTGCGGGACAGCAGATCGTTCGACACAATGCCCAGCATCGAACGCAGTTCGAAGACGTCCCAGCGGTCCTGCCCCAGGATGGTCATCGAAGAACCTTCCTGCGACCACGGGATAGCATTCGCGCGTAATCGTCTTGATCAGGGTGGACTTGCCGCAGCCGTTCGGCCCCAGAATGGCCACATGTTCGTCGCCGCGGATCACCAGGCTGAAATCTTCCAGCACAATTTTCTCTCCGCGCATCACGGAGATATTCTGCAAATCCAGCAGAGCAGGCTCTTGCCGGTTCATGGTGTTCTGAGTTTAGACGATGCTGCCGCCACGCACCCGTAGCGACGCCGCCTCAGCTGTCCGTCGAGCGAAGCTCGACCGGTTTGCCGGCAAACATGGCGGAGCTTCGCTCCGCCGGACAGCCGGGGGCGGCTGTCCCCACGTGGTCTGGGGCGCTTCAAGTAGACTTGTCTCTGGATGTCCATCCAGATTTCCCACCTTCGCCGCTGGTTTGCGGCGGCCGCGATCGGCCTGCTGCTGGTGGTGGCGGGGGTGTATTTCTACGCCCGCAACAAGAGTGGAGAACGCGCTCAAGGAAGTGCCCGCGAAAATCGGAATTGAAATCCAGCAGAGCGCCCAGGGTTTCACCTTCTCCCACTCCGAGGGCAGGGCACACCATATTCAAGATTCAGGCCAGCAAGGCGGTGCAGTACAAGGAAGGCGGCCGCGCCGAGCTGCATGACGTCACCATCACGCTGTACGGACGCGATTCCAGCCGCTTCGACCAGATCTACGGCGCGGATTTTGAATACGATCCGCAATCCGGCGATGTCATGGGCAAGGGCGAAGTCCAGATGGATCTTGAAGCCAATCCGGAAGGCCTGATTCATCCCGACCAGGCGACGCCCAAGGAGCTGAAGAATCCGGTCCACCTCGTCACCACGAACCTGCTCTTCAACCAGAAGACCGGGAACGCGCTCACCCGGGAGAAAGTGGAGTTCAGCCTTCCCCAGGCCAGCGGATCCGCCGTGGGCCTCAGCTATGTGGCCAATACCACCGTCCTCACTTTGCAGTCGCAGGTGGATGTCGTATTCCACGGCGCTACTCCAGCGCGGCTGACCGCGATTCATGGCACGATCACCAAGAATCCGCGAGTGGTTGACCTCGATCTTCCGCGGCTGCAGAACGGCGCGCGGCGCGCCACCTCGGACAAGGGCACGCTTTTTCTGCGTCCCGACAACACGGTGGAGCGCATTCTCGCCACCGGCAACGTTCGGGTCGAATCGGAGGACTCGGGATCGGAGAAAGTCCAGTCCAACCAGCTGGAACTGCTCATGGCCGAGAAGCAGGACACCGTGCGTTCCGCCACTTTTTCGGGGAGACGTCCGGGTGGAAAATTCGGGGCCGCAGCCCATGCAGGGGAATGCCGGCCGGGTCGTCCTGAATTTCACCGGCAACAATGTGCTGAGCACGGTGCACAGCCAGGACAACGTCAAGCTGGTGCAGCATCAGAAGCCGGCCTCAGCCTCCGCCAGCGCGCAGGATGTCGAAATCACCGCGTCGGTCATCGACTTCGTCGTGGCCGACGGCCGGCGTCTGCAGCGCGCCGACACTTCCGGAGCCGCCCAGATTGCCCTTCGGCCCAGTCCCAGGCGACAGGGCAGCAGACGCTGGTGACGGCGGGCAAGTTTCAAGCCCGCTTCGACGATTTGGGACAGCTGGCCTCGGTCCACGGCGCGCCGAATGCCCGCATCGTGTCGCAAACTCCGGGCCAGCCGGATCGCGTCAGCACCAGCAACACGCTCGACGCGTCCTTCCATCCCGGCAGCGGCATCGATTCGATCGTGCAGCAGGGAAGCGTCGCCTACACGGACGGCGAGCGCAAAGCCTGGGGCGACCACGCCACTTACACTCCCGCCGACCAGATGCTGGTGCTGACCGGCTCTCCCCGCGTGATCGACGGCGGCATGACCACCACCAGCCGGACCATGCGCCTGAATCGCGCGACCGGGGACGCCTTCGCCGACGGCGACGTCAAGAGCACCTACAGCGACCTGAAAGCCCAGCCCAACGGCGCCCTTCTGGCCGCGTCCGACCCCATTCACGTGACCGCCCGCACCATGACGGCCCACAGCAGTCCGGCCGTCGCTCTCTACACCGGAGATGCGCGCCTCTGGCAGAACGCCAACGTCATCCAGGCGCCTCGATCGAGTTTGACCGCAACCACCGGTCCGTTGTCGCCCAAGGATCGCCGGCCCAACCCGTCTCCACGGTGCTGGTTCAGATCGAAAAGAGTGGAAAAGTCACCCCGGTCAAGATCACCTCCGACCGGCTGACCTACACCGACAGCGAGCGCAAAGCGCACTTTGAAGAGGCGGTGCAAGCCAAAGGAGCCGACCTGACCATCACCGCAAAAGTGATGGATGTCTTCCTGCAGCCTCGCGACCAAGGCGCACTCGAATCAGTCAATTACAGGAGAGCGGCGCAGGCACCGGGCAAGATCGATCACATCGTCGCCAGCGAACAGGTTGTGATCGTTCAGCCGGGCCGCCGGGCGACCGGCGATCAGCTGGTTTATACCACGTCGGACGACAAGTTCGTCCTGACCGGCGGATCGCCTAGCATTTTTGATGCCGAACAGGGCAAGATTACCGGGGTTTCGTTGACTTTGTTCAGACACGATGGTAGGGTTTTGGTCGAAGGCAACAATACATCCCCTACCGTCACGCAGACGCGAGTGGCACGTTAAATGCGTACCCTGGCCACAGACGAAATCGGCAAATCCTACCGCGGTCGACGGGTTGTAAACGGGGTCAGCATTCGCGTCGGGCAGGGCGAAGTTGTTGGTTTACTTGGACCTAACGGCGCCGGCAAGACCACGACCTTCTACGCCATCGTCGGTCTGATCCCCCCCGATACCGGCCGGGTACTGATCGACGAAGAAGAAATCACGGACGTGCCCATGTACTTACGGGCACGCCAGTACGGCATCAGCTACCTCCCTCAGGAAGCTTCGGTGTTCCGCAAGCTTACGGTTGAGGAAAACATCCTCGCCGTGCTGGAAGCCCAGCCCATCTCCTGGCACGAGCGCCGGGAAAAAATGGAAGAGCTGATCGATCAGTTGGGTTTGGAGCATATCCGCCAGAATCGCGGATACGCTCTGTCCGGGGGAGAGCGGCGGCGTGTGGAAATTGCCCGCGCTCTGTGCATCAACCCCACATTTATTTTGCTCGACGAGCCGTTTTCCGGGATCGACCCGATCGCCGTGCTCGATCTGCAGAAGATCATCAGCGATCTGAAGACCAGCGGAATCGGCGTGCTGATCACCGATCACAACGTCCGCGAGACGCTGGCGGTCACCGACCGGGCCTACATCATTGATGGTGGACGGATTTTAGCCTCGGGCATGCCCGAGCAGTTGGCCAGCGATCCGCAGGTACGGAAGGTGTATCTGGGCGAGAGTTTCTCGCTGGTGTAGAGCAGTCGTCAGTCGTCAGTCGTCGGTCTTCAGCCAAACCAGCTGTCGGCTAATGGATGACGAGCTAAGGTTTTGCTGACGACTGACGACCGAAGACTGACGACTGATTTATGGTTCTTGCTCCAACCCAAGCTGCATCTGAGAGTCTCGCAGACGGCAGATCCTCACGCCCGGCCTGGTGCAGATGGTCAGCGTGCTCGCGCTCAACAAGCTCGAGCTGCGCGACATGATCACCGCCGAGATGGTGGAGAATCCGGTGCTCGAGGAGCTGGAAGATTCCGTTCCCCTGCTCGACGATGCGGCTCGCCAGGAAGAAGATCGCGAACGGCTCGCGCCGGAAGCAAACACGGTCACCGCGGAAGAGAAGAAAGATCCCTTCGAAGAAATCGATTTTGGCTCGTTCTTTCAGGAATATCTCGATCCCGGCTATCGCAGCCGGAGCGAGATGGAAGAGATTGAGCGCCCGTCGTTCGAGAATTTTCTCTCCAAGCCCACCACTCTCTCCGATCACCTGGCCTGGCAGCTGGGCGCGCTGTCCGTGCGTCCGGAAGTGCGCGAGGCCGCCGAAGTCATCATCGGCAACCTGAGCGAAGATGGCTACCTGATCGCCAGCGACGAGGAGTTGCTGGGCATCGCTCCGCCGGCTCCTCCGGAAGTTGACGCGACCATCGCGGAAAACGTGGTCAAGGAAGCCGCCGCCCTCGGACTGGCCACAGATCTGGAAGATCCCGAGGTGCCGGTGGACGAAACTGACGCCGCGTTGCTCGTCCGAATGGGACGATGCTCGACGTCCGCGAACCTGCCGGCGTCCGCCGGTGCCGACGGAACCGCGGTTGCGCCGGCTCCGGAAGCCGTCGCTCCGATCCCGCCGCCTGCACCACCGCCGGAGCCCGCTGCTCCGCGAAAGTCGGCGCAGCCCGTGTTTCAGCCCAGCTTCAACGTGGCTGATCTGCACGAAGCCCTCGATCTGGTGCGCCAGATGGATCCTCCGGGAGTCGCCTGCCGCGACCTGCGCGATTGTCTGCTCTATCAATTGCGCTATCACCAGGCGCAGCTGGCCGCGCACAAGAATGGAAACGGCGAGGCCACCGCGCAAGTGCTTTCGGATGCGGTCGCCATCGTCGACCAGCATCTGCGCGCTCTGCAGAACAAGCAGTACAAGGAAATCGCCCGCGCCATGAACCGGACGCCGGAAGCGGTGCAGGAAGCGCTGGACTACATTCGCACTCTCGATCCCCGCCCCGGTCTGCGCTACAACAAGAGCCAGCCGCGCCTGATCGAGCCCGATGTCGCATTCATCAAGCATGGCGACGAGTGGCTGGTGATGATGAATGAAGACGATGTTCCGGTGCTGCGCCTGAATCCCGCCTACAAGCGCCTGCTGACCCGCGACACCAACGACAAAGACACGCGCAACTACGTCAAAGAGCGCTACAAGAGCGCCATCCAGCTCATCAAGAACATCGAACAGCGCAAGCAGACCATCACCAAGGTCTGCTACGCCATCGTGACCCGGCAGCAGGATTTTCTGGAAAAAGGCATCGACCAGCTCAAGCCGATGATGATCAAGGAGGTCGCCGAAGAAATCGGCGTGCATCCTTCCACGGTCAGCCGGGCGGTCGCCAGCAAATATGCCCACACTCCCCAGGGCGTATTCGAATTGCGCTATTTCTTCAGCGAGAGCGTGAACGGCCCCCAGGGCGGCAACACTTCGTTGCTCATCCTCAAGCGCCGGGTCAAAAAGCTCATCGAGGAAGAAGATCCGAGCCGCCCGTTGACCGACGAGCAGATCACCCGTATCTTGCAATCACAAGGCATCCAGGTCACGCGCCGCACGGTGGCGAAGTACCGGGAAGACATGCGCATCCCCAGCACCCACCAGCGCAGAGTGAAGAAATAGAAGCAGAGTAGCGCCGGCGTCCCGCCGGCTGTCCGGACGGCATCTTGCCGTCCGAGCCGAAAGCGCTACAGTAATAAATGCGGTGCCCAAGGTCGAGCAGCACGAATCAGGAAAGGGGCGCTCATGAACGTAGAATTCACCGGCAGACACTACGAAATCACTCCCACCATCCGCAAGTCAGTCGAAACCGGCCTGACAAAAATCCGCAAAATTCTGGGCGACAAATTCGATACCAAGGTCATCCTGGCGATCGAAAAGCGCCGCCACAAGGCGGAAATCACCATCAGCCCGCGCAACGGACCGCTGGTCGGCGAAGCGCAGGCCGGCGACATGAAGTCTGCCGTCAACGAGGCCCTCGACCATCTGGAAAAGCAGGCGGTCAAGTACAAGACCCGCTGGCGCAGCAAGAAACGCCACGACCTCAAGAAATGGAATGGCAAGGAAGCGCAGCAGGAGAGCCTGCCGACCGCGATCGGACTCGCCGAAACCGCAGAGATTTCTCTGGTCGTACACAAATTCCCCGCCGTCGCCAAGTCCACCGAAGTACATCTGGTGCGCTCCGAGGACGCCGTCGCCCTGCGCCCCATGACGCTCGAGGAAGCCATCAAAGAAGCCCACTTCCGCGACCGCGACGTGTTCGTCTTCCGCGATCCCCAAAGGCAAAGTGATGGTGCTGCACCGCACCCGCGACGGAAAGATGGAGCTGATCGAAGCGCCGTAAGGCAGTCGTCGGACGTCAGACCTCGGACGTCAGCCAATCTGCACTGCCCGTGTGGGGACGGGTCTCCGACCCGTCCGGGCCGAGCAAGGCTCGGCTAGGTTCTCGTGTGGGGCGGGCACTCCTGCCCCGCCAACCTATGCGGCTGATCTGTCGTAGCAGGGCATTCAATCACGCGGCGGGGACTTCTTCCGTAACCACGGAAAATCCCGTCAGGTTCGCAATCCCGAATGACGTCGTAATCGCAACATCAGAAGCATCCCGCCCGGTAGCCATCAACACCCGCCCAATACGCGGCTGGACATGACGCGCGTCAAACGTCCACCAGCGGTTCTGCAGATAGACTTCGAACCAGGCGCTGAAATCCATGGGCGTAGGCTCCTTTGGGCACGCCGATGTCGCCGAGGTATCCCGTGGCATAGCGGGCCGGAATGTTCAGCGCGCGGCAGAACGTGACCGCCAGATGCTGAAAATCGCGGCAGACTCCGGTGCGCTCGGTAAACACGTCCAGAGCAGTCTTCGACGAGCGCGCGTGATGATATCCAAACGCCACTTTCCAGTTCACCCAGCCGCAAATCGCTTGCACGCGGCTCCATCCCGGCTTCAGGTGGCCGAACAATTCGACCGCGATATTCGATAGCCGGTCCACTTCGCAATACCGGCTGTTCAGCAGATAGCGCAGCATCTCCGGAGGCAACTCATTGACCGGATGCTCCTGCGCGTCGGGATCACCTTCGTCCGGCGTTCCCGGGTCCTCGATGAGAGTGGACCCGCTCAGGTGAAGCGGCCCGGCCGGCGCCAGCCATCGGGCGCAGCGGTTGCCGTAGCTATCGATGTAGCTCTCCACTTTTACCTCCGGGCTGATGCTGACCTCATCGGGTTCGCGCAGATCCGGAGACACGAGAAGGATGCACATGCAGCATCCCGACCATGGCCACGGTCTCCGGAATCTCGAATTGAATGTCATAGCCCAAACGTATGAGCATGGGAGGAGTTCTCCCGATCTTTCGCCAGCAAAGCAGCTATGGCAAGGGCTGTTGGCCATCATTATGACCCATCGAGCAGCCTAACTCTGGATTGAAAATCCCAATCGGAGCTAGCACTGGGTAGCGCCGGCGTCCCGCCGGCTGTCCTGCGGGCGTCCCGCCCGCGCTGCGACCGCCAGACGGCGACGCTACGAATATACTTCCGCAGAATCAGGGAAGATCTGACCTCGACGAGATCACTCATTGTGATGACTGCGACTGCCAAAGACGGCACTGCGATCGCCAGTGCTCGCGGCACTCTCGCCGTCGCATAGGTGGACCACGTTCCCTGGCCGCGCAAGCATTCCCCGACTTCTGGCGTCAGACGCGAAAGCGTGCAAGCTCATGCCGACGCCCGAACTGGAAGCGGCTTACGGCGGCAAGGTCACCAACCCGCATGGCATTCGACGGAGAGTCTTCCGTTTGCACGGTGAATATCGGCGGACTCGCGATCAAGCTGCAGAGCGCGCCGCCGGGAACCGCGCGGCGTGCCGACCTCGATCCAGCAGGGTCTCGTGGGAGCTCGCATGATGTTAGGCGCAGCCAGGCAATCTGCCGGGACCAAAACCAGAGACTTTGGAAAAGTTGGGTGCCTGAGCATGAAGATGACGAAGGGATTCGACGGCAAAGCGCTGGCCAAGCCTTTGCTTACGACGTCGTGTTTTCTGGTCGAGGGCGGCTATCTGAATATGTCGGTCTCGGGCGAGAATGCCAAGCAGGTCAGATTCGAACGTGGTGAAGACGTTGCTGGAAAAAGCTGCTGCGCGGCGCTAGCTGCCATGTCATCCTGAGCGGAGCGGAAAGTTCGCTGCGCGAACTTTCCGCGCAGTCGAAGGACCCCTATAGCTGTAAACGGTCGTGATCTGGTTGGGATTTTGTATCGCGCTAGAATCCTTGACTCTCGTCATCGTGCGCTGCTAGGGGTCCTTCGACTCCGCATGCACTTCGCGTTGCGAAGTGCATACTGCGCTCAGGATGACAGATGTTGGCTGCGCTCAGGATGACGGGAACTCAGCTGTCGCGGTGGACGGTTTCCATGGCGAAGGCCGGCAGGCAGACTGCGATGTATTCGGCTCCGCCTTCGGCGGGCGTGGAATATTGGATCCATTCGCCGCTGTGGGCGATGACTGCCTGGCCGGCCACGACGTCCAGTTCGCCGGTCTTGTGTTTTACGTGCACCGTGCCTTTCAGCACGATGGTGAATTCGTCGAACTCCGGAGTCTGTCCGGGCTCTTCCCAGCCCTGCGGACTGCGCATGTGGGCGACGCTTACGCCTGAGGTCTTGGTGTTGACACGGCCGATGAATTCGTCGATCAGTTTGGGCTTGGTGCCGGCGGCGCGGATGCGCGTAGGCTGAGCGACCAGAGTGGGCATTGCTTCTCCTCAGGAAAAGATGACTTCCAATTTATCAAGAATCTCGTGCAGGGCGGGCGCCCTCGCCCGCCGCCTTTGATTTTGAAGTTAAGTATCAGAGATCTGCAGTGAAGTGCAGCTGGATGGGCCGATAAGAATAAGCCCAAGAATTTGGCGCTCACGAAGCTCAGGTCAAAAGCGGCGGGCGAGGACGCCCGCCCTACACCGACAGCAGGCGCGATTTCTCGGCTTGGCTCGTGGCCAGCACATCAAGCGCCGGAATCGAGACCGGCGTGGTCAGAGTATTTTCCGGCGGCATCGTTCCGGTCTGAAGGGCTTTCACCAGCATCTCCATCGCCTCACCGGTGTTGGGTCCGGCAAAGATGGTCGCGGTCAGCAGTCCCCGCTTGACCCAGGCTTGACCGGTCTTGGGCAGCCCGTCGCATCCGATAAAGGGCAGGCTCAGCCAGCGTTGCCGCGCTGCGCTGTCGGGCAGTTCCTGGAAGGCTTTTCGCGCGCCCAGGGCCATGCCGTCATCCTGCGCGGCGATCAGGTCGATACGAGTCTGGTGCGAGGTGGACAAGCGCAACCACGAACTTACCGCCCGGTAGGAGCTGGTCTCGGTCCACTGCGCCCGCATCACCTTCACCTGGACATCGGCCGGCTTGGTCTCGTACATGCCCGTGGTGCGTTGTTTGGCGGCCAGGCTCTCGGACGGACCCTGAATGTGCAGCACGGTTCCACCCTTGGGCAGAAGACGCGGCAAATTGATGTCCCTGAATGCGGCCGATTTCTTCGTGGTCGGAGCTGACGCCGAAAATCGGGACGCGGCTGGGTCTTGCGAATCTCCGCGATGTATTCGACATTCCGATTCAGCACGACCCAGCTGATGCCGGCGGCCACCGCGGCCCGCGCCACCTGCGGCAGAGCGGTTCCGCCCACGGGTTCGAAGATGATTCCATCGGGGTGCGCATCGGATCGCGACTGAATGACATTCAAAATCTGCTGACTCTGCGTGATCGAATCGTTTTCGGCGTAGATAATCTGAACGTCCACGCCCAGACGCCGGGCCGCTTCCTCCGCGGCCGCGGCTTGCTCGATCTGATAGTCGTTGTCGTTGGTGGTCAGCGAAACCAGGAATTTTAGTTTCTTCATTGAGATCACGGTCGAGAAATCATACCTTGACCTCCGTACCGGCGCACGGTGACCGAAGTCACGTGACCCTGGCGATGCTAGAATGCGCAGCCTTGGAGGATCCTCATGCGCAAGACCGTGATTCGCAAGAGCATGTTGCGCAGTGGCACGGTTCGGAGCGTCCTATCCGCGATTGGCTTGATCGCTGTCCTCGCCCAATCGGGCTGGTCGCAGGCCAAGCTGTCCGTACACTGGGAAGAACTCACAGCCGACGATTTCCGCTCTGCCATCCAGCAGTCCCAGGGCACCTGCCTGTTGCCTTTCGGCATTCTGGAAAAACATGGTCCGCACCTGCCGCTCGGGAACCGATCTTCTCGATGTGCGTTACGCCGCCTTGCATGCGGCCGAGCAGGAATACGCCGTGGTCTTTCCCGAGTATTACTTTGGCCAGATCTTTGAAGCCCGGCACGAGCCCGGCACCGTCGCCTACAGCCGGCAACTCCAGTTACAACTACTGCAGGAAACCACCGACGAGATGGCCCGCAACGGGTGCAAGAAAGTCATCATCGTGAATGGTCACGGCGGAAATGAACACCTGCTCCCGTTCTTCGCCCAGAGCCAGCTGGAAAAGACCGCATGATTACGTGGTGTACGTTCTGGACAGGAGTCGAGACGCCGCCGGGTGGGCCCAAGGCGAAAAGCACTGGTCCCGACTGGCATGCGGGCGAAGCCGAAACCTCCGTCGATGCTGATCGCGCATCCCGAACTGGTGCATCAGGATCGGGCCAAGAACGAGTCCGGAGGCGATCTCGGCCGGCAAAAGCTGCCGGAGAACCTCTATACCGGAATCTGGTGGTATGCGCGCTTCCCCAATCACTACTCCGGAGACGGTTCGCTGGCCACTCGCGAATTGGGCCAATTCAAGATGAATGCCTGGATTGACGGAATCGTGAAGGCCACGCGCGCGGTCAAAGCAGACCAGGAAAGCCTCAAGCTGCAGAACGAATTCTTCGAAAAGGCGGCCCATCCTCTGGAGACCCGCCCCGAGTAAGAAAACTGCTCAATATGCTGCCATCCCACCGGGCGTAACTTGGGTAACGTTGGCCCGCGCTCTGCACGCATGCTACGCTCCCGTATACGTAGAAAAATCAGCAGTTTGCAAGGAGTGGAAGTTGCATGCGGGTGGACGCGCCGGTGCGCTCTCGAGGGAGCGGCGACGAAACAGGAACCAATTTTCCACCACTCCGTGCCCGCCTGATCGATCCACTTCGCGATCGGTAACGAACCGAGACCAGACCGCCAACGATGCCACGCATACCCATCTTCAGACTCGGACGCTCCGCCGAGGAGCCGCTGCCTCCTCAGCTCGGCAGTTACACGCCCAAGCTCACCCTGGAAGGATTGCAGTTGGGCGTCGACAACCTGCGGCATGACGTGCATCTGAGCCCCAGATTTGTGGAACAGGCGCGGCTGCAGATCGCGCGCCTCATCGTGCGCCATGGCGACATGGAAGGGCTGTTGGCGGCGGAAAATACGGAGCGGCTGGGCGGCAACCACTTCATAGGATCGACTCCGGTTTCGAAGGCGCCGTCCGCCAAAGCCAGCGGATCGGAACTCAAACCACTTCTCGCCGATCTGCATGTGTCGGCGCTGAATCGCGCCAAGGCCAGCTGAAAATCTCTCAGTCGATGTGCTGGCGCGGGCGGCGATCATCAAATTCCTGCGCATCGAGTTGAATTCGCAATTCGCGCAGGTGCTGGAACGCGGCCGCATGATGCTGAAGAGTTACGAAGGCGTGCGCCAGCAGAAAGGCGCTGGAGTATCGCGAGCGCGTGGCCAGTTTTCAGGTGGCCAAGAAGATCATCCTGCGCAAGACCGGGCAGGAGCTGTTCCGCATCCTGCGCGAGATTGAGAAGGAAACGCTGGCGCGCATGCGCCGCTCGCTGTTCGGCAACCACAGCGAGGTGGAATACAAACTCTTTCTGAACCCGCTGGTCTTTACCGAAGACGGCTGTGACACCTACCTGAACGCCGAGCATTACGTCATGCTGGGCAACTTTGATCGCGATCCCGATCGATTTTCCAATGTGCGGCGGATCGCTCGCGACTTCCTGCTTTCGCTGAATCTCGGTTCGAAGGCCGAGGATGAAAGCCGTGATCGATGGCTGGCTGAACGTCCCGGAAAACGCCCATGAACTCGTAGGCGCCGGCCAGCCTGACGAAACCACCCACGAGGGCCGCAGCCAGAAAACGCGATTGGAGGCGTGGGTCGAATTGCTGGAGCGCGAAAAGCTCATGGACCACGTGATCGCCTCCTACGAAGTGGTGCCGCTTCTGGCGGAGTACTCGCCTCGCATCAATGCCCAGCAATTGAAGAATGGCCTGATCTCGCGGGAAGAACGCGACCGGGTCGAGAAGCTGATCGAGGAACACAACAAACTCTCGGCCCAGAGCTTGTACTCGGCGATGGTCCGGGTGGCGGCGTGCCGCGGCAGTGAGCGGGCCAAAATGGCGGCGCGTTTTCTGCGTGATTTTCTGCGCTATCACCGCGACCTGCGGCGCCTGGAAGCGCTGAATTCCACCATGGACAGCGGAAATCTGATCGGCAACTGGAAGATCCGGGAACTCTCGGCCATGAATGGCACGCTTTACGAGTTCCTGTTGCCGGAAGAGCAGAAGCCATCCGAGGACAAAATCCTGCGCCACGTGATTCTGAAGGCCGATATCCGGGACTCGTCGCGCCTGACCCGATCGCTGCTGGAACAGGGCATGAATCCGGCTTCCTACTTCAGCCTGAATTTCTACGATCCGGTCAACAAATTGCTGGCCAAGTACGGCGCCCGCAAAGTGTTTGTCGAAGGCGATGCCATCATTGTCGCGTTGCTCGAACACGAAGGCGAGGCTCCCCTGGCGGTCAGCCGGGCTTGCGTGCTGGCGCGGGAGATTATCGACATCGTGCGCGGCTACAACCATCTGCTGGAGCGGGCCGGCCTGCCGGCGTTGGAACTGGGGACTGGAATTTCGTTCCAGGATTCGGCGCCCATGTACCTGATGGATGGCGACCAGCAGATCATGATTTCCGACGCGCTGAACGAGAGCGACCGGCTGTCCTCCTGCAACAAACGCGTGCGCAAGGCGATCGCAGGCGTGGAGGGCCCGTTCAACGTCTATGCATTTCAGACGGTGAAGGATGCCGATGCCGGAGAGAGCCCGGAAGACTTCATCCTGAAATACAATCTGAACGGAATTCGCCTGAGCGATGCCGCCTTCCAACGGCTGCAGCAGGAGATTTCTCTCGAGCCCTGCCAGCTCGATCTACCCAAATTGTGGGGCAGCGAAGACTTCCAGTTGCAAAGCGGCCTGGTGCCGGTCGGCAACGATATTTTCAAAAAAATACTGGTCCGCTCCAGCCGCATCCCGCAGATTGATCCGCACAAATTCTCGCTGCAGCACTGGACCGATCGCCGCTACTACGAAGTCTGTACCAACCCCGCGATCTACGCCATGCTGGAAGGGAAAGCCGCGAAGGGCAGTTTCTAGGCAGTTTCTAGTTTCCGGTTTCCAGTTTCTAGTGAAGGCATTAAGACTGGAAACCAGAAACTAGAAACCAGAAACTGCGGTTAGAAACTCGACTTCAGTCGCACCGGTTTGAACGGAATCATCACCACGGCTTCGAGATCCACCGCCGCGCCGTTCTTGGTGGCAGGCCGAAAGTGCCAGCGGGCCAGGGCTGCACGCGCATATTGATCGAGTTGATCGTCTATGCCGCGCAGGACCCTCACGTCGCTGACCGAGCCATCATTCCGGATGACGGCGTAAAGCGTGACTGTCCCTTGTACGTTGCGCCGCATCAGTTCCAGTGGATAGGCCGGATCGACCTTCTGGATGGCTTCGGGAGCGGTGAGATCGCCCTTGGCTTCATTGGGATTGAGTTCGGCAAAGCGAATGACCCAGCTTCCGCCCGCGGAATTCAGGTTCGGCATGTTCAGGGTCATCGCATAGAACTTCTTGTCGCCGAAGATCCATCGATCTACATCTGTGGCACGATCTTTCGAGACCTCCGAAAGCGGACGAGATGGAGTCGCCGTGACCCGGGGTGGCGTCGCATCTGCGACCAGGCGGGAGTTGTCAGAGCTGTGGTCCGGCGCCGCGCCACCACCACCGGGTCCGTTTCCCTTTCCTGCCACTGCAGAGCGGTTTTTATTTTCGGGACCTGCACCAACGGTCAGTCCGGAGGGAATGCCATCGCTATTCTTACCGGCACCAGAACCGTTGCCGCGGTTCGTGCCAGCCACAACGTCGGGAGTGCCGGGAGCGCCCGTCTTTCCCTCCGGAGTCGCCGCAAAAGTTCCACGACGATTTCCCGCCGGCATCTCTGCGGGACTCATCGCCGCAGGGTGAATGCCCAGCGCGATGATCCTGCCATTCGGATTCGAACCGGCATTGCCCGGAATCGAAGGTGGCGGCGGAACTGCCGCCGAACCTGCGCCGCCGCCGGCGAGCACTGCCTGTGACCTGCCGGCTGAGGCGTACTGCTCGGCCACCGGTAGTTCCGGCGCGGGAGCGACCACTTGAGAGTGCCCGATGTTGATGTCTCCCAGACGGCGCAGCGAGGCGGTGTCCACACTAGGCGGAGGTTGGACGATCGCGGCCTGCGGCGCCCCGAGCGCCCGCGAAGATTCCGCGTTCAGCTCCGGAGCCGGCGCTACCGCTGTCTGCGAAAGCATCGACGTCCGCTGGCGATTGGCCGGCATGGTTTCCGGCGCAGGCGCGACGGCGAGTCACAGGAAGCGCGGGCAGTCTCATGTTGGCGGCTGCCGCCGTTGATGCGAGCGGCACCGCAGGCTGCGCTTGGTCTGCGACCAGGCCACGATATTCGGCAGGGGCACATCGTGATTCAGCTTGATGTCGGAGGGAGTGACGATGGTCTGTGTTCGATTGTCGGCCTCGGCCGGCACTGAAATGATGGGCTGCGCCGAGTGTTCCGGTTCGCCCTTGCGCGGTAGCGGCCTGCGCCGGCCACCGGTATCGAGCGGCGGAAGATACTCCGACGGAGCGTAGTAGATCACGTCGGCGCGATTAAAGACCGGACGATCCAGCACCTGCGGAGGTTGCGGCCAGAGCCGTAACCGATCCCCACAGCGCCACGATCACGGCGACATGACACATCGCGGACTGCGCAAACCGGTTCCAGGGAAGACGAGAAGTGACAAAAACATCCGGCCAAAAAGATCCCGGCCTCGAAGAAATCAGGAAAGGCGTTTGCTTACGGTGGCGAAACAGATCAGCAAGGTTGCGAAAGAAGACCGTGTGCCAGGGCTCGAGATCCACCAGAAATACCGGTGCAGACCTGGCTTCTAACCCTGATTCGGACTTGGATTCCAGGAGCACCGAGGCTGGCTTCATTCAGTAGACCGGGGCTGGTACAGCCTCAATTATAGCTCGCGTCTTCGGCACCAGAAACCCGCTTGGACGCACATTGTCCTTATTCGGAACACGCCGGGAGGATGGGCGTCCGCGCCGTCCCGCGGTCGGCACCGGCGCGGACGCCGGCGGCGACATCGAACCTGCTTTCCATGCTTTAATACGACATGGTCAGACCGTACTTCGTCGTCGCTGCTCTGCTGCTGACTTGCATGCTCTCGAGCGGACAGACTCCTGCGCCGAATCCCCCCGCCCCAAAGCCCGCCAACGATTATTCCGGCATGTATTCTTTTCTGCAGGACGGCGAGTTCGTGCAACTCACGGTCGAAGAAAAAGGCAGCGTGACCGGATTTATCTCGCGCTATGGCGACCTGGAAAGCGATCGTGGCGAATTTCTCGATCTGTTCTTCAAGTCGGGCAAACTCGAGGGCAAGGACCTGACTTTCACCACGCAGACCGTGCACGGTGTGTGGTACGAATTCAAGGGCACCGTGGAACGCGGACCGGGAAAGAATCCCGGCGACGAGGCTTATTACCTGCTGAAGGGCACGCTGACCCAGACCAACACTGACGCGGACAAGAAAACTACTTCAAAGTCGCGCGATGTAAGCTTTAAGTCGTTCCCGCAGGACTTGGACGCCCCCTCTCAAAAACCCAACTGATCTGTCATCCTGAGCGCAGAAACTGCTTCGCTTCGCGGAGCAGTTTCGGAGTCGAAGGACCCCTATGAGCTTTACGGAAGCTGCGCGCTCCGGGTTTGAAGCAACATCAACTTCCAAGATTGTTGGTGTCTTGTATTGCTATAGGGGTCCTTCGACTCCGCGGACAGTTCGCTGCGCGAACTTTCCACTCCGCTCAGGATGACAGAGTGGAACTTGAAGCCAGCGCATTGTATCCTCGGTGCGTGCCGCGTCCACCTGCGCCTCATCGGTCGCCGACTCCGGGACTCTTCTTGGGACTCATTATTACGCTGGCCGCCGTGGTGGCCTGCTCCGTCTACATCACCCGGCAGATCTCCGGCCTGCGGGAGTTACAGAACAACCTGGTGGACCGCAACCGCAAAGACTCGCTGCAGCTGCTTCGTATTCAAAACGATCTCAACACTCTGGCGCTGGCCATGCGCGACATGCTGGACAACAACGAGCCCTATCCGTTGACCGCGTGGTCGGCGCAATTCCAGCGGGTGCGGGATGACTTGAATGACGCGCTGCGTCAGGAGGAGCAGGTTGCCGTTGCCGACCGCACTCCTGAACAGCGCCAGTATTTGAAAAATTCCATGGCCCAGTTCTGGGACGCGGTCGATCGAACCTTTGCCGTGGCCGCGAGCGGCAAGCCGGACGAGGCGCGCACCCAGATCCAGCTTTCGTTGCAGGCGCGACAGGCCGCGTTGAGCACGGCGGTTGCCCGCCTGCTGGTACAGAACAACGAGAGCGAGGAGCAGGCCGCCCTGCGCATCGCCCAGATTTACGACCGGGTGCAGCGTCAGGTCTATCTCTTTCTCACCCTCACGCTGGTGGCGATCCTGCTCACCGGACTGTATTCCATCCGCTCCAACCGGCAGTTGTTTGCGCAACTGGCGACGCTGTCCGCGCAACGCAGCGAGCTGGCGCAGAAACTGATTTCGACGCAGGAATCCACCTTGCGCCACATCTCCCGCGAGCTGCACGATGAGTTCGGACAGATTCTGACGGCGGTCGGCGCCATGCTGTCCCGCGCCGGAAATCAGGTTCCGGAAGGTTCGCCCTTGCGCGCCGAGCTGCGCGAGGTGGCCGAGATCGCGCAGACCACGCTCGATAAGGTGCGCAGTCTTTCCCAGGCGCTGCATCCCGTCATGCTGGACGAGACCGGTCTCGAAAGCACGCTCGACTGGTATTTGCCGGTGCTGGAACGGCAGGCCGGCATTCACATATCCTATGAGAAATCGGGTACGGCCTATCCCGTGGATGGAAATGCTGCTATTCATGTATATCGCGTCGTGCAGGAAGCGCTGAACAATGTGACGCGGCATTCCGGAGCCGGAGAAGCCTGGGTGCGTTTGCGATATTTGCCCAAGTCTCTGGAGTTGGAAGTGGAAGATCACGGCAGCGGATTCGTGGCGCAGTCCGCAAAGCAGGGAATTGGGCTGGTGGCGATGCGGGAGCGCGCGGAACTGCTGGGCGGAGCGATCGAATTTTCCCGGCCGATGCCGAGCGGCACTCTGGTCCGCTTGACCGTGCCCCGGGAGAAAATGGGAGAAAAATCAGGAGAGAATCTGGAGTCGCATGTCGAATAAAATTTCTGTCTTGCTGGTGGATGACCACAGCCTGGTGCGCCGCGGATTCCGGCGCATTCTGGAAGACGAGCCGGACATCGAGGTGACGGGTGAAGCCGGAGACGGCGCGGAAGCGGTTCGCCTGGCCAAAGAGCTGCAGCCCAATGTGGTCGTGATGGACTGCGCCATGCCGAACATGAACGGCTTGCAAGCCACCCGCAAGATTCTCGAGCAGCAGCCGAAAACCCTGGTGCTGATGCTGAGCATGCATCCCGAGGAAACCCTGGTGCGCCAGGCCCTGGATGCGGGCGCTCGCGGATACGTTCTGAAAAATGCGGTGGACCTCGAACTAGGGGCGGCGATTCGGAAGGTGGTGGCGGGAGAAACCGTGCTGGATTCGCAGCTCAATCGCCCGGCCGCGCTGAAAGGCGACCGCGACGAGCATCTCACCCCACGCGAACTCGAAATTCTGCAAATGATCGTAGAAGGAAAATCCAACAAAGAGATCGCCACGGTGCTCGAACTGAGCGCAAACACCGTGGCCGTACACCGCGCCAACATCATGGACGCGCTCGGCATCCACAAGACCGCCGAACTGGTGGTCTACGCGATTCGCAATGGCCTGGTAAATCTTCCGTGAACCGGCGCGACTTTCTGTGGGGCGTGGCCGGCCTGGCCTCGACTTCGGGTTTGTTGCTGGATGCGTTCGGCGCGCCCCCACCGGCTCCCGGCTTCCGCCTGGTCGATGTGACTGCCGGCGCGGGCGTGCAATTCCGTCACAACAGCGGCGCCTACGGCGGCAAGCTGCTGCCGGAAACTCTGGGCGCAGGCTGCGCCTTTCTGGACTACGACGGCGATGGCTGGCAGGACATTCTCCTGATCAACGGCACGGACTGGCCCGGCCACAAACGCGAACGCAGCACGCTGAAGCTCTATCGCAACAATCGTAACGGGACATTCTCCGATGTGACGCGCACCGCCGGCCTCGATATCGAAATGTACGGCATGGGAGTCGCAGTCGGAGACTATGACAACGACGGCTATCCCGACATCCTGGTCACCTGTGTCGGGCAGAATGTGTTGTTCAAGAACACCGGGAAGGGCACCTTCCGCGATGTAACCAAAGCCAGCGGATTGGGCGGACGACAGGCCTTCAGCACGTCCGCGATCTGGTTTGATTTCGATCGCGACGGGTTGCTGGATTTGTTTGTCTGCAATTACGTGAAGTGGTCTCCCGAGCACGATGTGTTCTGCAGTCTCGACGGGAAGAATAAATCCTATTGCACTCCCGAGGCCTACCGTGGCGAAACCTGCTGGCTGTTTCACAATCTGGGAAACGGGAAATTTGAAGACGTCACGCCGACCAGCGGTATTTTCGACAGCAGTTCGAAGTCACTGGGTGTGGCGCTGCTCGACTACGATCAGGACGGCTGGCCCGACTTGCTGGTCGCCAACGATACGCAACCCAACAAGCTCTACCGCAACCAGCGTAACGGCACATTCAAAGACTGTTGCCGTGGACGCCGGAATCGCTTTCAGCGCTGAGGGCAAAGCCCGCGCCGGTATGGGCGTTGATGTGGCTGACTTCAGCAATTCGGGAACTCCCGGCGTGGCTATCACCAATTTCGACAATGAAATGATCGGCCTCTACCGCGCCTCCGGCGGTGGAAACTATGTGGACGTCGCCGCCCAGAGCGGCGTTGGGCTCGCCTCCAAAGACAAGCTGGGATTCGGTTGCGCATTTCTCGATGCCGACCTCGATGGCGCGCTCGACCTGGCCGTGGTCAACGGACACATTGACGACACCGTGCGCAATGTTCGCGGTGTCGGTTACGCGCAGCCGCCACAGTTATTTCTCAACGATGGCCAGGGAAGATTCCGCGACGTGGCCGCCGAAGTCGGCGGCGGTTTCGCGCAGCCCAAGGTCGGACGCGGACTGGCCTACGGCGATTTTGATCGCGATGGCGATCTCGATTTGCTGATCACGACCAACAACGGCCCCGCTTACCTCTACCGCAACGATCAGCTGAGCGGAAACAAGAGCATTCGCATTCGACTGGTCGGCACAAAATCGAATCGCGACGCCATCGGGGCCCGGGTCCGCATTTTTCACGGTGACACCAGCCAGATGCGCATGGTGAAAGGTGGATCGAGTTACCTGTCGCAGTCCGAACTTCCGTTGACGTTTGGTTTAGGAAAACGAGACAAGATTGATCGCCTGGTGATCGATTGGCCCAATGGCGGTACGGAGGAGTACAAGAACCTCGCCGCCGGCCGCGCCTACGAATGTGTGGAATCGAAGGGAATTAGTGCCCTTGGGAGCTTCTAGCGATCCACGCATTTCACAAGCCGCCTTGAGCGGCAAGAGGGATCAGCTCAGCTCGAACATGTCCCCACGTCACCGGCGTCATCCTGAACGACTTCAGTCGTGAAGGATCTCGCGCGAACCGCATGGGACCGCGGCAAGCTCTGTATCCGCTGCGTGCTCGATCCCTTCGACTTCGCTCAGGACAGGTTCACAAGTTCAGAATAACGCATCATCGTAGATCAGGAGCCACTAGTATTTTCGCAGTATTGCGCCGGTTTATTGCTGCAGCTACTTTGGGACAGCGATTGAGAACTCAGGGCTCGGCCTTCCCCGGCCGCGGTTTTGAGGGATTCACCCCACGAGAGAGGCAGGTACGGCTACCTGCCTCTTAGTTTTTTCTCTCCCGAATTACTACCGAAGACCACGTCGGGACAGCCGCCCTCGGCTGTCCAGTCGAGCGCAGCTCGACAGGTTTCCTCGGCACAGCGACTTGCGGAGCATCGCTCCGCCGGACAGCCGAGGGCGGCTGTCCCCACGTGGCTTGTGATGGCTCCCTGCACGAGCGGGGCGTTCGCGCCTACATTTTCTATTTCGGCTTCATCACTTCGGCCATGCGCGACTTCAGGTCGCCGACTGTTGCCTGGCCCTCCAGGCGGTGATCGACAGTTGCTTGGACTCTGCCGGGTCGAGCACCCAATCGTAGAGCTGGTCACCCATGGTTTCGTGCGTGATGAGTTGCCACCGCGTTGTCACCAGCGATTTCATCGCGCCGGTGCTGGATGTAGGAACCAGCGTTCGTGCAGCCTGGTCCTCTTTATCCGAAATCGCGTTGCGCGCGAGCTCGGACAGCGGATCAGGCCAGTTGGGTACGCCGCCGGTTTGCCAAAGCGCACTCAAAGAGGATGGTGGAAATGTTCTTTGCGCTCCGAGGAGTTCCATGATCGTGGACGGGATCGCAGCGTTGCTCACCGGCGCCGTCACCGTAATCCCCGCCGGAATGTGGCCGGGATACCAGACCACCAGCGGCACATGGATCTGCTCCCAGTAGAGCGCCTTGCCATGGGTTCTCAGATGGTGCTGCCCCAGCGCTTCGCCATGATCGGAGGTGATGATCACGAGCGTATTCTTCGCCAGACCGCGCCGGTCCAGCTCCTCCATCAGTTGCCCGATGTAGTCATCCACGTACTTCACGCCGTTGTCGTATGCGTCTACATCAGTTTGCTGCGGCCATGAAGGTTTGGGATAGGCTCCGCGGCCCGCCGTAGGGATCGTGCACATCAAAATAATTCAGGAAGGCGAAAAACGGTCGCTGGCGGTCGCGATCAATCCATTCCATCACTTCCTGATTGACGACGTCGGCGCGCTTGCGGACTCCGAAGGCGCCGCCGTAACTGCCGGAACCTTCCGCGTCCTGATCGAGCAGGGAAGTGAAACCGAGCCTGCGCAGCGTGCGCTTGACCAGGCTATGGTCGCTGCGCTTGAGATAAATACGCGCAAACTCCCTGCCGTAGAGGGTGCGCACGAAGGCGTCGCTGGCCGACTGAAAATAATCTTCGAAGTGGACAAAGCCCCGGCCAAAACCCAGGTCGCGAGAGAAATAGGTTCGGTTGGCCGAGAATGCTCCGGTGCGATAGCCTCTGCGCTCGAGCGCCTCTCCCAGTGTGGGGAAGCCGCCCATGCCTTTGTTGCCCCATCCCAGCCACGGCTCCGGCTGCACGCTTCCAACGCCGTGCTCGAACTGATAGAGCCCGGTCAGCAGCGAAACATGCGAAGGCAGGCTCCACGAGCAAGGTGAAATTGCATTGTCGAAACGCACGCCCTGCTGCGCCATGCGATCGAGATTCGGAGTGGTGGGACGAGCGTAGCCATACGAAGACACATGATCGGCGCGCAAGGTATCCACGACAATCACCAGCACGTTGGGCGCATCCGGCGCAGCTGCCGGAAGATGTCGCCACCGCATTTCTTTCATGCAAGCCACTTGCCGCCTTGAATTCCGGCGAACGCAAGCACCCAAGCCGCGACCATCCAGGGCGTGGTCCTCTTCCAGAATTGCAGGAACGCGCTTTCGCGTTTTCCGCACCAACGGGTGAAAGCCACAGCGACACCCAGTGCCAGTAGTAGGCAGGCACGCTGGTATAGACGGCTGGTCAAGGTAAGCCAGTCATACACGCTGAGAAATGTCAGCAGAAAAACCAACACTCGCATTGCGGGAGATCGAGGTGCGACTCGAGACACCGCAACGCAGAGCAGCGCAGACGACAGGAAGAGAATCGCGTCCACGATCGGGGAAATCCAAATAATCTCCCAGGAGACGTGCATCATCGGGCCCCAGCGCGCCCAATTGATTCGCTGGAAGATCATCAGCCCCACGCCTTCGACGAAGCCGGCGAAGATTCCAGCTCCCAGGCCCAAGATTAAGAGTGAGCCTGCATTCCAGGGCGTCGCGTGGGATGGTTTGTCCATGCGTTCTGTGCTCACGACGGAATCGAGCCACTCAGTCTAGCAGCCCACCACGAACCACGTGGCCTGAGGTGGGTGGAACTTTCCCGCATGCTGAAGTAAAGTGAACTCCCGCGAACACGGCGGGCCCAGAATGACCCGGCCGGAAAATGTTCAACCGACATCCTCTGCGCTCGCATCGGAGATTCTTCCGGCTGCGAGAACGACCTGGCTTCTTCCCGCGCTGCTGGCACTGATCTATCTGGCACAGTGCGCCTGGTTCATCCGCACTCAATCACTCACCTACGACGAGCCCGTACACATCGCGGAAGGACTCAACGCCTGGCGTTACGGACGATTCGAACAGTACAACGATCACCCTCCGCTGGCCCGTCTGTGGTGTGCGCTCCCGCTGATCGATCCACAGTGGCAAGTGGATGTAGAGCCGCTGGTCGATTCATTTCGCGTCACCCGCATTGCACCCGATCCGGTATCGCTGGCATGGCGGGCGCGCGCCATGAATGTCTTGTTCGGATTGTTGCTGGCATGGTTCGTCTGGCGAGCCGCGGACCGGTTGTTTTCCCGGACCGCCGCAAATTTCGCTCTGGCCCTGTTCGCGTTCTCGCCCTCGCTTGATCGCGCACTTTTCGATCGCGGCAACCGATGGCGCCGCGACATTGTTTATTTTTGCCACGGCATGGGCCCTGGCGCGGTGGCGACAGAATCCGACCTGGAAACGAACCGTCAGGGTTCGGGTTGCTGCTCGGTCTGATGCTCCTGGCCAAATTCTCTACCGCGCCCATGTTTGGTCTGGCCCTGCTGTGGATGCTTCTCCTCGGCGCGGACAAAATAATGCAGGCACCCGCGAGATGGAACTGGAGTAAGACAGCGGCGGCGTTGCTGCTCGCATTGTTCGTGGTCTGGGCAGGATACTTCTTTCACGTGTCGCATCTCACCGTCCGCGATGGCACTTTGACCGCCACCTTTCCCAACTGGAACGCGCCGATCGTTAAGCCGGTGCACGGTGACAGAAATTACAGTCTGCTGATTCCGGCGGGAGAATACATCGAAGGTTTCCGTGAACTGGTCCGGCACAACCGGCAGGGCCAGCCTGCATTCTTTCTGGGACAGGTTTCAAATCACGGCGGATGGAAACTGTACTACCCGGTCGTGATCCTGCTGAAGTGGCCGACGATTGTGTTGGGCCTGTCCCTGGCGGGCTTGGCGATTGCCCTGAGAGGGAAAGGTGCGCGTCCCGCCCGATTTGTGGATCATGGCATCATTTCCCGCGCTCTACCTGGCGATGGCGATTTTTGCCCGCTTCAATCTGGGAGACCGGCACGTGTTGCCCATGTATCCCTTCGCCATTTTGTTTGCGGCAGCGGTGTGGGAGTGGGCTGGACGCAAACGCGGTGTCGCGGCGCTCCTGATCTTGCTCGCGGCACTGAACGCGGCCGATGCCCTGCGTTACGCCCCGGGCTATCTCTCGTATTTCACGCCGTTCGTGCGTCCGGCGGAAAGCTTCCGCCTGCTGACCGACAGCAACCTCGATTGGGGACAGGGGCTGCTGGCTTTGAGAGACTATCAACGCAATCATCCGGGCGAGCGAATCTCGCTGTCGTACTTTGGGAGCGTCGATCCGCAAGTGTACGGAATTCAGTCTGATTTCTTTGGCGGGCACAAGCGCGTCTCCGGCACCGTGATCGTGAGCGCAACCAATCTCTCCGGACAGTACCTGGCCGAACCGGAGAGATACCGCTGGCTGCTGGAACAGAAGCCGGTAAAAATCCTGGATCACTCGCTCTATGTTTTCGAGATCCCCGATCATGACGGACACGAATAGTTCATCACGAACCACGTGGGGACAGCCGCCCTCGACTGTCCGGTCGAGCGTAGCTAGACTGTCTTTGACGGGAGCGGAAAAATAACGGAGCGCTGCTCCGCTGGACAGCCGAGGGCGGCTGTCCCCACATGGTTCATGAGAGTTATCCGAACGGTGGAAACCCGAGGCTGCCTACTGTCCGGCGCGTAAGGGCGAAATCAAAAGCCGGCCGGTTGCTTTCTTGGGATCAGTCTTCTCATCCCGGTACGACAACTCGAGCGAACCTTCGGCGGTTGGGGACGCCTGCGCCAGAGCTGTCGCCAGCGACCGGAAAGAGCGGCCAATGTCGGTGTTCTCCTGCATTGCCACCGGAACTCCCTTGTCGATGGCGGGCGCAATCGACTGGTAGTTGTTGGGAATCTTCCAGAGCAGCTTGCAGCTGGTGGCTTTCTCGACGTCCTCGTCGGTGAAGCCGGGAATTTTCTTGTAGCGATTGAGTACGATGCGAACCCGGTCGCGGGTGGCGCCTTCTTCCAGATACGCGCGTATACGGCTGGCGCTCCACAGGGAAACCACATCGGCCTGAGCGACCAGCAGGATCGCATTCGAATGATCACACAGCAAACGCGCCGTCTGGTCCACGCGCCCCGAGCAGTCAACGACGACATAACGGAAGTGGGCCACCAGCAAATCAAACAGCCGCGCCAGTTCTGCCGCCGTCGGCGTCAATGGCTGGGGTTGCTGCGGGCCCGCCAGCAATTGCAGTCCGCCCTTGCACTGGGTCATCAGACCTTCGAGCAGGGAAGCATCCAGGCGGTGCAGATTTTGCAGCGCATCCACCACTCCGAAAGTGGGCCGTACATTGAGATGAAGCGCGCAGTGTCCCAGCGGAGCAAAATCCACCAGCAGAACTCCACCCTGGGTTTCCTGCAGCGCGATCGCGGTGTTGACGGCGACGCTGGTGCCGCCTGCTCCGCCCTTGGAATTCATCACGGTGAAGATTCGCGCCCGGCCGGAAGAAGTTCGGCCTTTGCTGCGAGTGGCGGTAAAGCGTGTCAACGCCTCGATCAGCGCTTCTGAGGTCGCGCCGCGTTCCAGAAATTCGCCTGCACCTGCACGCATCGCCGCCACGATGGTGGGCGGATGGCTCATTTCACCAACCGCAAAAATAGCAATGTCTGTGGTGTTTGCCTGGATCAGTTCGATGGTGCTGATGGCCCGCTGCGCATTCTGCGCGTCAATGTCGAGAACGACTACTTCTGTCCGGACATCCTGGATCTGTCGCAGAACTGGGTCGGTGGGGCTGGTCGGGAATCCCACATGGCTGAAGACATTCCGGCCCATTCCGGTTCCTTCCAGACGATGCTGGAGCACCGACAGCCGTTCCCGGTCTTCAGTCAGAAGAGTTACCGCTACACCCTGCATGGCTTCACTCTGTCTCTTGCATCAGTATGTTATTGAGATATAAGGGTTACGCCAAGTGACTTCTGTAACCTGTTTGTTTTGCCCGGGAAGATCCGAATTCTCCTAGCCGCAGCGCACACTGCTGGCGAATCTCTAATGATCGCTGGGGGAAAGGTGCAAGGAGGAATCCGAGGCCACTCTTCCATCTGTAGGTAGTATTTTATGCAAAAAACGGGGGATTGGGAAGAAGTAAAAACCGTGGAAAAACCGCCCCTAACGGCCCTTGCGACGCCCCGGCCGTTTCCTGAACGCCGCTTTCCTAGCCCTCCACCGCAACCGGAGGTCGTACCTGGGACGGAGGAATTCTTTCGCGCCTGACTCGCGTCGTGCGCGCCTGAAACCCGGGGGAAGCTGGCTGAAACTTGAGCCGCTGCTCCCGGCTTCGGAGAGATATTCGTATCCCTCCAGATGGACTGCCACGCCAAACTTGCTTTGTGCCGGCATAACGCGCGTGACCCGGCCGCGGCAGCGCACCCGCATATTTTCAGTCAGAGTGATTTCGGCGGGCATCATGAAAGTGAGCTCGACCGCATCGCCTTCCGCCACCTGAAAATCGGTGTAGAGGAATGCTCCGCGTCCGCTTAGGTCCTGGGTAAAGCCGCAACCCTCGCGGTCGGTGCCGGCCAAGCGAACTCCAACTGGAAGCTGGAAGTCGAAGCGCTGCGACGCGCGACGCTCAAGATGAACCTGATCGGTGCTCATGATTTCTCCGATACCTGGCGTTCCAACAGCGGGCGGTCTTGCAGAGGTTACATCGCAGTTGGAAACATCCGGCCAACTCCGAACGTGAACTACTCTACTCCACAGCGGACGAGTGCGGAAGCGCGAAGTTTTTGCGCCAGCCAAGTTTTCCAACATGGGCCACGCCGTTCTGAAGTTCTCTCCAGAAGTTGCGGACAACATGCAAAACAGCGAGACTGGAAGGGACCGATTCGGGTACTTCCGACGGATCTATCGGGTAATTATCGGTGAACTCCGGACCAGCGGCGCAGAAAACAGATTGGCTTCCCGCCACCCTGCGGGCCTTACGCCACCGTAACTTCCAGCTTTTCTTCAGCGGACAGCTGGTCTCCCTGATCGGCACCTGGATGCAAAGTATTGCAGAGTCATGGTTGGTTTATCGCAAGACCGGTTCTGCGCTTAAGCTGGGCGCCGTGGGGTTCGCCAGCCAGATCCCCGTGTTCCTGGTGGCGCCGCTGGGCGGCATTGTGGCTGACCGCTTCAATCGCCAGCGAATCGTGATTGCCACCCAGATCTCGTCCATGATTCTGGCCCTGATCTTTGCCACGCTTACCCTCACCGGAGTCATACAGGTGTGGCATATCTTCGTGCTGGCGGCGCTGCTCGGCGTGGTGAATGCTTTTGATATTCCCGCGCGGCAATCCTTCCTGGTGGACATGGTGGGCAAGGAAGACCTGATGAACGCCATCGCGTTGAACTCGACTATGTTCAACGGAGCGCGAATTGTCGGCCCCGCCATCGCCGGGATCCTGGTGGCCAGAATCGGCGAGGGATGGTGCTTCCTCGCCAACGGCCTCAGCTACATCGCCGTCATCAGCGGACTGTTGATGATGCGCGTGACCAAGCCGGCGCGCCTCGCGTCGCACGGCCCGGCCCTGGCGCACCTGATTGAGGGCTATCGTTTCGCCCGCCACACCGCGCCCATTCGCTCCCTGCTGCTTCTCCTGGGGTTGGTGAGCCTGGTAGCGATGCCCTACACCGTTCTCATGCCGGTCTTCGCCGACCAGATATTGCACGGGGGAGCTCGCGGCCTGGGAATTCTGATGGGAGCAACGGGCGTAGGCGCGATGCTGGGCGCACTCACGTTGGCCACACGCTCCGGTGTACTGGGACTAGGCCGCTGGGTCGCATTCTCATGCGGCGGTTTCGGCCTGTTCCTGGCGGCGTTTTCCTTCTCGCATCATTTCTGGTTGTCGGCTGCTTTGCTATTGCCGGTGGGATTCTGCATGATGCTGGGAATGTCGTCTTCGAACACGCTGATTCAGGCGATGACCCCTGATCATCTGCGCGGCCGCGTCATGGCCATGTACACCATGATGTTCATGGGAATGGCGCCCTTCGGCTCACTGTTCGCGGGAGCATCGGCGGAACACCTGGGAGCGACCTTCACGGTTTCAGTGGGCGCAGTAGCGTGCATCGGCGCAGCGATTCTATTCTTCTTCCACCTGCCTGCGATTCGTGTTGAAGCCCGCCAATTGATCCTGGCTCAGGACGTCTCCGGCGGTGAACCTTCGGTCGAGATGACCGCAAGAGTCGTTGAGGACAACTAGTCGAAGATGACGAGTCGAAGCTAACGAGTGGAAGCTAACGAGTCGCCCAGTCATCCTGAGCGCCGACCATCCATTCGCCCGAACGGATGGCCGGAGTCGAGGGAGCCCCTACGGTCACGAAGAAGCGGAAGTGTAACCCGACGCCGTTTCCTTAGGCTCAGCCGCTTTGCGAACGCGGCCGAAAATGTGTTGGAAGCTTGCCTGGCTGGTGTCATACTTCAGTTGCACTTTAACAAAGGTAGGTGACGGGATGACTACAGGCCCCTATTTCGCGCGCATAGCGTTCGTCCTGATTGTTCCTCTGTGGTTTGCCACTACTCTCAGCGCCCAACCAAATGAGAAGCAGCGTGCCGTGTCGCTAACCGTGGATCCCGCTCGCATATCCTTGAATGCCGGAGAGACCCAAAAATTCTCTGCTCATATTGAGGGTGCACCCGCTGGCGCGGTCATTCGATGGGCAGTTCCTGACGGGCAAAGAGATGTAAGCAGCATAAGCCAAGACGGAGTTTTCAAGCCCGCATCGGTGGCGTATATCGCGTCATAGCATTTGCGACAATCGGCCAGAGCACTGTGTTGAAGACAGCAGTGCGAAGGTGACTGACGGAGTTTTCACAGCCCGCATCGTTGGCGTATATCGCGTCATAGCGTTTGCGACAATCGGCCAGAGCACTGTGTTAAAGACAGCAGTCGCGAAGGTGACTGTACTCGGACAATCAGAGTTCTAAATCTTGTTTGACCCGTGCGAGTTTGCAGAAGAGCCGCCTGCCGGGGATGGCACACGAGCCGAGACCAGCACGCCTTCAGAACGCGGTCTGCGCAGCGATCGTCGGTTTGACGAGTTGCTAACTGCCGCACACGAATGTCAGCAAACGGTGCTGGCAGACGGCACGCAGACAGGCCACTGATCCCTGTAGCGCCGGCGCTACAAAATCTACTGCCCGCGTATCGCGTGCACCACTTGCCGCAGCGAACTATGCGCGAACGGCGCGGGCGTCAACGTAACCACCATCATCAGCAAAGCGAAAGCCGCCAGCCAGCGCCGCCCCGGCGTCACCCCGGGCCACTCCTCCACCATGGGATGCCGCATGCCGCTGATGCGCAGCAGGATCGCCCACAGCAGCCAGCCCGCCCAGAAATAAAACGCCATCGGGATCAGCGCCAGGATGGTCAGCCGCGACACGATTCGATGCGCCCGCGGATTGAGCGCGAAAACAATGTGTCCACCATCCAGTTGTCCGCCGGGCAGCAGGTTGAGCGCGGTGGCGAACATCCCCACCCAGGCCGCAATCGCGGTGGGATGAAAATAAATATCCTGCAACGCGGACGATCCTCCGTGTACGTCAGCCAGCGGAAGCACCGTCCACAACAGGTGGAAGATCAACGGATATCCCATCTCAACATCCGAATTCGCCATCACCCCCGGCACCACGCGGGAATGAGACATCGCGATCACCAGCACGGTGAGCGCGACCACAAATCCGGCGATCGGGCCGGCGATTCCGATGTCGAACAACGCGCAGCGCGAGCGGATGGGAGACCGTATCCGAATCACAGCGCCCAGCGTGCCAATCAGGGTCGGCGCCGGGAATGAAGAAGGGAAGCGTGGCGTACACGCCGTAGTAGCGGCAGTAAAGATAGTGTCCCATCTCGTGCGCCAGAAGAATCAGCAGCAGCGTGGCCGAGAAGGGAATTCCGAGCAGCAGGCGCGACGGTTCGTGAAGGGCCCAGCCGACGGGAAACAGCGGCAGCGTTTCGTCTCCATGAACAAACGGCGGCGCGTTGTGCAGGAAATCGAATTCCATTTTTGCGCCGACCACCAGCGTGGTGAAAATCGTCGCCACAAACAGCAGGATGTGCAGCCAATACCTGGGATTGGGCGGCCGCACCACATACACTTCTGCGGGCAGATACTCGGGCTGCGGGGCGGGAAGTGAGGGAGTAAGGTCGGACATGAAAACTCAGACGCTGCGATGATGCGTGGAGACGAGGGTTGTTGCCGTGCGGGTCGCGCCGACGGCTCGCGGCCAGGACTGTCCGGGGACAGCAGTCCTAACCTATTCGATCGACTGCAACTCCTTGCCGGGCTTGAACCGAACCGCCTTGCCGGGAGGAATCGAAACCTCGGCGCCGGTGCGCGGGTTGCGTCCGATACCGGTCTTGCGCGGCCGCACGTTAAACACGCCAAAGCCCCGCAATTCAATACGATCGCCCTTGGTGAGCGAGCGCCGCATGCTCTCGAAAACGGTTTCGACGGCCAACTCGGCCTTGGTCTTGGTAATCCCGGTCTTGTTCACCACTTCGTTGATAATGTCGAGCTTGATCACTGGCGGCTCCCGTCGTCGGACTGAGAATAACCTACCAAGTGCATTGATGCTAAGGGACATAAGAGAGATTGTCAACGGCAGCTTCTGTCCCGTAAGATCAGTCGTATCCCAGTCGTCAGTCCTCAGTCGTCAGTCTTCAGCAAAAAGGCCGTGGTGTTGTAAGCCAAGGGATTTTCCTGACGACTGAAGACCGACGACTGAAGACTGCATTCTAAGGAGCTGCATGCTTAAGAGCGACCGCTGGATCCGCAAGATGGCCATAGAGAAAGACATGATTAACCCCTTTTCCGAGAAGCAGGTGCGGGAGGGCGTGATCTCTTACGGATCTGTCTTCTTATGGCTATGACTTGCGCGTGGCCGATGAGTTCAAGATTTTCACCAACGTCAATTGCACGGTGGTCGACCCGAAGAATTTCGATGAGAGATCGTTTGTCACCATCAGTTCGGATTGCGCCATCGTCCCGCCCAACTCGTTTGCCCTGGCGCGCTCGGTCGAGTACTTCAAGATTCCCCGCGAAGTGTTGACCATCTGCGTCGGCAAGTCCACATACGCCCGCTGCGGCATCATCGTGAACGTTACCCCGTTTGAACCGGAGTGGGAAGGCTTCGTCACTCTCGAGATTTCAAACACCACGCCCCTGCCCGCGAAAATCTACGCCAACGAAGGCCTCTGCCAGATTCTTTTCTTCACTGGAGACGAAGTCTGCGAAGTCAGCTACGCCGATCGCAAAGGCAAGTACCAGTCACAGAAGGGAATCGTGCTGCCGAAGCTGTAGGAACGGGCGTCGGACCTCGGGCGTCAGACCTCGGCCACGCCCTTGGGTTCTTGATATGTTGGTGATCCGCTGAAAAGCACACGGTGAGGGATTTGCCGAGGTCCGAGGTCTGACGTCCGATGCCTATTTCCTGCTGTTTTCCCCTTCTTTAAACATGTACTTGATCGCCGGCTTGTAAATCAGCAGGTTGGATTGGCCGTTGCGGGTCACTTTCAGGCAGCTCTTGTCGTACCACTCGATCATGCCGTGAATTTCCTCGCCATCGCGCAGCACGATCACCATCGGGGTTTTCGACTGCATCTGCTTCTGGTAGTAAAAGTTCTCGGCATTGGTCTGTTCCGGGGGGGCGGGCTTTCTGCCGCTTCCGGTAGCCCGGTCGCTGCGCTCCCTATCGTTACGTTCGGGACGGTCTGGCCGTTCTCTGGGTTCGCTCATGGATGCCTGCGCATGATTGTGATCGGCGCGGTTCAGCGAAGGGCGAATCAGCTTGCGATTGGCAAAACCCTCCGCCTCCACAGGCCGATCGGCTGGAAGTGAATCCACTGCATCTTTCATGGCGCCACCGTCTGACACGCTTTTTGCGGGCCACAACACGCGCTGCTGTGTTTGTGGGATGAAGGCGTGAGTTGTTGATAACCTAGCACAGCAGCCTCGGCTATGACAATGGACAAGTGGTGGGGGAGAAAGCACTTAGCAAATCAGCACTTAGCAATTGGCACTTGGCATTTAGCTTCAGATATCCAGGCTCCTGCCACAATCCGTCCGCTTAGGGATCTAAGCTAAGTGCCAATTGCCAATGGCTAATTGCTGCGTTCCAGCGCTGTCGCAAACGCATCCAGCGACAACGAGCGCAACAGGTTGCGCCGCATGCCCCGCTCGACGTCGTTCAGGCGATCGGCGGCGAAGGCGATCCAGCCGAAGTCAGCGGACTCCGATAGCTTCTTCAGTTCGGTCTGGATATCGGTATTGCGGACCAGTTCCGGCGTGCTCGAATTCAGGAAGGTCAAGTCCTGCAGCAGGCTGTAAAGCGTCCGCAACAGCTTTTCCAGCTTGTCGCGTCCATCGGCGCCGGCGCGATAGGTCTCAGTCATTTTGAACAGGTCACTGTGTTCCGTGCCGCGCAGCGCGGTATTGAGGATCGTCAGCGCCTGGGTGCGGGCCGCGGTGTATCCGGCGAGATCGAAACTTCTGGCCGCACCAATCGCGCCGTTGGCCAGACGCGCCGCCAGCGCCCGTTGCTTGGGTGTCCACTCCGGACGATGCTTGGCCAGATCTTGCTCGATTTCTTCCGCCGGCAAGGCGGCCAGCGTGATCACCATCGAACGCGAGCGAATCGTCGGCAGCAGTTCGCCCGGATTTTCGGTCAGCAGAAAGATGGTGGCAAATTCCGGCGGCTCCTCCAGCACCTTCAGCAGCGAGTTGGCCGCCTCCTTCATGAAAGAGGACTCGGTGAAGATGTAAACCCGCTCCCGGGCCTCGCCCGGCCGGTAGTAAATGGTTTCGATCACGCGCCGCACCTGGTCCACCTTGATCATCATCTGCGGCGGATCGGGCGGAATCACCAGCACGTCAGGATGGGTCTGAACAAACAGGCGCGTTTCTTTCTTGTCCGTCTCGCGCAAATTCTCGCGCGCCTCGACCGCCTCCTCAAAGCGGGCATCGAGATCTTCTGATTGCGCGATGCGAACGCAGTTGGAACACTTGCCGCAGAAGTCAGGCAAGCCGTCGGTGGTGATCGGCGAAAGGCAATTAATCGCCTTGGCCAGCATCAGCGCCAGCGTGTATTTGCCCGAACCGGCAGGCCCTGCCAGAACCACAGCCTGGGGAAAGTGGTCGCGCGCCAGCATCTCGCGCAGGCGATGGACGACGTCGGAGTTGCCGTGAAAGTCGGTGAAACTCATATTCACCACAGAGACACAGAGGCACGGAGAAAAATCAAATGAATCATTGATAAGATCCATTTCACGATACCACTCTTCAGTGGCGACAAGTCCTGTTCCTGCCCAATCGAAAAACAACAAAGGGTGTTTCTCTGTGCCTCTGTGGTGAGTTCACGCCGTCTTCGCCAACTTCATCTTCCGCCTCACAATCTCCACGATCCGCGCATGCGTCTCTGCCGCCGTTCCGCGCGCATCAACCAGCACAACTCTTTGCGGTTCGCGAGCGGCAATTGCCAGATAGGCGCTGCGGACTCTGGCGAAAAAAGCCCGACTCTCCTGTTCGAAGCGGTTTTCGTCGTGTTTGCCGCGGCCATTTTTGGCGGCGTCGGCTTTGTTGCGGCGGCGGGCGCGCTCGACGCTGGCGGCCACGTCGGAATCCATGAGGATGGTGAGGTCAGGCTGCAAGCCGTGGCACAGGATGCGATGCAGCGCCAGCACCGGTTCGCTGCCCAGCTTGCGGCCGCCGCCCTGGTAGGCTTCGGTGGAGTCGGTGAAGCGGTCGCAGAGCACGACTCGGCCTTCCGCCAGCGCGGGCTGGATCACTTCCGTGATGTGCTGCGCGCGCGAGGCAAACATCAGGGCGAGTTCCGCCATTGGCGAGAGGCCGGCAGTCGCGGTATCGAGCAGGAGCCGGCGGATTTTCTCTCCGGTCGCGGTCCCACCCGGCTCACGAGTCACCACCACCGACAAGCCTTGCGCGCGCAATACTCTCGCCAGCTTTTCCAGTTGCGTGCTTTTGCCGCAGCCGTCGAGTCCTTCGAAGGTGATGAAGCGGCCGCGATGGGAGTGTGAGGACACAGCGGAAATCATAACTGAAACTCGTGTGGGGCGGGCGCCCTCGCCCGCCGCTTTTGCGCTGGATCGTGTTTTAAGGTTGAGTTTCCTAACCCGTCGCCAGACCCAAAGTCAAAGGCGGCGGGCGAGGGCGCCCGCCCCACACACGCGAGGTGACCTGACCTGTCAGGGGCTGTTATATTCATCTGTCTTAAAACGATTTCGTAGAGGCCCAAGGAGCGTCTTCGTGACTCATTTCCCCGGGAAGATTTTTCGCCATGTGTTCCTGTTGATTGCTTTTGTCTTACCGATGTTTGCAGCGGGCGCGGCTGCCCCACAGGTCAGCTCTTTCTGTGGACGCCACCGAAGCGCCGCGAAAAATCTTTCATGCCCGGATGACGATTCCCGCCAAGCCGGGCACCCTCACTCTCTATTACCCCAAGTGGATTCCCGGCGAGCACGGGCCCACCGGCCCGATTCAGGACCTTGCCGGACTGAAGTTCACCGCCAATGGAAAGATCTCTGACCTGGCGGCGCGATCTGCTGGATGGCTGGACGTTTCACGTTGAAGTGCCCGCCGGCGCATCCAGCGTCGAAGCCTCGCTGGATTTCATCTCGCCCGCCGGTTCGGACGAGGGCATCTACACCGGCGGCGCCACCGCCACCGACCGGATGGCAGTGCTCAACTGGAACGCCCTGCTGCTTTATCCCGAGGGATGGACTTCGGATGATCTGACTTACACCGCCAGCCTGCGGTTGCCGGCCAGACTGGAAATTCGGCACATCGCTGTCGGTGGCCTCGCAGTCGGACGGAGAAATCAAGTTTGCTCCGGTTTCGCTGACCATGCTGGTCGATGGTCCCGTCATCACCGGACAATATCTGAAAGTTGTTCCGCTCAATGCGGGACAGACTCCTCCGGTCGAGATGGACGTTGCCGCCGACAGCGCGGCCGCGCTCGAGGCTCCCCCTGAGGTTTGGGAACACTACAAGAACCTGGTCACGCAAACCACCGCTCTGTTCGGAGCGCAGCACTACCGCGACTATCACTTTCTGTACAGCCTGAGCGACCACGTGGCGCACTTCGGCCTGGAGCATCACGAATCCAATGACAGCCGTCTTTGGGAGCGCGCCCTGGTCGATCCGACCAAGCGCCTTCTGGGCGCGGGATTGCTGTCGCACGAATTCGTGCACTCCTGGAACGGAAAATACCGGCGTCCCGCCGACCTGGCCACGCCGGATTACGAAAAGCCCATGCAGACCGATCTGCTGTGGGTGTACGAAGGCCTCACTCAATATTTGGGCGAGATCCTCACCGGCCGCATGGGAGAGCGAACCCCGGAGGAATTCCGCGACGCTCTGGCGTATACCGCCGCCGAACTGGACCACACTCCGGGGCGCGCCTGGCGCAACCTGCAGGACACTGCCGACGGCGTTCCCGCGATGCAGGATGCACCTCACCAGTGGGAGTCATGGCGGCGAGGGCTGGACTACTACCCCGAAGATGAGTTGAACTGGCTGTGGGCGGACACCATCATTCGCCAGCAGACTCACGGCCAGAAATCCCTGGATGACTTTTGCCAGATTTTTCACGGACCTCCGAGCGGGCCTCCGCAGGTGAAGACCTACACCTTCGACGACATCGTCAACACCCTGAACCAGGTTGCGCCCTACGACTGGCGCGGATTCTGGACCGAACGCCTGACCAACCACGGGCCGGGCGCGCCGCTGGGCGGCATTGAGGGCAGCGGCTGGAAACTGGTCTATGACGAGACGCGCTCGACGCTGGTGCAGGCCGTCGAGGAGGAGAGAGGCTCGTCAACGCTGCATACTCGATTGGACTGTGGCTGAAGGAGGACGGCACGGTCACCGATACCGTCGAAGGCATGCCGGCGGCGCAGGCCGGAATCGGGCCCGGAATGAAGCTGATTGCGGTCAACGGAAGAAAATTCTCCACGGAAGTGCTGCGGGATGCGCTGCGCGCAGGCAAGAACAGCTCGGCGGCGCTCGAGTTACTGGTCGAGAACACGGAATACTACAAGACCTTCAAGCTCGACTATCACGGCGGAGAAAAATTTCCGCACCTGGTGCGGGACGAAACCAAGCCCGACTTGCTGACCGACATTATCAAGCCGCACTAACAGTCGTCAGTCTTCAGTCGTCAGTCGTCAGAAAGCCCAAGTCCGGATTCGACCCGTCTTTTCTGACGACTGACGACCGACGACCTACGACGCTCGTCTTCAAGACTCCCGCGAACAGATCGCTCTCCTGCACGACGGGTCCGGCCTTCTACTGCCGCCGCCAGATGGAACAGCTCTCGTCCTCCGCGCTTGCGCGCATACTCTTCGAACATTGACCACAGCGGTTGCTGGCTGGTGTGCGCGCGGAACGCCTCAATCTTGGTTTCCAGATAGTTGCCAATCTCGATGATAGTGGTGGCCGGCGGCAGAGTGACGGGCTGGCGTCCGGGCAGAGTGAAGTCGGCGGCTGGCGTGGTACAGCTTCTGAATTCGGTAAGGCGTGACCGAGCCGGTCAGCTGGTCGGGAAAGCGATTGCTTCGTCCCGCCCAGTGGAAGGCAAGCGTGGCGAACACCGACGCCATCGAGTGATCGGTGTGGCCCAGTGACGCCGCCCGCCGGGTCGAACGTGAGCAGGACCTGCGGACGAAATTCCCGGATGCGCAGCGTGAGATCGGAAACCACCCGCTGCATGTCCAGCCGGTGAAGCTGGCCGTCGGGATAGTCGAGCACGATGCCGCGCGAGACCTTCAGGATCTCGCAGGCAGCGGCAAATTCCTTGCGCCGCATGCCGCCAGTTCCTGATCGTTGCGCGCATCCGCCACGATGCGTGGCCGCTTGCCCGGGGGTCAGGCAAACGATGCAGGTTTCCACTCCACGTTCGCGATAAAGACGCAGTGACCCGCCAAAGCTGCTGGCTTCGTCATCCGGATGCGCGGTTACCACCATCATGCGCGGCATGCAGGGATTGTATCTTCGATGGAGCGCCGGCGTCCCGCCCACCCCATCAGGCGCGACGCCCGCCTCCCACGAAGCCGGCGCTATCAAACGGTCCTCGTCTTCCTCCAGCATGAAGGCCAGCACGTCCTGCGGGACCGGCGCATTCCAGACCGGAGCAAATGACTGGCGATGCAGCGGAGAAGGTCCGTGCTCGCGCAAGGCGGCCAGGTGGCGAGGCGTGCTGTAGCCTTTATTCGACGCCAGTCCGTAGACAGGGAAGACCGGGTCCCATTCCACGATCATGCGGTCGCGCTCGACCTTGGCCAGGATGGACGCAGCGGCGATCGAGGCCGACAGGGCATCGCCGTGAATGATCGGTTGCTGCGGAAGGTCGCAGTCGAGGCGCAGCGCGTCCACCAGCAAGTGGTCGGCTCAGGGATCGAGGCCAAGCACCGCTTCCCGCATGGCCAGACGCGAGGCCTGGTAAATATTGATCTGATCGATGCGGGCGGCATCGACGGCCGCAATCGCCCAGGCGACGGCATGCTCGCGGATTCGTTCCGCCAGAATTTCGCGCCGTTCCGCCGGCAGCAGCTTGGAATCGCGCAGACCGCGTATCCGATACGCCGGATCGAGGATCACGGCGGCAGCGACGACCGGACCAAACAGTGAGCCGCGTCCGACTTCATCCACCCCGGCGACCAGGCGCGCGCCCAGTTGCCACACTTTCTTCTCAAACTTCAGCGTGCAATGCAGCCTCTTCAGCAGGCGCAGCTTGGCGGCTGAGGCAGAGAGCGGCTTCCCGGCGCGGATGTGAGTTTCGGAGACACAGTGAAGATCGAAACCATCTTCGCCCAGTCACACGGTTGTGGCGCAATGTGGAAAACCGTCGAGAGAAACAGTATAGATGGATAGCCGCATCCGAGCGGAGAAACGGCTTCGCGGCGCGAAGCAGTTGCGGAGTCGAAGGACGCGACAAGCCTGGCGGTCGCGAGGAGCTACAGGTTCGAAGATTGAAGCTGTATTCCAAGATTCTCAGTGCACGGATGCGCGATAGATCCTTCGACCCGGCAGAAGCCGGCTTCACGAACTTCCGCTCGCTCAGGATGACGATACGCGGGCGGCAGCGTCATTGTCTTCATGAGCTGGCCCAAAGGTAACATTACGTGCCATTACCGCGGTAAATTGACCGACCCGCTGCCGGTTGCTAGCTTGAATGCAGAGAACTGTCCACGCGGCGGACCCACTTTGAAAGAAGAACACCCCAAACCATCGCCGGAGCGCCAGAACAAGCGCCTGCATGTCGCGCTTCCCATTCGAGTCACGTATTGGGACGACGCCCAAAAGCCCTGTCTCGAGATGGCCTGCACCTACGATATTTCCGAGCACGGCGCCCGGGTCACCGGTCTGCGCTGCGTGAAGGAAGCGGGAGAAGTCGTCGCCATCGAGCGGGGCAAGAGCAAGGCATTCTGCCGCGTGGTGTGGGTGGGAGAACCGAATTCGGAGTTGCAGGGTCAAATCGGCTTGCAGTGCGTGGAATCGGACCGGATCTTGTGGGAAGCGGAACTGCGCGACATGGTCGAGATCTATGAACCGGTCGTGCTGGATGCAGACTCGAAGCGGCCTCGTACCTTCGCCGCCCACGAGCGGCGCCGTCGCCGCGAGCGCTTTAGTCTGGAAGGAACGGCGGAGCTGGTCGAAGCGGGTACCCAGAATTCCAAGGCGAAACGTAGTCCTGAAGAATATGTCAGAGATTGGCTGCCTGGTCCTGACCAAGCAGATGGTGCCGGCCGGCACCGAATTTGAAAGTGACGCTCCACGTCGACGATCAGACATCTGACGCTGAAGGGTCAGGTCAGGCATGCGGAACCGCACGTGGGACTAGGAATCGAATTTCACAAGATCCGCAAAGGCGAACGCCAGATCCTGCAGTTCCTGATCCGCAAGCTAGCCGAGAAGCACTTCGAAGATACCCTGCAGTTCGAAATCCACAAATAGAAGGCGGACTTCAGCCGTCAGACCTCGGACGTCAGCCAAACAAGCTGGCAATTTGCCGAGGTCTGACGTTCGAGGTCGGATGTCAGACCTCGCTACTGCGCGGCGACTTCTGCTACCGCCTGCTCGCGATCCACATCCTTCAGACGGGCCGCCTTGCCCTTCAGACCGCGCAGATAGTACAGCTTGGCGCGGCGGACTTTGGAGGAGCGCAGCAGTTCCACTTTGTCGACTACCTTGGAATGGAGCGGGAAGATGCGCTCGACGCCGTGGCCGAAGCTGATCTTGCGCACCGTGAAGCTGGCCTGCGGCCCGCGGCTGCGCGCAATCACCACGCCCTCGAATGCCTGCAGGCGTTCCTTGTCGCCTTCCTTGATCTTTACGTGGACGCGGACGCTGTCGCCCGGCACGAATTCAGGAATGTCGGTGCGTTTGGTCTTGGCCAGAAGTTTTTCGATGATCAGGTTAGTCACGATCTTGTCCCCCAGTGACAGAAATCTTGGAATTTGTTTAAGCTTGCTTGCCCGTGATGCGGGCCAGCAATTTTTTATCTTCGTCGCCGAGCGCCGCGCCCTCTAACAGATCGGGCCGGTTGCGCAGCGTTTTCTCTAAAGCCGTGCGCCGGCGCCAGCGGCGTATTTCTTCATGATTGCCGGAAACCAGAACTTCAGGCACCTGCAATCCGCGAAAGTCCGCCGGCCGGGTGTAGTGCGGATAGTCCAGCAATCCGCCCGAGGCGCAGGTGGAGTCGGCGCCACCCGCTTCCACCGTCGGAGTCACCGTAAACGACTCCTGCCGCGTCGAAGCCTCGTTCCCCAGCGCGCCGGGGATGAGCCGCGTGACCGCATCCAGAATCACTGCCGCGCCCAACTCGCCGCCGCTCAGCACGTAGTCGCCGATCGACAGCTCGCGGTCGGCCAGATGCTGTCCTACGCGTTCATCCACGCCTTCGTAGCGGCCGCAGATCAGGACAATTCGCTCCAGCGTCGGCAAGTTCTTCCGCCACGCTCTGGTCGAAACGCCGGCCCTGGGCCGAAAGCAGCACCACACTCTGCTTCGCACCCGCCGCAAGACGCTCCGCACGGCTCTGGATATTCAGTCCTTCAATACATTCAAAGATCGGTTCCGGCTTCAGCACCATGCCTTCGCCGCCGCCGAAAGGGCGGTCATCCACGGTGCGGTGCCGGTCGTGCGCAAAAGCCCGCAAGTCGTGGACTTCGATTGCCGCCAGCCCCGCTTCCCGGGCCCGGCGAACAATGCCGTAATCCAGCGGTCCGCGAAAAAAATCAGGAAAGATCGTTAAAATGTCGATCTTCATCGCGAACCCCTGTCATCGCCAAGCACTTGCTCCGCTCAGGATGACATCTTCTTACTGTTCTTCTGCTGCTCTTTCTCTTCCGCCGTCAGCGGAGCGTTCAACTCGAGCATGCCTTCCGGCAAAATCATGTAAATCTTCTTGTGCTCGAGGTCCGTGCTCTTCAAATACGCTTCCGCGTAAGGGATCTCGTACTCCTTCGATCCCGCCTTGACGATCAGCAGCGGCGCTTCGCCGGCTCCAAACTGAACGTCCGCAACTAAGCCAATCTCGCGATCGCCGTCGAACACCACGCATCCCACCAGATCGCTGACGTAAGCCCATCCCGGCTCCAGCTTCGATCGCTCGCCGACCGGAACCTGCAACTCGCATCCGATCAGCGTTTCAGCTTCGGAAATCGAATCCACGCCTTCAAACTTCAGGACCAGGTAGCCCTTGTGGGGCCACAGTTCCTCGATCTGCAACTCGCGCCGGGGCCCGTCTCCATCCTTGGGCAGGGCCCACAGTCGCATACCCTGGCTGAAACCGGTCCGGGACATCGCTGTGCAGTTCGGTTGCAACTTCGCCTCGGCGTCCCTGGGTCTTGAGAACGCGCGCCAGCGTAATGAACTCGTCGGCTATTCCAGAATCTCCAGCGTGAAACGCTTGTTGAACTTCAAACCGGCCGCGCCCAGCAGGTTACGCATGGCGCGCGCGGTGCGTCCCTGCTTGCCAATCACCCGGCCCAGATCGTTCGGGCCGACCGTGAGCTCGAGCACGGACTCTGCGCCCTCTTCGACCTGATTGACCGAGACTTGCGCCGGATCATCGACCAGAGCTTTCGCAATCTGCTCGATCAGGACGCGCATGTCTCCAGTTGGCTCGCTCATCTTCGACTCACTCAAAATGATTGGCTCATCCCTGCCCGGCACAGCCAGGGCAGGATCCTGTTATGTCGGTGGAATTTCCCGTGACGCACCGGAAGATCAGGCAACCGAAGCGGCGGAGCCGGCGCCGGCTTGGACACGATCTTGCTGACCCGGTCCGACATCTTGGCGCCCTTCGATACCCAGTAGTCGATGCGCTCGCGCTTGAGTTCAATGCTGGCGGGGCTGGTGCGAGGATTGTAAGTTCCCACCACCTCGACCGGACGGCCATTGCGCGCACGTTCCTTCTCGATGACCACCACACGATACTGCGGTTGTTTGCGCGCACCCGTGCGCGACAGACGAATCATTAACACAGAGCTTATGTTCCTTTCCTATTTGCTTCAGGCAGGCTGAGACAAACCATTATTTTTGCAGAATTTAGCCGGATTAGCAAGTTTGCGGTGCAATGGAGGTCACGGCGCTCGCCCGGCGCGGTCGCTGGCGACTCGCGGCGGGTCGCCCATCCAACACAGCAGTCCTCCGCAAATCCACCCAAAATTTGTACTCACGGGCCGCATTCTTGCTAATATAACCAGTTCAGTACAGCTCGGCTCACCAGGGAGACCAGAACAATGACCTACGTGATCGCAGAACCGTGCATCGGCACCAAGGACACCGCCTGCGTGGACGCTTGCCCGGTGGACTGCATTCATCCTAAGAAAGATTCTCCGGCGCACGCGGAAGAAGAGATGCTGTACATCGATCCGGTGGAGTGCATCGACTGCGGCGCTTGCGTGCCGGTTTGCCCGGTGTCGGCCATCTTCGCGCTGGACGACCTGCCGGAAAAGTGGGCATCGTTCACCGAGCGCAACGCGAAGTATTTCGGACGGTAAGAGCAGACCTCGCGTCAGACTCTCGGCTCTCAGCTTCAGCCGTCAATCTTGGAGATAGAGAGCTTCGGCATTGGCTGAAGCTCTTTGTCGTTTGCAGTAGCACGAGATTTTGAAAGTCTGAGGTCCGACGTCCGAGAGTCTGACGTCTGCCTTTCCATCTCCCCGCTACTCCATTACAATCAAACGTTAACCTGCTGGGCTTCCATGGCACTTAAGGAGTCGGAAGCGATCGTCCTGCGCACGTATCCTTTGCGCGAGGCCGATCTGCTGGTCACGCTGTTTACGCGAGCGGAAGGGAAAGTTCGCGGCGTGGCGCGCTCAGCCAAGAAATCGAAGCGGCGGTTTGGCGGCGCGCTCGAGCCGCTGACCTACGTTCGGGCCTTTTACGAAGATCGCGAGCGGCAGGAGTTGGCCCGTCTGGATTCCTGCGAGGTGCTGGAATCACCGCTGGCGACGGAAGTGGGCTATCCGCGGGCGGTCGCGCTGGCGCATGTGGCGGAGTTGCTCGACGAGTTGCTGCCCGACCGCGAAGTCAATGATGCCGCATTTCGGCTGGCGCTTTCGGTGATCGCGGGATTGCGCGGGCCCGATGTCTGGATGCCGGTCACATATTTTGAGCTGTGGATGACCCGCCTGATGGGCTATCTGCCAGACCTCGGCGAGTGCATGGTTTGCGGACGCACCCTGAACGGCAGCCGGGCATTCTTTCACGTGTTGACCGACGGCTTGATGTGCGCCGACGACAAACGGCTGGCGTCATCCGAGATATCCGGGGAATCGCGGGCGCTGGCGGCGCAAATGTTTCGCGCACCGGTAGAAAGTTTTGCCGGGAACGCCGTGGCCCAAGAAGCAGGGAAGCGATCTGCGAAAGTTTCTGATTCAGATGCTGCAGCGGCACATTGAGAAGAAGCTGGTGACGGCGGGAATGCTGGAGAAAATCAGCGCGTCCGCTGAGAACTGAGAACCAGAAACTAAGAACTGAAGAATCGACGATCAGCAATAACGTTACATGCCAACTCCCAAACCCAATCCGCTCACGTTCCAGGAACTCATCCTCCGCCTGCAGACTTTCTGGGCGGAGCGCGGATGCGTCCTGCAACAACCCTACGACGTCGAGGTCGGCGCGGGCACGATGGCGCCGGAAACTTTTCTGCGCGTGCTGGGGCCGCAACCCTACAAGGTCGCTTACGTGCAGCCTTCGCGCCGTCCGGCCGATGGACGCTACGGAGAAAATCCCAATCGCCTGTTCAAGCACATGCAGCTGCAGGTCATCCTGAAGCCGCCGCCGGAAAATGTGCAGGAACTCTATCTCGAATCCCTGGGCGCGATGGGCATTGATCTGCGCCAGCACGACATCAAGTTCGAAGAAGACAACTGGGAGTCGCCGACTCTCGGCGCCTGGGGAATCGGCTGGCAGGTCATGCTCGATGGCCTCGAAATCACCCAGTTCACCTACTTCCAGCAGTGCGGCGGCGTCGACCTGGACCCGATTTCAGCCGAACTCACCTACGGGCTGGAGCGCATCGCGTCGTTCCTGCAGGATAAAGACTCGATTTACGACATTGTGTGGGCCCGCGATCCGGGAACTGGTGGAGTAACGACGTACGGTGACGTGCGTTTCGCCGATGAGCTGCAGTTCTCGGTGTACAACTTCGAATTCGCCGACGTCGAAAAGGCGTGGAAGCATTTTGAATTGTGCGAGGGAGAGTGCAAGGCGCTGCTCGAGAAGTATGCGGCACTGGGCAAAGCAAAGAGGCGATGGCGTGGAGCGCGATAAGCAACGTTTCCCGCTGCTGGCAGCGTACGATCTTTGCCTGAAATGCTCGCACCTGTTCAACATCCTGGATGCGCGCGGCGCGATCTCGGTGACCGAGCGCGTGGGCGTGATTGCACGAGTGAGGGCGCTGGCGGTGGGAATCGCGAAAGCATTCGTGGATCAGCAGCGCGGGGAGTCGCGCGTTAGAAGATACTGGCGCGGAGAGAAAAGTAAAGAAGACGGCGGAAGTAGCGCCCACGACCGCGTAGTATTGTCATCCTGAGCGGAGCGGAAACTTCGCGCAGCGAAGTTTCCGCGCAGTCGAAGGACCCCTATAGCCGGCACGATTGCAGATCGCTAGGGGTCCTTCGACTCCGCAAGTTCGCTCGCCAGCGAGCGAACTCACTCCGCTCAGGATGACAGGGATTAGTGAATGCCAGATTTTCTACTCGAGATCGGTTGCGAAGAGATTCCGGCGCGGATGATTGACGCGGCGTCGCTCGAACTGCGCGAGCGCGTGCACAAGCTGCTCGATCGCGAACGGCTATCGCCCGCGGCCGCTCTGACCTATCTCGACACGCCTCGCCGCCTGGCGGTCCTGGCGGCAAATATTCCTGCGGCGCAGCCCGAATGTCGTCGAGCAACAGACTGGTCCATCGGTCGCAATTGCTTTCAAAGACGGGCAGCCCACTCCTGCCGCGCATGCCTTCGCCAAAAAGGCCGGCGTGGATGTTTCCCAGTTGCAACGGACCACGACTCCGAAGGGCGAGTATCTGTCGGCGAAGGTCACGAAGAAGGGACGGTCGGCCGCGGAGATTCTGGCCGAAGCCCTGCCCAAAGAAATTGCTTCCATCTACTGGCCCAAGAACATGTACTGGCGCAAGCCGAGTGAACGCTTCGTGCGGCCGGTGCGCTGGCTGGTGGCCATGCTGGACGCGGAGGTCATCCCGCTGGAGTTTGACGGCGTGCGCGCCGGGAACAAGTCGCGCGGACATCGAATTCTGGCCGATGGATCAGTCTCGATTCCGCGGGCAGGTGCGGCCTACGTGGAAGCGTTGGAACAGGCCAAGGTCCTCAGCCGCGAGCAACGAGAAAAACAGATTCGCAAGACTCTCGACGCCGCGACGCGCACCATTCCCGGCGCGCGCTGGCGCGAAGACAAGATCGCTGCTCGACACCGTGGTCAACCTGACCGAATGGCCGTCGGCGATCCTGGGTTGCTTCGATCCGGAATTTCTGGAACTGCCCGAAGAAGTTCTGGTCACGGTCATGCGTGACCATCAAAAATATTTTGCCGTCGAAGACTCGCGCGGCAGCCTCTCGCCGCATTTTCTGGCGGTGCTGAACACGGACGGCGATCCGGCCGGCATCATCCGGCATGGACATGAGCGCGTGCTGCGCGCGCGCTTCAACGACGCCCGCTTCTTCTGGCAGACCGACCAGAAGCATCCGCTGCGCGAGCGGACCGCGTGGCTGAAGAACGTCACCTTCCAGAAGGACCTGGGCAGCTATTACGACAAGGTGCTGCGAGTACAGCGGGTGTGCAGTTGGCTGTGCGAGAAGATTCGCCAGGGCGGCATCGCGGTTCGTCCCGGGGTGGTCCACAAAGCTGCGTTGCTGGCCAAGACTGATCTGACCACCGAACTGGTTAAAGAGTTCACCGAACTGCAGGGCATTGTGGGCGGCTTGTACGCCAGGGTGCAGGAACTCGATCCCGACATGAAGGCCGACGCCCGCGAAGCCGTCGCGACCGCGATTTACGATCACTACAAACCGGAGTCGATGGAAGACTCGGTTCCGCGGACCGTCGAGGGAGCTGTGCTCTCGATTACCGACAAGGCCGACAGCATCGCCGGCATGTTCGCGCTTGGACTGCAGCCGACGGGATCGAAAGATCCGTTTGCGCTGCGCCGCCAGGCCAACGGAATCGTCAAGACGATCGCCGAGCATAAGCTGCCCGTCAGTCTCAGCCAATTGTTCAAGGATGCGCGCGAAGCCTATCGCGGCTCGGCCGCCGAGGCAAAGTTCGCTCCCGCGATCGACTACAGCGGCGCGGTGAAACATTTCCTGCGCGAACGTCTGGAGTTCTATCTGCGCGATGCACTCGGCTTCAGCTACGACGTGGTCAACGCGGTGCTGGCCGCGGATGCGGATGATGTGGTGGATGCAGTCGCACGGGCGCAGGCCGTAAAGGGGGTTTTGCATATGCCCGAATTTCAGGCCATCGCGGCGGCTTGCAAGCGTATGCGCAACATCCTGAAGCAGGCGAAGGAAGCCGGCGTCGAGCCCGCCGCAAAGTTTCAAGCTTTGCCCGATTCTGCTGATGAAGAAAAGAGGCTTGCAGCCTACGTGGAGACTTACGCTCCCAGAGTCGAGGCGCACCGGCAGAAGAAGGAATATCCAGAGGCGCTGTCGCTACTCGTCGACAGCAAGAGAGCCGGTAGATGCATTCTTCGACAAAGTCATGGTCATGGCCGATGACAAGCGAAGTCCGGGCCAACCGCCTGGCACTTCTGCAAACGTTGTTAAAGGAATTTTCCACCATCGCCGATTTCTCCGAGATCGTGACCGAAGGCAAAGAATCCAAAGAATCTTCGAAACAATAAAGGACGAACACCCATTATGGCGACGCAAACTCTCCCCGAAACCAGCTTTGGGACCACCGAAAAGAATTCAGCCACCAAGTACGTCTTCTCCTTTGGCGGCGGCAAAGCCGATGGCAACGGCAAGATGAAAGACGACCTCGGCGGCAAAGGCGCCGGCTTGGCCGAGATGACCAATGCCGGGCTGCCCGTGCCTCCGGGCTTCACCATCCAGACCGAAGCTTGCCGGGAATACATGCGCACCAACGGCGTGTCCGCGGAAGTCGAGCGCCAGATGGATGCCGCGCTCAAGAAGCTTGGAGGAATTGCAGGGCCAGAAGCTCGGCAAGGGCGAGAATCCGCTGCTGGTCAGCGTGCGCTCGGGCGCGAAATTCTCCATGCCCGGCATGATGGACACCATCCTCAATCTCGGTCTCAACGATCAGAGTGTCGAGGCCCTGGCGAAACGCAGCAACAATCCGCGCTTTGCCGCGGATTCCTATCGCCGTCTCATCCAGATGTTCGGCAACGTCGTGCTGGATATCCCGAAGCCTGCCTTCGACGAAGTGTTCGACGCCAAGAAGAAACAGAAGAAAGCCAAACTCGACACCGACCTCGACGCCAAGGCGTTGAAGGAAGTGATCGAGGAATACAAGAAGGTCGTCAAGAAGCACACCAAGCATGACTTTCCGCAGGACCCGCACCAACAGCTGGTCATGGCGCGCGACGCCGTGTTCCGCTCCTGGCAGAACGACCGCGCCAAGCACTACCGCCGCATCAACAACATTGACGACATGCTGGGCACCGCGGTCAACGTGCAAGCCATGGTCTTCGGCAATCTCGGCGACACCAGCGGCACCGGCGTCGGTTTCACCCGCAATCCCGCCAGCGGAGCGAAAGAGTTCTACGGCGAGTTCCTGATGAACGCGCAGGGCGAAGACGTGGTCGCCGGCATCCGCACGCCGGTCCCGATCCTCGAATTGCAGAAAGTCATGCCCGATGTGTACGACCAGCTGCGCGAAATCACCACGCGTCTGGAAAAACATTACAAGGACATGCAGGATTTCGAATTCACCATCCAGGAAGGCAAGCTCTACATGCTGCAAACGCGCAACGGCAAACGGACCGGACCGGCAGCCGTGCGCGTTGCCATCCAGATGGTGGATGAAGGTCTCATCACGAAAGAGGAAGCAATTTTCCGCGTGGATCCCAACCAGGTTTACGAGTTCCTGCTGCCGCGTCTCGATGAAAAGAGCGGCAAGATAGAAGTGCTGGCCACCGGACTCCCGGCTTCGCCAGGCGCGGCCGTCGGACAGATTGTTTTCACCGCCGATGAAGCGGTTGAAAAAGCCGGACACGGCGCGACCAAGAATCCCGTCATTCTGGTGCGCGCGGAAACCACGCCCGAGGATATTCACGGCATGGAAGTGGCGGCCGGAATTCTGACTTCGCGCGGCGGCATGACCAGCCACGCCGCCGTCGTCACGCGCGGCATGGGCAAGTGTTGCGTGGCCGGCGCGGGCGACATCGAGGTCGACGAAAAAGCCCGCGAGATGCGAGTCAAAGGCCAATTGTTCAAAGCCGGAGACTGGATTTCGCTCGACGGCACCACCGGACGCGTGATCAAAGGCAAGCTCGGCACCATGGCTGCAAAGCCCGACGATCCTGAACTGATGAAGCTGATGGGTTGGGCTGAGCCGTTCCGCAAGTTGGGCGTTCGCGCCAATGCCGACATTCCGCGCGATGCCATCCAGGCGCGCGCCTTCGGCGCCGAGGGCATTGGCCTGTGCCGCACCGAGCACATGTTCTTCGGCGAAAAGAAGCTGCCCCACATGCGGGCGATGATTCTTGCCAACACCGAGAAAGACCGCCGCGCCGCGCTCAAGAAAGTTGCTGCCTCTGCAGCGCGCCGATTTCGTCGGAGTATTTCGCGCCATGGACGGCTTCCCGGTCACCATTCGCACTCTCGATCCGCCGTTGCACGAGTTCCTGCCGCGGCGCGAAGACCTGATGGTTGAAATCGCCGTGCTCGAAGCCACCAAGCCGAAATCTCCGAAGCTGAAGGGACTGAAAACTCTGCTACGCCGGGTGGAGGAGTTGCACGAATTCAATCCCATGCTCGGACATCGCGGCTGTCGTCTGGGAATCACCTATCCCGAAATTACCGAGATGCAGGCGCGCGCCATCTTCGAAGCGGCGGTCGCTGTTGCTAAGGACGGAGTGAAAGTTTTTCCTGAAGTGATGATTCCGCTCACCGCCACACTGAAAGAAATGGCAAACCAGGCGGCAATCGTCCATCGCGTCGCCAAGGAAGTCTTCGAGGAGAAAGGAAAGAAAAGTGGATTATCTGGTGGGCACCATGATCGAATTGCCCCGAGCCGCGCTGGTCGCGGACGAGATTGCGAAAGAAGCCCAGTTCTTTTCATTCGGCACCAACGATCTGACCCAGACCACTTTCGGTTTCTCTCGCGATGACATCAACAAGGTGCTCCCAACTTATTTGGAGGAAGGCATCCTCAAGCAGGATCCCTTCGCCGTCCTCGATCAGGAGGGAGTTGGCCAGTTGGTCAAGATGGCCACTGAGCGCGGTCGCAAGACCCGCCCCGGCCTCAAAGTCGGCATTTGCGGAGAGCACGGCGGCGAGCCGTCATCGGTCGAGTTCTGCCACAGGGTCGGACTGAACTATGTTTCCTGCTCGCCCTTCCGCGTTCTCACTGCGCGTCTGGCGGCAGCGCAAGCGGCTGCGACCGACAAGCTGAAAGTTGAAGGCGGAAGAACCAAGTAGTTGTTTGGAACGGGGGAGCACGGAAGAAGTGTTCTTGTGCTCCTCCGTGTACTCTGTCCTCCGTGGTTAAAAAGGTTTATTGCACCTTCTGCAGCCGGGCAATCAACTTCTGCGCAAAGTTCTGCTCCGACTCAGACCAAAGCAGACGAGCATTGGCTCCTGAATTCTTTTCCACCTTGCCGGTGAACTCCACAAGCTTTTGCACGTTGGCCCGTACTCTCACTTCCGCCTCAGAAGTAAGCGGTACATCTTCCTGGAGGAACGGCGAGTCCAGACCAAGGTCAACCTGGACGTGCCCTTCCTGCTGATAAACCCCGTCATCAAACTCCAGACCATGGACGAGAAACTTCACCGGAGACGGCCGCAGAGTCCATTCTCCATTTTCCGCGAGGACCCATAGATCCCAAAAAGCGTCAAACATGTAAGCGTAGTCTTCATGAAGTAAGTCGGACGCAATGAGTACCGCTTCTTCCGGCGAAACTCCCGGCCTGAAACGCCGCTCGAGAATGGTCGGTTCGCTCCAGGAGACGGGATGGAGCGCCAGATAAGTGATGCCCGGCTGCGCCACGGAAAACGGAAACTGGCGCATCACTGCCAGGGCATGAGGCAACATGTCGTCAACCTCAAAAGAAGAAAACCAAATACTGAGATAAAGAGGATCAGGCATTCGAGATGCGGACATCGCCGCGGTCCCATTCTAAATTGTCGCGCCCAGGTCCGTCGCCTTTTGACACCATTCCGGCCGCGCTGTTAACATCTAGCCTCAGTCGCAGGCTCCCACCTCAGTATCGTGGTCCCCGTCGTCTAGCCTGGCCTAGGACATCGCCCTTTCACGGCGGTAACACGGGTTCAAATCCCGTCGGGGACGCCAACTAAATCAATCGCTTGCAGCGCTCGACATCGCCGAGCCGCTGCTATTCCCAACACTTTCCCAAAAGTCCATCCGAACGAAATTCGACACTAGCGGCGGTGAGGATCAGACTCTTGTCGTAGTTTCGACACTTGCAATGGGATCGTTACGGATTTTGATGTTTTCATACCGACGCTAGACACAAGAATCAGCCTGGCCTCTTGTGGTTGAACGGGTTTTGGCACGCCATCCTTAGAATGTTTCGAGAAGGCATGTCATAGCCCCGCCATTTAATGGGAGCCGAAATTGGAACCGACGAATGGACTGCTGGTACCCGAATCCCCGGGTGAATTAAACCACCGACCTTTGGTTTATGAGTGCAGCCATCAACAGAATCTAAGGACAATGCGCGGCGCAAAGAGTAAAGCATTGTTCTCAACAAGAACGAACCGTAATCTGGCTTGCCCCTGTGTTGCCCTTATGATTCGCCTGCCGGGCCCACTTGAAAGCTCTGCTGCTCCGTTGTCGCTACCACTTTGTCATTCTCTGGGTCATGTGGACTATACGTGGTGCCACGAACCAACAAGTATACTGAGCCGCTCAACGACATGAACGTGGTCAGCCGGAACGGTAAAAGCGATCTTGCAGGATTGACCTCGCCCTGGCTGAGAGGGAAGGAAATTCATTTTGCCGCGAAACAAATGCAATCCATGTTTCAACACGCTGGCTAGAGATGTGCATGGGAGGGATACACACGTGCGAAAAGAGACGGCGGCTATGTTTCGGCAAATTGGTCCTGCAGTCGTGTTGGTGGCATTGGCACTGCACGCTGGCTTTGCCAGGGCGGAAACATCACAAGTCGTTCTGAACCGGGACGGCAGCACAATTGTCCTCGAGGCCTACGCCCCCAATATCATCCGCGTTACCCTGAGCCTCCTGAAGGAACCGTCTGTTGCCCCGCCGGGCTTCGGCTTCGTTGCGACGCCGTCGGCGACTGGCTGGACCCACCAGGAGAGCGATTTGGGTGACGCGTATCGCTCGTCGCGTCTGGTGGTTACAGTTGCGAAGAATTCTCCTGGCCATCCCACGCTGACGCAATTAGATATTGGGAAATTTTTCAATGGATCAGCTCCCTCTGCGCACATCACGATCAGCACTCCCGAAGGCAAAACGCTTCTGGATATGACAGGTTGGTCAATGTCCGTGCCCAATCACAAAGATGGCAACGCAAGCGTGTTGAACGATAAACGTCCCTCGGATGCACCGTTTTACCAGGTCGGCGCTACCTTCGTTTCGCCCGACGACGAGCACTATTACGGCCTGGGTCAGAATCACGAGGGTTTTCTTGACCATCGCGGCCACACAGTGGAGTGCTGGCACAACTATCTGGCCACCGGCGGTCCCAGCGTATGTGTACCATTTTTGGTGAGCAACTACGGCTATGGATTGATTTGGGACAATCCCTCCAGAACAACCATCGCCCCGGGTTTCAATGAACAGACTCGTTGGGTTTCCGAGGTAGGCGATCGTGTTTCATTCTTCGTAATCGCCGGGACGAATACGGACGAGATCTACTCCGGCTACCGCCTGCTAACCGGACCAACGCCGTTGATGCCAAAAGCTGCTTACGGCTACATTCAATGCAAGCAGCGCTACATCACACAAGACGAGATGCTCGCGGTCGCGAAAGGTTATCGCGATCGACACCTACCCGCGGACATTCTGGTCCTGGACTGGTTCTATTACACAAAGATGGGGCAAATGGACTTCGTGCCAGAGCGCTGGCCCGATCCGGCCGCGATGAATCGACAGCTTCACGACCTGGGCTTTCAGACCATGATCAGCGTGTGGCCACGCTTCGAAAAGAGTTCGCGTTACTTTGACTTCATCGCGCAAAAGGGTTGGTTCCTGCACACCGCGGATGGCACGCCCCTGGACGGACTGCCTTATGACCGGGCCGGCTCAGACATCGACACCACTAACCCGGAAGCGGCTCGCTGGTACTGGGAAATCATTCGGGACAACATCATCAGCAAGGGCTTCGATTCCATTTGGGCGGATGAGACCGAACCCGATCTGCCTCCCAATGGCGCCTACTTCCACGTCGGGCCGGGTACTCGCTACTTCAACATCTATCCCTTGCTGCACACAGCTGCGATTTATGACGGGTTCCGGCGTGACGTCAAAGGCAAGCGAGCGCTGATTCTTTCGCGCGACGCCTACCTCGGCGCGCAACGCAATGGGGCAATGTTCTGGTCGTCCGATATTTATCCCACGTGGGATACGCTGAAACGCCAGATCCCCACCGGTCTCGACTTCACAGCCTCGGGCATCGCCTATTGGACGCAAGACATTGGCGGCTGGCAATATTTGCCGGCGGAGCATCATCCGGCCCACCCACCCCTTCTCGATCCTTCCGACGCTCGCGATAATGTGGGCGGTTACGACGACTATCCTGAACTCTACACCCGCTGGTTCGAGTACGGGGCCTTCCTGCCGGTTTTCCGGGCGCATGGCAGCCGCAAATACAACGAGGTCTGGTCGTATGGGAAGCAAGCGGAGCCTATCCTTGAGAAGTATCTAAAGCTTCGTTATCAGCTGCTTCCGTACATTTACTCGCTGGGCTACAAGACGTATCAAACGGGTGCGCCGTCTATGCGCGCACTGTTCATGGACTTTCCCAACGATCCCAAAGTCGCTGATCTTGGCGATGAATATATGTTTGGTCCGGCATTTCTGGTTGCTCCGGTCACCGAGCAGGGCGTAACCAGTCGAACGGTTTATCTGCCGGCAGGCGCCGATTGGTATAACTACTGGACCAACGAGCGGCTCCATGGCGGTCAGACCATCCATGCTGCAGCTCCTATTGATACGCTGCCGCTCTTTGTGCGCGCCGGTTCGATTCTGCCGGTCGGGAGAAGCCATCGAGAGTACGAATCAGGTTCAAGCGATCGCCAAGCTGCGGGTCTATCCAGGGGCGGATGGAGACTTTACTCTCTATCAGGACGACGGAAAAACCTACGCGTACGAAAAGGGCGACAGTAGCATTACGCACCTGCACTGGGATGAGGCCTCGCAGAAACTAAGTCACGAGGGAGCTCCGGCGTGGCGGAGTTCGGATGCGCAAATTCTCGAGATCGTCGGGCATTAGGCCAACAGGCACCCTTGGTACGCGTGGCGAGCTCATCAGGTAATAGCACACTCGACTCGGACGATGCATCCAAAGGGTTTGCCATCCTGTGGTCTACCTGTAATACACCGTGAACTACTTGAAAATGACAATCGCGGGTGTAAATCTGCCGACAGGGTTCTGGTGGTTCCTGTCGCTGTGGGCGAACAGTTGTCGGTGAAACAGGGGCAAACGGTGACCGGGCCCGTGGAAGTGAATTCGATGGGAGACTTAACGCCCGGCGAGTCGATCAGACTTCTCATTGTTGACGATCACGCTGTGGTACGGGCAGGGTTTAGCAGCGTTCTTCGCCGCCAGGTGGGTTTGAGTATCCTGGGTTCGGTTCAAAGCGGCGAGGACGCCCTTGCGTTTCTGGCCCGTTGCCCGGTTGATGTGTTGTTGCTCGACCTTCACATGCCGGGAATGAGCGGTATCGAAACCTTACTTGCCTTGCAGAGACTTCCTTGCCCGCCCAGCGTAATCGTTCTGTCCAGCTTCGAGCCCGATGAGGAAATTTGCCGGGCAGTAGAAGCGGGAGCCAAGGGCTATCTGCGTAAAGACATCTCCTGCACCGAAATCGTCGAAGCAGTTCATGCGGTGCACTCGGGTAGAAACTACTTCCCTCAATGGATCATGGACCGAGTCTCTGAGCGCAAGCTCCAGCCGAGTCTCAGTCCACGCGAGCTTGAAATCCTGGAAATGGTCTCAAAGGGATTAACTAATAAGGAGATCGGCCGCGCCATTCAAGTCAGCCATTTCACCGTACGGAACCACGTCAGGCACATTATCGCGAAGCTGGAAGTGGGAGACCGCACCGAAGCGACCACCGTTGCGATCCAGCAGGGCATCCTCATGGCCTAGAGCCGATGTCCTCGTGTTGAGGGCTGGGGTCTCCAATCTTCCCCGCGGCATCGAGTTGGTTTCGACGGTGGACGAACAAGAAACGGGCTTCGTAGGGTTGGATGGCCCTGCGTTACCAGAAGTAGGTGGCAATCACGCGAGGGGGGCCGGCACTGAATCGGTTACGGTGGTTTGCAGCACTACTTGCAGGTTTTTCTTCTGCCAGTCCGAGGGCGCCGATCGGAAGGCCTCCTCCAGATAGTCCTGCCTGGAAATAAACTCTCCCGCGGCTTGCGTCCCCTTGCACCCAGTCCGGCGGCGGCGATCACCACTTGTCCGGTCTTGGCATCGAGCAATCGGGTGACAATGGCAAAGTCCTGGACGATTTCTCCTCCCGGGCCCTGCACCCATGACCGGGACATTCCCCGCCGGACCTTGTTCTTGAATCCTGAACTGCCCATCCTGCTCAATAAACACGAAGCGGAGGTTGGACGTCATTTGCATGGTCCACCGGTTGTTGAAGGCTCCCACCACAACGGCGGGAGAGTTGCGAAGATCTTCGAACGAGTAGTTGGTAGCCGATCCGCACCTGGCTGGGCTTGTTGATGTGCTCGAATAGCGCCGAAAGCCGGGCCGCTACATATACGTCGCCCATGGCTACGCCGATAGTCGTCAGAAGCAACTGCATGTCACCCCACGAGATCTTTTCATTCGGATCCAGCGGAAGGGCCTGATCGAATCTCTCGACTTCAGTCTGGAAGGTGCCAGGATGATTCTTGGAATATCTGTGGTAGAGCTCCAGAGAAGGACGGTATAACACTGGCTTGGCCAGGCAAATCAGCACCGGCTGCGAAGTGGCAAAAATCGGAGACCAGAACTGATCAAGGGCAGATTCAGCGGCTCGGTGGCTTGGCAATCGCAGGGTCGACAACCAGCGGCCAGCACCAAAGCAAGACAAATCGCGCCAATTGTCCAGGGCAGCCAACGCTTTCGGGGGGCGGCTGCCGCCGTTTCTTCCACGGGAGAGGCGATTACATCCCAGTGAAATTCAGGTGAATATGAACCGAGCGGAAGCTCAATGCGAACCGGCGAGGCACTCGGCGCTGATGTGGTGGTACTGTTCCAGCCTCCTGCGAACCTCGCCGGCCTGCACTCGAACAACGGGGTCATCTCCAGTCGCATAGCCCGCTTTGCGCTGAAAGATCTCCGTTCCAATGGTGCGCTCCTTAAGGAACTCATCGCGTCCTTCTAGCTTGTGTTCAACGACATAGGAGAGGAATTGCTTGCTGCGCGCACTGTTCCGAAAAGGCCGGCTGTCCGAGGATATTGTGCAGTTCGCGACGAATTGTCGCTTTTTGAGCGTCGGTGATGCAGGTATCTGTCTGATGCCCAGTGATAATCGGTTCAGCTGTTGTTCCCATGGCACTTATCCCTTGGCTTCACGGCCGTTTTGATCATGGGCTCTGCTAAAAAGGAATAGAACTTCAGTGTTAGGCAACCATCGAGTGGTCTTCCGGAGCAAACGTTACTGCCAAGCGAAAATGGTTGTCAAGCAACTTCCAAACAGCACGATGCCGGCGCCGCCAACCCAAGCCGGTCGCAAAAAGTCCATAAAACATTCAATATCAATGATCTATGAATGGCACATGGATCGAAAACCGGCACTCTGGAGTGGGATACCTCGCCCGAGCAAACGCTGTCTTCGGCCGAAGGAAAAGCCAGCCACAGCGAGAGCACGTGCCGTCAGGGCCTGCGTCGGTCTCTGCATTGCAGATCGAACTGGTCCGAGGAAAGTGATTGAGTTATTTGACGCGGCTTGCAACAACCGGGTGCCAAAAGGCTCGGTAGGCATGTTCCGGCGCCCCATAGATCAGGGGAGTGTCAGGGTGCTTGGACTGAAATTGTCTTGCCCTGGTAGTGCATCACTCTGTCAGGTTTGGCCACAACCGTCTCTCCGATACCGTGGCCCGCCGATACCCAGACAATGTTGAACGTGAGATCCTTTGGCATTCCAGGATATTCGCCTTCGCGGTCTCCTATGGTCAGTGTCTTCTCTCCCTCAGACCAGCGCAACGGGATGAGGGTGTGTGCTCCCTTCTCGTAGTTGTAGTTGTCGCCCTCATCTTCGTACAGAGTGAACCTGCCGTCGGCTCCGCGGAAAATGCGCAGTTCAATGGGACCAGCCGGCTTCTGATCGGCATATTCGATTTCAGGCCCCAGAGGAACAATAGAGCCTGCTCGTACAAACAGAGGAATTCGATCAAGAGGAGCCTCGGCCTCAACTTCTCGGTTTCCTTTAGTCGATGCTCCAGTCCAGAAGTCATACCACAACGCAGACTCCGGCAAATAGACGGTGCGATGCGTCGCCTCCTGTTTCAACACGGGATTCACCAGGATGGCGGGCCCGAACATGAACTGGTCGCCAATGTTCCAGGTTTTCGAGTCAGACCGCCAATCCATTACCAGCGGCCTTTGTATGGTGTAATCCTCATCGGTCACTCGCCAGGCTAGCGAATAGATGTAGGGCATCAAGCGATAACGAAGCTTGTCGTAATTGAGAAGGATGGGCTCGACTTTGTCGTAGGTCCAGAGCTCATTCTGAGCACGGTGACCATGAGTGCGAAAAATTGGGCAGAAAACGCCGAACTCAAACCAGCGCGCGTAGAGCTCCTGATAAGCCGGGTCATTTGGAGGTCGATCATAGGGCTGCCAATAGCCGCCAACGTCGGTTGTCCAATATGGATATCCCGAGAGCGCGAAATTCAGCCCTCCAGCCACCTGGTGGCTCAGTCCCCAATACGTGCTGTAGACATCGCCGGACCAGACCGTTGCCCCTATGCGTTGCTGCCCCGCAAAAGCAGATCGCGTCAGCAGAAAGACGCGCTTCCGGTCTGTCGTTGACTTCCAATGATCCTGGATTCCATTCGTGTGCATGAGGGGAAAGATGTTCGTATAACGCGCGCCGCTGCCGATGGCGAGTTGCTTATTGCGCAGAATGGCGTCTCCCATGTGGGGCCAGTATTCTTCAGGCTCGGCGCTATCCAGCCAGAAAGCATCCCAACCTTGGGCGAAGAGTTTGCCCACCAGGTTCTCCCAATAAAAATCTCGTGCCTGCGCGCTGGTAGCGTCGTACACATGAGCGTTCGGCACCATTAGGTTTAGGGCATCAAGTTTCTTGAAGTTCTCTGACTCCGAATTGAACAGACCCCACACCGAGAGCATCGCGTGAACGTGCTCGTCATGCAGAGTCTTGAGTTCACCGGGAACGTCGGTAAAGTTGGAATTGAAGACGGGATCGCCCTCGGTTTTCCACCAAAACCAGTCCTGCACGATCGCATCAAGCGGAATATGCTGTTCGCGATAACGATGAGCAATCCCGAGGAGTTCATCCTGAGAAACATAGCGGTCTTTCGACTGGAAGAAGCCGTAGGCCCACTTGGGGAGCATGGGGGTGTGGCCGGTCAGGCCGCGATATTCATGGATGATCTGGTCCATCTCCGGACCATAGATCATGTAGTAATCCACCGAGTCGCTGGCCAGTGAGCTGAAGGTGAACTCCAGCGGAAATCGGTTGTCAGCGTAGGTAAACGACGCTGTGTTCCACAGAACAGCGTAGCCCTTGCTCGAGACCAGAAGAGGAATTGCGACATCGGTGTTATTCTGCCCGAGCTCGACCGTGCCGCCCCGGTAATTGAACATTCCGCTCTGGTGCTGGCCCAGACCGTAAAACCCTTCCGTGGCATCTGGCCGGAAACGATCTGCCACGTGGTACGTATTCTCGCCATTCACTTGAGCGGACTCATAGGTGCGAGGCATTGCATCGCCTTCGCGCAGCAGATCTGGCCCCCCAACGCTGCTGTATTTCAAGTTTCCACGTTTGAGCGAAAGCTCGACCTTCAAGGTCGCGGTGGTCAAAACGGCGGCCTCATCAGCCTGTGAGAATTGGAACGGGGCGCCCGGGCAGGACTGCTTTGCATCGAGTATCCAGAGTTGATCATGTCTGATCGACTCCGGGGGTTTCGGTGTGGCCATCACATGGATGATTGAAGAGCTGCATACAGAGACGCGCAGGGTCTCGTCGCCGATTGTTGCCGTCAGGCCCTCCGCAGTCCGAGTGACGACTACTGGCGGTAACGGCGGTATCGCTCCGAGAAGTTGAGCGGCTAGGGGCGTGGAACAAGCAACCAACAATAAAAGTGCCACGCACACCGCAAACCTGTTCCGGTTTGCATGAGAAGCCGGAATGGCTACAAAGATTCTTGATTTCACCGGTTGCGTCCTTTGTCGGTTTCTAGAAAGCACGCGCTGCATGACACGCTGCGTCACTTGGCATACACAGGCGAAGCAGCGAATCGGACATTGCTGAATGAACTCGAAAAGAGGAAAAGGAGCCGAACCGGATGGCGTGTGGGACGCCATCCGGTCAGGCCGTTTAGAATTTGAGCGTAAGTGCAAATTGCAGCTGCCGTGGGGCGGTGCCTAACGCCATGCCATGAATTGTGCCGGCGCCGCTCGCGGCCGTGCAGTCAATACAGGTGTTGCCCGGATTTGCTGGATTGATGATGTTGAATACATTAAATGCATCCATGCGGAATTCGACCGATATGCTCTCACGGATCGGGAAATTCTTCATCAATGAGAGATCGGCGTTGAAAAGACCCGGGCCGGTAAAGGCGTTTCTCGGAGACGTACCGGTCTGGTCGAGGCTCGGGCTGGCGAAAGCGCCGCCCAAGCCAGGGGGGACAAAATAAGTCCGCGAATGGGTGGTCGGGTCGAAATCGGTAAGCTTTAGAGGAAAGCTTCCGCTTCCTTCGTTCGGTCTGCAGGGCCCAGCTGGGGTGAAGGCGCTGCAATTACTCAAGCCGGCGGAGAACGGCAAACCACTGGCCCAATTAATCGAGGTGCTTAGTTCATATCCTCCAACGACATAGTTGAGCCAAGTCGGCACGCCACCTCCAAAGTGCTTGCCCTTGCCGAAGGGTAGTTCGTAGTTGCCGAACACGGTCAACTGTTTCTCGCGCAGATCGTCAAGGCGTCCCCATAGCGATTTCTTATAGACCTCTTCATCGCTGCCATAGTTGTAGCCACGCTGAAAGGCAAAGTTCGCATTCAGCTGCAAACCTTGAGAAAAGCGCTTTTCGTAGCTGACCTGAAGGGCGTTGTAGTTCGTGTCAAAGCCATTGTGGTAGAAGGTGAGGTCCTGGGTGAATCCGAATTGCTTGAAGTACGGCCGCAGCTGGCTAGTGTCGCTGGTTTCAGTCAAGCTTCCCACGGGAGCCGCCGGGTTGTAGCAAAGCGCCTGGCCCGTGATGCTTTGCGACGCAGGCAAGCACGGCGCTGCCTCATTCGGGTTTGTTGACTTGTCGTCACCCATGAAAGTGTGAGTTCCCTTGTTTCCGACATACGCAACTGTCACGGAAGACGTATTGGTGAGCTGCCGCTGGACCGCAAAGTTCCAAGCATCAATGGTCGGGAAGACGTTAGGATCGCTGCGGATCTTCGCGTTGTTTCCGACGCCGATGGGAATCACGCCGCTGGATGGAACGGTAGGAAATACAAACGCGGTTGGCCCGACGGCAAGATTGAACGCGGCTGTGTTGGCGCCGCTATTGGTCAGGTTCTGGTTGACCAGGACCGGAAGGTTCTGCGTCAGCATATGTCCGAAGATTGATCCGAAGACTCCGATGTCGAAGCTCCGGCCATAGCCCGTCCGAATGACCGTCTTGTCATTCAGTTGGTAGGCGATTCCCAAGCGGGGTGCCAAAGTCTTCCAGGTTTTCTGAACGTTCATCGCGGTGTCGAATGGTCCAAAACCGGCGACCCTGATTTCACCGGTGTTCAGATCCGGAAACCCGCCCTGCCCTTTGCCATTGACCGTTTCCGGGAAATAGAGCTCCCAGCGCAGACCGTAGTTCACGGTCAACTTGGGGGTGACACGCCAGCTGTCCTGTATGTAAGTGAACATCCTCTTCTGACTTTCCTTGGCGTTGGTCGAGACCGACACATACCGGGACATGTTGGTGACATCCCCGAGCAGGAAGCTGGCGAGACCCATACCTCCAGGAGAAGTCAGGGTTGCGTCGGTGGTGTTTTCGGTGTCAGTCGCGCTGAAATGCAATTCGCCCGCCCGATTGCTGTCGCTGGGTACGCGCAGGTTCCTGGCGTAACGCAAATCTACGCCAAACTTCAAACTGTGCGTCCCCATGATTTTCGTCCAATTGTTCACGATCTGATACTGGTCTTCAGTCTCCAGCAGTGGGCAGTTGCACGCATTCACGCCCAGCGCGGAGCCGAAGTTTGACAATCCGTCGCCGCCCGACCCACTTGAGTTTTCAACAAAGAATGCAGGAGCGCCCGCGGTGAAAGAATCACCCATATTGAGACCAGGAATTCCCACCTGGGTGGCAAGGTTCTCTTCGCCATCATATTTCTGCGTTTTGACGTGATAACGGAGATAGCCCAAGCGGAAGTCAGTGAGGAGCTTTGGACTCAAAGCAATATCCATGCCGAGAACGGCACTCTGGCTGCGGCCAGAAGCGGTTCCACCGAAGCTATTTGTCGGGGACGAGAACCCCTGTCCTCCACCCTTGCCAAAAATGGTGGAGGAGGCGGTCCCGTTACCGAAATAGCTATAGCGGCCAAAGGCATGGGTGCGCTCGCTAAGCTGGTCGTCGATTTTGACGTCCACCGAATCGTTGTGCAGGCTCCCACTACCGCTGCCCGAGTAGTTATTGGTCGTTCCCGGTGCATTCGGCGCCGGAATTAATGCCAGAAGCGCCAACGCCTGCGGCGAAAGGAATTGCGTGGGAATGAAGTCGTTCGCAAAAGGCGCGGGACCCGTCCCGGTTATGACGCGCGGGTTATAGATCTGACCTTTCTCTGCTCCGTTTGCCGTCAAGTAGTCGCTGAGATCACATCCGTTGCCGGAAAGACAGGAGCTACGGGTCAACGCAGTCGGCACCGTCACGATTGCGGAAGAGCCCAGAATCTGACGGGTACCCTGATAGTCCGCGAAGAAGAAGGCCTTATTCTTGCGGATCGGGCCGCCGACCGAAGCGCCGAACTGGTTGTACTTCGCTGGGGGAAGAAGACGGCCAGTCACTGGATCGGGCGCAAATTGATTGTACGGATTCCGAGCCTGGGTGGCGTCGGTTCGGCGGTAGTCGAAAAGGTCGCCGTGAAAACTGTTCGTTCCAGACTTCGTCTGGGCCGTAACTACAGCCGCCACCGCCTGACCGAACTGCGCATCGTAGTTTTGAGTTGTGATCTTGGCTTCCGTGACGGCATCGAGCGGCGGATTAATAACGATCTGACCGAGGATAGGGTCTTGATTGGCTGCGCCGTCCAGTTCGTACGCAACTCCCGAGAAGTGCTGTCCGTTAATCTGGACTGTTGGGCTGCCTTGGGGATTTTCCGCAGTGTTTTGCGACCAGCCCATCACCTGCGTTCCCGGAATCAACAATTCAAGGCTGGCGAAGTTGCGACCGGAATTCGGCAAGTCCGAAACCGTCTTCTCGTTCAGGACGAGACCTACATCAGCGCGATCGGTCTTGAGTTGGGGAACCTCGGTTGTAACGGTCACAGTCTCGGTGGCCGAGCCCACGTCGAGTTTCAGGTCCAGTTTGGGAGACGTGTCCGCCGAGACTCGAATGCCCTGGCTCTCAGTTCCACGAAAACCCGTGGCAGCGACCGCCACGTCATATACGTCCGGAATCAGGTGCTCGACCGAGTACTCGCCAATGGAGTTGGTGGTCGTCTGGACCGACGTGCCCTTCGCGACGTCTTTGACAGTAACTGTGGCGTTTGCAATCGCGGCTCCCGAGCTGTCGGTGACCTGCCCATAGATTGATCCGTAGATGGCTTGTCCCCAAAGGCTTGTCGCCGACCAGCCAGCGATGCCGACTGCGAGTACTACCATCAGGCACCTGTAATGCGTCCGCTTTGTCGAGTACATGTCCATCCTCCAGACTGCAATTGCAGAACGTTCGCCACATTAGGTCTTGGGCATTGCATGAGCGCGAAACATGCGAGGCCGACCACGGCCGGAAGCGGGAGAAAACGTTTACCGACAAGGATCCTCCCCGCGCTCGGCTGATGCTGCAGAACCCTAGTTCAGCTTCCAGGTGCACGCAATAGTCCACGTGTGCCATAGGCAAATCTTGCAACCGAGCGTTTATCATTAAAGTTTTAGAGATAGTGCAAACGGCAGGACTCGTTGCCAGTCCTGGTTTCTCATCTTTTTCTTAGTCTTTGCGCCTGGTTTCTATGCGACTGGTCTGCCTTTTCTGCGTGGTGGGAGGCCTGGCTCTCTCAGCGTGGGGTCAAACGCCAAACCCCGTCGCGCCTTTGCGTCAAGCCCAGGATCAAGTCGACAGTGGCCACTTGGATGAAGCATTGCAAAAGCTCGATACCCTCGCGGCGAAGCAACCGGAACCTGCGGGCGTCGAGTATCTGCGAGGGATGGCCTTGTATCAGCAAGGCAAGATGGTCGAGGCCGCTGCGGCCTTCGCGAAGGCGGCTGTTCAAGATTCGCAAAACCTCGAAGCCGTGCAAATGGAAGGTGTGAGCCTTTTTCGCGCGGGCAAGCCCGCTGAGGCGGTTCCACTGCTGGAACGAGCACATAGTTCTGTTTCAAGGGCCAATGTCGACCCGTACTATGTACTCGGACTTTGCTATCTCGACACCGGCCGTTACGACGATGCTCGCAGGGCCTTTGCGAGCCAGTATGGTTTCGCTCCCGACTCCGCGCCAGCATATTTACTAGCAGCTCGCATGGAGCTGCGCCGGGAATATTTGCCCATAGCGGAGGCGTCAGCACGCAAAGCGCTCGCACTAAATGCCGCTCTTCCGCGGGCGCATCTTCTACTCGGCGAAATTGCGCTCGCCCACGGGCAATGGCCCAACGCCATTGCTGAGTTTGGACAGGAGCGCGACCTCGATCCGCTAAACGGCGCCGTGTATGAACGGCTGGGAGATACTTACATCCGTGCCGGCGACTTTGACCGCGCGCAGCAGGCTCTGGACCGTGCGGTACTCCTCGAACCGAATGTGAATATACCCTTTATTTTGCTCGGCAAAGTTCTACTGAAGCAGCAGAACTGGTTGATGGCCAAGATGTATCTTGAACACGCATTGGAAATGGATCCGAAGAATTACATGGCGCATTACCTGTTAGGGCAGGCTTATCGCGCCCTGGGACGAACCGAGGATGCTGCACGCGAATCCCATTCGGCGGAACAGATTCACTCAGCCCGCGAACCGCATTTTGAATCTCCCTAGCAGCCTTCAATTATGCGACTTTTGTGCCGTACTCGTGCATACCGATTCGCCGGCGCCGTTCTTATGCCTTGTATCTTTGCCGCGAGTCTGGCGGCCGTTGACAGCCGGCAGCAGAACCTTAGATCAGCCGATGCAGCTTTTCACGCCGGTTACGCCGCGGAAAAGAGCGGTGACCTTTCTACTGCCAGAAAACAGTTTGAAAAAGTAGTCCAGCTCGTACCCGATATAGCCGAGGGACACAGCGCGCTGGGCTCGGTGCTAGTGCAGCTCGGCAAATATGGACCGGCAATTCGCGAACTCACACGCGCACTCACCCTCAAGGCCGACGACAGGAGCGCTCAGATCAACCTCGCCGTCGCGTATGAACAATCGGACGATCACCAGAAATCGTTAGCTCTGTTTCGACCTCTCGATCGGAATGTCGCCAGTCCCCTACCAGCGAGCGTGGTGATTTTCTACATACGCGCCCTTGCGGCCACCCAGCAAACCGAACTTGCCCTGAAACGGGCGCAGGCTGCCGTCGCAGCCGCTCCGGAAAATTCGGTCTTGCACGACACCCTGGGCTCGCTCGAAGCCCAGCGGCAAGACTGGAATGGCGCGATTGAGCAGTTCAAGGAAGCGATTCGCCTCGACTCAAACTTCGCCGACGCGCATTTGCACCTGGGCCTCACGCTTATGATGCAAGGGCAGACCTCAGAGGCCTTGCCGGAGCTAACGAAAACCGTTGAACTTGCCCCCCAAAACGCTCTCGCTCAGGTTGAGTTGGCTAAAGCCCTGATCGCGAACGATGAGAATGAGAAAGCGATCCCGCTTCTGCAGCACACTCTCGATCTGGCTCCGACCTATCTTGATGCCAAGTATCAACTGGCTCTCGCCCTGCAGGCCACTGGACAGGAGCAGAAGGCGATACCGTTGTTTCAGGACGTCGTCGTCGCAGATCCGCGAAATGCGCCGGCACTGACCAATCTTGGTCTCGCGCTTGTCCAGACCGGGAAATCCAAAGAAGCGATCCCGCTATACCAGCGCGCCATCAAGGAAACTCCCGGCGATCCTTTGGTGCATCAGGATCTGGGGGTTGCCTACCTCCAAGTGAGCGACCTGGATGACGCGATCAGCGAGTTCCGCGCAGGCTTGAAACTTGCTCCCGACACCTATGAACTACATTACGATCTCGGCCTGGCACTTAAGCTGAAAGACGATTTCGCCGCGAGCGACAGCAGAGCTCGAGGCGGCTGCGCGTCTCAACCCGAGCTCTCCTGATCCGCCGTATACTCTCGGCATTTTGGACATGCAGAGAGGACATTTCGACGATGCCGTGGAACAGCTCAAGAACGCTGTGGAGTTGCGACCGGAGAACGGTGACGCCTGGGCCATCCTCGGCAGTATCTACAAACAGCAGAACAAGCTGTCACAGGCATCCGATGCGGTCCAAAAGGCCATCGCAGCCATGCCCGATCAGCCTGGACCTCACAGCACGTTCGCTGGCATTCTTGCTCAGCAGGGCCGAAATGCAGAAGCCGCTGCGGAGCGCAAGAAGGCAGCCGATCTCACTCGCATCGCTGTCAACCGGCAGCGTGCAAACTTTACAGCCAACACAGGCAGCATGCTTCTTCTAAAGAATCAGATCACAGACGCCATCGAGCGTTACCAGGAAGCAGTTTCGAGCGACCCGACATATGTTGAAGCTCACCGAGGACTCGCCACTGCCCTGGAACGCGCAGGCCGGACAGCAGAAGCCGACGCGGAAAGACAGAAGGCCGCTCAACTTGAGCATGGTCAGCCCTGACTCCAACCGCGTTCTCGCCCAGCCCACTCAGACAAGCCGCCGTTATCGGTACTAGTCTCGCGTTACCGTTCGCGATCGAAACTGGCGTCGCTCACAAAAAGAGCTCTTCGACTTGCCGGGTGGGCTCTACTCGCCGACACCACGACTCATCGAGCAGGCGATTGAGTATTACTCTACACAAGAACTTTCGGGTCGGTTAGCCTCATATTCCCTTGTAGGAAGAGTGGATTCTTAGTCTGGGCGTGTTCCACGGGTGCGGAGCATTCTCCTCGACAGTCGACAGCGCCCGCACATGGGAAGATCATGGCTGCAAAGCTTAAGATCGAACCCAGCAGTACCAAGACAAAGCAGCTTTATTGGATCGTCTCGAAGAGCGTCCTGCGATTCCACAAACGTTCTATCCGATCTTCCGGGCGACGACGCTCGGTGAACTCCTCTTCAGTTTCCTTGCTCGCATCTCGCCAGTTCTTCGGGTCGGAAACCATGAAGAGCAAATTTGAATGTGGCGGCATCACTGACCTTCAGGTAATCTCCCGTGCTCGCAATGCTGGCATGTCCGCAAAGTTGGCGGACGTTCTCAATCCCCGCCGTCTTGATCGTGTGCATCGCACGGCTGTGACGCAGGCAGTGCGTGTGTCGCTTGTGTTTCGGGAGTCCGGCCTGCTTCGCGTACTTAGCGTACCGATAATTGGCATTCTGTTTTGTCAGCGCGCCGAACAGCCGTTCATCAGGTCGCAGCCGTCTGAGCAGCGCATCAATCGCTGGTCTTTCATTGAGCAGCGCCTCGTCGTGAGTGACAAGGGGCTGAGTCGTCTTCAGGGAACGCTTCAGCCTTTGCACCGTGCAATAGCCGCCGTCGAAGTTCTCAGGCGTCAACGCCAGCACTTCGCTGATCCTGTGCGAGTGGATGTACTGGAATGTGAAGAGAAGCCAGTCCAACTCGGAATGCTCCCGTGCGACTTTTAGAAGGGCCAATACCTCATGCTTCCCACGCCCAGCGACAACTCCGTTTCCCATTCCAAGGCGCGCGACGGTCACAAACGCCAACCTGTTCGGAGAGTGCACATACAAATGGTTGCCCGCAAGAACCACCGAAACCATCAGGTACATGGCACTCATGCTTGACGTTCCCGAAGGCTTTCGCGGAGTTCGCACAGTTAAGCTCAAATCTGGTTCGGTCCTCGTGTATGAGAAGGGCAAGCAACGCTTCCTGAGCGTGCCAGTAAGAGGTTTCTTGTAACTGAGACCAAACAGGTTCTGGATACCATCCTCTTCCCTTCTTCCCCGGCTCTTCCACAAGCAGGGGTTGACAACTAGCCAAATCACATTGCCTGTACCGGCAACACGATTCTCCGTAAATGCGCTCGTATTCTGGGAGGCTCTTGACGTGAGATTCTGCCGGAAATCCTCCGGACATTCAATTTTCGCTGCTCGTGCAGGGCGGAGTGATGTAATTGCGTCCTGTCGGCTGCAGGGTGCTGTTTCGCCACGTGACCGTCGCTTTATTGAATCAAAAGCACGCCGTGATTTGTATTTTCCGGCCCCTTTGACTTTGCCGATCTGCCCTTTTGCGAGCAGTGCCCAAATAGGGGCACGCGCAAATACTTCGAAATTACGGACTACCACGAACTTACGACTGTTAATACATGGTACGCGGGTTGCATGCGTTCTGGCAGGGAGAATACCCGCAGGTCAAGGGGGGCTTCGAACGTGTCACAGAATATTCACGAATTGATTGAGCAGACTTATGCCCGTTACGAGGTACTGCCCTACTACCTAGTGCAGGAGGAACCTCACGGAACCGCAAAGAGGATTCAGGCTGGGTTTGATATTGAGGTGTACGGTGTCAAACCCAGCCATGTGCGACACCCTGGCCGGGATTATGTACTCGGCTGCGTGGCTTTAGAGAAGTTGGTGGAGACGGTATCACCGCACACCGGCGAGTCCTGCTCAGTGGAGGTCATTTCGTTTCCCTCGACCCTCGTCTTTGACACCAAAAGGCAATTCCAGGAAGAGGGGATGCTGCGAATTAGGATCACGCATAAGGGTCTGCAACCTGCGGGCCAACCGGAAGAACGCGCCTTGAAGGAGATCAAGGAGCGCTTGCACGATCTGGGTCTTAGTCAGAGATGACTCGACACATTGATTCCGGCGGGTAGCTGTCCAGAATGATACCGGACGATGTTCGGGCGGCTGGACCGCGCATACGGTGAAGAGCATTTCAGCTATTCCGGAATCTCGGTAAAGCAAGGACGAGTGATTCGGACGAGCCCACTATGAATGACATCGGACGGCTTTTCCAGGCGTTTCTAGCGCCAGCGATTTTCGTGTCAGCGACGGCGCTCTTGATCCTCTCGATCAATGTGCGCTTGATGGGGATCGTGAGCAGATTGCGGCAGTTCGTGCATGCCCGGCACGACGCGGCCAAGGGTGGTCGCGCGCAGGAGGCCGAAACCTACACTGCGCAGATCGGATCGATCGAGCGGCGCGCGGATACGATCCGTCGCTGTTTCTTCTTGCACTGGTTGCGCTGCGCGGGCACTCTCGCGTCCTGCCTGCTGCTCGGCCTCGGCCTTTACATTAAAGACACGGCCCTGGTTGCGGTGATCGTCTTGTGTTCGCACTGATCTGTCTGTCTCGCCGCGGCCATCTATTACGCACGTGGAGTGCAGGGTCGCCCTCGGTTCAGTGCAGGAAGAAGCACTCGATTTACGCTTCATGGATCTCCAACAAGCCTCCGAGTTATCCAGTAATACGAGGTAGTTATGCGAGGTCACGAGGACTTTAAAATTGATATTGATCCAACAACAGCGAGTCTTATTCTAAGAACAGAGGAAGATCTCACAAAAAAGTTAACTGAGATTTTAGATAAAATTGATAAGCAACAAAAAGATAAAAAGTTCTTAGAAGAATGGAAAATAACATTATCAAACGAAATAAAAAATGCCCGACCTAATACTGATATGTACCAGCCGGTCAGGGAATTTCAACGCATTTATGACTTAAAAGATGGTTGTTCTATATTAGGCTGTACGCTTTCTATTAGCGGTGTCCTTTTTGTGGTAGGAGGTTTCATACATAAAGCAGGGAACCGCGAGATTAACTTGGTAGGCGCTGAATTCTCTGAGAATTCAGCATGGGCTTGCTATATATGGGCAATGGTAGGGATGACAGGAGTCGGCATGCTTATGTGTGTTGTGGGAGATTGTATTATTCCATCACCTAAAATTGTCGATGTCCCATCTCATAAGCTAGAGGAACATAATAACTTGCTTCGTAGATTAGGGTTACCAGAATTTTATCCATCACGTGTTGCATGGAAGCTTTCTTCTCATGAGACTAGCGTGAGACAAACAAAAGCTTTAATGAAAACAATTGATCCTGCGATCAAACAAATTGAAAAAAATTTAGAACAGTCACTATGCGAGCAAAACTATTATCAAGACCAATTAGATCCTAATAAATATAATGAAGAATTAATTTCTATTGGATACAGTGAGGTGCCACGAGAGGCCATATTGAGTTATCTTTTTGGTGCACAGCGAGGAAAAGTTAAAAAAGAAAAACCTAAAGAACCTAAAGCGAGATCATGCTGCTCGCTAATGTAGAGTAATCGTTCACAGCCATTAAAGCTTATAGCGATTTTAAAACGCGAATTTCGGATAAGTTAGTTGCGTTTAAAAAACGTACTCACAAACAACATAAAAGCCCCAACACAAACCGCACTATCCGCCACGTTAAAAACCGGCCAATAATAATGTGAGACATACAATTGCAGAAAATCCGTCACCTGGCCGTAATTTATTCTATCCCAAAGATTACCTAATGCACCCCCAACTACCAAACTTAATGCGATAGATACCCACCGATCACGCGCTGGTAAACGTGACAACCAAACAATGATGCCTATACACACCAAAACCGCGATACTACCAAAAAACCAAGTCTGCCAACCAGGTGCTTGATCTAAAAAACTAAATGCAGCACCTTTATTGTAAGAAAGCGTTAAATTAAAGCCTGGAATAACAGGCAACTCCGTATAAGCATTAAGATAAGCCTCTGCCATATGCTTTGTGAAACGATCAAGTCCAAATACAACAATCGCTACCCATAACCAACGCATACCGCTAGAACAAAGTTTTTTCGTCATCATACAAATTGTCTTACCTCACCTGCACCTGTCACATTATCTACACAACGTAAACACAACGTTGGAGGCAGGCATTGCAACACCTTAACGCCGCCAACTCTCGACAGCCACAGCCCGATCTGCACATGTGCCGGGAACAAACGCATGGTGGCTTCATGGACACAACAACCACGGCAGAGGCCATCGTTGCCTCGCTCGTCGCCCATGGCATCAAGACGCTCTACGCCCTGCCGGGCGTCCACAACGACCATCTGTTCGACGCGCTGTACAAGGCGTCAACCAAATCGGCGTGATCCATCCGCGTCATGAGCAAGGCGCCGGCTACATGGCGCTGGGCGCGGCGATCGCGACCGGCCGGCCTTCGGCCTACGCGGTCGTTCCCAGACCGGCCTCCTCAACACGGGCGCGGCGCTGCTCACCGCCTATGCGATGAATGCGCCGGTGCTCGGACTGATCGGTCAAATTCCGGAGGCCGATATCGGCCGCGAATTCGGACATCTCCACGAAATCCGCGACCAGGCCGGCATTATCTCGCGGCTGGTCGATTTTTCCGCCCGCATCAAGGCGCCGGACGAGGCCTCGGGGCTGATGGCGCAGGCCGTCGCCGCCATGTTCACCGAGCGTCGCGGTCCGGCCGTGCTCGAATGCGCCATCGACATGTGGGGCCGGCCGGGCGCCGGGGTGCTGCAGGCGCCATTGGCGGTTATAGACCGCCATGAGGACGCGGTCCTGGCGGCGGCGAAAAAGCTCGGCGCCGCAAAACGCCCGATGATCGCCTGCGGCGGCGGTGCGCAGGCCGCGTCCGCCGAGGTGACGGCGCTGGCTGGCACTCCTTGCAGGCGCCGGTGCTCGGCTATCGGCGCGGGCGCGGCGTGCTCGAGCAGCCGCGATCCACTTAGCGTCACGCTGCCGCTCGGCCGCGAGCTGTGGGGCGAGGCCGACGTCGTGCTCGGCGTCGGCACGCGGATGTTCTACCCGTTCCGGCAATGGGGGATCGACGACAAGGTCGCCGTGATCCGGATCATTCCGACGCCGAGGAACCCGCACGGGTCCATCCGCCGGCGGTCGCGCTCGTCGGCGACACTGCGCCGATTCTGCGGCGACTCCTCGACGTGCTGCCGGGCCACAACGCCAAACGGCCCTCGCGCAAGGACGACATGCGCGAGCGTCATGCCCGCTGGGATGCGCGCTTCGAGAAGCTCGCGCCCCAACGCGCCTTCCTCGACGCCATCCGGGCCGAGTTGCCGGACGACGGCATTCTGGTCGACGAGGTGACTCAGATGGGCTTCGTCGCCCGCCTCGCCTTCCCGGTTTACCGGCCGCGCACGTTCCTGTCGCCCGGCTACCAGGACAATCTCGGCTGGGGTTATGCCACCGCGCTCGGCGCCCAGCACCGCGCGGCCTGACGTGCCGGTGGTCGCCGATCTCGGGCGACGGCGGCTCCATGTTCACCGCGAACGAGCTCGCCACCGCGGTCCGCCACCGCATTCCGCTGGTCGCCGTCGTGCTCACCGACAGCGCCTTCGGCAATGTGCGCCGCATCCAAGCCGAGCAATACGGCGACCGCCTGATCGCCTGCGATCTCGCCAATCCGGATTTCGTGCGGTTTGCGGAGAGCTTCGGCGCGGCGGCCGAACGGGCGAAGGACCCCGCGGGCCTGCGCGCGGCGCTCAAGCGCGGGATCGCCCGCCGAGATGGGCCGACAATCATCGAAGTGCCGGTCGGACCAACGCCGTCGCCCTGGGAATTCATTCATATGCCGAAGATGCGGGGCTAACTGGTGTGGCGGGTAGTAAACTGCCCGCTTCCTCGCTGGCTCAACGCGGCAATGGCCGAACCCGAACTCGCGCGGGTTCGATCACGATCAAATTGCCAATCAGCTTATCCGTATGAGCGGCAATGACCTCGGTGACACGACCCGCCTCGGCTGCCGTTGAAAGTCGATCCAACTCCAACAGGACTACGCCGCGTACACCGAGCCGTTGGCGAAGCACCAACTCGCCGAAGTCTTGATCCTCTGTGATTAGAATACGGCCTTCCACCTCCGCCACCTTAAGAACCTCTGTGTCCGATATTCCAGAAAGCGTCCCCGCGATCGACGTGACATCGTGGCCACTCCTGCTAAGCTGCTCAATGAGGCGCCGCGAGACGTTCTCGTCCGCAACAAATCGCATAAATCACTCGGCGGCGAGAACGGTCTCGTGTTGCATGTAGTCGGCGGCGAAGGCGAGAGCTGCTCGCAAATCGTCCTCCGCAAGATGCGGGTAGGCATCAAGAAGGTCGGCAAACGAACGGCCTGCGCCCAGTTTACGTAAAATCAATTCCACCGTTATGCGGGTGCCCTTAATGCAGGGCTTGCCCATCATGATGGCAGGGTCGGCGGAGATGCGCGCGTGGGACATCGCTCTAAATCTTCTTCAGGTCAGGCATTCACAAGCAAATATAGCAGAGAATAAC